>OMZG01000012.1 GCA_900315505.1 uncultured Lachnospiraceae bacterium
GAAAAACTTGACAGATTTTGGGCATGAAAAAAGCCGCATTTCTGCGGCTTGTAAGTGTTTTTATTTAATTCTTATGCTATAGTAAGTGTTAAAGATCCGTCACTGATATTCTTTAAAAAGGTATACAGGGAAGAAGTAAAAACGCTTGATCTCCATTGACAGATATTCTTCATTGTGATAAAGTAGATTCAACGTATAAACATACTAACCCGATAGGAATATTAGAGAAATGGATTTTAACACTAAGATTCTCCACGGCAGATCAACTGAAAACTACGCATTCAATGCGACTCTGCCGCCTATAGCGCAGGTTACTGCGTTCGGATACAAGAGCGCAGAAGAGCAGGAAAAGGTTTTCCATCACAAGGCATTCGGATTCGCATACACCCGTATCGGTAATCCTACTGTATCGGCATTTGAGAACAGGATTGCAGAGCTTGAAGGTGCTCCATCAGCTGTGGCTACTTCTTCAGGCATGAGTGCTGTCGTGATGTCGATGCTCAATGTCCTTCAGAGCGGAGATGAGATAGTGGCAGCAGCCGGACTTTATGGCGGCACGCTTGACCTGTTCAAGGATCTTGAGAAATTCGGTATTCATACACATTTTGCAAAAAGACTTACCCCGGAATATATAGAGCCACTTCTGAATGAGCATACCAGGATCGTATTCGGAGAAGTGATTTCAAATCCCGGTCTTTTCGTACTGGATATTCCAAAGCTTTCTGAATATGTACATGGTAAGGGTCTGCCGTTGATCGTGGATGCGACGACTGCTACACCGTATCTGATCAGTCCGCTTTCACTTGGAGCTGATATTGTGGTTCATTCATCATCCAAGTATATTAATGGCGGTGGCAACTCCATCAGTGGAATCATAGTTGATGGTGCGAAATTCAACTGGGATCCGGAGAGGTATCCTGCAATGAAGGATTTCGAGAAGTACGGCAGAATGGCATATTCCATCCGTCTCCGCACAGATACATGGGAAAATTTCGGAACCTGCGTATCGCCATTCAATGCATACATGAATATTGTAGGACTGGAGACACTCGGCCTACGCATGGAGAGGATCTGCTATAATGCAAGGCAGATTGCCAGGAGTCTTTCGGAAATAGATGGCATATATGATGTCAATCATCCGACACTTGAGACTTCAGAGGCTCATGAGCTTGCTGAGACAGAGCTTCACGGATATGGCGGAGGTATTCTGACTCTTCGTGCAGGCAGCCGTGAAAAGGCTTTTCATATTTTAAATCATCTTAAATACTGTACCATCGCCAGCAATATTGGCGATATCAGGACGCTTGTCATACACCCGTGGTCTACACTCTATATGCATAGTTCACCGGAGGCGGCTGCAGATGCAGGTGTATATGATGACACCATCCGTGTAAGCGTCGGAATCGAAGATCCTGCTGATCTGGCAGATGATTTCGCACAGGCAATAAAGGCAGAATAATCAATTTTGTACTTGACAAACTCTAAAAAAAATCTATAATTGTCTTTGAAAATAACTTAAATCCTATATGAAAAGTAGGAATTAGCTCCGATGAGCAGATAACCTCCCGGAGCCTTTATGTATGGAGGAAAAAGATAATGGCAGTTGATTACGCAGCCCTCAAAGCCGGCGGCTTCATGAGGCAGAAGCAGAAGGATACCTTTTCACTGAGGCTCAAGGTAGTCGGCGGAACTGTTACAGCTGACCAGCTTGCGGCAGTTCAGGATGTGGCTAATAAGTATGGTCATGGCTATGTACATCTGACAGCCAGACAGGGAATTGAGATCCCTTTCATTCAGCTCAAGGATATAGATGCTGTTAAGGCTGACCTCGCAAAGGGCGGTGTGGTACCTGGCGTCTGCGGACCGAGGGTACGTACAGTTACAGCCTGTCAGGGCGGCAGATGCTGTCCGTCAGGATGTATCGACGCGCTTGATATAGCAGAGAAGCTCGATAAGAGATATTTCGGCCGTGAGCTCAATCACAAGTTCAAGTTCGGTGTCACAGGATGCCGCAACAACTGCCTGAAGACTGAGGAAAATGACTTCGGTGTCAAGGGCGGATATGATGTAAAGTGGAAGGAGGATGCCTGCATAGGCTGTGGCGTATGCGTCAAGGCCTGCCGTGAGGGCGCCATCACTCAGGATGAGGATGGAAAGATCCATGTAGACTATGCGAAGTGCAACAACTGCGGACGCTGCGTTAAGAGCTGCCCGGCTGATGCATGGGACTACACACCGGGATTCATCGTGACATTCGGTGGTACATTCGGAAACAATATGAGGTTTGGTGAAGAGGCTGTTCCATTCATCAAGGATGAGGATACGCTTTTCAGAGTTGCAGATGCGACTATAGATTTCTTCGCAGAAAATGGTCTTCCAAGCGAGAGATTTTTCAAGACGCTTGAGAGGGTCGGTTGGGACAAGTTCAAGGTCGTTGTAAACGATGCTTACAATGGCAAGACAAAGAAAAAAGGAGACGAAACAGATGGCTGATTATGATATCGCAGATACAGTGGATATCACAGATGTGGTTTGCCCGGTTACTTTTGTAAAGGCGAAGGTAGCTATCGAGGAGCTCGATGACGGAGACGTCCTTGATGTACATATGAACGATGGCGAGCCGGTCCAGAACGTTCCACGTTCAATGAAGGAAGAGGGTCATCAGATCCTGAAGCTTATCGACAACAAAGACGGCACATATGACCTTATTGTAAAAAAGGTTGGCGAATGACCGAAAGCTTCGGGATGAGAACGAACAGAACTTCATTAATGATTGGAGGATTAAAGTGAAGATCAAGGTTGCAGGAGAAGAAAAAGAGTACAAGGACGGAACCACAGTTACAGAGCTTATTGATGCTGAGAAGATCGACAATCCACTGTACGTGACAGTTACCGTTAATGATGATTTTGTCAACAGGGACGACTTTGACAAGACAGCCCTTAAGGATGGAGACTCTGTAGAGTTCCTGTATTTCATGGGCGGAGGCAGATAATGGCATTTACAAATGAGCAGCTCGAAAGATATTCGAGACATATCATTTTAAAAGAGATCGGTGTCAAGGGCCAGAAGAAACTCCTCAATGGCAAGGTCCTGATCGTCGGAGCAGGTGGCCTCGGCGCTCCGGCAGCAATGTATCTGGCTGCGGCAGGAGTAGGAACGATCGGAATCATTGACGCCGATGTTGTAGATCTGTCAAATCTCCAGAGACAGATCATCCACACGACAGCCGATATCGGCAAGGAAAAAGTAGAGTCTGCAAAAGAGACTATGCAGGCCATCAATCCTGATGTCAAGGTCAATACTTACTACAAGTTCCTGGCATCAGATAATATCATGGATATCATCAAGGATTATGATTTCATCCTTGATGGAACAGACAATTTCCCTACGAAGTTCCTGATCAATGATGCGTGCGTAATGGCTAAAAAGCCTTTCTGTCACGCAGGAATCCTTCGTTTCAATGGTCAGCTGATGACCTATGTACCGGGCCAGGGTCCATGCTACAGATGCGTATTCAAGAACCCGCCACCAAAGGATGCTGTTCCTACCTGTAAGCAGGCCGGAGTAATCGGCGCAATGGCTGGTATCATCGGATGCCTACAGGCAATGGAAGCCATCAAGTATCTGACAGGCGCAGGAGAACTCCTCACCGGATATCTCCTCACATACGACGGTCTCAAGGGTGACTTCAGGAAGATCAGGCTTCCTAAGGATCCAGACTGTGCTGTATGCTCAGATCACCCTACGATCACTGAGCTCATCGACTATGAGCAGGTACAGTGTGACTGGGATCCGAAGAACCCATTGAACTAACAGACAGAGGGACGGTTCTCCTGTCTTTTTAGCTAAATTTATTTAATTAAACAGACAGGAGAACCGTCCCCTTGTCTTTTGGAGATTATATGAGCTATATAATTACCATTAAAGAAAGTGATTACCAGAAAATTCTGGATCATGCAAGGAAGAACGCTCCGGAAGAGGCGTGTGGACTTATTGCTGGGACTGAAGCGGAAGAGCCTGATGCATACGATCAGGACGGCACTGGTGTGCATCCTGTGAAACATATCGAAAGGGTCTATCTGCTTGAGAATATAGACCACAGTGAAGAACATTTTTCTCTGGATCCAAAAGACCAGTTTGCAGCGACCAAGGATATGCGTGCAAATGGACTGAAACCGCTTGGCAACTGGCATTCCCATCCGGCATCGCCATCGCGCCCGTCTGCAGAGGACAAGCGTCTGGCATACGATGAGCACGCCAGCTATCTGATTATGTCACTGCAGAACAAGAACCACCCGGTGCTGCAGTCATTTCACGTGTCTGACAAGCAGACAAAGGTGACAGTCGAAGAACTGATAGTAATAGACGATTAAAGAAGCCTGAGAGGGCTTCTTTTTTTGTCCGGAAACATTTATAATTGCAATGGAAGGAATACGAATAATCATGAACAGTGAATGCAGGTCATGGGCGGCTGGCGACCCTGTTATGGAAAAATATCATGACGAAGAGTGGTGCAAGATCAATCACGATGACAGGTTCGAGTTCGAAATGCTGTCACTTGAAGGTGCAAGTGTCGGCCTATCATGGAAGACCATCATGCATAAGAGGGAGGAATACCGCAGGGCTTTTCACAATTTTGATATAGATAGATGCACTGCTATGAGCGATGAAGAGCTGGACGGGCTTATGGAAGATACAGGGCTGATCCGCAACAGAAGCAAGATATATAGTGTCAGAACCAACGCGCAGGCGGTTCAGAGAATACAGCAGAAGTACGGCAGCTTTGACAGGTATCTCTGGAGCTTTACAGATGGACGTCAGATTGACGGAAAATGGAAGAGCCTCAGTGAAGTGCCGACAGTATCAGATGTATCAGAGGCTCTAAGCAAAGATATGAAGAAGCGCGGGATGAAGTTCGTCGGTCCGGTCATCACGTACTCTTTTCTGCAGTCGATAGGTATAGTCAATGATCATCTGGCTGGGTGTGAGTTCAGATAATTGCCTTGACAAAAGTCCTCTGTTTAGTGACCTGCTCGACGAGTTCGGAGAAAAAATTCTCGACTGATTTTTCTTGAAAAAAAATATTATTCGTGTTATCATATCACACGGTAAATTTTTGTTGACAGATTCAAATCGGGTCTGTCTGGGGTCAAGACGGCCCGCAGAAAGGAGTTATACAATGGCATCACTTAATGCAAAGACACGTGACATGTCAAAGAAGGCAAAGGCTCTCCGCCGTGAGGGACTCATCACAGCATCTATGTGCGGAAAGGACCTTCCGGAGTCACTTTCACTCGTCATCGATGCAAATGAGGCTACTCAGTTCATGAAGAACCATCATGTAGGTTCAGAAGCTACACTTGTAGTAGATGGCAAGGAGTACGATACAATGATCAAGTCAGCAGACAAGGATCATCTCAATACTCATTATCTTGACATGACATTCCAGCACCTGATCGCAACAGAGAAGGTAAAGGGCGTAGCTGAGATCATTCTCTTAAACGAGGATCGTACAAACGGATTCCTTACAAGAGATATCAGCACCGTAGAGTACAAGGCATATCCTAAGGATATTGTCGACAAGATCGAGATCGATGTATCAAAGCTTCCTATCGGAACAGAGATCACAGTCGGAGATCTTGATATCGCAAAGAACGCAGACATCGATGTTACTACACCGCTTGATTCTTCAGTTCTTCATATCGCAGAGCATCAGCATATGGATGCAGCAGCAGAAGCCGTACTTGAGGCAGATGAGGAAGCAGCAGCTGAGAAGGAAGCAGAAGCAGATAAGTAATATTTTTGTATCTGAAAAAATGCCAGGCAGCTCCAACCCCTATGTTTATAGGGATTGGAGCTATTTTTTATTTAAGAAAAATTGAAAATTGTTAAACTACACTTGCAATTGTTACAAAAGTATGTCATAATTACTGCCGAGCAATAAAGACAACGGAGGTTTTATGTTTAAGAAAAGACTCGTAGCAGTTACAGCAATGGTTCTGGCACTTATAATGGTTCCGGCAAAGCCGGCATCAGCAGCAAGTGTGGTTTCGGGGGCAGCAATAACCGTCAAGAGCGCAAACGACATAAACGAAAGCAGTTATACGCCGGTCAATGCAAAGAAGCTTACATCTTCTTATAAGAAGAAGCTCAAGAAGCAGAGAAAGAATACAATCAGGGTCACAAAGGGAAATTATAAGACCAGAGTGAAGAAGGAGCAGAATGCTCTGATCGATATCACCTGGCAGCAGCTGAAGGCCAATTCACAGGTAAAGATTTCTGAGAAGTCATTCGACCTCATGTGCCGTGTGGTACAGTGCGAGGCAGGAAATGTAAAGTACTCCACCAAGGAGATGACAGCAGAGGTCATTGTCAACAGAGCCAGAAGCTACAAGAAGTCATCAGATCAGGTGAATAAGGCACTCACAGCCAAGCATCAGTTTTCCGTAGTAAGGATGTCCAGAATCCATACAAACGATATCAACGGCGAAACTGTAAATGCATGCAAGGATGCCCTGCTTAAGAACAGCCATCCGAAGAATCTCAAGTACTTCCGTGCAGGATATTATTTCTCATGGGCAAAGCCTTATAAGCATTCGGATGGAACCTATTTCTCACTCGCGTGATCAATTAGAAAAAGATAATAATTTTTAATAGAGATTTTATTGAATACGAAATATTTTTCGTGTATAATCTGTAGTCGAAATGAAACCCCTTTCATTTCAATTTCATATTCTCCCCTATTAGCAGGTCGGCAACCGTTGGTAGCCGGCCTGCCTTTCATTTTACGAAAATGTGATTGTTTACACTTATTATAGAGATGCGTCCTCACGGTGCATCTTTTTTTTTGACTGCAGATGTGCTAGAATATAAATACTTTATTTATGAATAGGCAGGCAAGGTAAATGTCAGAGATAAAAATAAGCACACAGGGGATTCTGATCACTCCGGATGAGAAGGCACAGGGCAGAAGGCCTGCAGCCATCATATGTCCGGGAGGAGCATACGAGCTGGTGAGCATGCCGAATGAAGGCACTCCGATACAGAGGTTTATGAAGGATCACAGATATGCAGCCTTCATTCTAAGGTACAGTGTTGATCCGGCCACATATCCCCTGCCGCAGATGGATCTGCTGCAGAGCTGCAGGTATATCAGAGAACATGCAGATGAGCTTGGAGTAGATCCGGGCAGGATCATTTTCGGTGGGTTCTCAGCCGGAGGCCACCTGGCAGCATCAGCTGCAGGCCTTGCAGAGAAGCTGCTCCCAGGAAGTAAGCCACAGGGAGTTTTTCTCGGATACCCTGTGATTTCGCTTAAGGATTCTATCACGAACGAGCCTACGCGTGAGAACCTGCTGAAAGGGACAGACCCTTCGGAAAGGAACAGGCTTATCAATGAGCTCTCAGTTGAGAATATTGTGGATGATGATTACCCGCCTACATACGCCTTTCACTGCAGCGATGATGAATCGGTGTCATCTGAGAATATTTCGATTCTTGCAGATGCACTTGATATTCATGATATCAGGCATCTGTGCGAGATCTATCCTACCGGCGGTCATGCGATCGGACTCGGAAAGGGCACTAGTGCAGAGCCGTGGAGCGAGAGAATGATAGATTTCTTCAGTATGATTTTTCAATGAATACATATATTGTAGAAAATGCCAGATACTACAAATGCCTGATGGGCGACTGTCCTGAGCCGTGCTGCAGATGGTGGACGATCCAGGTCGGTGATGATACCTATGAGAATTACCGCAGGCTTGGTGGTATGCATGGCAGGCTCATGCGTTTCTTTATCAAAGGAAAAAAAGAGAAGAGCATCCGCAAGGTATTTGGCAGATGCCCTTTTTTAGTGGATCACGGACTCTGCCGTTTCCAGAAGGATGGAGGGAACAGAGACCTTCTACCGCTGGTATGTGCGCAGTTTCCGTTCCAGGTGCTTGACCTGGGTGAGCGGAGAGAGATTACCATGCTGCTTTCATGCCCGGCTACGGCGGCAGTATTTACAGACCATCCGAGGGAGATTTCCTTTATAAGGACGGATGAGAAATATATTTCCTATTATATTACAAATAATGATGACAGGCCCTTCCTTGAAGCACTGCTCAGACAGCGGGATGAAGCGGTAGCAGCCGTATGCGATGAGACTCATGGCCTTCCTGTCCTGTTCGGAGCTGTATATGCCCGGGCTGCGGCCTCAAATGCCAGATACCTGAGCAATACCATGCGGGAGACGGCAGGCGAGGTGAAGCTTACCCTTGACCCTGATGAATGGGGAAAGTATCTGGTTTCACCTGAGCCGACAAATGCATTTTTCCCGATAGAGCTGATCGATGAGATCATTCTCGGGCTCATCGACTATACCACGATGTCCGTGAGGAACACGCATTTTTTCATGCTGATAAGGAGATACAAGAGGATTTTTGGCCGTCTGTATCAGGGTGAGGCTGAGAAATGGCTGGATGCAAGGCTTCAGGAGCTTCATGCTAAGGACAGCGGATATGCAGACAGGCACAGATACTATTTTGCCTACACACTGCTACAGCTCTATCCTTATGCGTACGATACGTATTTCTGGCAGAGGCAGGTGCTGCTTGCAATCCTGTACACGGAGCTTCTCGAGATCTTCGATGTGACAGAATATATTTCCATGGGAAAGGTACCTGACCGCAGGGCCCGTATTCTCACCCTGTCATCATTCGAGCATGGGACCAGGCATAATCCGGCAATGACAGAGAATATCTTCAATCTGATCAGAAGGAAATTCCTGTGATCAAGGTATTACTCGAATACATAGATATAGCCCGGGGTCTTCACCACGCAGTCGGCACGACCGGTGGCCATGTGGCCCTCAACTGCCACGGGAAAAAGAAATGGAAGAGGTTGTCGATTTCCATTATTATACTAGCAGATAAATATCGATTTATCCGTAATATTAAATCTTCCTATCCTGCGCATCTTCACGAAACTTCTTTCGTTCTTCAACCAGTATATGTATATCCTCCAGCAAGTTCCGCAATCTTGCCTTTCTGACTAAGCTCCGCATTCTGACCATGCTTTTCAATAGGAAACCCGAACAAATCCGCCACCCCATAGACCATATCTGTTAGAGCCGTCTTTCCCTGAAGAAAACGCTTGCAAATGATTCGCAAATGTATATAATAGATATTAATGTGCAAATGATTCGCATTTTAGGACAGGGTGATTACATGAAGGATTACAAATCCCAGTACAGAAGCTGGATCATTAATTATTTTGAAAATCATGAGAACGAGATCGTGTCTGCATCCTCTCTTCTTGAGAAGATGCGTGGTGACGGCCTGACCATCAATCAGGCCACTGTATATCGCAATCTCGACCGACTGGAATGCTCAGGGTTGATCCAGGGGCACAGGCTTGATGCAAAGGAAGAGAAATATTATCAGTATCTGAAGGAGGGGCACGACTGCCCGCATCACCTGCATCTCTACTGCAGGAGCTGCGGCAGCATAATCCATCTGGACTGTGAATTCATGCGAAGCATCCAGGATCATCTCCTGAAGAATCATGGATTCACACTTGACTGTGGGGATTCGGTACTTGTGGGATTATGTGAGGATTGCAGAAAGAAAGGTAAGACTCAGTCATGAGTATGTTTATAGATGCACTTGTTGACTCTCTGGTCGACACACTAAAGCTTATTCCGTTCCTTTTCATCACATATCTGCTGATGGAATACCTGGAGCACCATACTGCCTCAAGGGCCACCGGTCTGCTCGCCCGCATGGGAAAGGCAGGCCCTGTATTCGGGGGACTCTTCGGAATCATCCCACAGTGCGGATTCTCTGCGAGTGCCGCAAGCCTCTATTCAGGCGGCGTGATCACCCTCGGCACGATGCTGGCTGTTTTTCTCTCGACATCAGATGAGATGCTGCCTATCTTCATATCTGAGCAGGTCGCTCCATCGAAAATACTGACAATCCTTGGCATAAAGGCTGTTCTTGGCGTATTGTCCGGCCTTGTCGTCGATGCCATTCTGCGTCATACCAGATGGAGAGACAAGGGAGAAAAGAGCATCCACGACCTCTGTGTCGAGGAGCACGCTGACTATGAAAATGATGAAAAAAGCGGCATTTTCCGTGCCGCCCTTACACATACGATAAATATCGTGATCTTTATCTTTATAATAACCCTTGCACTGACGCTTCTCGTAGATGCCATCGGTCAGAGAAGGATTGCCGGATTCCTGAATGCTATCCCTGTACTTGGTGTATTCCTTGCTGCCCTGATCGGACTGATCCCGAACTGCGGAGCCTCTGTCGCCCTGACACAGCTGTATCTGACAGGCATGATGTCATTCGGGCAGATGATGGCAGGACTGCTTGTCGGCGCCGGAGTCGGGCTGCTCGTGCTGTTCCGCACGAACCACCATCATCTCAGCGAGAATATCAGGATTGCGGTATTACTCTACTGCATAGGAGCCTTCTGGGGGATTATCCTGGAGCTGATTGCCTGAATCAGCAGAATATCTCACCTGGTATATTCTCAATCAGACTGTCGATCGTAGTGAGTATTATTTATACAAGGAAAATCCCAAGTACCGTTGAAATAAGCGCCTGTATCAGTGCAAATCTCACAACCACCTGTGTATCTGACCATGACCTGCCCTCTTCAGAGCGAAGCTGGTCATGAATCGGTGTACGGATATTCTTCATAAAGCTCTTCCTGTGCAGGAACCTGATCACAGATACCTTGATGAGTCCGAGACCACCATCTATGATAAGCACCAGTGAAAGAATGATATAGCTGAACGGATGCTGCGACTTCATAGCAAGAAGCGCGATTGCATATCCGAGTGCTCTCGAGCCTGCGTCACCCATGAGCATCGAGCTCGGCTTCGTATTGAAGCACAGGTATGCAGCAATAACCCCGAGAAGTACGCAGGTGTAATCAGCATATTCTCCAAGGTTTCCCTTGAAAAGTATTGCAAACGAAGCTATAGTCACGAATGACACCGATGCGCACAGCCCGTCGATCCCGTCTGAACAGTTCGTCACATTGATGGCTGTCCAGATAAGAATGATTCCAAGAATAAAATACAGAACCACCGGGATATTGAATGACAGCCCGAAGAAATATACCTGTGTGCCATTTTCTCTGAGAAAAATGATCATAGTGATGATCGCGATCACAAGATCAATCGCGCCCTTCTTATAGTCCTGCCACGGAATATCAGATGCATCATCTAAATAACCTGACAGCATCACGCAGTTGATCAGAACTATATATATGATACTTTCTATCGATATCGGACAGAAAACCAGCACCACCACTGAGAATACCGGAATCATAATGACTCCGACTCCCCTTATCTTTCCCCTTGACTGTGCTCCATTCACGGCGAAATCCCTGCCATGATCTCTCGGCAGAAAATTAAACCTCCTTGCCAGAAGCAGATACGCCACTACAAATCCCAGGACTGCAACCAGGCAGAACAGCTGAGGGCTGCTGATACTATTTTCCAGATACTGATACAACATTTTATTTTCCTCTTAGTATTTTTGAATTAATTCTAGCATTTTCCCCAATGTAAAACAAGATGAAAAAGGGGACAGGTCCCTTTTTCATCTTTAGGAATATTCTGACACCTTCATCTGCAATTCTGTCACATACTCACTCACATCAGATGTCTCATACCTGTCAATATGGCAGAATTCCACGAGGTCCCCGGCCTTTTTCAGGCCATGCTCCTCGCAGTACGAAAGCATCTCCGGATAATATCCGGGTGTCTGTGTAAATGACCCCTTATACGCCAGGGAAAGATATTTTCCCTCATCTAATGAAAAGTTGGTGTCGAGATTCAGGTACCTCGAATAGAAAAAAATGGCCTTCGTCGCGAAATCTCCACAATCACCCATTTTTTCCGTATCAAGCACATAACAGTCGCAGGCCCCGATCGTCGTCACCCTGCTCGATGAATCACTCCTGAACTCAGCCAGACGGTAATTGATCTCGTTATCAGGCATGCCTCCCTCTGAAATAAGCAGACACCTTCTCTCCGGAAGGTCAAGCTCATGAATGGCACCCGATGTATCCAGGCTCACGGCCTCGTGAATCGATCTGAGTCTTGAAATGATATTCCCCTTAATATTGGAAAGCTGCCTGATTTTCTCATCGATAACGGATGATTCCTTATCAAGCATTGCTGTCACATGCTTCAGGTTCCTGTCCTTTTCAAACTCGAGTATCTCATCGGTTGAAAAGCCTATTGCCAGAAGCTCCCGGACAGTATTCATCGTGCGGATATCATCAAGCGTATAGAGCCGGTAATTATTTTCCTCATTCCTTACCGGATGCAGAAGCCCCACCTTTTCGTAGTACCTGATCGAATCTACACCAATATTAAAAAGCTTTGATATTTCACCTATCCTGAAAAGACCGTTTTCACTCATGTATGGCATGGTAGCACACCCAATAAAAAAAGACAAGAGAGCCTCTCTCCTGTCTTTTTAAGTAAAAAATTTTAATTATTCTGTATCTGTATCAGATTTCGTAGAATCTCTCATATCTGAGAGGCTCGATATCGGTTATCGGCTTCTCGCCTACTACCTCCTGGGCCATGATGTAGCCGACTGCCGGAGCTGTTCCAAAGCCGTGGCCGTTGAAGCCGCAGGCAAGAATCAGGCCTTCTGCCTCTTCTGGTCTGCCAAGTACGCATACACCATCTTTCGTACAGTCGAGGATTCCAGACCAGCTACGGACAATCTTCGCCTTGGCAAGTGCCGGGATCCAGCTCTCGATAGCTCTGCATGAAGCTCCGAGTGTAGCTGCATGCTGCTGTCTCTGATCGTTTGGATCCTTGACTTCCATATACCCTTCAAGTCCCGACTCAGCGCCGAAAACGAATGAGCCATGTCTCGTCTGATGCCCATAGAAATCAGCTGCTGCAGTTCCAAGCATCTGAGGGAACATCTCAGGTTCCATCTCTGTGACAAGCGCACAGTCTACAAGAGGATTCATCGGCACATCAAGACCTACACTATTCATGATCCTTCTCGAATCATATCCTGCGGCAAGGATTATATCTCCAGCTTCAAAAATGGTACCATCCTTGAGACATACCTTTCTTACCTTGTCATGTACTTTCTCGAGATGGTCTACAAATGCTCCTGTGAAAAATCTGACGCCAAGCTCAAGATCTTTCATATAGTAGGCAAGTGTTGCTACGAGAGGATTTGCATGTCCATCTGTCGGGCAGAAGCTGGCACCAATTACGTCCTCTGACATACATGGAGCTATTTTTCTTACCTCATCGCCTGAGATCATATCAAGCTTCAGACCACCGGCCTCGCAGCTTTCCTTCAGTGCGGTAAGCTTTTTGATATGGGCCTGGGTCTTTCCGAGACGGAGGTTTCCTTTCTGGGTGTACTCGACATCACGTCCGAGCTCCTCAGACAGTGTAGGCCAGAACTTCTGTACTGATGTCATGGCAAGTCCAAGTTCTCTCGGGTCACGTCCTGACTGACGGACACCACCGCCGTTACGGCTTGAGGCTCCATGTCCTATAGAATCGCTGCCCTCAAGAACTACGATATCCTTTACACCCTTTTTCTTCAGATAATATGCACTGGCGCAGCCTACGATGCCGCCGCCGATAATAATTACGTCTGCTGTTGTCTTCATCGTAAACCTCCAATCTCTGCATCTGCTTCCTTGCCTCTGTCGTTGCCGCCGATTCCCATATCTACAGGTCTCATCGGTGTACGTGCAGTGGCAAGTGTCACATCATTAGGCCTTACTCCGAGCTCTTTTGCGACGAGCCTTCTTGTAAGTGTTCCACAGGTCTGTCCCTGACAGAGACCCATTCCACATCTTAATAATCTTCTGAGTTCTTCTATAGTCGTGATTCCCTCATGCAGAGCCTTTCTGATCTCACCCTTGGTCACCTCTTCACAGCGGCATACCAGAAGGTCGTCATCATCTTCAGGCACATAAGGTCCGATTTCCTTCAGCTTTTCTTCAATATCCAGCATAGTCTTTCCTCCTTTACTGCGCCTTGTAGAAACGTGCTCTGTCTATATATTCCATTGGAACCTTCATTGTCACAAGGTTCGTACCATCGAAAGCCTTTGATGAGCGGACATTTGTGATCTCCACATCGCAGATCTTCTCACCGCTTCTTGAAAGTCCATAGCCCTTGTCGCCCTTCTGTGGGAGTGGAAGGAACTCATATGGAATCGTGATTTCGCCGTATCCCGGCTCTGTATCCTCAGCCACAAGGAAGATAGCCTGTCCTGAGCAGCTGGCTACGCACATTCCACAATTGATACATTCACTGCCCTCGACCGATATAGGAAGTGATGTGATGTTATCTCCAATTGAAATACAGCCCTTCTTGCATGCATCCTGGCATGGGTTACAAGGTATGTTCTGTGTACATTCGATGACCGGATGAACCTTGACCTGCTTCCTGAAGCCTGGGAATCTTGTGATCTCATCATCTGCAACAAAGCCATGTGTAAGGAGATTTTCTGATACATCAATTCCTTCGTCAGTCTTTTCAACCTTCTTGCCCCTGTTCTTCGGTGCAAACATACCCTGACGAAGAGACTCAAGTGACTTGTCAAGTTCCTTCTCTCTTGCCTCTCTTGTCTCATGATCTGTATATCCTAGATACTCTGCTATTGCTGCCCCGCTCATGCGGCCTTCGATCATTGCTGATGAAGCCTCTTCGATTCCTGCCACATCACCGGCTGCATAGATACCAGGAATTGAAGTAGCTCCTGTCTCATCACATTTAGGAACGAAACCACCAGTGGATGTATCCATCTCGATGCCATCCATCTTGAGTAGCTGTGCCATAGGCGAAAGGCCTACTGCCACGCAGACAGTATCGACATCGAAGTGCTTCTCTGTACCAGGTATGAAGTTGAAATGACTATCAACCTGCTGAATGGTGACTCCGGTCACACAGTCAGTGCCTTCTACTTCCTTGATCGTATGTGAAAGATAGAATGGTACTCCCGTTCTTGCAACCTTTGCTGCGTGAACTCCGTAACCACCGATTCTTGGTGCTGCATCTGCAAGTGCTACGACCTCACATCCTGCCTGCATCAGCTGGAATGATACTACGAGCCCTACGTTTCCGGTTCCAAGCATCAGAATTCTGTTGCCAGGCTTGATATGATGCAGGTTCATCATTGTCTGGGCTGCACCTGCTCCAATGACTCCCGGAAGAGTCCAGCCACGGAAATTTACCATGTTCTCTGCGGCCCCTGTTGCTACAAGAACAGCATCACCCTTATAGTGCTTTACTTCGTCTCCCTGCTGTACAAGTACTTCCTTTTCAGGATAGAGACCAAGGACTGTAGCATTGAGTACTACCTCAACTCCTGCATCCTCTGCTTCCTTCAGAAGATCCTGGCCGATTCGGAAGCCTCTTATTTTTGCCTTATGCTCCTTCGATCCAAAGAACTTATGGATCTGCTTGAAAAGCTGTCCGCCCGGGGCTGCATTTTCATCAAATACTGTTGCCTTTACTCCTGCTTTTGCTGCCTCAATAGCTGCTGAAAGTCCTGCAGGACCCGCACCAACTACGATCAGCTCTTTCTTTTCTACTGACATGAACAGCCTCCTTACTTCTCAATTTCCAACGGTTTTACGCCATCCTGTGTCTGTATCTTCATGCCCTCACGAAGAGGTGTGATACAGGTCCTTACATTTGGCTGTCCGTCAACTACCATTACGCAGTCAGTACATCTGCCTATCGCACAGAAGACGCCTCTCGGCTCATGCCTCTTGGCCGTATATCTGTGTATCATGATTCCATTTACCCTGAGGGCTGCCGCGATCGGCTCTCCCTCATATCCCTGAAGAGTCTTGCCATCATACGTGAAGTTGACGAGCTTTCCTTCAGGACTTTCTCCTAAAACCGGATGATTCTTGATTCTGTCCATGTCTTTTCCTCCATTTCTACTTACTGAGGGGTTAGGGATTAGGGGTAAGGGATTACTGCTTATCAATTACCTAACACCTATCCCCTATCCCCTATATCCTATATCCTATATCCTAAATCCTATACCCTATTTCCATATCCCTCTATATTTCCTAATACGGTAATACATCGGGTTTTCCATTGCTAATACTTTTTCCATCGGCACTGCCTTGAATAGTGGTATTCTCATCTTGTACTTAATCCAGAAGATCGAATACACGAAAAGGATTGCCGTTATTATGCCAGTTACTATAAGTATCTGGTTCCTTTCTACAGGGTCTGTAGAAATATTTGCTATCATGAAAATGATTCCTGCGATGCTGATACACGGAAGCACCGGTCCGAAAGGAACCTTGAAGTTTCTCGGAGCCTTCGGCAGCTTGTGTCTGAACACCATCAGATCTATATTTGCCATTGCGTAGGATGCCATCCAGAACACCGATCCTACCTGAATCAGAAATGAAATCCTGTCTGATGAATTCTGAGAGATCCATGCGCAGATCATGATACCTATGGAGATAATCCAGCACCCGATGAACGGTACTTTATTCTTATTCATCTTGCCGAAGAACTGCGGCATCAGATTCGTATGGCTCATTCCTGCAAAAATTTCCGAGAGCCCCTGTACAGTAGAGTTCTGTGTACTTACTACTGCAAGTCCTGATACAATGCACATCCATATCTGTCCGACTCTGCCAAAGAGCGCTTCGCCATACAGCATATGCGGTGCAGCTGAATTCATCAGATCGTCCCATTTAGTGTAGTTGTGAAATCCGAAGATCATTATGATCTGAACTACACAGATGATTCCGAGTCCCATGAACATTCCGAGTGGTACGTTCCTTTTGGCGTTCTTTACATCCTTTGAAATAGGGATAGCATATTCGGCTCCGATGAAGAGCCAGAAGCCTATTGCCGTAAGAGATACGATTGAAAGCGGTGTCTGTGTTCCAACGACTGCCGGCTGACTCACTACCGTCCCGGTTCCGATCTTCAGTGCTCCGATGATTCCCATTACAAGCATTGATCCAAGCATCAGGTAACTCACGAGATCCTGTATCTTTGCAAACATATCTACTCCGCGAAGATTTGCGATTAGAATGATAACCGATGCCAGCACTACCCAGAAGTAGTTCGGTATAGGAAGCCCGAGTACCGTTCCCATTGCGTATGCAAAAATAGATGCCTCAACCCCGCATGAGAGGATATTCGATACCATGTATCCGCCTACCATAAGAACTATAGTAGGTATCGGTCCGACACCAGCAAGTGTATACTGAGCGAGACCTCCAGTCACATTCGGCATTATCGCATTAAGCTCTGCAAGTGTTGCCATCGTGATCATATTGAACAGGCACGCTATGATCATCGCCGGGATAAACATCTCTCCTGCCTGCCCAGCGCCCTGCCCTAACTGGACCAGGGTGCTTGTCGCAATGACGAGACCTACGGAAACCGATATGACGTTCCTGAGCCCTAATTTCTTTTCTTCCATAGCTTTTCCTTACTAAGTTGACAGTTATAAAGCATCCTTACCTTCATCTCCGGTTCTCACCCTGATCACGTTATCGAGGCTGTAAACGAAGATTTTTCCATCACCGATATGACCGGTATATAGTGTCTTCAGCAGTTCGTCGGTAATCCTTTTTACTCTGTCGGTCTCTACTACTACCGAAACCTCAATCTTTGGGAGAAGCTCCATCTCATAGTTCTCATCTACCTCATACTCCCTGGTGCCCTTCTCTACTCCGCATCCAAGGACCTGGGTGAAGGTCATGCCTCCTACCTTGAGCTCCGAAAGCTCCTTCTTTATAGCTGCGAATTTTGACATATCACAGATAACTTCGATCTTACTTAATGCTGCCATAGTGTTGTCCTCCTTATTATTGCTTGTATAGTTATGAGTTATGAGTTTTGAGTTATGAGGCTTTGTTGGTATAAAATATGCGTATATTTCATTAGCATATTTATACTAATAAAATACACGCACTTCATTGTACCTGATAACTCTTAACTTATAACTCTAAACTTTTAACTCGTAACCCGTAACTCACGACTCTCAACTCACGCGAATCATGCCATCTCCGGCTTATCCCAGAGATTAAGCTTCACTCCGATGCCTTCCTTCAATGCTCTTCTATATACCGAGCATCCCCAGGCGACATCCTCTACCGGCATTCCGCCGACTGAATATACGATCACTTCATCATCTGACTTTCTGCCAGGTGCCTTACCTTCGATGATATCAGTAATCTCAGTGATATCTGAGAGGCTGTTCTTTCCCTCGTGAACCAGATCTGTGAACTTGCATCCTATGATTCCCATCTTAGGATAGGTAGGATACGGATATTCATTAGCCCAGGCCTCGTACAGCTTGTAGTTGTCAACCACGAATCTGCATTTGCTGAGGTAATCATCATCAAATCTTGCTGCCGATGGCATTGAGATGAATGCTCCCGGCTTTACCCAGTTACCGCTGATATACGGATATGTATTTACTACATCCGGATCATCGGATGTCTGCGCCGTGGTTGTAAAAGCTATGACGTCTGCGCCTCTGATCGCTTCTTCATCGGTATCGCATACATTTATCTCGTCGAACTGAGGATATTCCTTCTTTACGAACTCGATAAAGGAATCGATTGACTTGCGTCCTCTTCCTTTGATATTTACCCTGTGGAGCTTCGGGCAGGTCACTGCAAAAGCTGCAAGTGAGGTCTTTCCCATGACTCCCGGTCCGATGATCGCTGCTGTCTCGGAATCCTTTCTTGCCAGATATCTCGCTCCGACTCCCGGAATTCCTCCGGTCCTGTATGCGGAAAGGAGGTTTGCCGACATGAATGCGAGCGGTGCTCCTGTGTCCTTGTCATTAAGGACCATCATCAGTATTGATCTCGGAAGTCCCTTTTCCTTATTCTCTACATTTGACCCGTACCACTTGACGCCTGCCATCTGGTACTTGCCGCCGAGGTATGCCGGCATCGCCATGAACCTGCGATCCTGTGTGTTCTTCGGCATTCCCGGAAACTTCGGATCATCCGGGAAGGTAACCATACAGCCATGGGAATTGTGATTCTCACCACCCATCATGTAGTCGCCTGCCTTCAGAAGCTTCAGCATGTCCTCCATCGAATCGATACATGCTGACATGTCCTTGACTCCGGCCTTCACCATATCCGGCTCACTCAGGTAAAGAAAATCAATCTTTGTATCCATGTTGCCTCCTTGCTATTGTTGTCTATATCAGCTTTTCTGTTCCTTCTTATAAAAATAGGAACAAAAAACACCGGTCCATTTCTGGTACCGGCGCCTTTGCCTTTGCTTTTGCTGTTGTCTGCATTCTAAACCCTTGTATTATACCAGGGTCAAGCTGTTGGATTGTATTTATTTCAATACTCAGTCAGAATTTTCTCAACATCCCCTGCATCATACGTGACACTGCTCTTATGCTCTGTTTCTATGATATACAGGGCATGTGCTGCAAGATGCTCTGCAGCCTGCTCGAGGTCACGAACACCCGGCTGATCCCTATAGATTTCTACTATCTTCTTTGCTCCATCATCTGTGATAACGCACTCCTCAGGACGGATCTGCATCCTCTTCAGCACCTTTGGCAGTGAAAAACGCTCGAAGATCATCTTCTTCTCATCTGCCGTGTAGTCATCTATGTCTATCACCGCAAATCTAGTCATCAGTGGGTCTGAGATCCTGGACTTATCATTTGCTGTAGCTATAGGATACACTCCATTTGTAGGTATGGTGCACTCCACATAGTTGTCTGTAAATCCAAGATTATCTAATAATGTAAGAAGTGCATCTGCCGGGCTCATGCCGCTCTTTCCTGCCTCTGCCTTATCCAGCTCATTTATAATGAAGACAAGGTTCGATGAGCCTGCCTCTGAAAAGGCTTCCATTATCTTCCCTGGCTTGGCGTTCGAATAAACACGAGGGCTTCCAGTCAAGGCCTCTGCATCATTTATCGTGCTCATATCAAGGGCTGTCCACGGGAGCTTCAGTATCTTTGCAACCGCATAGGCTATCTGCGACTTTCCTACTCCTGCAGGACCACAGAGAAGCAGCCCGTATGCAGGCAATGTATGTGTACGATTGATCTGGATAATAGTCTCTATGATTCTCTGCTTCACCCTGTCCATTCCATAAAGACTCTCATCGAGCACCCTTCTGGCTTCTACCGGATCGATCGCAGGAAAATATGCATCCTGCCAGTGGATATTAAGCATCATGGCGAGTGCACGCATGGCATGACGCCTCTCGTCAGGACTGATGCTCTGAGACCTTGCCATCATCAGATTCCTCTTGGCCCAGACTGCTATATTATCAGGCAGTACAGACGATGCAACCTTAAGGAAATTCTCCATTCCTGTCACATCAGTCATTCTTAAGTCTTCTGCTACCGACTTCTCTTCTATTGCCTCATCCTCCTGCTTCTCACCCTTCGGTGGCTTCGAAGCAAGCAGCCTCTGTATCACATTCTGTAGAAATCCATCCTCTGAAGTGAGTCTTCTGAGTCCTGCAGAATCGACAGCGCGTATCTTATACACGTTGTAATATCCGTCAACTATATGCCCGGACAGCCTTACATCCTCATGATTATCCGCTAAATACGTTATCAATTTAATGAAACGTGTATCAACTGCATGGATAGCTGCAAAAAGCTGATCAGATGACCTGCCATATTCGAAGCTCATCCTCTCATCGTATCTATAGAACCTTCCGCTTACATGATGAACCAGAGTTCCTGATTTATCTTCTATTATTAAAATAGGGTGATTCTCATCTGCAACATTAGAAACCTGTTCATATAATCCGTATGAAAAGGCCTCCTTGCCTGTCACACCCTGCGGCTTTTTTTCTTCCTTTTCCTCGCTGGTGTCACTGAAGTCGAATGTTTTTGATGCCATATTATGCTCCTTTGTGTTCTGATGATCTAAGAGACTATTCAGTCATTGTTCTGCTCATTTATTTTCCTGCTTATCTCATCCAGCTTATCCTTCAGCTGTGGATCCCGAGTCAGATCGTAAGTAATAGAGATAAAGTAATATGCCATCTGGTAGTTCTTCTTTTCAAGGAAATACATACCATTGCCGCCTGCCATCTGTATCACAGCTCTGTCGGGTCCGAATGGAATATCATCAGCCTCGCAGATCTGTCTGATTTCATCTGATGTGATCTGCTTATGTTCTATTCCCGTATCCTTCATAATAGCCTGCATTTCTCTCTTTGCATTTTCATTTTCTTCATAACCATTTGAAAAAGCAAGCATTGCAAGCGCCTTATCTGCATCCCTCCTGGTCTCATAATAATATGCGGCATTTCTATAAGCATGTGCCAGCTGCTGTGATGAATATATATGAGGAAATATTCTCTTTGTCAGCTCGAAGAACTGATCTGCCGATCCCATTCTCTTGACAGCTTCTGCATATTCGAATGCAATTTCCGGATTTGTCGGATTCCATTCCATAGCCTCACCCAGCTGTTCGAGTGCCCGGCCATAATCCTTCATCTCCATTGCTATGCTTCCGCTTAGCACATACAGATTTGATACAGGGAAATCAATAAGCCTCAGCTCCTTATCAGTCTCATCATTTTCATCCGGCTCATTTTCACCAGCCTCTTTTCTTTCTTCATCCTTCTCAGCTTTTATCGTGCTTCGTTCTGCCCTGTATATCCCCTCTTCTATCGGAGACTTGAAATCCACATATTCATATTCGTCATCCTCCATAGTGAGCTCTTCGTCAGTAAGGGAATCAATCAGAGAATCTATGCTCTCCTGGGCCTCTTTATTCCTGCCATCGCCGAAGAACTCTCTTGCCTTTTTCAGGCCCTCGACTACTTCTTTTTTTCTTTCTTCAGTCATCATAAATGCTGTATTTCCGCCTTAATATATGGTATATTTATAGAGTACTGACATATTTTACCACATTCATGTATAATTTAATATACTAAGTTATATGCTAATACTTATTTGTATAATTATTGAGTATATTTTACATGAATCTTTATATGCATGATATATACATATACGACTACGATATTTATATTTGAAGTTGTCATTTGTATCTGTATATGATTTCGAATTTGTCTTATCACACATGTTATAATTCATATTCACCAGCTAATGTTAATTTGCTTTATAAAACATATTATACTTTGCAGTTATATTATTATTCATGGTATAATTTATATATGTTGTAATATACATGTTATACTATATAATACATATATATCTACATGTATGTTTTATAATTTATTTTATAATATAGCTACATATACAGTAGCATATACGAATGTATATTAATATAATCAATTGCATTAGATGGCTAATATTACATATAAAAATCATATTAGGATACATATTGATAATTATATGATAAAATACATATATATAATTTAGATATAAATTGATAATTATAAGGTAAAATACATATATGTAAATTAGATAAATATTAGTATAAATATTCTAAATAAAATTATAATATATAATACGATTTCAAATATAATATTCATTCAAAGATGTGACTATAATAGTAGAATACAAATTGACATAAAAATACAAATATAATATACTAAGTAGAAGGCTAATCCGAATAAAAGAATCACTCAAGAATGAGCATATAAATGCGGATGTTTAATAAGGAGAATAAATGACAACAATATCAATTGCGAACCAGAAGGGCGGTGTCGCAAAAACTACAACAGCACTGTGCCTGGCAAATGGTCTCCAGGAATGTGGATACAAGGTCCTGATGATAGATATGGATCCACAATGCAATACCTCGAGCACATATAAAGCAGTTCAGGAGGATACGAATACGCTGTATGACCTGCTACATGAGGATTGTACTATAGAGGAAGCCATACAGGAGACAGATAGTGGAGACATAATATCAGGAGACAATCACTTGGCAGGGATCGAGGGTGAATTTGCAGCTCATATCAAGAACTATTCTTTATTAAGGAAGAAACTCACTGAAATAGCCGACAATTATGACTTCACTATCATAGATACACCGCCTAATATAGGCTTCTACATGACAAGTGCTCTGGTGGCCTCTGATGGTGTGATAGTACCACTAAAGGCAGAAAAATTCGCAATAGACGGTCTGGCGCAGATCATGTCAAATATTAATGATGCAAAGGACGTAAATCCTGATCTGAAGATATATGGTGTACTTCTTACAGTATATGACAAGAGAACAGCTCTTGATACGATAGTACATGATCAGCTGCCTGAAATCGGAAAAGAACAGGGCTTTAATGTATTCAGGACATCTATAAGAACCTGTCAGCAGATAAAAGAGGCCCAGTCACGTCAGGTAAGATTATTCGATGAATATCCAAACTGTAACGCAGCAATTGACTATGCAAACCTGATCAGGGAGCTTTTAGAGCAGCTTAAAAAGGAGGACGAATGAAGAACTCAAGGACAAAGGCAGGAAATATTTTCGCTTCAATTAAAGAAGAAGAGGTAAAGGAAAAAGCAGCCAGCGAAATCAGCAAAGTAAGGGCAGATAAGGAAGAAAAACGGGAAGAAAATAAGGTTGATTCGTCTATCAATAATAAGAGTTCAGTAGATTCGGCTACCAAAAAGCCCGAAACTATGGCAAAAACTACTACAACTGCAAAAACAGCGTTAAAACATGCTTCAGATGCAGAAGTGTCAGAATCAGATTCAGATAATCCTGGCATCAACTACTTAAATTCAGTTCAGAATCAGGTTGAAACGCCAGTCAACAATGGATTATTATACATTGTACCTACCAAAAAGAAGACCAGAAGCCACAGGAAGGGATTTCTCCTGTCAGATCTGGCTCTTAATAACCTTCAGAAGGAGGCTGCAAAGTATGAAATCAGCGAGAATGAATTAATAAATCAGATCCTTGAAAAAATGGTCTGAGCATAAGTAAAATCGGCCAGAATATCGGTTCAGCATTATTATTAAAGATACACAACAACAAATATTTATTTATTAGAAAAGCCGCCAAGGTGCCTGAAAAAGGCTCTTGAAGGCTTTTTTCATGGCATAAATGATTTAAAATTCAAGCAGGATACAGATAAAGCTATGGCATGATCAGAGGCAGGTTATGGCAGAAAATACTTATGTGAGTAACATTTAGTGGCATAAATGACTTGAAATCCCGGCGAAATTTACTTATAGACTGAAGAACCGGCATCAAAAGTGCAATTTCAGTGACCAGAATCAGAGAATTAAGTATTTTATGCCATGATTGTGATATTCATTGCTGGCATATAAGTAAATTATGCCAGTGGATAAGTATTTATTGCCATAATATGTGACCACAATAAGTAAATTATGCCATAACGAAAGTAATTTTAGCCATAAGACAAGTATATTCCGCCATAATAACGACGGTACAGAGCGATGAAACAAAATTGCCCTGATTAAGTATATACGGCCATCAAAAGAAAAGAATTAGTGGCAAAAACTACTTAAAAATACTTGACAATGTATAAAGAATGTGTTTTTATAATATGGTATCAAGTAGAATCAGCCATGAAAGGACAGTAGTTCATGCCATCAAAAAAGTCAGATAAGACAATAGAAGATGAACTCGTCGAGAAGGAATCCAATGCCCAGGTAATGAAGGGCAAAGAGATAATCACAGCAAAGTACAAGTCATCCCTTTTAGAGAACAAGCTGACATCCATCGCGCTGTCAAGACTTACGATGGAGGGAGATACACCTGTGGCTACGCTATATCCGTCGGAGATCAAGAAGCTTCTGGGTCGGCAGTCTGATACAAATATATACAAGAAGCTGATAGCAACGGCCAAGACAATGACCGGACATCAGATGGTGATCGAAGATAATAACGGCAATTTCGAGGTCATGGCCATGATCACGAATGCACATTATGAGGACGGGGTATTCACAGTTACATTTAATAAAAAAATCGCGCCCTTTATCTACAATATCAAGGGCAGCTATACGAGTTATTCGCTTGCAAATGTGCTCAGATTCAGGTGCGATTACTCGTTCCGTATATATGAGCTGATAAAGTCAGAGGCCTGGCATCTGAAAAAGGGCGATCCGAATTCATACTGGGTCAAGGATTATGGACTTTCCGAGCTCAAATGCATGATCGGAGTCGTCAATATGGACGAGGCCAGAGTCAAGAGGGCAAAGATGAATGGCGCAAGCTGGGACAGGATAGTCGAGATTGCAAATGAAAAGTCATTCAACGAGTGGGGCGATTTCAGACGAAGGGTTCTCGAGAGAGCAAGGAAGGAGCTTCGCGAGCAGTGCGATGTCAAGTTTGACTACAATCCGATAGCAGCCGGAAGAGGAGGCAAGATTGTAGCAGTCAAGTTCATTATCAGCTGGAATAATCCGGGTGAGAAGGTAATAGAAGCTATCAGCGAGAAAAAGAAGCTGGTTGAAGCAACCAACAACCAGTACGAGCAGATGTCTCTGTTCAATCTGCCAGAGTCAATGGAGGCACTTGTCGGTCATAACGGACTATCAGAGGATGATGTCAGGATGCTGCTGAAGGAATCCCTGCATGATGAAAAGGAGGTACTTCGTGCAGTCAGGCTGGCTGATGCACAGTCCAACCCGATCGAGAACTATGTAGGCTGGATCAGGGAGTGCATAAGGCGGCATTATAAGGATCCGAAGATGGTGGCAGAAGGCTCATCAGATAAGGGTGACAGAATAGTTGAAGCACGAGCCATCATAGATGATACGACAAAGGATGAAGAAAAAGCCATGTCCGCGGCATATTGGAATAAGGCTATGAAAAAAAATTCTGAAAAATATCGCGAATTTGTGATGTATTTATCTGAATTAGGTGTTACAATAGACATGTTCACTGATGGAAATGAGGATTATGAGTGTGGGGAGAAATTCATGCAGTGGATAAAGACGGGGCAGATAAACCCGTTCTGAGAATATACCGACAGGGACTACGAAAGGGAAACATATGGAATGGTCTATTGAGTTTGAAGTGGTAGGACTGGTGATCTCGATCATCCTCCTCTTCAATCTTAAATCAAACAGGATGCTGCCTATGAAGAGCGGGAATCTCTTCACGAATCTGATATTTATCTCACTCCTGATCATTTTAGGCAATCTGGCTGCGACAGGCATGGATACATATTCAACAGGTTCCTACACAGGTCTGCAGATATTCCTTAATACATTTTATTTTGCAGCAGTCTTTCTGTTCTTCTTTTCAATGCACCTTTTCTGCGGTGCGATAGCATGCGAGAAGAGCGGCAGATATTTTCATACCAGGATTTACAGCATGATCCTTTACCTGGTAATGGATGCACTTCTTGTGGTGAATCTTTTCACAGGGATCATTTTCCGGATCACACCGGAGGGATATGAGAGAGGCAGTCTCTATTATTATCTTTTATTCCCGTATATGGCAATAGAGATGGGCATAGGTGTAGCCCGTATTTTCCTTGCAAGGAAGAATATGGCCCGCAGGATCAGATACAGTATATATATTTCCACGGCTATCATCCTTTTTGTATCAGTATATCAGATCTACCTTGAGCCTGGAAGGCTCATGCTGAGCGGAGGTATAGCTCTGGGTCTTATCATAGTCTATCTGGCTTTTATAGATTCTGAGAACGACAATGAGATAAAGACCGGCACATACAATACCAAGGGATTCAGACGCTATATGACGGAGCGGATACTTAGTGGAAATCCATTCAGGGTTTATTTCCTGCAGATAGAGGGATATGATACATTTCTGTCAGTGTTCGGCAGGGTGAAGACTGACCGCATGCTATGGCCGATAGGCAGGGAACTGATAAGGAAGTACAGGGCCACCTTTTATCTGCATTCAGGGCTTTATGCCGTCGTTGAGACCGATGAGCGCAGATATGACCAGCTTCAGAGGGATATTGATATTGTCATAGGAAAAGAACGTTATATCGATGGAGAAAGAGCAGACATGGCATTCCGCACACTTGTGGTGACTGATAGCTGTGGCTTTGCGGATGCGCAGGGGATGTACACAGTAGTCTGTGATGCCATAAGGGCGCGCAATTACGATAAGAAGCCGTATGAGATCGTGTCAGCTGAGGATGTTACTGAGTCTGAACAGAAGAAGAGGCTGGATCAGGCTATCTACAGGGATCTGAAGAATGACGGAGTCCGGGTGTATTACCAGCCTATATATGATAATAATTGCGATCAGATACATTCAGCAGAGGCACTGGCCAGAATTTATGATAAGGAGCTGGGACTGATTTTCCCTGACAATTTCATACCTCTTTTTGAGCAGGATGGTGCGATACTCAGATTTGGAAAAATAATTTTCGAAAATGTCTGCCGTTTCATCAGGGACAATGACATGGAGGAGCTCGGGCTCGAGTATATCGAAGTGAATCTCTCCCCGATCCAGTGCATGCAGCCTTCGCTTCCGGAGGATCTGATACAGATAGCAGACAGGTACGGGGTTGATATGAAGTATATCAATTTCGAGATCACTGAGACAGCAAATCTCTCAGCTGACAGGCTGATGCATCTGATGTCGACTCTTATAGACAGAGGGGCTTCGTTCTCCGTGGATGATTTCGGTACAGGATATTCCAATATCATCAGGGTTTCGAACCTTCCATTCCGCATAATAAAGATTGACAAGTCTATTCTCTGGGATTATTTCAAGACAAAGGATGAAATGGTTCCGCGTATCTATGAGATGATGCACATCAAGGGCTTTACGATGGTTACAGAGGGAGTAGAGACAGAGGATATGCATTACTGGCTGAAGAATGAGGCAAAATGCCAGTATGAACAGGGCTATCTCTATTCGAAGCCTATCGATGAGAAGAGCTTCATCGGATATCTCAGACAGCACAAGAAAGAATTGGCATAATTATTTCAGGAGGAATAATAGTGGAATACGGCTATTTTGATGACAAGGCCAGGGAATATGTGATTACGAATCCGGCGACACCTGCACCCTGGGCAAATTATCTGGGGTCCGTCAATTACGGCGGCCTTATATCAAATAATGCAGGCGGATACAGCTTCGCGAAATCCGGTGCTGACGGCAGGATTATCAGATATGTTTTCAATCAGCAGGATAAGCCTGGAAGATATGTGTATCTAAGGGATGATGATACAGCTGATTACTGGTCAGCATCATGGCAGCCTGTCGGCAAGAACCTGAATGATTACAGAAGTATCTGCCGTCACGGGATGGGATATACGAAGATGTATGCTGCCTATTCAGGTATCCACTCTGAGGTGCTGTATTATGTGCCGCTGGATGCAGAGTATGAGGTCTGGGCGGTTTCTGTGGAGAATCATTCGAAGAGACCGAGAAATCTCACTGTTTCAGGTGTCTGTGAGTTTACGAATGAGAATAATTACGAGCAGGATCAGGTTAATCTCCAGTATTCGCTGTTCATCACAAGAACGATTTATGAGAAAAATAAGATCCGTCAGCAGGTAAATGGTAATCTCGATGTATCGGGAGAGGCAGGAGAGAAAAGCGACGGCAATCGGTTCGTTGAGAGATTTATAGGTCTGGCAGGTGCAGAGGTCAGCTCGTTCTGTGGGGACAGGGATGAATTTCTCGGACCATACAGATATTATAATAATCCTATAGGAATAGAAAACGGAGATCTCGGTGGAGCATTAAACTACGGCGGTAATAGTGTTGGCGCGCTTTCTACAAAGCTGACACTTGATCCTGGTGAGAGGAAGACACTCTGCTTTATCGTAGGTATGCAGGACAATCAGAGGTCTACAGAGATCCTGCGTCATTATGAGATCCACACAAGAGATATCGTGACTGATGAGCTGAAGACCCTGAAGAACTGGTGGTATGAGAAGTTTAGTCATTTTGAAGTACATACACCATCGAAGGAATTCGATACGATGGTGAATACCTGGAATGCATACAACTGCTTCATGACCTTCCTGTGGTCGAGAGCAGCCTCATTTATATATTGCGGTCAGAGAAATGGCTACGGATTCAGGGACACCGTTCAGGATATTCAGGGAATCATCCATCTTGCTCCTGATATGGCAAGGGAAAAGATAGAATTCATGCTGTCAGGACAGGTAGATAATGGCGGAGGACTTCCTCTCGTTAAGTTTACACATGATCCGGGACATGAGATGACACCGGATGATCCTGACTATGAGGGTACATACAGAGCGGACGACGCTCTCTGGCTGTTCCCGACGATATATAAGTACATTGCCGAGACTGGTGAAATGGCTTTCCTTGACAAAGAGATTCCATACTGTAATAATGGTAGCGACATAGTATATGATCATCTGAAGAAGGCTATCGGATTTTCACTGGATCATCTCGGGCCGCATGGTCTGCCGGCCGGTCTATGGGCTGACTGGAATGACTGCCTCAGACTCGGTGCAAATGGTGAGTCGAGCTTTGTGGCGTTCCAGTTCTATTATGCGCTGGTTCTCATGAAGAGCTTCGCTGAGGCCAGATCTGATAAGGATTATGTAGGGACTCTGAATAGCCTGATCGATGAATATGGGCAGAAGATCCAGGATCTCTGCTGGGATGAAGACAGGTTTATCCGCGGATATACTGAGGATGGCACGAAGATAGGTCAGCCGGGCGATCCGGAGGCAGCTATCTGGCTTAATCCGCAGTCATGGTCAGTGATCAGTACCCTTGCTACTAAGGAGCAGGAGAAGAAGTCATTCGAGCTGGTGAATACACAGCTCAATACGGCATACGGAGCAGTTCTTATGGATCCGCCGTATCATGAGCATGCATTTGACGGAGCGCTTGCAGTCATTTTCAATGCAGGCATGAAGGAAAATGGCGGGATATTCTCACAGTCCCAGGGATGGCTGATCCTGGCAGAGGCCTTGATGGGCAATGGTAATGATGCCTTCATGTATTTCATGGAGAATGCACCTGCCGCACAGAACCGTAAGGCTGAGATCAGGAGGATTGAGCCATACGTATATGGTCAGTTTACTGAGGGCAAGTATTCACCGAATCTTGGAAGAAGCCATGTACACTGGCTGACGGGTACGGCCAGTACAGTAATGGTAGGCTGCGTAGAAGGAATCTGCGGAATGCGGCCGGATCTGAATGGCATCCATATAAGCCCGTCAATTCCTTCAGACTGGGATTCTTTTTCCATAGAGAAGGATTTCAGGGGCTGTCATCTGTCGATATCCGTTGCAAATCCGCAGCACAGACAGTCGGGGGTATCCAGGCTGATCCTGAATGGCGAAGAGATTGATGGTGATTATATACCGGCGGAGAGACTGAAGGAGTCAAATGAGATAGAAGTAATTCTCTGAAAAAATACTATTCTTTAGTAAAAGGTTGCAAAATTTTTATTAAATTGTATAATAATTTTTGTATATTTTTTGCAAAGGAGAATAAGAGAATGCCACAGGGAACATCAAGACCACATAGAGGAAGGCCGAAGGTTGCAATACCGAAGAAGCAGTACACGCTGACAATGCGTCCTGATATGTATGAAAGGGCAAAGAAAGAGGCTGAGAGAAGGGGACTCTCCTTTTCACAGCTTGTATCTGACGCTCTGAAGGAATATCTGGAACGATCCGGTGTGCATCCTCTCGGCTGAAAAGTGAAGGATACACTATGCTTAGCGATAAGTTAAAAGAGGGTACAGAAGTTTTACTCGACAATAAGACAAAGGATTCTGAGCATTACTACAAGTCTGTCGTGATAGTAGAGGAGGGAAGCCTCATAGGGCTTGCACCTGTTACTGATGAGGATGGGGATTTCGTGGATTTCAGTGATGGCGAGACATCCATATCAGTCATCGGGACTAATGATGTATTTGAGGATGTAAAGATACTTCCGGTCGATTTTCATGGTAAGCGCATTTATCTGACGTACGGCAAGAAGGAAGAGGCGACACGGAATTATCACCGTGAGTTCCGCAGGTTCCCTGTCAATGAGGCCTGCAAGGTAAATGACTATGATGCGAAGCTTTTCGATGTGAGCGAGCAGGGATTTGCAGTGATACTTGACAGGCAGTACAAGCCCGGCCTGTGGCTCGAGCTGAACTGGAAGGGAATAAAGCTTTTCGGGAAGATAATGCAGGCCAAGGACCTCGACAATGGCAACTGGTTCTACGGCTGCAAGATAGATGAGATTCCGAATAATTACACGAAGCAGGTAAAGATGATGCAGATCGACTTTGAGTATCTGGTCAACAGTCCTGTCGGTGGTACTGAGGAGAAGGAAAAAAAGAAATAAAGAAACGGCGGGTCCTGCCCGCCGCTTTTTTCTGTGCTTTCCTTTTTGTTGATGAGCCTATGATAACAGGCGAAGTTTAAATGAACTTTAAAATTTTGTTCTTGAAGTAAGTTTCTCTGGATAGTATAATTAATATGGTTTTTTGTATTTAAAGGAGATTTTATAGCTATGGCTGAAGAATCAATGAAGGATTATGAGAAAGAGATCAATGAATCTCTTGAGAGACAGAAGAAGATTGAGACCGAGGAGGATCTCGGATGGGACAGGCTTCGAGCAGAGATGGCATCGAATACACCAATAGAGGTTGAGATCATTGAGGCTGTCAAGGGTGGATGCGTAGCGTATGCAGAAGGCATCAGAGGCTTCATCCCGGCATCGAGACTTTCGAGCAGATATGTGGACGATCTCGACAGCTATGTAGGAAAGAGCATCAATGTCCTCGTTACTGAGGCTGATCAGGAGAATGAGAAGCTGATCCTTTCCGCAAGGGAGCTTATCCGTGCCCAGGAGGCTGATGCGAGAAATAAGAGGATTGCCTCACTTGTGCCTGGCAATGTGGTAGACGGCACTGTCGAGAGCATCATGCCTTATGGAGCATTCATCAATCTCGGAGACGGCATCTCAGGACTCGTACATATCTCAGAGTTCGTAGAGAGACGTATCACAAGCCCTGCCGAGATAGTAAAGGAAGGCCAGCAGGTAAAGGTCCGAATCAAGGGAATCAAGGACGGAAAGATTTCTCTTTCCATGAAGGGGCTTATCGCAGATCCGAAGGCACCTGAGCAGCCTGTTGAGGAGGAGCCGGAGATAAAGGAGTATTCATCTGGAGAGGAAGCCACCACAAGTCTTGGCAGCCTTCTGTCCGGAATAAAGCTTGACAAATAATATGGGTAGATTTCTTATTGTTGACGGATCGTCAATGCTCGTGACCTCGTACTACGGGCTGCTGCCGAAGCAGATACTTTTCGCGAAGACCGATGAAGAAAAGGAGAGGTACTACGATAAGATAATGCAGTACAATGGCCTGTACACGAATGCCATGTATGCGATGACGAAGACCTTACGCAAGATAGAAAAGGATCAGCACATCACCCACATGGTCATCTGTTTCGATACGACCAGAGATACCTTCAGACGTGAAGAATACGCAGATTACAAGGCCAACCGCGGAACCACTCCTGAACCGCTGAAGCAGCAGTTTGCGAATATGGAGGATATGCTCCGTGAGATCGGATATGCGGTAGAGATGAGCGATACATATGAGGCTGATGATCTGGCAGGCTCTGCGGCGAAGCTGTACGAGGGACAGATGCCTACATATATCATCACCAAGGATCATGATTATCTGCAGCTGATAAGCGATGAGACCTCGCTCTGGCTCATCCAGACGAAGCAGGAGAATGCAGATGCGATCACGGGAAAGTATGCAGCTGTTTTTTCCACAGAGAAGAAGTACTGCCTGCCGGATAAGGCGGCGCAGATCACGCCTGATATATGCAGGGCCGAGTACGGGGTACGTCCTGAACAGATTCCTGATCTGAAGGGGATTGTAGGGGATTCCTCTGACAATATCCCTGGAGTGAAGGGCGTGAGCTCGGCTGCGGCTCCACTTCTGAATGAATACGGGACGCTGGACGGCATCTATGAAGCCATAGATTCATGTGCTGATGACAAGGAGAAAAAGGCTCTTTCTGCGTTCTGGAAGGAGTCTCTCGGAATAAAGAGGACTCCTATGAATGCACTGATTCGTGACAGGGATACGGCCTTCCTTAGCAGGAGGCTGGCTACTATAGAGAGGGATGTACCTCTCACACATACTTTTGAGGAAATGAGCCTTGAAAGGCTCTCAGAAGTAAAAAGAGATGAACAGTATAAGAAATACGGATTCAAATCAATCTGAGGAGGCAAAAATGGAATTGATGCCGGGGTTATTCAAGGATAAGGCGCTGCTGAACAGCTTTTTTCAAGCCTTTACAGTGTCTGACGACGGAAGGTATCTTTTCGTTCTCGACGAGAAGAACGGTTCGATCAGATGGTGCAGGACTGCAATAGACTTCTTCGGACTGCCTGGTGAGCAGATCACACATGGTGAAGAGGACTGGATTCTAAGGATGCACCCTGAAGACAGGGTGGAATTCAGGAACAGGATTGAGGAGCTGCGCGATCGTAAGACCGAGAAGATGCTCTGCAAGTGCAGGATGAAGGACAAGAACGGTAGCTATGTCAGCTGCGAGGTATCAGCTTCTCTGATCACAAATGACAACAGTGAGGCTGTTTTTATCGCCGGAATTGTCATGAATATCGGCATCCAGAGCAGGATAGATACAGTTACCGGTCTTCCGAATCTGTATGCTTTTTTCAATGATATGAAAATGCATCGCAAGGAGGATGAAGAGACCGATGTCCTGCTGATCGGTTCGACAAGATTTACCGAGGTAAATGACGTATATGGCTATTCCTTTGGAAATGAGGTCCTGATCAAGTTCGCCGACATGCTCCGTGAATATTTCGGCGATAAGTGCGAATTTTACAGGATGGAGGGTGCGAAGTTTGCGGTAAGGTCTGAGGCTCTGCCGATGAAGGAGCTCTCCGACATCTATGACAAGCTGCGTATCGATTCGAAGCAGGGATTCGATGTAGAGGGATGCAGGATACATCTGTTCCTTGCGGCCGGAGGCATGGAGGTCTCTGACAATATAGTCAGCTCGCATACACTGTATTCCTGCCTGCTCTATTCGTATGCGGATTCCAAGGACAGACATCAGGGCGATCTGATCGTCTTCCACAATCGCATATCTGAGAAGAACCGCCAGTGGCTCGAGGAGCTGAATGTCATCAGAGAGAGCGTTATTGACGGATGCAGAGGCTTTTATCTGTGCTATCAGCCGATCATCAGGGTCTCTGATGGTACACTGGCCGGGATGGAGGCCCTGATCAGGTGGCATAATGACAAGTACGGATATGTGAGCCCGGATGAGTTTATTTCCATTCTCGAGAAGGATACTGTATTCCCTGAGCTTGGTTCATTTATCCTGCGGCAGGCCTGTATTGATTCCAAGGATTTTGCGAAAAGAGATCCGGACTTCGTAGTAAATGTCAATCTGTCATACGCACAGATCGAGAAGAGCAATTTCGCTGATTCAGTGATAAATATACTCGATGAGACCAGATATTCACCGAAGAACCTGTGCCTCGAGCTCACAGAGAGATGCCGTATCATGGATGAGAGCATGCTCCGTGACAAGGTAGCCACGCTTCGCGCAAGAGGTATCAGATTCGCACTCGATGATTTCGGTACAGGATATTCTTCACTTAATCTTCTGAGGAAGATGCCTATAGATGAGGTAAAAATTGACAGGCAGTTCATCAAGGACATTCTCGATAACAGAATAGACCAGAATATCATCAATGGCCTGACGCACGCCGTGACAGAGAGCGGCAAGTCTATATGTATCGAGGGTGTGGAGAATGAGGAGCTGCAGGCTTTCCTGCAGAGGTATCCAGTGACATATTTCCAGGGATACCTGTATTCAAAGCCGGTACCGATCGAGGAATTCAAGCGGCTGCATTTCGACAAGCTGCAGGGACTCGGCCCTCAGGTATCGCATGCTGACCAGATCGCTCTCAATGAGCAGATGGACAATGTGATCATCAGGGCAGCAAAGCACTTGCATCAGGGTAAGAGCCTTGATGATGCTGTGGCAAAGGTCATGGCGGAGATGGGAACCCTGATCCATCCTGACAGGATATACTTTGGCCGTGTCAGGGATTCGCAGATGGTTACGGTGCGTGAATGGTGCAGCCCTGGGGTGAAGAGGAATGAGCTTCAGCCGGTAGAGACCATACACAATGCCAACTGGTGGAACAGATATGCGAATGAGGATGATGTGATCATCATTTCTGACGTGGCTGCAGTAATGCTGAAGGCTCCCGAGGGGGTAAGGGATCCGGGATGCAGGAATTTCATGGAGGTCCTGCTGAAGGATGGTCAGACACTTAATGGATATATCGGCGTAGAAAATTATGTAAAGGCCGAGTTCCTGAGCACGAAGAGCCTGCTTCAGACCATAGGTCTGTTCCTCAATGCAGAGATCAAGAACCAGCTGCTTATAGAGCAGCTGACAGAGCTGTCGAGAAAGGACCAGCTGACCGGAGCCCTGAACCGCAATGCGTATGAAGAGGATATGATGAGGATTGAGAGAAAGAGAGTCCCGCTGGGAATAATTTTTGCAGATCTCAATGGCCTGAAGGATATGAATGATACCTTCGGACACGCCAAGGGCGATCAGCTGATAATAAGGGCCGCAAGGCTTCTTCAGGAGTCGTTCGAGGATGGTTTACTGTACAGGATCGGTGGAGATGAGTTCATCATCGTATTCGAAGGCATGGATCAGTTCAGATTCAGGGATTATATGGACAAGGAATCGCACATCATCGAGAAGGATTCAATCTTTGTATCTCTCGGATGGGGCTGGACAAAGAATTCAGCTTCCCGTGAGCGGGCTCAGCTTGATGCCGAGCAGATGATGTACCATAAGAAGGCAGAATATTATAGGACGCACGACAGACGCCGTTCGTCATGACAGCATTGGAGATTTTATGGTAAAAAAGCTTTCAGCACTGATTTTATCTCTCGCACTTGCATTTTCATTTACGACATCTGCAATGGCGAATACTACAGTGACTTTTTCATACCCTGATGGGGCATTTGATGATGAAGAGATGAGTGCATCGGTAGTGTATGACGATTCGTTTTTCTCACAGAAGGCGACAAAGCAGAATGATTCACTGGCGCTTCTTTCCGCCGGTGCGGCTTCTGCTGTGTATAATAAGGATGATATCAGGGACTTCCTGAAGGCCTGTGGATATACGAACAAGCGTGATTCGGTAAAGGATGAGGCCTCTGGGAATGACCTGTCATTCAATTTCGGCAAGAGAAAGATCGGGAAAAAGACTGTTGTTGCAGTGATCCTTCAGGGCACTGCTTCGAGTGCCGAATGGAAGAGCAATCTCGACCTGGGATTCGATAACAATATGAAGACGGATTCCATCCATCATGGATTCAACGTGACAGAAAAGGCTGTTCATAAGAAGCTGAATACCTTCCTGAAGAAGAACAATCTGAAGAAGGGCAATGTGAAGTTCTGGGTGACGGGCCATAGCAGAGGAGCCGCTGTCGCTGATATAATGGCAAAGAGACTTTCAGATACCTATGGAAAGGATAATGTCTACGCTTATACCTTTGCCTCACCAAAGGTGTCCAGGACAAAGGCGGCTTCTGCGAAGAAGTATATTAATATTTTCAACTATGTGAATTCTGACGATATTGTGACACAGATCCCTACTAAGGATTCAAAGACTCTGGAGAAGACTCTTGTGAATGCCGGTCTCATTAATGAGGAGACTCTTACACGGGGGCTCAGTCTGCTTGGCCTTGACAGCTCCGTGAACTATACCTTTGGCACATACCGCCGCTATGGAAGGGATATTACCATGTCATCGTCTGATCATGATACAATGGAGCAGACGTTCTCGGATATTACCGGTACGGATTTCGACAGCACGAGCGTGGCGCAAAATCACTGCCAGAGCTGCTATATCTCGTGGCTTATGGGATAAAAAAAAAAGCCACGGCTATGAAACCGTGGCAAAAAGGGGAGAGTATGAAAAAAATTCGATAAGCATTTCTGCTTTCGATATATTTATAATACAGACTAATTGTGAAAAATGTGTGTCTAAAATATTAAAATTATCTTAAAATTCACATTTTTTCTACCTTAGCCTTGAGTTCAAGAGCCATGTCATGTATCTGTGTGGTCTGAGATGAGATTTCCTCAGTATTGGCGGCGATAGTCGTTACTTTCTGGTTCATCTCATTGATCTCGGATACAACATTCTCTATATCATCAATGCTGGCATTGATCTTCGGAATGATTTTGTCACCCTTATCATTATTCTCATTGATGAGAGACCTTGTGGAATTAGAGAGGGTTCCAATTTCCTCGGCAACTACTGCAAAACCTCGTCCGGCCTCTCCGGCTCTTGCTGCCTCAATAGAAGCGTTGAGTGACAGAAGGTTGGTCTGGCCTGCGATATCTGAAATATCCTTATTGGTCTGCTTGTAGGCATCCATGAATTCGGTCATTACCTTTACCGATTCTGACAGCTTCTCACAGGTCTGAGTGATACCATCGATCTCCTCTGCAAGATTTGTGGCCTCCTGTGCACTGGCTTCATTGGCATCATCCATCTGGCTGATATTTTCTGTGAGGGTGATGAAATTCTCAGCGACCTCTGCGATATCCTTCTCGTGCTTCTGATTAGCAGCAGACTGCTCCGAAAGCATTTTATTTACCGTTTCGGTTTCCTGCTCAGCCTGATCACGAAGATAGTGGATGCAGTTTTCCTTTACATTGGTGCCGTTGTAGATGGCCGTTACCATATCCTTACAGGTCTTGTATCCGCAGCATTCACAATCGATATGTCGCTTGGCCTCGGTATCCTTACCCATATCCATGTAGATCTGGTTCTCCTGATCTGCAGAAGGAATCTTCACATCTAAAGGCTTAGGTGTGTATTTTCTTATGAAATCATTCAGATCAAGGTCCTTGAATTCATTCATGAAGTTTGCAAGGCGCTCATCAGGAGTGAGAGCAACGTCCCACGGATTGGTATTCTTTTCTTTCTTTCCGAATAGCCCCTTCTTCTCACCGTTATTATTTATCTTCCTTGAACGGATATCCTCGATGGTAAGCATTACGTCATCCGTGCGGCGTGAAGGCTCTGTAGCAGGGCCGTAGATGCAGCCGTGTGAGCAGTTCAGGATGTCGACCATGAACGGGAGCTTTTTGTTATCCCTGATTCTCTGCTTGTATTCCTTGATGTATCTGTAAGCCTCGGCTTCACCCTCTGTCTGGCGGACGATTTTGTCTTTTCCTAAGAAATGCTCTACGTTCTCGCGAAGACCACCCGGCATAGGGTAGATGCTACCCAGACCGTATTCCAGCTCATCATTGTACGGAGCAGCGCTCTTGTACTGGTTCCCTATGTGCTTCATCAGATTCTGGAATGTCACATTGTACTGGACGAGACCGGCATTATTTTCATCGTGGATCTCATATTCCTTCGCTATGCATGGACTGATAAATGCGATATTATCCTTGAGGTGCAGATATTTTCTCGCATAGACAGCCATGCACATCATAGGTGACTGCACCGGCATGAGATATGGGAGCATATCCGGCTGATAATGCTCGAAGTAATTGACAATGGCTGGACATGGCTGTGAAACTCCGCCATAATACTTATTCTCAGTGATGTACCTGAGGTAAGCCCAGGTACATATATCTGCACCGTATGAAACACTGTATATATGATTCACACCGAGAGATTTGAGATAGCCGAGGATCTGCTTATATTCATCAGGGTAGTTCGCAAGAAAAGCTGGTGCCGGAATGATCGAGATCTGCTTGCCGGCAGCCAGGTCATTGAAAAAGGCCTCCGTATCATCCTGATACACCCTTGCGTCATGTTCACAGGCGCGGAAGCATGCGCCGCAGGCGATACACGCCTCGGGATTGACTGTCACGCGGCCTGATTCGACTGCTGAATTAGCTGTAAGTACCGGGCACGACCTGATACATTTATTGCACCCGATACAGTTGTCATTTGTAGACACAACCTGCATATAATAACCTCCACTCTTTATTATTTCATAATACGCATACTTGTATTATATCAAAATCTAAATAAAAAATAAACAATATTTTTATTGACAAGGTGACGAAGGTATTGTATTATTGTTCTGGACGATTGAATGGTTGTTCAAATGTTCAATATGACAAATGAGACATCGATTGGAGAAAGGCGAAACTATGGATGCCCGGGAAAAAGAAGAACTGAAGAGAGCCGAGGCCTTTGAGGCTGAGGAGGAAGAAGAGGAAGAGGATGATGAAGACGAAATGCCGCCGAAGCAGAAGTTCATACAGATATGTATATCAACTGGACTTCTGATCGCAGCGTATGTGATATGCAGGAAGGCACATCTGCCTATGTGGGCGCAGCTTCTCATTTATCTCGTGCCGTATCTGTCAGCCGGATATGATGTGTTAATAGAGGCTGTCGAGGATATAGCTCATGGCGAGGCTATGGAAGAGGACTTCCTGATGACGGTTTCTACCGTAGGTGCTCTTCTGATCGGGTTTGTGCCTGGTGGAGAGCCGATGTTTGCGGAGGCAGTCTTCGTAATGCTTTTCTTCCAGGTCGGAGAGCTGTTCGAGGGGATTGCCGAAGGGAATTCGTCCCGCGCGATCTCACAGCTTCTTGATATCAGGCCTGATACAGCAAATGTAGAGCGTGACGGAAAAGTGATCACGGTTGCCCCTGACGATGTGCAGGTAGGTGAGACCATTGTCATCAGGCCTGGTGAGAAGGTTCCTATGGACGGAGTGATCATCGAGGGATCTACGAGCCTCGATACAGTAGCACTCACAGGTGAGAGCGCACCGAGAGATGCAACGGTAGGTGATCAGATCCTGTCAGGCTGCGTGAATCAGTCAGGCGTGGTAAGAGTCCGTGTAGAAAAGGCCTTTGGCGAGTCAACAGCTGCAAAGATCCTTGACCTCGTAAAGCATGCGAGCGGAGCGAAGTCGAAGAGTGAGAAGTTCATCACGAGGTTCGCTAAGATCTATACTCCTATAGTGGTAGGAGCGGCAGTGATTCTGGCATTTGTTCCGTCTATTATCATAGGTGCAGTGACAGGGACAGGCTTCATGGGAAGCTTCGCTGACTGGCTGCTTCGTGCACTTACTTTCCTTATCGTAAGCTGCCCATGTGCGCTTGTCGTATCTGTTCCACTGGCTTTCTTCGGAGGAATCGGAGCAGCATCGAAGAACGGTATCCTCGTCAAGGGTTCATCATTCATGGATTCACTTGCGAAGACTGATACAGTCGTATTCGATAAGACAGGAACACTTACGAAGGGTGTATTCGAGGTGACATCGCTTCATCCGGACTGCATCACAGCTGATGAGCTCCTGCATCTTGCAGCACATGTGGAGCGTTATTCTACCCATCCTATCGCAACCTCGATCAAAGCCGCTTTTGGCAAGGAGGATGATGGCTGTCAGGTCGATGATGTGGAAGAGGTTGCAGGGCAGGGGGTCCGTGCAAAAGTAAACGGAAGGACCGTATTTGTCGGAAATACCCGTATGATGGACGCTGTCGGAGCAGGATGGAAGTCCTGCGATGATCCGGGAACCATGATCCATGTGGCAATCGATGGAAAATATGCAGGACACATCCATATTTCCGATGTAGAGAAGCCTGACGCGAAAGAAGCAATAACAGACCTGAAGAAGGTTGGTGTCAGAAAGACAGTAATGCTCACCGGCGACAGAAAAGAGGTCGCAGACCGTGTCGCTGCTGACCTTGGTATCGATGAGTACAGGGCAGAGCTTCTTCCGGCTGATAAGGTAGATAATGTAGAGAAGCTGATTGGTGAGAAGGCTGCGGACGGTTCACTCGTATTCGTGGGTGACGGTATCAATGATGCTCCTGTACTTGCGAGAGCTGATGTCGGTATAGCAATGGGAGCAATGGGAAGTGACGCTGCTATTGAGGCAGCTGATGTAGTCCTGATGGATGACAAGCCATCAAAAATAGCAAAGGCGATAAATATTTCAAGGCATACGATTTCCATCGCAAAGCAGAATATAATAATCGCTATTGTGATAAAGGTAGCGATCCTCATCCTTGCAGCCTTCGGACTTGCTCCGATGTGGCTTGCAGTATTTGGTGACACCGGAGTGCTTCTGATCTGCATTGCTAATTCTGCAAGAACATTGAATTACAAAAAGTAATTGAGTACAATATAGCTTATGAAAAAGCAGTGTAATTTACCGGATGAAAATGAAATGGCAGATCTCGCCGAGCTCTTCAAGGTGTTCGGAGATTCTACGAGGATACGGATACTTTTTACCTTATTCGATGACGAGCAGTCTGTGACTGACATAGCAGAAGCACTTAATATGACGACCTCTGCTGTATCACACCAGCTTCGGATCCTGAAGACGAATAAGCTTATAGATTCGAGACGTGACGGAAAACAGATCTTTTATTTCCTTGCGGATGAGCATGTACATTCTATTCTCGATGTAGGCAGGGAGCATATCGAAGAGGAATAATTTATTTACAAACAGAGGTCTCTTGGGTTATAATAATTCACAAAGATGTTATAACTCAAGGGGCATTTTATGTTTGACAGAGAAGCAGTCCTGCATGACGCAGATATAATAGCACATCTGGCCGGAAGGCTCGATATGAGCGACAGGGAGCAGATTCGCGCTGTCCTTCTGATGCAGAAGAAGGACGGCATGATGAAAAGCGAATATGGCAAAAGGTTCATAGGCCGCCTGATCGGGGCCTTCACGGACAGAGAAGTCCCAAAAACAGATATTTTCACCGGGGAGAAGCTGTACGGTGACTTCCCGGTAAATGATATGACAATCCGGGTGATCAGGGCAAATCCTGATAAATTTATTTCTTTTCTTGAGAAAAAGGAGAATCCGCAGCCTGAGAAAAAGCCGGACCCTGTCAGTGAAGAGAAAGGGGAAGAGGTAAAGCAGGTACAGAAGGCACCGGAGAAGACTGAGCCGGCAGGGAAGGTGCAGAAGACACCTGAGAAGCCGGAGAAGCCAAGCTTCTACCAGCAGCAGGAGCTCGAGTACAGAAGACGTATTGAGAAGGTGGAGCTTGCTGATCAGCAGATGATGCAGGAGAAGGCGGAGCTGAAGGCCGCAGAGGAGGCTCTCGATAAGGAGGAGGCCCAGTATAAGGCGATAGCTGATACGGCCAGGAAGGCTGCCGGCGTGGCTAAGGGAGCCGTTGATTCGGCTAAGAATACTGCGAGTGACATTTCAAGCCGTGTATATGAATTCTCCAGAGCCTCTGGAAATGAAGGCAACAGCCCGTCGGATTTGTTTGCGGATATTGAGAAGCCGTGGAAATATCTGCGGATCTACTGGAAGGTATTTCTTCTGTTCCTTCTGTTCGGATACTGGTTTATCATGACGAAGAGTACGGGAGCCATCGTGCCGGAGATGATACTCGGAGTCGGGATGATCCCTTTTGCAGTGCTTCTGTATCTTGATGAGATAAATGGGATCTATGAGAAAAGAATGCCGGTGAGGAGTGCCATATATACAGCCATCCTTGGTGCCATCATGGCACTTATCCTGACATGGATCACCGGGATAGTTTTTGCGTCGGTACCGCTCATCAATTCGATATTTGCGGGATTCATGGATGAGCTGATCATCTTCGTCACGCTGCTTGCGGTGATCATGCATCACATCAGGAAAAACGGCCGCAATGCCACTGTTCTTCAGGGAATATGGTACGGAGCCAGCTTCGGTACAGGATTCTCAGTGTATCAGGTGTGTCAGATCGCACTTTCGGGATATCTGTCAGATAGCCGCGCAGGAGTGTTTATGTGGAAGCTTATATCCCAGAGCCTTCTGAGCGTTGGCGGACACATAGCCTGGAGCAGTATCTGCGGTGGCGCTCTGTCTGTGATAGTCACGGAGGTCGGTGTGATCAGAAGCTATGATTTCGGGAAAATGTGTGCGTCAGCAGTTCTTTTCCCGATCATCATGCAGATATTATGGGAGCTGCCGTATGCCAGCTGGGGGCTGTACGGCTTCTCAGTTAAGAATGTGATCATAGCGCTGATCTCGCTGTGGGTGGTAAATATCTTCATGCACAGGGGAATCCGCGAAGCGATCATAGCCCGCAATGAAGAGGCGGCTAGATCAGCTCATCAAGAGTCTTCCCATAAGACGGAAGAAATTCATTCATAAAGTCATCAAGCTCAGGAAGCTCTTCACGCATGTCGTGGAGGGCTTTTTCTATTGTGCCTTTTGCGGTGGCGAACTCGTGGTTTCCGGCCTTCTCCTCTTCGATGCACTTGATATAGGCGGACAGCTTGTCGGCAGCCTTAACGAGCCTTCTCATATATTTCTCATTTTCATCGCTGCCGGCCGGTGCCTCCTCGCAGACGATATCTCGGAATGAATTCTGCATATCTGCAGGCAGCTTGTTCAGGAGTGTGAGCTCCGCCTGGTGCTCCATGTCCTTATATGCGGTCTTCAGGGTGTCGTTGGCGTACTTCACAGGGGTTGGCATGTCGCCGGTGATGATCTCCGAAGCATCATGGTAAAGCCCTATCAGGGCGGCCTTTTCTCCGTTCAGGTGCTTAGCATATCTCTCGTTTCCGATCACGCAGAGGGCATGCGATATCATTGCGACCTCCATCGAATGCTCGCTTAGGGATTCGGCTCTCGCAGAATGCATCAGAGCCCAGCGTTCTATGTATTTCATTCGTGCAATTGCTGCAAAAAAAGTACTCATTATTTTTCCTCCATAGATAAATAGTATAACACGTCAGAGAGTTTTGTGGTAAAATAATCTTTGAAACTTCCTTACGAGGATTAAGAAAGGCTTTTATGATGAATAAAGAGATAGCAGAATTTATTTCGTATGGAAATATACCTGATGACAGTATTCTGTACAGAATGGGTGAAATTTTCAGGGACTTCGATGAAGGAAATTCAAGTGACGCAGAGCTTAAGAGGCGCATATATACTGAGGTTCACAGGCTTTTAGCGCTTGCAACTGACTATGGGTTTGATGGGAATCTATGGCAGAATTATCTGACCTTTCTACTGATTACCGATGAGAATCCGTTCTCGATCACCTGCGAGAAGGTCGGTGCGAATGACGGCTCTGTAAATGAATTTGCAAAAAATGATTTCAGGGCTGCCATGAGGCTTTTCCATTATGATTTCGGACCGATAGAGAAGGCTCTTGGCATAAATGTGTTTACGGTTCTCTGTAATTATAAGGCTGTAGTGAAGAAGGACCTGATGTACAATCACGCAGTCTCGGAGAAGGTAAGGTCGCTCAGCGCGAAGCTTGCTGCGGCGAAGGATGAGAATGAATTCTTCGATATCATGACTGGCTTCTACAAGGCATACGGAGTCGGCATGTTCGGCCTGAACAAGGCATTCAGGATCTCTGATGACGATGGAAGGGTGGTTTTCCATCCGATCAATAATATGGAGGTCGTGCACCTGAGCGACCTTGTAGGCTATGAGGATCAGAAGAAGCAGCTTGTGGAAAATACAGAGGCCTTTGTCGAGGGCCGTGGCGCCAACAACTGCCTGCTATATGGCGATTCAGGCACAGGTAAGTCCACGTCCATCAAGGCAATCGTGAATGAGTACTACGATCAGGGGCTTCGTATGATCGAGATCTACAAGCACCAGATGAAGGATATCAGTACCGTTATTTCCATGATCAAGAACCGGAATTACCGTTTTATTCTGTATATGGATGATCTGTCCTTTGAGAATTTCGAGGTGGAGTATAAGTATCTGAAGGCTGTTATTGAGGGCGGTGTAGAGACGAAGCCTGACAATGTGCTCATCTATGCGACCAGCAACAGGAGACATCTGATCAAGGAAGACTGGTCTGACAGAGATGATGTGGAAGGCAATGCAGGCATTTTCAAGAGCGATACGATGGAAGAGAAGCTGTCGCTTGTGAATCGTTTCGGATGCCAGATCAATTACTCGAAGCCGAATCAGAAGGATTATTTCAATATAGTAAAGGAGCTCGCTCACAGGAATCATATAGATATGAGCGATGAGGAGCTTGAGAAGACAGCGAATATCTGGGAGATAAGACGTGGCGGAATGTCGGGGCGTACGGCACAGCAGTTGATAAATTACCTAAAGGGACAAGAATAATCTTTTAATTATAAATATTTTGTGTTACTATAATAGTGGTGCCCTGATCTATGTGCATGAGGGGCAACTGGGGAAAGGAGGAATCAGATGAATACAGTGACACTTATCTGCCAGGGGTGCGGACGACCGTTCACTCTTGCACAGTCAGATTATGACAAGATGCTCGAAGAAAATATCCAGACCCCGAGATTCTGCTCGATACAGTGTGCATTTCATGGATGGGATTATCAGGCAGTATGGTATGGGAGATACAGGAGAAGCCAGAGTGACAAGAAAGGCTGACGGATAGTCAGATGATGCGATGGAACAACAGAATATAAGCATTTTCGTGGACTTTGAGATGCAGCCCGTAGATCACAAGGAGCATCCTGACGAATGGGAGATTGCGCGGCATGAGATCATTGAGATCGGTGCCGTGATGCTCGATAAGGATCTGCAGGAGACTGACAGCTTCCAGTGCTATGTGAAGCCGCAGTATTCCGATGAGATTCAGGAAACGGTCGAAGCCATGACAGGCATCAGTTCCGCTACTCTGGTTGGTGCTCCTGATTTTGCCGAAGCATTTGCCCGGTTTGTGGAATGGTCTTCATCGCCAGGCCTGTCATATACTATATATGCCTGGAGCGGTGCAGACAAGGGGCAGATAGTCCACGAGATATTACTCAAGAAAATTACAAAGACAGATGCCATAGGCTATATGCTGTCGCACTGGTATGACTATCAGAAGATATTTACGAGAGCCATAGGCAGGCGGCTGGCGGTATCACTGGACAAGGCAGTGACGGCATGCGGACTCACCTTTGAGGGACAGATGCATGATGCACTGTGGGATGCCAGAAATACAGCGAGGCTTTTCCGGCTGACTTCTGACAAGAAGAATTTCCGTAAGATAGCACCAAGAGTCAAGCATACGCTTGAATCAAAGGAGCATTTCACGGCATCCCTGGGCGATATGGTGGATATGTCGAAGTTCAACCTGCCAAAAGAATAAATATTTGTGTAGAATAAGCATACATTTTATACTAATAATTTATTAGTATAAAATGTATGCTTATTCTATTTGTAATAAAAGCTTCTTGACATTTAAGCTAAATTAATCTATATTTGACTTAAATTAATCAAGGAGGATATCTGATATGACAGATGAGGTAAGAAAAAGATACGAACAGTGGCTCAATGATCCGTATTTTGATGAAGATACGAAGAAGGAACTTCAGGATATAAGCGGTGATGAGGATGAGATAAACGACCGCTTTTACAGGGATCTGGAGTTCGGTACAGGCGGTCTGCGTGGGATTCTCGGCGCTGGGACGAACAGGATGAATATATACACAGTGCGTAAGGCTACCCAGGGACTGGCTGATTACATCATCAGTCAGAACGGGCAGGACAAGGGTGTTGCAATAGCCTATGATTCAAGGATCATGTCCCCGGAATTTGCACAGGAAGCCGCTCTTTGCCTCAATGCCAATGGCATCAGGAGCTATATTTTTCCTTCGCTTCGTCCTACTCCGGTATTGTCTTTTACAGTGAGACAGCTTCACTGCATAGCGGGAATTGTGATCACTGCATCACACAATCCTCGCGAATACAATGGATACAAGGTATACTGGGAGGATGGTGCCCAGATTACCCCTCCTCATGATAAGAATATAATGGCCTGTGTGGCTCAGGTGAGTAAATATTCATCGGTCAGGACAATGGATGAGGAGAGTGCAAGGGTTGCAGACCTGTACCATGTGATAGGGTACGAGGCAGATGATGCCTATATAGCCGAGCTCAAAAAGCAGTCCGTGCACCCTGAAGTGATACGTCAGATGGCTGATGATTTCACAATCGTATATACGCCGCTTCATGGAACTGGCAATGTATTTGTGAGAAGAGTGCTTAAAGAACTGGGATTTAACAAGGTCTATACAGTGCCTGAGCAGGAAAAGCCTGATGGCAATTTCCCGACTGTATCATATCCGAATCCTGAATCACCTAAGGCATTTGAGCTTGCGCTTGAATTAGCTGAAGAAAAAGATGCTGATCTCGTCCTGGCTACAGATCCTGATGCCGACAGACTCGGAGTATACTGTAAGGATGCAGAGCATGGAGGATATATCAGCTTTACAGGCAATATGTCTGGAGTAATCATAGGAGAATATCTGCTTCGTGAAAAGAAAGCAACAGGCACCCTTCCGGCGAATGCTGCAGTTGTGGAAACGATTGTGACTACTGACATGCTGAAGCCTGTAGCTGCAGACTATGGCGTGGATCTGATAGAAGTTCTGACGGGATTCAAGTATATTGGAGAGCAGATAAAGCTTTTCAAAGAGAGCAGAAGTCATGAGTTTGTATTCGGCATGGAGGAGAGCTATGGATGCCTGGCCGGGACATATGCAAGAGACAAGGACGCACCGGTTGCTGTGATGCTTCTGTGCGAAGCGGCATGCTGGTACAAGAGCCATGGAAAGACTCTCTGGGATGCCATGGAAGATATCTATAAGAAATATGGATACTACAGAGAGACACTCTCTACGATTACAAAGACCGGAGAGGACGGAGCCAGAGCGATTTCGGCAATGATGGACAAGATGCGTACGGAGCAGGTTTCTGAGCTTGGCGGACACAGGGTTCTGGCATTAAGAGATTACAAAACCGGAATCAGGAGAGATTTTTTATCTGAAAAAGAAACTAAATTAACATTACCAGAGTCTAATGTGTTATACTATGAATTATCAGATAATGCCTGGTGCTGTGTGCGCCCGTCAGGGACTGAACCCAAGATCAAGTTCTATATGGGTGTAAAAGGCAGCAGCATTGAGGATGCTGATCAGAAGCTTGAAGTATTGAAGAAGGCAATGACTGATTTTGCAGAGGGGTGACAATCTGCCCTCGAGTGGGGATCAGTACAGAGGGCCGGAGGAAAATACTTAGAAAGGGCAGTTATGGCAAAGAATGTTACGCTTTCGGATATTGCGAAAAAGGTCGGGGTAAGCACCGTCACGGTATCCAAGGCATTGTCAGGACAAAGCGGGGTGAGTGACTCTGTAAGAGCACAGATCAAGGATCTGGCAGAGTCAATGGGATATCAGAAAAGGTCAAGGACCACGAGAAAAGAACGCACGGATGAGGCATATAATATCGGTGTGCTGATTCCTGAGAAGTATCTGGACAAATATTCTTCATTCTATGCCATGATGTATGGAGAACTCGCTGCCCAGGCAGTAAAACGCGGATGCTTTGCATTTATGGAGCCGATTACAGCAGAGGGTGAACGTGAACTGCGTCTTCCGAGAATGATCGAGGAAGACAAGGCAGATGGTATAGTGATCATCGGTTATCCTTCAGATGACTACCTGGAAATGCTGAAGACTGAGGGCGGGCTGCCTGTGGTATATATGGACTTCTCGACAACCGATGAGAATGCGGACGCTGTCCTGTCCAACGGATATTATGGCAGCTATTTCCTGACCAATTACCTCTTTGGCAAAGGGCATAAGCGCATTGCATTTGTAGGTACTGTCGGTGCGACTGGATCGATTACTGACAGATATCTGGGATATGTGAAGGCCTTTATAGAGCACGGATGCTCATACAGTGATTCCATGGTCATAGAAGACAGGGATGCACAGACGGGCAATATGGATGAGGAAAAATTTTTCCAGCTTCCTCCTGAGAAGGGTATGCCTGATGCATTTGTATGCAACAGCGATCTTACAGCCTCGATGCTCATACACAAGCTTCGGGATAATGGCTATAGGGTTCCTGATGATGTCTCGGTGGTGGGATATGATAATTACCTGTATCCGGGTCTCTGCGATATAGGAATCACTACATATGAGGTAGATGTCCACAATATGGCAAAACGGGTCCTGCATATTCTGACACACAAGATCGAGGGCCGTCCGTATCAGGGCGGGGTACAGATCGTTGAAGGAAAGCTGATTGAAAAGGATTCTGTGAAATAATATCCGGCTGGATTTAGTGCACCTGGTAAGCCAGGTGCTTTTTTTGTGCATATCTTACAAAAATCCACGACTGGATTTAGTAAAATCGACTAAATTAACTTAATTAGCTAATTTTAACTTGACTAAATTAAGTTAACGAGTATAATTAAATTAGCTTCAAAGTGAAGCTGAGATTAGTCAATGGTCCAGGATAAGGAGGGCTTAACAATGAAGAAGAGACTTTTAACAATCGCTCTTGCAGGTGCAATGTGTTTAGGACTTGCAGCCTGTGGAAGCAACAGCAGCTCAGGATCAGATGAGAAGAAGGAACTGACCTATTCAGGAACCGTTCTCGGCGAGAACACAGATCTGAAAGCTGATATCACAGTTTTCAATCACAGGACAGATCTTGATTCTGATGATTATAATGGTACCACATGGAAAGAGTACCTTGCAGCATTTAATAAGGATTATCCGAATATCCATGTTACTATTACTACAGATACCAATTATGCGGATGATGCTCTGACACATCTTCAGTCTGGAGATTATGAGACAGTTATGATGATTCCGGCTATCAACAAGTCAGATCTCTCATCATATTTCATGCCATTTGATACTCTTGACAATATGAAGAAAGAAATCAACTATGCCGATACCTGGGAATACGATGGCGAGGTATACGGAGTTCCTTCCACAGCCACTACTCAGGGTATTGTCTACAACAAAAAGGTATTTGAGAAGGCTGGTATCACAGACCTGCCTAAGACTCCTGAGGATTTCATTGCTGACCTTCAGAAGATCAAGGACAACACTGATGCTATTCCTCTCTATACAAACTATGCTGCTGGATGGACAATGGGTGCCTGGGATGCTTATATCAGTGGTAATGCAACTGGTGATCCTACATATCTTAATCAGAAATTCGTTCATACAAAGAATCCATTCTCAGATCCGGGTGATGATACACATGCATACAATGTGTACAAGATTCTCTATGATGCAGTCAGCAAGGGACTGACAGAAGATGATTATACTACTACAGACTGGGAAGGCTGCAAGGGTATGATCAACAACGGAAAGATCGGCTGCATGGTTCTTGGTTCCTGGGCTTATCCTCAGATGGAAGCTGCCGGAAAGAACGGCGATGACATTGGATACATGCCTTTCCCGATGACTGTTGATGGCAAGCAGTATGCTACTGCCGGAGCTGATTATTCATGGGGTATCAACAACAGTGTTTCTGATGAAGTAAAGCAGGCTGCTCTGATCTTTGTAAAATGGATGACTGACAAGTCCGGCTTCTCATACAACGAGGATGGTCTTCCTGTTTCAAAGACTGATGACAGAACAAAGCTTTCATTTGACGGTGTTGATTTCGTTACTGATGAGCCTGCACTCAAGGGTGAAGAGGACTATCTCAATGAGATGAATTCTGAATCTGAGCTCAACTTCAACAACGGTGGTAATGAAAAGGTTCAGGCTATTGTGGAGCACGCTTCCAAGGGTGATGAGTCATTTGATGATATCATGAAGGAGTGGAACCAGAAGTGGTCTGATGCGCAGGCTGCAAATGGAATAGACGTCAAGTATTAAGCTAAATCGCGCGGATCGTGTCTATGTCTGTCCGCCCAAAGCCGGCCTATGCGCTCCGTCTGCGGCCATAAAAAGAATGGCCACAGACTGCGCGCCGGGAATGGCCTGAATGCTTTGAGCGAACAGCATAGCCACTCCCGCGCTTAATGACTCACTTAGTGCATGACATCCTAGTAAAGGAGAAATCCATGACAGAGAAAAAGACTTTCAGTCAGTGGATCACGAGCAGGAGAGTCCAACAGGTTCTGATCTGTATCGGATTTACGGTGATTCCACTTGTACTGTTACTGATTTTTACTTATATACCATTTGGAAAAATGGTGCAGTTCTCATTTTTTAAGATGACATATCTCACACCACCACAGGCGAGAAGATTCGTCGGGTGGCAGAATTACATAGACGTGTTCCGCAGAAAGGACTGCTTCGGGGCTTTAAAGCTGTCTCTGTACTATATGGTTGGAGCTATCGTGCAGCTTTTCCTGGCGCTGCTTCTTGCAACAATGCTTTCATTCAAGACCAAGGGCGGAAATTTCTTTAAGGGCCTGATGTTTTTCCCTTATATGATCAGCGGAATTGCCATCGGATTCATTTTTAAATTCTTCTACACCAGAGGATTTGTGCTTGATACTGTACTTCAGTGGTGCGGTTTCAATTTAAAGGATCTGCCTTACTGGCTGAAAGACCAGAGAATCAACAACTGGTCACTGGTTTTTACTTCTGTATGGAGATACTTCGGACAGAACATGGTTCTCTTCATCGGAGCCATAATGTCTGTTGATTCAGAACTCTATGAAGCTGCTTCGCTTGACGGAGCCAACAAATGGGAGCAGTTCAGATACATCATTCTCCCTTCCATAAAGACTATAGTTACTCTGAATGTGATCCTTTCCATTACCGGATCCCTTAGCTCATTCGAGCAGCCATACGTCATCACCAACGGTGCCAATGGTACCGGTACGTACTTCGTAATAATGAACAGGATTGCCCATACTTCACAGAAGGTTGGCCTGGCTTCAGCAATGGCTGTGGTACTTCTGATGATAATCATCATCTGCACGATACTGCAGAAACTGTTCTTCAAGTATATATTCCGTGATGCGGATTCAGATGACGAATCATACAAGGCTAAAAAGGCCAGACTCAGGGCTGAAAAAGCTGCCATAAAGGCTAATAAAGCCAGATTAAGCCAGACGAAAGGAGGAATTGCATAATGGATTCAACTGTTAAGGTAAAATCCTATAAATATAAAAAGCATTATAATCCGGAGCAGGTTGTATTCGGATTTATCAAGTATCTTGTGCTCTGCCTGTTCGGATTCATAGCTGTACTTCCTATTATTTCATGCATCATCACGGCATTCAAGACTAATGCTGAGTATCAGACTACCAATGTGATGACACCTCCGAAGAGCTGGCTGAATTTCAGCAACTTCATAGATGCATTCACCAAGGCAAATATGGGAAGAGCTTTTCTGAATTCGCTTATAGTAATGATCGTGGTGCTTGTTGTTTCAGTGATCATCGGTTCGCAGCTGGCGTTCGTGCTGAACAGATTCAAATTCCCTGGGAACGGGCTGATCCGCAATCTGTTCTTCTTTGCGAGTCTCCTTCCGTCAGTTGCGACTCAGGTCACAGTGTACAGTATCATGTCCAGCCTCGGCTTCATAAATCACCTGTATGGATACATCGTCATGATGTGTGGAACCGACGTAATTTCAATATATCTGTTCATTCAGTATATGGAAAATATACCTGTATCTCTTGATGAATCAGCCATCATGGATGGCGCAAGCTACTGGAAGATCTACTGGAAGATCATCCTGCCGCTTCTGAAGCCGGCTATCGTGACCAGCTGCATCCTGAAGGGTGTATCAGTATACAACGAATACTACTGTGCGAACCTTTATCTGCAGACTCCGGATGTGAAGACACTTGCAGTTTCTCTTTATACCTTTGTCGGACCTAAGGGTTCACAGTACAACCTGATCTGTGCAGGTGTAATCATTTCATTCATCCCGGCACTTATCGTATTCATACTGTTCCAGAACCAGATATACAGCGGAATCGCTGCTGGTGCTGTAAAGGGCTGATCTATGGAAGAAAAATTTGAATTAATGACAACAGAGATGAAACAGCATCTCTGTAATGTGATCCTGCCGTTCTGGCTTCGCCGCAGGGACGATGTGAATGGCGGATTCAATGGATATATGAATTATGAACTGCAGGATGACCCGAAGGCTGTAAAAGGCGGGATCCTTAACAGCCGTATACTCTGGCTTTTCTCATCGGTTATCAGGGCCATGAATGAAGGCCAGATAAATGATTCCGATCTGCAGGGCTATACTGGAGAAGATATCAGAAAAGCAGCTGATCATGCATATGAATTCCTTCGTGATGTGATCTACGACCGGGAAAAAGGCGGCCTGTACTGGTCGGTGACCTATGCTGGCAGACCATATGATACCACGAAGCATACATATAATCAGGGTTTCGGTATCTATGGACTGTCTGCCTATTATGAGATCACTGGAAATCAGGAAGCGCTTGATCTGGCTAATGATCTTTTTGATATCATAGAGAGTCATTGCTGTGATGCAGGAGGTTATGGAGAGGCATACAAGAGGGATTTTTCTCCGGCTTCAAATGAGAAGCTGTCAGAAAACGGTGTGATGGCGCAGAGGACTATGAATACCCTTCTTCATGTATATGAAGGCTATGCAAAGCTCCTCGAAGCGTTAAAAGAGAATGATGCTGATCCTGCACTGATTAAAAAAGTTTCTGAGAGGATGATTTTTCAGTTAAATATTTTTAATGAAAAGATATATAATCCTGAGAAACATCGTCAGGAAGTATTCTTTGACAAAGAATATAATTCTCTGATTGATCTGCATTCATATGGTCATGATATTGAGACTGCCTGGCTCATCAGGTGGGGCATTGAGGTCCTCAAGACACAGCCTGCGGTAAAGGATCATGATCAGCTTCTTGCAGATATTCAGGACATGGCAGTGGATCTGACTGACAAGATACTTGATGACTGCTTCGATGGACATTCTCTCCCTGCTGAAAAGGAAGGTAATGAGGTTCACGATCACCGTGTATGGTGGGTTCAGGCTGAGACTGTGAATGGATTCCTGTATGAATATATCAGCAGCGGTAATGAGAAATATCTGGACGCAGCTCTGTCTGAATGGGAATACATAAAGGAAAAGTCCATAGACCATCGTAAAGGGTCAGAATGGTTCTGGGAGCTCTATGCAGATGGAAGTCCTGTACCGGATCGTCCAATCGTAGAAGAGTGGAAATGCCCGTATCATAACGGCAGGATGGTACTTCTGACACTTAAGCTATTTGAGAGAGGATATCAGAATGATACAAAAGACTATCAGGCAGCTTCTTAATGAGCAGGAAGCTCTATATAACCAGCCGAATGAGGCTGACAGAAGCTTTTATAACGGAATATATGAGAGATTCATGCATCCGGTGCTGACAAGAGATCACGTGCCGGTGTCATGGAGATATGACTTTGATCCACAGACTAATCCTTTCTGTGAAGAGCGGCTTGGAATCAATGCAGTCCTGAATTCCGGTGCGCTGTACATGAATGGAAAATATTACCTCGTTCCGCGTATCGAGGGCAATGACAGAAAATCATTTTTCGCAGTAGCAGAGAGTGATAATCCTGGGCAGGGCTTCCGGTTCTGGGATGAGCCGGTGCAGCTTCCTGATACCGAGCCTGATGAGACCAATGTCTACGATATGAGACTCACCCAGCATGAAGATGGATGGATATACGGGGTTTTCTGCTCTGAGAGCAAGGATAAGATGAATCCTGATCTGTCAGCCGCAACTGCTGCCGCAGGAATCGTGCGTACAAAGGACCTGAAGACGTGGGAGAGGCTCCCGAATCTGAAAACACTTCATTCACCCCAGCAGAGAAATGTGGTTCTGCATCCGGAGTTCGTAGATGGAAAATACGCCTTCTACACCCGTCCTATGGATGATTTCATAGAGACAGGAAGCGGAAGCGGTATTGGCTTCGGACTATGTGATGATATTACGCATCCAGTGATAGACGAGGAAAAAATGACATCTATCCGCAGGTATCACCAGATCACCGAGGCGAAGAACGGAGCGGGGGCTGTTCCTATCAGGACTGACAGAGGCTGGATCCATATAGCTCATGGGGTTCGGAATACGGCTGCAGGGCTCAGATATGTGCTCTACTGTTTTGCGACAGACTTAAAGGATCCGTCAAAAGTGATCGCAGAACCGGGGGGTCTGTTTATAGGCCCACGAGGCAGCGAGCGTGTTGGCGATGTGAGCAATGTAGTCTTCACCAATGGAGCAGTTGTAAATGAAAATGGTGACGTGTATATCTATTATGCGTCTTCAGATACGAGACTTCATGTGGCGCATACAACTCTTGAGAGACTTGAGGATTTTGTATTCAATGGTTACAGGGATCCGAGAAGATCTGTGGACTGTGTGAAGCAGAGAGTAGAACTGATCAGGAGGAATAAGAATTATGAGCAAATATAAGATTTTGAACAGCCCTGTTGTTCCGAATATGCCATGGCAGGACGGCCCAGCTGAGTTCAATGGAGCCCCTGTCTGGAGATACAGTCAGAACCCGATAATCGGCAGAAATCCGCTTCCGGGAGTGGCACGAATTTTTAACAGTGCTGTAGTGCCATATAATGGAGCTTTTATAGGCGTGTTCAGAGGTGAGCAGACAAATGGAATCCCGTATATATATCTGGGACACAGCGAGGATGCGATCCACTGGACATTTGATCAGGAAAAGATTCATTTCGTTGATGAGCAGGGCAATGACTTCATGCCTGTATATGCCTACGATCCGCGTCTTGTGAAAGTGGAAGATACCTATTACATCATATGGTGTGGCGACTTCTATGGCGCGGCAATCGGGATTGCAAAGACAAAGGATTTTAAGACTTTTGTAAGGCTTGAGAATCCGTTTCTGCCCTTCAACAGGAATGCAGTGCTTTTTCCAAGAAAAATTAATGGCAATTTCGTGATGTTCTCACGCCCATCAGACAGTGGACATACTCCATTTGGAGATGTATTCATATCTGAAAGCCCGGACCTCACATACTGGGGTAAACACCGCCATGTGATGAGTAAAGGAAATGAATGGTGGGAAAGCCTGAAGATCGGCGGCGGAGCAGCTCCTATCGAGACTTCTGAAGGATGGCTGCTTTTCTATCACGGTGTGAGCGGAACCTGCAACGGATACGTGTATTCGATCGGTGGAGCAATACTTGATATTGATGAGCCTTCAAGGGTAAAATACCGCTGTGAGACTTTCCTGCTGACTCCTGAGGAATGGTATGAGGAGCGCGGCTTCGTGCCGAATGTCTGTTTCCCATGTGCTACAATACATGACAGTGAGACAGGACGCATTGCAATCTACTACGGTGCCGCTGACAGCTATGTAGGTCTGGCTTTTACAACCCTTGATCAGATAATAGATTATATCAGGGATCATTCGGTGACTAATGTCACGGATACTGAAATGGGCAGGAGATAAAGACTTTTTTGCGCTGAAAGAGATATAATGTATATGGATATCAACTGGAACGATGCGATAATCTGCAAAGGAAATAATTACAGGCTGAAGAATATTCAGAAGAAGGAAAAAATAAATATTGCAGCGTTCGGCGATTCGATCACTCAGGGCTCGCTGGCTGACAGCGTGAAGAACAGTTATAGCTATCTGGTGTATAAGTGGATGTGCGGGAGGTTCCCTGACAAACAGTTCAGATATTTTAACTGTGGAGTTGGCGGAACAGGTTCATTGTATGGCGCGTTTCGTGTAGATCGCGATCTGGCCACGTGTGAGCCGGATCTAGTGATAGTTGATTTTTCGGTAAATGATGCGGCATGCGAGGAAGCACTTGAGACTTTTGAGGGAATGATGAGACAAGTGCTGTCATTACCTTCGAAGCCAGCAGTTATTATACTGGGAAATGTATTCTATGACCGCGGTGAGAGTGCCCAGGTGCTGCATTCAATGATTGCAAGACACTATGGCCTGCCTATGCTGTCAATGGATACTACACTGTATCGGGCAGTTCTTGAAGGAAAAATCGACAGGAGAGACTTTACACCGGATGATCTGCATCCTGATAACTACGGGCACAGACTCCTTGCTGAGTGTATTGAAAATTATCTTGATAGAACATTTGTTTCAACTGAGGCAGATGAGGAAATGCTCATACCAGAGCCATTCGCGTCTGATACTTATTCCCATATAAATTCAGTTGATGTGACATTACACGGCTTTACAAAGGACGAGACGAAGAGAGAGTCTGTTCAGGACAGATTTGTCGAAGGATATGAAGGCGCACACAATGGCGATTCTGTGATTTTCGAGGGATACGGGACTGCTGTTGCTGTAATGTACAGACAGGTAGTGTCAGCCATAGATATGAGCCCAAAGGCGTATGCTTTCGTCGATGGCAGACAGGTTGCTGAGCTTGATGGATGGTTTTATGAGACCTGGGGAGAGAATATGAAGATGTCCGTTGTGGCGGATGGCCTTCCATACGGAAAGCACAGACTGGAGATAAAAGTGATGGAAACCCATGAAAATGATACGAAGCCGTTCTATCTGAACGGAGCAGGATTTGCAGGGAAAAAGCCTGAAATAATGCTGATGGATCCAGTATGTACACATAATGTCTGGGGCGGCACAAGGATCAGAACAGACTATGGTTATCAGGCCGACGGAGATGACATAGGAGAGTGCTGGGGTGTCTCGGCACATCCGAATGGTGACGGAACAGTGAGAAACGGAGCCTTTGCCGGAGAGAAGCTGTCGAAAGTCTATAGAGAGCATAGAGATTTATTTTTTTCAAGGGATAAGGACTTAGTGGATAGTGACAACCCTCCTTATTATGAAGAGGGGACAACAATTACTAAACCAGAAGATGTCTTTCCTCTGCTCATAAAGATTATCGACGCAAAGTCTGACCTTTCTATACAGGTTCATCCAGATGATAAGTATGCTGCAGAACATGAGAATGGCTCTCTCGGAAAGAAAGAGTGTTGGTATGTTCTTGATGCACCGGCTGAAGGTGGTGCTCTTGTAGTGGGTCATAATGCCATGACTCATAACGAGCTGGCTGAGAAGGTTCGTGATGGCAAATGGAACGAACTCATCCGCACGATTCCTGTGCAGAAGGGAGACTTCGTTCAGATAGATCCAGGTACTGTCCATGCGATAAAGGGCGGAATGCTGATCCTTGAGACACAGCAGAATTCCGACATTACATACCGTGTATATGACTATGACAGGCTGTATCATGGTAAAAAGCGTGAGCTTCATATACAGCAGTCGCTTGATGTGATAAAAGTACCGGCAGCACAGCTAGATAATTGTGTCATTCGTCATGACAGGCTGGATTCTGAGCTTAAGGAAAATGAGTTACAGCAGATTTATAAATGTGACAAGTACAATGTCATGAGGCTGAAAGTTACTTCAGAAGCGTTAATTAAGGTAACAGATGAATTTTTTACAGCAGCGGTCATTGAAGGAAGCGGCTCCATTGACGGAACTGATGTGAAGAAGGGCGACTTTTTCATAATCCCGGCAGGATACGGAGACGCTGAATTCAAAGGAGATGTGACTCTGATACTGAGTGAACCATGAGAATAGACTGGAATGACAGCCGCATTCACTACTGCGGCAGAATGGAAAAAGATCCTGAGTGTAATGGCGTGAGATGGGCATTTGCAGCATCAAGTGCCTATCTCTGTTTTATGGGATCAGAAATAAGTGTCCGGATTGATGCAAAGCGGGAATACTGGAATATATATCTAGGGGTGATCGTTGACGGAGTACAGAAGAAGATCAGGCTGTATGAAGGCACTGACGAATATACTCTTGCAGAGCGGCTGGATCCTGATCAGATTCACGAAGTTCTTATTTTTAAAAGAATGGATACTGCAAATCTCCTCACGATCATTGGTTTTAGTGTAAATGATGGCGCAGATGTATATGATGCAGGTAAAAGCGCTTCACTGCTTGCCAGAGTGCTCGGTATCGGGACGGGACGACGAATAGAGTTCTTCGGTGATTCTGTGAGCTGCGGAGAGGTCTCAGAGGCGGTGCTATATGCTGGGAAAAAGGACCCTGAGCATAATGGTGAGTATTCCAACAGCTGGTATTCATATGCCTGGTACACAGCCAGAAAGCTGCATGCACAGATCCATGATACTTCACAGGGAGGAATTGCACTGCTTGACAAGACAGGATGGTATCATGAGCCTGACTGTGATGGAATGGAATCTTTTTATGATAAATGCCAGCCAAACAGGAATCTGGCGCCTCTGACAGAGTGGGATTTCACTAAGTGGACGCCACAGGTAGTGGTCGTTGCAATAGGGCAGAATGATCTGCATCCGGTGGACTATATGAAAGCTGATTATTCCTGCGAAAAATCGGTGCACTGGAGAGAAGAATATTATAATTTTTTAAATAAATTAATGCGGCTTTATCCTGATTCGCAGATTGTATGTGCTACGACGATTCTCGAACATGATCATTCATGGGACAGAGCGATAGAAGAAGTGGTGGGCAGAGTATCTTCAGAAAGGGTACATCATTTTCTGTATAATAAAAATGGCTCCGGAACTCCTGGGCATGTCAGGATTTCCGAAGCCGATGAGATGTCAGACGAGCTGGCATCATATATATCTATTTATCTTTCAAATCTGAAATAAACTATCAGTGAATCGTCTGCTCTATGGATCCAGACTGCTGTATCCTCATCCGGATTGTCGGCCTGTAGATGTGTGATATCATAGCGGCCATACTCATGTCCCTCTCTTGAAGCCTTGCCATGCGAATCGGCGTCTCCATAATCTCTGTTCTGGAAACGGGTGATAGCGTCGACGATCTTCTGCATGTCATCATCGCCTTCCATGAACTCTCCTCTGATCCCCCTTGACAGGTAAACGTGATCTCCGTTTACATTGTCATATGGCACCGTGCCATATCCTTTCTTTCGGACATAATCCATAAGTTCTTTCATCTTTGTCATAGTGATTCCCTCGCATTTCTATAAACCCAGGGCCATGCGGCCCGTCTTTTTGTGTACACAGATATTTTACCACATTCGTGACATTATGTGGCAACTTTTTATGTACTTTGGGGAAACCATTAGCTGACGGCAACTTTTCTCATTGTGACAAAAGCTTTTTCTGTTCATCAGCAAAAATGCTGTATGGTGAATTATATAATTCCAGGAAATCCGGAATCAGTTCATGTCCGACAGGAGTGCCATTATCAGTATAGCTGTCCACATAGGGAATATAATATCCATTATGCTTTGCATGCTGTGAAAAATCGGCCCAGAGCAGGTAGTAGCTGGCAGAAGAGTGTCTGGCTGACTCAAGGATATCCATATACCAGTGACGACGGTTGCCTGCAGGCAGCAGCGCAGTCTGATCATCACCAGGCAGGGTATCATTGGCGATGCCAGTCTCTGTAACAGCAAAAAGTAATCCGTGCTCTTTTGCAAAAGTATCCGTGATCTCTACCTGCCTGCGAAAATCTTCCATCCATGCATCATCGTGTGTTCTGTCGTACATATCGAATCCGACCATATCGACATAATCATCTCCCGGATAGCGTCTGCCAAAATCCTCAGGAGAAACCGGCTCACTGCCAGGGGAGTAGACAGTGATCAGATTGTCGAGGCCCTTGTCCTGTGTGAGATAGTCTGTTGCGTATCTGTAAACTGCCCTGAAACGCTCTTCAGTGCAGAAATTCTCACCCCACCAGAACCAGCTGCCAGTATTCTCATGAAATGGACGGAAAAGAATGGCACCATGTACCATAGAAGCGTATTCAGCTATTGCATCCATATATCCACGGAACTGCTCATTGTATGGCTCGTCTGGGAGTATATTATTCACAGGATCTCCGGTCATAACATTGGGAGTATATCCGAAATAGTCATATTTTTCATAAAGAGGGAGATCTGCGGAGTAGTCTGATTTTAATCTGCATATGGCAAAATCAGGCATATGTGCTGAGAGTGTGATGATTGAGCCGTTTTCAATTGCTTCATTCGATATGGCGGCTGCGGCCTCGATATTACCATGGCTGGTTTCCGGGATCTGATCACTATGAGCTGCATTCCATCTTGCGGCGCTGTATTCAAAACCGAATAGTGACAGACCGTCTATTCCGAAGACGCCTGCATATGAACCAGTCACATCCTTTGTATCTGAAGGTGACAGGCCAGGATTTCCTGCTTTATCGAAGTATTCATTCTGGTGTCCGAAGATCATTCTGTCGGATTGGCCAACTTTTTTAAGATAATTATATGTATTCTGCCTGGCTTTGTTAATTTTTCTCATAAAGCTAATTTACTAAATAATTAGCCGGTTGTCAAGACTAAATTAAGTAAATTACAGTCATATATACTGTTGTCCCAAGTATCATCGACAGGAACATGCTTCTCTTCCATAGTCCTTTTTCATTATTTCAAAGTATTAAACTTAAAACAGGTTACGTCAATCGTTGACGAGTGTAATGTATGTTGTTATAATTTATTAGTTTGTATACAAAATGACGTTTAAGGAGGAAACATGCAGGAAAACAAGATGGGCGTGATGCCCGTAAAGAAGCTGATTGTCAACATGTCTGTGCCAATGATGATCTCAATGCTTGTTCAGGCACTGTACAATGTCGTGGATTCAGTATTCGTGGCCATGCTGTCGGAGAATGCGCTGACCGCTGTGACTCTGGCATTCCCGCTTCAGAATCTGATGATAGCTGTAGGGGCGGGTACCGGAGTCGGAGTCAATGCAATGCTTTCAAGAGCTCTTGGCGAGAAAAAATATGAGAGATCTGATAAGGCTGCTAATACGGCTATTCTTCTCGCAATCATGAGTACCATTGTTTTCCTGATCCTTGGGCTCACGATCACAAAGCCTTTTATCAATACACAGACTACGGATCCTGAGATCAGGCAGCTCGGATATACATATCTCGGCATAGTAATGACTATAGGAATCGGTATTTTCATGCAGGTGACGTTTGAGAGGCTGCTCCAGTCGACAGGGCGCACCAATCTCTCAATGATCTCACAGATGACAGGCGCGATTTTCAATATCATTTTCGATCCTATTCTGATCTTCGGTCTCGGACCATTCCCGAAGATGGGAGTAGCAGGAGCTGCATATGCTACAGTCTGCGGACAGTGCGTGGCTGCATGCCTGGGCCTGTATCTGAATCTGAGACATAATCATGAGCTTCATTTTTCTCTGAAAAAAGTGCTCCATCCGGAAGCAAAGATCATTGGAAAAATATATGCAGTAGGTGTGCCTTCAATACTTATGATGGCCATAGGATCAGTAATGACATACTGCATGAATATGATCCTCAAGGCCTTTTCATCTACGGCAATCGCAGTATTCGGAGCATATTTCAAGCTCCAGTCGTTCTTCTTCATGCCTGTCTTTGGCCTGAACAACGGCCTGATCCCGGTGCTGGCATACAATCTGGGTGCAAGGAAGAGATCACGTATTGATGAGGCTCTGAAATTCGCACTTGAACTGGCTGTGTGTATCATGCTTTGTGGAACGATCGTTCTTGAAATCTTCCCGACGCAGCTTCTGTCGCTGTTCTCCCCATCAAAGGATATGCTGCGTATGGGGATTCCGGCACTTCGCACGATTGCTATCCACTTTCCGATAGCAGCCTGTGGTATCATAATGAGTTCAATCTTCCAGGCTTTTTCAAGAAGCATTTATTCTCTGTTCGTTTCGCTTGGAAGGCAGCTCGTCATTCTGATCCCGGTTGCGTGGCTTTTAGCACAGACAGGCAATGTCAATAATGTATGGTGGTGCTACCCGATAGCTGAGGTCGTATCATTTATCCTGTCACTGATATTCTTTAAAAAGGTATACAGGGAAGAAGTAAAAACGCTTGATCTCCATTGACAGATATTCCCGTCTTTAACACTTGACGAATATAATAGTGCCAGAATTCTTGACTGTTTTCAAGGTTCTGGCACTTTTGGCTTTTCTAAAAATGTTGTATGG
>OMZG01000019.1 GCA_900315505.1 uncultured Lachnospiraceae bacterium
GCACATAAGATCCCTTGAAGAGTACAAGGTAGATAGGGCAGGGGTGTAAGCACCGCAAGGTGTTCAGCTGACTGTCACTAATAGATCGAAGGCTTGATCGAAAGCTTCGAGATGAGAGCGAGTCTAAGACGAAGCTCGAATCCGAAGCGAGATCGTTCTCTGAGATTAATGAGAGCAAGCGAAAGCGCTGCTCGAATTTAGCGAAGAGAACTTCCTTAAAAAGCTTACTTGTAATTTGTTTTCTGTATGAAGTTTTGAAGGTACTTTGAAGCACCTTAGATAAATGGATTAAATGGCCTGGTGGCTCAGTTGGTTAGAGCGCCGCCCTGTCACGGCGGAGGTCGAGGGTTCGAACCCCTCTCAGGTCGGGTCGTTCCCAGGGTTTCTGACCCTGGGGTCCCCACAAAGCAAGCTTTGTGGGGAGAGGAGGAGCTGCGTAGCGGATTTCGCGACTGACTGTATTTCAAGTCAGTCGCGAGGAAGCGTAGCCAGCGACGACGAGGGATCTTAGCTCAGCTGGGAGAGCATCTGCCTTACAAGCAGGGGGTCATAGGTTCGAGCCCTATAGGTCCCATTTATCCAGTGAAAACTGAATAAGCCGATGTGGCTCAATTGGCAGAGCAGCTGATTTGTAATCAGCAGGTTAACGGTTCGAGTCCGCTCATCGGCTTTTTTGTTTCTTATTTTTAAGAGACAGAATGGATGGTTTCCCGAGTGGCCAAAGGGGACAGACTGTAAATCTGCTGCAAATTGCTTCGGTGGTTCGAATCCACCACCATCCAGTTATGATGGCAGGTCAGATATCTGCATCGATTATAGCGCGGGGTGGAGCAGTCTGGAAGCTCGCCGGGCTCATAACCCGGAGGTCACAGGTTCAAATCCTGTCCCCGCAACTCCACATAGCCCCAGGTCAGAGACCTGACCCGGAGCGTTTTTATATTTTTTATGCCCAGTTAGCTCAGTTGGTAGAGCAGGGGACTGAAAATCCCCGTGTCTCTGGTTCGATTCCGGAACTGGGCAGCTAGAGCATAGGCGTGCGTCTTTGAACACTCCTATGCAAAGGGTCCCCGTTACTTGATGGCCGTCAGCTAGCCGTCTATGTGAACGGGGACATTTTTTTATGCTTAGTTACCTGGACAGCGTCTTTTCCACTGACTTTTTTCTTAAAGAATAATTGAAGCAAATCTTAATATAAAGCATTTAAAAAGGCCTAGAAATTAACTTTTTTCCAAAGAATCTACAACTAATTGCACCTTTTTCCAAAATAGATGATATACTAGCATTAGTCGTTCTGTGAGCGGTGAGAGGCGCATCGCGAGCAGATTTTATAGTCAACGCAAAAGCAAAGGGAGAAAGGAGTGCAGAGCAGAGTGTTAAGCAAGATTAAACGCTTGTCAGCCGTTCTTATGCTGACGGTGCTTGCTCTGTCAGCTACTTTCGCGCCTGTAGGAACTAAGGCTTATGCGACCGAGTACACAAGGACCGAGAAGAAGATCGCTGCTTCTCTCGCGAAGTATGTAGTAGATGATCTGAAGCGTCCAAGCTCATTCCAGATAGTAAAGATTGAAAAGGGCAGGATGACTATTTCTACGAAGGGTCTGAAGAATTATGTTGATTCTCCATACTGGACATACGAGTACAGAGTCAAGTACAAGGCCAAGAATTCCAAGGGTGATTATAGTTATGGCTGGGTGTATTTCACATCCGAACTCAAAATCTGGCAGCCTGAGAAGTACAAGTACTACAAGGCTGTAGACGATGATGATGCAGATTCAGTAGATAAGGATATGCTGGAGAATGTATCAAAGCTGACGAGCGAGTACTATAAAGACTTATAATGATATGCAGGGTATCATAAGAAAGAAAATGTCAAATGGTTGATGGTTCCGATTAGATGAAAATCAGTCGGAACCTTTTTCTATTAAAAAATACTTGCATGATTAGTTGAATCGTATTACAATGTAAAAGCACGAAAAAGGAGCTTTTATGATTTTATGATTGGACGAGAGAGGGAAATGGAGGCCCTGGGAGCCTTCTATGACAATACACAGACGAATATACTGACAGTTCTTGGACGAAGCGGCATGGGAAAGACCTGTCTGCTGAAGGAATTTACGAGAAATAAGCAGTGCTTATATTATACCGCTTACTCGACGACGGATCAGCAGCAAAGAGCACTATTTGCGAAGACAGCAGGGATTACCATAGGTGAAGAGGCCAATATCCCGCAGCTTTCTGATATTCTGGAGAAGGTGACAGAGATGTCTGCCGAGGGCCGTGTAGTCCTGGTGATAGATCATTACTGTGATTTCGCGAAGTCTGATGACAGTTACCAGAAGGTTCTGCATGAGTTCATGACAGAGAAGTGGGAACGGGGGCGTGTGAAGCTGATCATGTGCGATTCCTCATATCTGCAGATGGAGAAGCTGGTGAATAGCCCGAAGTCAATATGGAAGGACATGTCGCCTATTACGGTAGAGCTGAATCAGATTTCATTTACGGATTCGGCTAAGTTTCTCGATGGAGCGGAGCCTTTACTAGCGGCAGAGGTATTCGGAATCACAGGCGGGATTCCGGTGCTGCTGGAACTGGCGAATGAAGAGATAGCTAAGGGATACGATAGAAAAGATACAGTATGGAAGATTATAGAGCGGATTTTTTTATCTAAATTCTTTGGATTCAAGGGCGCAGCAGAATCGATTCTCAATAAGGAGCTCAGAGAAAAAGCATATTACGACAGACTGATGTATGCACTGGCTAATGGCTGCCAGAGAGTGAACCAGCTGTCTGAGAAGCTTGGCAGACCAAAGGATGTGGTAGTGCCGTATCTGACGACCCTGATGAAGCTGGGACTCGTGAAGAAGGAGAATCCTGTGACGGAGCCTACGAACAGACGGAAGACCCGTTATTCACTCGTGTCAGACCATGACAGATTCTGGTATCAGGTAATAGTCGGACGGTATGATGAATACAGCATCGGAGACACAGAGAGTATAAGAGAGTACTGGGAAGAGAATCGGGATGCTTTCATGAAGCCGGTGTTTACGAGAATCTGCAGGGAATACCTGAAGAGACAGTCAGACGAGAACAGACTGCCATTCATTATCAATAATGTAGGTAACTGGTGGGAGAATGATGAGACAACAGGCACAAGCGTGGATTTCGACCTGATGGCTACCGGAGAGGCAGAGGGCAAGAGTGCGTATGCATTCGGCAGATGCTTTTTCCAGGAAAAGCAAGTCGACATGCTTGATGTCAAGGAGCTTATTGACCTGACAAAGAAGATCCACAATAAGGTGACGACGTTCTACCTGTTCTTCTCAGTGTCGGGCTTTGCAGAAAATGTGCGTACTGTTTCTCATACAATACGCAATATTATGCTGATAGAACTCAAAGATATGTTATAATGGCAGGGTGTTTTTTACAGAAAGGAAAAGTAATGACTGACCAGGAACTCAGAATAAAGGCGAATGAGGTGAGGAAAGGCATCATAGAAGGTGTTTACAATGCCAAGAGCGGACATCCGGGTGGATCGCTGTCGGCAGCAGAGGTACTCACCTACCTGTATTTTGAGGAGATGAATATAGACCCGAAGGATCCTGAGAAGAAGGAAAGGGACAGATTCGTCCTGTCAAAGGGCCATGCAGCACCAGCATATTACGCAGCACTGGCATGCAGGGGTTATTTCCCTATGGAGGATATGAAGACTCTTAGACATGTCGGCTCGTATCTGCAGGGACATCCGTGCAGGCAGGAGACTCCGGGAGTAGATGCTTCAAGCGGATCACTCGGTCAGGGAATCTCGGTAGCTGTAGGAATGGCGCTGGCAGGCAGAATGGACAATGCCTCATACAGAGTATATTCGCTGCTTGGTGATGGAGAGATCCAGGAGGGCCAGGTCTGGGAAGCCGCCATGTTTGCGGGGAGCAGACATCTCGACAATCTCTGCGTGATTGTGGACAATAATGGATTGCAGATAGATGGACCTGTAGATCAGGTGGATTCGCCGTATCCGATTGCAGACAAGTTCAGGGCATTCAATTTTCATACAATAGAAGTAGCAGACGGTAATGACTTCGCACAGCTGAGGGATGCCTTTGCAGAGGCCAGAGAGACCAAGGGAGCGCCGACAGCCATCGTGATGAAGACTGTTAAGGGAAAGGGCGTCTCATACATGGAGAACCAGGTCGGCTGGCACGGCAAGGCACCGAACGAGGAACAGTACAGACAGGCAATGGATGAGTTAGAGAAAGCAGGTGAAGCATTATGTCAGAAATAAAAAAGGTCGCTACAAGACAGAGCTATGGTGAGGAGCTTGTAGAGCTTGGGAAAGAGCATGACAATCTGGTAGTGCTTGATGCAGATCTGGCAGAAGCCACGAAGACAGCTGTTTTCAAAAAAGCTTTTCCGGACAGACATATAGACTGCGGCATCCAGGAAGCAGATATGATGGGAATCGCAGCAGGACTTGCGTCCTGCGGCAAGGTGCCGTTCTGCTCGACCTTTGCAATGTTTGCAGCAGGAAGAGCATACGAGCAGGTGAGGAATTCGATCGGATATCCGCATCTGAATGTGAAGATCGGAGCTACTCATGCCGGAATCTCAGTAGGAGAGGACGGAGCTACACACCAGTGCCTCGAGGATCTGGCACTCATGAGAGTGATCCCGGGAATGGTAGTCATCAATCCGGCAGACGATGTAGAGGCAAGAGCCGCAGTAAGAGCCGCATATGAGTACGAGGGACCTGTATATCTGCGTTTCGGCAGACTTGCAGTACCAGTGATCAATGACAGACCTGACTACAAGTTCGAGATCGGCAAAGGATATGTGGTAAAAGAAGGATCAGATGTAACTATCTTTGCCACAGGACTCGAAGTAGACGCAGCAAATACAGCAGCTGAGCTTCTTGCAAAAGACGGAATTTCAGCTGAAATTGTAAATATTCATACAATAAAGCCAATAGATAAGGATCTCATCATAAGAGAGGCCGAAAAGACAGGAAAAGTCGTAACGGTAGAGGAACATTCCGTACTGGGAGGCTTCGGAAGCGCAGTCTGTGAAGTGCTCTCGGAGTACAGCCCGCTTCCTGTGAAGAGAATAGGGGTATATGATACATTCGGAGAGTCTGGACCGGCAGTAGAGCTGCTGCATAAGTACAGACTCGACGGGGAAGGTATAGCAGAGCAGGTAAAGTCATACCTGCAGTAACAGGTGTCTATGAGCAGAAGGAAGAACAAGAAGAGAAGAAGCAGAGCCTGGGGGTTCCTGTGGTTTCAGCTGGTAGTGCTTTCGATAATCCTTGTCGCGGTAGGGGTTTACTATGGAAGCGGTTTCGGAGCAAAGGTCAGCCGGATGAAGAACGAGGCGGCCTATCTGGTGGATAATTCCACGAAGGATACATTCAGGACGGACGAGACCGGGGTAGCCTATGATTCAGACGGAAAGGTCATCTCCACGCTGAAGCGGGACAAGGATGTACGGTATCTGACATATGATGAGATACCGGTCGAGGTGCGTCAGGCGATAGTTTCCATCGAGGACAAGAAGTTCTACGACCATCACGGAGTGGATTTCAAGGCGATCACGCGAGCAGCATTTTCTCTCATAAGACACAACGGGGAGATCACTCAGGGAGGATCGACTATCACCCAGCAGCTGGCGAGAAATATTTTCCTGACCCAGAAGCGAACGTGGGAAAGAAAGATCGAGGAGATCTTTATCGCGCTTGATCTTGAAAAGAAGTATTCGAAGCATCAGATACTTGAGTTCTATCTCAACAATGTTTACTTCGGAAATGGTTACTATGGAGTAGAAGCTGCCGCACAGGGATATTTCCATAAGGATGCAGTGGATCTCGACACCTCTCAGGTGGCTTTTCTCTGCGGTCTGCCAAATGCGCCGTCCAGATACGATCCTAGAAAGCATCTGGATGCAGCTGTCGCGAGGAGGAACCGGGTTCTTCTCAATATGAAGAATGACTCGATCCTGAGCCAGTCAGAGTACGATGATGCTGTAGCAGAAGAGATCAGGATCAAGAAGGAAAAGGAATATTACCACAATTACATGGAGACCTTCGTGTACTACTGTGCGACGAGAGCATTGATGGATTCGGACGGATTCGAATTCCAGTATGATTTCGACAGCAAGGCAGACAGGAAGGCTTACCAGGCAAAGTACAAGGAAGAGTACGACAAGTGGTACAACAAGCTCTTTACCGGCGGATACAGGATCTATACGACTCTTGATCAGACGAAGCAGAATGAACTCCAGAAGAGCATCAATGACGGCCTGAAGAATTTCAAGGACAAGACGAAGAAAAAGATCTACAAGACCCAGGGAGCCGGCGTCTGCATAGACAATGAGACAGGGTCCGTGGTAGCAATAGTCGGAGGAAGAAGCCAGAGCACGACAGGGTACACGCTGAACAGGGCGTTCCAGAGCTACAGACAGCCGGGATCTTCAATAAAGCCTCTCGTAGTATATACACCGGCATTAGAGAATGGCTACACGGCAAATACGATGGTGGATGACCACAAGTTCGAGGGAGGACCTTCGAATGCCGGTGATACCTATCATGGCAAGATAAAGATGCGTGAGGCAGTTGAGAGATCACTCAACACTGTTGCGTGGCAGATTTTCGAGATGCTGACACCGAAGGTCGGGATTTCATACCTGTACAAGATGGATTTCTCCAATATAGTACAGACCGATGAGACCCAGGCAGCCTGCCTCGGCGGACTCACAAACGGAGTATCACCGCTCGAGATGGCAAAGGCTTATGCAACCATTGAGAATGATGGCGCATACAGAGATCCGACCTGTGTCACCCGTATCACGACCTCTGATGGTACGAAGGTCTGGGAAAATGAGCACGAGGAGTCAGTTGTATATAGTCAGGATGCAGCCAGACAGATGACCGACATCCTGCAGGGAGTTTTCACAAGTCCCTGGGGAACAGGAAGAAGCCTGAAGCTCGGCAGCATGCCATGCGCAGGTAAGACCGGAACCACCAATGACTACAAGGACGGCTGGTTCTGTGGATACACACCGTATTATACGACGGCCGTCTGGGTCGGAAATGACCAGCCGGTGAGGATATACGGACTCCAGGGAGCCTCATATCCGGGACATATCTGGCAGAGCTTCATGCAGAAGGTGATCGATAAAGAGAAGCTGAAGCCGAAGGCTTTTGCGAAGCCAGTCAAGGTGACTGGCAAGATTACCGAGGATATTTCTGATGAGGATGCTGCCAAGGCAGAGGAAGAGCTCGAAGAACAGAAGAAGGAAGAGTCTGAGCAGCAGACTACCGATGATGGCGAGACAAGCAATAACGGCGGCACGACTGACAACGGAAATACGAATAGTAACAGCAATAGCAATAGTAATAACAGCGGTAAGACAAACAACAATAATTCCGGTAATAAGAATAATTCCGGAAGCAAGAACAATACCGGGGATAACGGTGGCGGCGATGATGAGCCTGATACACCGCCGACCGATGAACGGGATGACAGTGAATAAGAGAGGTCATGGAAATGAAGAAATACGCAGTAGGATTTGATCTGGGCGGAACGACATGTAAGGTAGGCTTTTTCGAGACAAGCGGAAAGCTCCTCGAGAAGTGGGAGGTACCTACAGACAAGCGGGATAATGGAGAGCACATCATCCCGAATCTGGCGGAGAACATCAAGAGCTATCTCGGCGGGAAAAAGATATCCACAGACGAGATAGAGGGAGCCGGGATTGGAGTACCTGGTGCAGTCACACCAGACGGATACGTGAACAGATGCGTGAATCTCGGCTGGAATGACAAGCGTGCGCTCGGAGAGCAGATGACAGCACTGTGCGGATTCCCTGTAAAGGTAGGAAATGATGCGAATGTCGCAGCAATGGGCGAGTACTTCATGGGAGCAGGCAAGGACTCCCAGAGCATGGTCATGGTGACGCTGGGAACCGGAATCGGCGGCGGAATCGTAGTTGATAACAAGCTGATAGTAGGATTCAATGGAGCAGGCGGAGAAATCGGTCATATCCACGTGGATGATGATGAGACAGAGACCTGCGGCTGTGGAAATAAGGGCTGCATCGAGCAGTATGCATCAGCAACAGGAATCGTAAGGATCGCACACAGAATGCTGCTTGGCGAGAGCATTGATTCGCCGCTTCGTGCAATGGAGCATATCTCAGCGAAGGACGTATTCGATCAGGCAAAGGCCGGAGATGAGCTCGCAAATAAGATAGCAGATGAGGTTGGAAAGAGGCTCGGAAAGATGCTTGCAATCGTGGCAAATGTAGTCAATCCTGAGATATTCATTCTCGGAGGCGGTGTGTCAAAGGCAGGACACATTCTGATAGAGAAGATCCGCCCGTCATTCGAGGAATACACATTCCATGCGTGCAAGGATACACGGATAATGCTTGCCACCCTGGGCAATGACGCCGGGATCTACGGCGGCGTAGGGCTGGTGCTCAGCTAAAAAGTTCTTGCAATTAACGACCGGGCGTGGTATAATCTACTTCGTTCGGTCGCAACGATGCGTGGCTCAGCTTGGTAGAGCGCTGCGTTCGGGACGCAGAGGTCGCTGGTTCAAATCCAGTCGCATCGATTATTTTTTTTCAGGAGGCTAAGGGTTCTATAATCCTTAGCCTTTTTGTGAATAAGGAGGGATATATGGCAAGGAAATGGGCGATAATTACCGGTGCCGGATCGGGCATAGGGGAGGAGTTCGCGGCGCAGCTGTCCGATATGGGATACAGCATGATCCTGATCGGAAGGACGACTGAGAAGCTTGAGGCAGTGAGAAAGAAGCTTCATAAGCGGCAGAAGGCCTACAACAGGTATCATGAGGCGAGGAGTCAGCAGGTAAGGATAATTGCAAAGGACCTCTCGGATATGACGGCGGCTCAGACGGCTATAGATATGACCGCTCAGATCATAGATGTGGAGAAGGGAGTACCGGCGATCCTCATCAATAGCGCCGGATTCGGCTCAGTCGGAGAATTCATGGAATCGGATATCGACATGCAGGAGAGGATGGTGGATGTCAATGTAAAGGCGCTGACGCTTTTTACATATAGAATGATCACCATGATGGACAGGTCCGGCGGCGGACGGATACTGAATGTCGCCAGCTCGGCGGGACTTTTCCCGGGAGGACCGTATATGGCAGTTTACTACGCTACGAAGTCGTATGTGGTAAGCTTCACGAACGGAGTCAGACGGGAGCTTACGGAGAGAGGCAGCAGGGTGAGGGTCGCGAGCCTGTGCCCGGGCCCGGTGAATACACCGTTTAATATAAGGGCAGGAGTAAGGAATGCACTTCGCGGAATAAGCCCGAGAAGATGCGTGAAATCAGCGATCAGAGGCATGAAGCATGACAGGGCGGTCATCGTGCCCGGCGTGTCAATAAAGCTTGCAGCATTCGGGGCGAAGGTGCTCCCGGCGGGCCTTATGATTCCGATAGTCAGTCATCAGCAGAAGAGAAAGCTGTAAAGAAAGGATATCAAAGTGTCAGAAGAAGAAAATATAAATACAGGTGAAAACGGGTTCTGGAGTGATGAGAATAAGAAGAACAGGAAGCCTGAGAAGCAGCCAGGCGTAGCAGGAGAGATATTATCATGGCTTGCGATGGTGGCGATAATCCTCGCGATAATATGGGCATTGACGCATTTCGTAATAGTGAATGCTCGTATTCCGTCAGGCTCGATGGAAAATACGATCATGACAGGAGACAGGCTCATCGGAACCCGATTCACATACTGGTTTGATGGGCCGAAGAGGGGCGACATAGTCCTGTTCCACTGGCCGGTGGACCCTGATACGATATATATCAAGAGATGTATAGGGCTTCCGGGAGAAACAGTCACGATAAAGCAGGGAAAGATATACATCAATGACAGCAAGACTCCGCTAAATGAGGATTACCTGAAGGAAGAATGGGTGACGGAGAATGATGGGTATGTATTCCATGTGCCGAAGGACTGCTATCTGATGCTCGGCGACAATAGAAATAATTCCCAGGACAGCCGTTACTGGGCGCAGGTCGCACTCGACGAGGGAGTGGCAAATGACGAGAAGGATGCCCAGAAATACACCTATGTGAAGAAGAGTCAGATAATGGCAAGGGCGTGGTTCCGCTACAAGGGCGGCTTCAAGGTGCTGACGAATACAGCACATTATAACTGATGAAAAAGGGGCTGGTCAGGCTTTTCATCGTTTGCTAAGTTTTTAGAAAAGATGAAAAAGGGACCTGTCCCCTTTTTCATCTATTGGAGGATATAAGGTTGCGAGATATAGTAAAAAATATCAAGGGATACTGGGCAGTGTCCATCCTCACCCCGATCGCAATGCTCGTCGAGGTGGCGATGGAGATGATACTGCCAGGCCTGATGGCAGGCATCATAGATGACGGAGTGAACAAGGGCAATCAGACCGTGATCCTGCAGGATGGCGGCTGGATGCTGCTGGTGGCGGTCGTCGGACTCGCAGCAGGCGTGGCTGGAGGCCTTTTCGGTGCGAGAGCGTCAGCGGGACTCGCGAAGAACCTCAGAGGCTCGATGTTCCGCAAGATCCAGACATATTCCTTTGAAAATATAGACAGATTCGAAAGCTCATCGCTTATCACAAGGCTGACTACAGATGTGACGAATGTGCAGAATGCGTACATGATGCTGCTTCGCATGGGAATGAGAGCGCCGGCGTCAATGATAGTGGCACTCGTGATGTCATTTGCAGTGAGCAGACAGATGGCGATGATCTATGTGTATGCGCTTATTTTCCTCGTGGTCATCATAGGAATCATGCTGCCGGTGATCAGCAGGATGTTCCAGAAGGTATTTAAGAAATACGATGCGATGAACGAGAGTGCTCAGGAAAATGTCAGCGCGATCCGCGTAGTCAAGGCGTACGTCCGTGAGGACTATGAGAATCAGAAGTTCCAGAAGAAGAGCGCAGATATCTATAAGAATTTCCTGAAGGTGGAAAAAATAATGACGCTCATCATGCCAGTCATGATGGGAACGGTATATGTATGTATCCTTCTTCTGTCATGGAACGGCGCAAAGCTCATAGTCGGTGGATCACTGCAGACCGGAGAGCTGGTTCAGCTGCTCACCTACTGCATGAGCATCCTGATGAGTCTCATGATGTTTGCAATGGTAGCAATGATGATACTCATGAGCATGGCCTCGGTACAGCGAATCAGCGAGGTGCTTGAGGAGAAGCCTGCAATCGAGAATCCTGAGAATCCTGTTATGGAGATAAAGGACGGGAGCATCGACTTCGATCACGTCAATTTTTCCTATCTGAGAAATGACAACTACGTCCTGTCGGATATAGACCTGCATATCAAGAGTGGAGAGACGATCGGTATCATCGGAGGCACGGGAAGCTCCAAGTCCACGCTGGTGAGCCTTATCAGCAGGTTGTATGATGTGTCAACAGGAGCCGTGAAGGTTGGTGGAGTCGATGTCCGTAATTACGACCTCGAGAAGCTGAGAGACAGCGTATCCGTGGTGCTGCAGCAGAATCTGCTTTTCTCCGGGACCATATACGACAATCTCAGATGGGGCGATAAGAATGCGACAGATGAGGAATGCCAGAGAGCGGCAGAGCTCGCCTGCGCAGACGAATTCATCAATAGATTCCCTGATGGATACAATACAATGATCAGTCAGGGCGGAACGAACGTATCGGGAGGCCAGAGGCAGAGGCTCTGTATAGCGAGAGCACTGCTTAAGAAGCCGAAGGTGCTGATACTCGACGACTCAACGAGCGCCGTGGATACGTCTACGGATGCGAAGATCAGAAAGGCATTCAGGGAAGAGATTCCTGGAACCACGAAGCTCATCATTGCACAGAGGATCAGCTCCGTGCAGGATGCAGACAGGATAGTGGTCATGGACGAGGGCCGGATAAATGGCATCGGAACCCATGATGAGCTCCTTCAGACAAATGCGATCTACAGGGATGTGTACGAATCACAGGCCGGTGGATCGGGAGATTTCGACGAAAAGGAGGAAGACTGATGCCGGCACCGGGAAGAAATAATGCAGGCCGCGGAGTGAAGCGGACAAAGGAAGAAAAGCAGCAGGCAAAAGCCACGATGAAAAGGCTGTTCAGTGATATTTTCAAAAACTACCCTGTGCACCTGATTCTGGTGGTGGTTTTCATCATAACAAGCGTACTGGCGAATGTCCAGGGGACACTTTTTACCCAGACGCTTATCGACAGCTATATCACGCCGATGCTGAAGGACGGAAGCCACGACTTCGGACCACTGCTTGATGCGATCAGAAGAGTAGCAGCTTTCTATATTATTGGTATTCTTTCGACATATCTCTACAATCTCCTGATGATCTATGTCAATCAGGGAATGCTCAAGCGCATGAGAGATGCGATGTTCACGCACATGGAGAGCCTGCCGGTCAGGTACTTCGATACGCACGCGCATGGCGATATCATGAGCTGCTATACGAATGATATCGATACGCTGCGTCAGATGATAAGCCAGTCGATACCGCAGATCATCAATGCGTCATTTACGCTGGTGGCGGTGCTGATCTCAATGATCTATCTGTCACCGATCCTGACACTCATCACTCTGGGAATGACAGTTGTGATGATATTTGTCACTGGAAAAGCAGCTTCGCTGTCAGGCAGGTTCTACACCCAGCAGCAGTCAGACCTCGGTGAGCTGAACGGTGATATCGAGGAAATGATGAACGGCCAGAAGGTCGTCAAGGTCTTCAACCATGAGGAGCAGGCAATCGAGGACTTCGATAAGCTGAATGAGGCGCTGTATCACAGCGCTGCGAATGCGAATGGATATGCGAATATCCTCGGACCGATAAATAACCAGCTCGGAAATGTGAGCTACGTACTGGTTGCCGTAGCCGGCGGAGCAATGGCAATCTCCGGTTTCTCGGGGCTTACCCTTGGAAAATTAGCCAGCTTCCTGACCTTCAACAAGAGCTTCAATATGCCGATCCAGCAGGTCAGCCAGCAGCTGAACTTTATAGTAATGGCAATGGCCGGTGCGAGACGAATCTTTGCGCTGCTCGATGAGGAACCGGAGACCGATGAGGGCTATGTGACGCTTGTCAATGCGAAGGAAGAGAATGGAAAGCTCACGGAGACTCCTGAGAGAACGGGCGAATGGGCATGGAGACACGAGCATCAGGCCGATCACACCGTTGACTACCGCAGGCTCGAAGGCCATGTGGTCATGGAGGATGTGAACTTCGGATATGTGCCGGACAAGCAGGTACTCTATGACATCAATCTGTATGCCAAGCCGGGTCAGAAGGTCGCATTCGTAGGAGCTACAGGAGCCGGAAAGACCACGATCACGAACCTGATCAACCGCTTCTACGATGTGGAGGACGGCAAGATCCGCTATGACGGCATCAATATAAATAAGATAAAGAAGCCTGACCTGCGCAGATCGCTTGGGATCGTGCTTCAGGATACGCATCTGTTCACAGGGACGGTGGCTGAAAATATCCGATATGGCAAGCTCGATGCAACTGATGAAGAAGTCAGGGAAGCGGCGAAGCTCGCCAATGCAGATGGCTTTATCAATCATCTGAAAAATGGTTACGATACTGTGCTGAAGGGTGATGGAGCGAATCTGTCGACCGGTCAGAGACAGCTCCTTGCAATAGCGCGTGCGGCAATTGCTGATCCGCCGGTACTGATACTGGATGAAGCGACATCATCAATTGATACCAGAACTGAGCGCATAGTTCAGGAAGGCATGGATCATCTGATGGCAGGCCGTACTACATTTGTCATAGCGCACAGGCTCTCGACGATCCGCAACTCCGATGTGATCATGGTACTGGATCAGGGTCATATCATTGAGCGAGGCAACCATGAAGAGCTCATGGCAAAGCAGGGCAAGTACTACCAGCTATATACAGGCAGGATAGTGAATGCGTAGAAGTTGTAAACAGTTGTATAAACTTGTAAAAGAAAATCGAAGTTGTAAAAGGTTGTAAAAGGTTGTAAAAGGTTGTATAATGAAATCGAAGTTGTAAAAGGTTGTAAAAAGACAATGGAGATAACCTTATGAAATACAATGAAAAGAATCCTTTTATGGTTTCATTCAGCCGTGAGCCTGAGGAGGTCATCAGCAGACCTGACCAGGCGGAGAAGGTCGTCAATACATTTACAATGGAGCCGGTAACTGACCAGATATTCATGATCACAGGTATCAGAGGAGCCGGCAAGACTGTCTTCATGACTTCGATTGCCAATTGTCTGGAATCACGCGATGACTGGATGGTCATACGCTGTACACCGACAGGAGACATACTGGGGTATATAGCCTCGGAGCTTGCCAGGCTGAGTGTCACTAATCAATTCAATCTCCAGATTGAGATTCCTCTGCCATTTTCAGGCAGGGTGGAGCTGTCGAAGCAGCAGGCGTATGACAACAATCTGTCGATAATCGACAGGACGCTTGACTATCTGCTGAAGCATGGGAAGCACCTGCTCGTGACAATAGATGAAGTGACAAATACTGAGCAGATGAAGGAATTCGCCAGCGCTTTCCAGATATTAATAGGGAAAAAGTACCCTATATTCTTCCTTGGAACAGGGCTATATAAGAACATTCAGGAACTGAAAAACGAGCCGAATATGACGTTCCTGTACAGAGCACCAAGGATCAATATCGGACCGCTGAATATGGCTGCAATCGCACGCAAATATCAGATGATCTTCGATATATCGATTGAAGAGGCAGCAGAGATGTCGAAGCTTACGCTTGGCTACTCATACGCGTTCCAGGCGTTGGGATACTCATACTGGGAACACAAGCCGGTAAAGGACATGGAACCTGTGCTGCATGAGTATGATGATATGCTTGATGAATCAGCGTATTCGAAGATGTGGTCAGAGCTGTCAGCGGTGGACAGGAAGATATGTCATGCAATCGCAGAATCAGAGGACAGTTCGGTGAAGACTGTCCGTGAGGCAGCAGGCATGACATCGAATCAGTTTACAGTATATAGAGAAAGGCTCAAGAAGCAAGGCCTTCTGAATACAAGCGAATATGGAAAGGTAGCATTTGCCCTGCCGCGGTTCGCAGAGTTCGTGAAGACCAGGTCACTGTTCTATGAGCTTCCGGAATAATTGAAGAATAGATAAAGAAGAAGTGTCCTGCGGGGCGCTTTTTCTAGTTGATACAAAATTTATTGATAAAAAATTCACCCAGAAGGGCAGAAATATGTTAAACTATTCTAAAGGATTGTCGAAATAGATATTGGATGTAGTGGCACTATGCCCAGATCGACGAATGGTAAGAGTCAAAGGAGTACAATGGCGGGAAAGACTATGAAGAGGGAAGAAAACATGGATTCATATAAAGAACACAACGTAAACCCGCAGGGTTATGGTACCGGAGGAAATACGATGAAGGATACACAGAACAAAGGAAAAGGAATACTGAAGAAGACAGCCGCGTTGGCACTCGCCGTGATGACATTCGCGACGTCTTTTTCGTGTGACTATGCGGCAGTAGGAGCGTTTGCAGCAGAAGTGACGCAGGATGCGGCGGAGAATGTAGGTGAAGCTGCAAAGAATGCTGCAAATGCTTCAAAGAAAACGGTTAAATCTATGACTGCAAGGGTTGGAGCAGCGAAAAAGAAAAGGAACGCAAAAATAAGCTCATCCAGCGATAAAAGGCCTGATATTAAAGCAAAAGGCAGTAGTAAGATTATCACAACTGATTATGGCTGGGAGATAGATTTCAGTGATGATGATAGAGCAAAGGCAGTAAGAAGTACAATGCCGGAGGATAGTGGTAATCAGACATACATTATCACATACTATGCAGGCACTAATGATACAATTACTCCAGACATGAAGATCTATTACAATTTTTTGGATAAGGATGGTAAATCGCAACGTGTCGAACTTACTTCTTCAAGATGCACGATAACTCCGGGTAAACTAGGCTCTACAGAGAATTATAATGGTGATGTAATTGTACAGACAAAAAGTGCGTTTTTTACCAGCTTAAGCAGTGCAAATTATAAGAGTCCTTTAGAGGGAAATACATCAGCACTAAATGGTTTTACTCTATACTATAATATTAAAGATTCTATAACTAAAATGGGTTCAACAGGAATAGTTCTGAGCCTGGGTTCAACAGGGGCTGATCAACATGAACGTCCTGCAGATACAAGTCACACAGTAACATTTGGTGAACTGGATGATCCGTCATCGGGTACGGCTGCCGGGACCTTTGAATATGAAGGTGGAGAGGCAGTAAAGCCTAAGATATTTGTAAATATCGGTAAGGACAATAGCGGTAACATTATCTATGAGAAGGTCTCAGAGGCGGATAGTAATTATAGGTATGACGATAATACTACGTCAGGTACGGCGAATGTAACAGCAACACTTAGTGACGTGGATCATTACGGAGAGGAAGTCTCCATCGACTATACGATAGTTGGCCGCTCTATCAACCAGGATGGTACGAAGACAGAGAAGAGCAATATAAGCATTACGAATCCTCTAGATCACACCTATGATGGAAAGGATTGGGATCCATCATTTACAATTGTAGACACCATCCAGAAAAGTGATGGGACTACTATGCAATATACGTTACAGAAGAGTACAACTGCTAATCATTCGGATGGCGACTACTATGTTACTTTCGATAAGGGCGATGCAAAGAACGCTGCTGATAATATTCCTGTAACTATTCATGGCCGTGGTAATTACTCTGGAGAAGTATCAAAGACAGTTAATATAAAGCCTATTAACATCGCAATCGACTCAACTGGCGCTATCACGGATAATAAGCTCACCATGACAGCAGAGTATACCTCAGGCGCTCCGAAGATTTCTCTGTCATACGCTCTGGGTAGTGATAGCTATACCATGAAAGAAGGTACAGACTACACTATCAATGGGTATAATCTCACTGGCTCAGGAACTAATCTTCAGATTTCAGCAAACATTACTTTCAAAGGGAACTTTGCAGGCAGCGGTACGAAGACTGGCACAGTGGCTCAGGGCTCGATAGCTGAAAAAGGAAATACAGTATATATATACAATGGAGAGACAAACGATCCAGAATCAGCATGGAATATAGATGGTCGGCCGGGCTGGCACAAGGTAGGAACACTTACAGGAAAGAAGGATAAGAATAAAGATTACGAGACAATAGACGCACCGGATGATGCATTTGTATACTTCAATCCGACAGGCGCAAGACCTACGCTCAGAATCGTTGATTCTGAGGGTAATGTAATAACCGATGCCGGATATGAATATGCAAGCAACCCGACGCTCGATAAGCATGGCTGGCCTGGCTCGACTGCTGCAAAAAATGATTCAAAATATGATACATCTACAGCAAGCACAAGTGGAACCGGTCAGGGATGGGCTGTCACAGTAAGAGGAAAGGGCAATTACAAAACGGACGGTCAGTTCCGGCTCATTTTCGATGTAAAGAAGCTTCCTCTTTCAAGTGAGAGAGTTACAGTTACGAATTACAGAGTGGAGAAGGATGTACCAAAGGTAGATCTGGAATTTGATGGCAAGACGACAATTGATCCATCGAACTATACCGTCTCTATAGACAGCAGAAAAGCCGGAGCTGCAGTACCTGCAACCATCAAGGCATTAGACAAGAGTGTAGTAAACTATTCTGGTAGTGCAACGAAGAATGTGACAAATGGTCTTGATCTGTCTGCTGCCATTGTAACTAAAGATGATACAGACGCACAGCTCAGGGTAAGACTTTTTGACCCATATACAGGTAAAGAGCTGACAGGTGAAAATGGTGATCCGCTTCCATACTATGGAGATTCTGTCACACCAAAATTCATAGTAGAGAAGCGCACAGATCAAGCTGGTCAGAGCGGAACAACGACTCATACATGGAAGATGATTGGAGAAAACCAGTATCATGTGGAACTCACCAAGCTTGAGAAATCCGATCGTGCCGGATATATCAAGAAGGGAACAGTCGAACTAACTGGTACCGGATCTGAATTATATACTCCTGAAAATAAACCGCTGAGTATATATTACTATGTCTCGCAGAATAGCATGACAGGCAAGCTGGGAACGATTTTCAATGCTGATATTGACAGCATTACATCGAGAGAGGATCTGGGTGTAATAGGTTCACAGCTTGGCATATATATGAGGCCAAAGAATATCGGCAAGCTTCTGGTAGTGGGAACGAGCAGTAGTTCAGGAAATGACCCGGATAATAAGCCGGAATCAAATGACTATGCAACATTCTATGATCCTTCATCGACAGATGCTGATAGCGCAAAAGCGAAAAATGGCGCAATCTACTGGACCGTTCCGCAAATCGACAACTCAAACGCTAAGGGAGTAAGGCTTACACTGGAGACAGATTACCAGCTTTCCGGTCCGAAAATGGCAAGTGGTAAGACAACAGTAACAGTTTCGGGTATTAACAACTTTACCGGAATCATGGAGGTTTCACTGGATCAGGTTGATATAGGAAAGAGTAATGATATCATCGTATCACCTAAACCTAAGGAAGATCAGCCATATACCGGCAACCCGGTATTCCCGGAGGTTGGTCTGCTTCAGCAGTCTACAGGATATATCATTGATCCTACCAGCTACTGGGTAATATATCGTGATGCAGAGGGACACAGATTTGTTCTGACGACTGATAAAGATGGAAAATACGGCTTTGCAACGGCTAACACTAGTACTACCACAGAAGTCTCATCAATAATTGAGAACACAACTCAGATTGATCCGACTGCTACAGCAGGTAATTCACAGACGAACTACGCAAAGTATTTCAAGGGTGAAGGTGAAGGTTACACCATTACCATAGAGATGAAGCAGGGAACTGATAATAATACTCAGTTCAGTGGTTCAACGTATAAGACTGATAAGGTAGTTCAGTACAATATTAAGAAAACTAATGTAAATGACAAAATAGTCACAAGCTTCAATAAGACCCAGAAGCAGGTAACATACGAAGGATTTGCTAAGGACAGTGGTGGTTATATGCCATCAGGAGCAAGGACAAAGCTTCCTAAGCTGCCTGGCGATACAGGCACAGATCCGGGTATAATATTCAGTGTTAAGGACAGGGCTACTAACAAGGATCTCGATCCTGACAAGGATTACACGATCACGCCTAGGACAGGAACAGATGACTATTTCAAGTACCCTGGTGTAAAGGAGATTACTGTATCAGGTATCGGCGAGTATGCCGGTATCATCACGGATTCCTATACTGTTAAGGGAAATCTGAGCCGCCTGTATGATCCGGATTACTTTACATTCAAGGTGGGTGATTATACATTCACTAAGAGCGAAACGCTGAAAGTATATACTACAGAATATGGCTCATTTAAGACAGCTGGTGATCAGGATGTGTCGCTTGATAATCTGACCATTACTATACCTGGAGTGAATATACCTCTCGAGGAGGATGTTGATTACAGACTGTCTACAAAGCAGATAACCGGCTCAGGGCTGAAGACGATCACTATTACAGGCCTTGGCGCATATTCAGGCACATCAAATGTACTGAGGATAAATGTGGTTGAAAGCCGCGCCAACCTTCAGTGGGCAGCAAATAATACTGATACTCTCGAGGTGGCCTACAGGAATTCAGGATATAAGCTGGGAACAGACCTGCCGATTTACAGCCCATATTCGTCAGGTAATATAAAACTGACTCAGGTTAGTAAGGATGCAAGTGGAAATACTCAGGCTGATACAGGAGATACTGTAACCATAAGCGGTACATCAAGTGATGGATCAAAACTTGATCCTAGAGCAGATCAGACAGATGTCAGCCCGATACTTACGAAGGTAGGAGACTATACAATAGTGATTTCAGGTCCTCCTGCTGCCAATCAGAATAGCACACTCCATCTGTTGATCAAGTATAATCTGTCTACGGCTGAAGTGACAGGAATAGGTGGACCGTATGAATACACAGGTAGTGATCCTTATAGAGATGATGCTGGCTTTAAAAACCAGATAGTTGTCAAGGCAGATGGCACGCAGCTCATAGAAGGAACTGACTATACAATCAGTAGAGATCAGAGAAACGGGTCGTATGCTAATGCAGGACAGCATACTATCACCATCAGTCCGACCTCTTATAGTAAGTACTGGAGTGATCCGGAACCATCATATTATTATGAAGTTACACCGCTGAATATTGATGAGAAGATGCATGCGGCTGACCTGACTAATTCTTTCACATATAATGGAACTGATCAGAATATCCCTGATTCAGCCTTCTCTGGTAAAGTAACGTACGATGGGATTTCGGGTTCACTTCAGATTGGAAGGGATTTCGAGGTAAGCTATCCTGACGGAAAGAAGAATGTTGGTAGTGGTAAAGATCATAAGCTAAGGTACCAGGTAGTAGGTAAAGGGAACTATGAGGGATCTACCACATACGGTTATTTCGTTATCAACCCTTATAATATTGAGGGAAAGGCTGATGATATAACATTCCCTAAGCAGTATTATGCAGGTGCAGGGGTGGATGTCATTCCACAGTCTCTGAATCTCTCTGGATTTACGGATCCTCTTCAGATTGACAGTGATTATACAGCCATCGGAAAGGGTGGCAATAACACTGTGTCCAGGGGAACAGACAGGGCTAAAGTGACTATCACCGGTACTGGCAACTTTACCGGAAGTGTTGATAAAGAGTACATCATTGAAAGACTGGCAATTGAAAATGCCAATGTGACAACTACAAATCTGGATTATACAGGTGATTATTTCACGAATCCAAATGATTATGTATCAGTCACAATACCAGTAAACGGCGGGAAACAGCTGACTTATAATAAGGACTACACGATCAGAATCAGGAGAACAGCTGATGGTGATGGTAATCCGGTCAATGAGGAGATCAGCCCGGTTGACAAGCTTATAGATGCCGGTGATTATGACATCATCGTGGTTGCTAAAAACGGTAGTGACCTGGTAAACGGGACTGAACATACAAGCGTAAATCTCCATATAGAGCCTAAGGATATAGGTGGAAGTGCTTCTGATTTCTCAGTATCAAATGCCGAATGGACAGGCAATCCGGTTAAGCCAGATGTATACAGAGGAAGCACGAAGGTTGACAGCTCATGGCTGACATATTCCGGGAACCTTACTAATGCCTGCGGAACACTTAAGGAAATGAGAGCTGTGAATTCCGGATTCAGTGAGAGCGAGCTTCCGACGGTAACCGTAAAAGGACATGGCAATTTCAAGGGTTCAGTACCGCTTCACTTTACGATTGGACATTCGTTTGAAAGCGCAAATGTGTCTGTAAATGGTGGCAGGATAACCTACAACGGCGATAAGCATGACAACCTGACTTTCAGTATTACTCATCCGAACAGTGATGTTGATACCAGCAAGGTGACGTATGAAACGAAGTATCCGGATGATATGGTAAATGCAGGAGTTAAGTCAGTAGTGCTGACAGCTCAGAGCGGACCGCTTTATGGAACAAAGAAGGTAGATGTCACTATTTACCCGATATCTGGAAGCGCATGGTCAGCAGAATTTACAGATCTGCCGATGGATTCGAGTGGTATGTACTATACCCAGTATGAGGGAAGTGCAATTGCACCGGCTGTCAGAGCATATGTACTTACCTCTGGCGGGCAGAGAACAGTAATACCACTGCAGAGTAGTGAGATTACCTACGCGAACAACAATGCTGCAGGTACCGCTTCCGTGACAATCAAGCCTCAGAACTACGAAGGCACTAAGGTCCTTTACTTTAAGATACTTGGAGTGGATATAAGCCAGGACAATAATGTATATGTCGCATTTGCGGATGGAATAACAAGGCGTAAATACACAGGAAGTGCCATACAGCCTAAGGTGACTGTAACATTCGCAGGTAGTCGTGGAACAGTAGTACTGACACAGGACAGGGATTATTCACTTACGTACACGGATAATACCAAGGCAGGGGCAGCAAATGTAAAGATTACCGGAATCGGTAATTATAGCGGTTCAAGGGATCTGCCATTCTCCATCTGGGCAGATCTGAATGACAAGACCTCTACCTTCACTGTTCCGAAGCAGATGTACACTGGTGAGCCGATCACAGCGCTTCAGGGTGCTACTATCAAGGCCGGTGGCAATGACCTGAAGCTGGGAACTGACTATACACTAAGCATCACATCGACAGATGCGTACAGGACGAAGGGAACAGCAATATTTACCGCGCAGGGCCAGTATTACGAAGGCACCAGAACTGTACAGTTCGACATCGGAAATGACGCTTCGATGTACAATGTCATCGGAGTCGCAAGTTCATATGTATTCGATCATCAGGCGCACAAACCGGTGCCGGTAGTTACAGACAAGCAGGGGCAGGTATATCCGACGAATTCAGTCACATACCAGAACACAAGTGATGGAGATACCTGCGTCAATGCCGGAAATGTAAGGATGACGATCACTATCACGAGCCACGGCCAGACAGTGAGCATCCCGTACAACTACATCATCGAGCCGAGAAATATCAATACAGCTACATTTACTCCGCTCCGTGATGTCGACTATAATGGTAAGCCACATACACCTACAGTCCGTATCACAGAGGGTACAAGGCTTCTGACAGGTACATCGACAAGCAGCGATGGATCAGCGGATTATGTTGTAACATATCTCAACAATACACAGCCGGGTAAGGCACAGGTAGTCGTGACAGGAATCAACAACTATACAGGAGTATCTAACCTCTACTTCAGTATCAATATAAAGGCTGCGCCACAGATGATCGTCACTGCAATGCCTAGCGGAAGACTCAAGGTAACCTGGAACAAGGTCAGTGGAGTCAGCGGATACAGAATATTCTATACACCGGAGGGCGGGACCCAGAAGCAGGTCAATGTATCTGGCAGCAAGAAGTCGACTTATCTGACAGGACTCACAAGAGGAGTTGTCTACACTGTAGGTGTACAGAGCTATATCACTGCAAACGGAGTGAATGGTTATAGTTCAGCATCTGTCCAGCAGATAGCTACATCGACGAGCAAGCCTACGATCACCTCTGCAAAGAGCACAGGCAAGGGCAGGATCAAGATTACCTGGAAGAAGGTATCGAATGCCACAGCATACATGGTCTACAGAAAGACCGGCAATGGCAAGTGGTCAAGAGTGAAGACCACGAAGAGCACCTCATACACGAACTCAGGTCTGAAGAGCGGCCAGAAGTACACATATAAGGTAATCTCCTACAAGCAGTCAGGTGTAAAGAGGAGCTTCAGCAAGTATTCTAACGGCAGGACAGTAAGAGCGAAGTAATACCTCCGCATCACATCACATACATAAGTCGGGCAGCAATGCCCGGCTTTTTTGACTAGAAAAGACAATCGTGATAATATACATCTCATGAGAAATAAAGAAATAGATGAGGCGATGAAGCCTTATATAGAGAAAGAGAAAAAGGAGAGCAGAGCAGAGGCCCGTGGCGAGGAGCTGGAGGAGGAGAAGCCTCTCGAGGGTGAAGGCGATGGACTCGTAGAGATAGACGGAGTCAGGAAATTCAGGCTCGGAGAGTATATTTTTGACAGCTTCCATGAATACCGGGACGGGATGGAGGACCTCGAGAAGATCCGGATCATCGAGAAAAAGATAGACATGAGCGATCCGAAGCTGGTGCTGCGTCTGTACAATACGATCAGGGACGGAGAGATAGTCTTCAAGACGAAGATTGGAGAGGATTTCTTCTCACACCTCGGTGACAAGGTGGCGGATAAGTCTGTCGGACTGCTGAAGGACAAGGAGGTCGTGGATACAGCCGAGGGACAGGTGAAGTACCAGCGCTTTCTCGGAATGGCTGTGATCACGATAGCAGCAGTGCTATTCGCATATTTCGGATTCAGGCAGCTCGATGATTATCTGAATACGAGGCGTATCAGGGAGGCACAGAAGCAGACCCAGCAGGATGCGAAGGAGAATTCCTCATCGGCAGGCAGGGCATCAGCGGACAAGGCAGCCGATCTGAAGGGAAAGGATCCGTTCAGGCATACTGAGACAGTCAAAGAGAAGGATCTGAAGGTCCTGAAGGACTACAAGGCTCTGAAAAAGCAGCATCCCGAGCTGGTCGGATGGCTGAAAATTGACGGTACTGATGTCAATTACCCTGTGATGCAGCGTTCGAAGGACAATTCATACTATCTGAGTCATGCCTTTGATGGTACGAACAGCAATCAGGGAGCTTTGTTCATGGACTACCGCTCGGACTATGTGAATCCGACGACGAACACGATCATATACGGACACAATATGAAGAACGGCTCAATGTTCGGCGGCCTGAAGAAGTACCTGAACGAGGACTATTTCAATAAGCACAGGACGATAAAGTTCGACACGGTCTATGAGCACAGAGAGTATGAGGTTGTGGCAGTGTGTCTCGCTAAGGTGCAGTCCTCGAGTGATGACAGCTTCCGCTATTACAATTTCATCCAGGCAGATAATGAGAATGAATGGGATGCCTTCGTGGAAAGCGTCGGCGGAATGGTTGTTAATGGCGGCATGGACGTGAAGGCGGGAGACGAGCTGCTGACGCTCTCGACATGTAATAATTATGTAGAGGACGGCAGGCTTTTCCTCGTCGCAAAGCGCCTGGATCAGTAAAATCACAGATTAACTGTTGAAAGACGGATTTTGTTGCTGTATAATTACACTAAGTATGTAAAGAGATTTCGGAGGGCACTATAGGGAAGCGCACATGACAAAAAGTACAAAAATAGGATGGATACTCATCACGGCAGCACTTGTGATGGCTGTGTGGGTGTTCACATCTCATAGTTCAGAGGCAGACCAGACGACTGATGCGGGATTCGTCCTGAATGATTCGGGGACGGAGCTCAAGTCATACCAGGGATCGGGAGGCTCGATCCAGGTGCCAGACGGCGTCACGACAATTGATTCGGGAGTATTCGCGAACAATTCATCGATCACGAATGTATCTCTTCCGAATTCAGTCACGACACTCGGCAGCAGGGTCTTCTCGGGAGCGACGAACCTGCGGAGCGTGACGCTCGGCAGAGTGACCAGCATTCCGGCAAGTACCTTCCAGAACTGCATGAGCCTGACATCGGTTTCTATCCCGTCTACAGTCACGGGAATAGGCTCTGAAGCTTTCTATGGATGTGCGGCGCTCGGCTCTATCACGATTCCGGGAGGAGTCAGCTCGATCAATTCGAATGCCTTTGGTGAGTGTAATAATCTGACATCGATATCAGCATCGAACAGCTTCTATTCGTCGTATGACGGATGCCTGTACAATGCAAGCGGTTCGAGACTCATACTCGTGCCGCCAGGCAAGTCTTCGGTATCTTTTTCAGCAAATACGAGGACGATCGGAGCAGGTTCTTTTTCTTACAACAGGAATATCAATAGCGTGAGCATCCCGAACTCAGCGGATTCCATTGAGTCAGGAGCATTTACGAATTCATCAGTGACATCGATCACGATTCCGAGAGGAGTCGTAAGCATCGGTTCCCAGGGCAGCTGGAAGCCAGATGAGATGTATGGCTACCAGAGAAGTGCAGCACAGACCTATGCTAATTCCAACGGCATCACCTTCATAGCGCTTGATCCGGGAAGCGGAAGCAGCTCGACCAGTGACTCGGGAGGCAGCTCATCATCAGGCATCACGAATAATGATGACCCTGATTTGCCGGACGACGATGATGACAATGGCATCACGAACAATGACGATCCGGACGACCCGTCAGATGCTAATGGCGGCGGAAGCAGAGGCAAAGTGAGCGCCAGCGGCAATGCCATAAGACGCGGAGGTGCCGGAGCAAGCGGCGGCGGAAGCAGCTCAGGCGGCAGAGGCACGAGCTACAATGGCAAGGACGTCACACCGAAGACAGCAGACTTCAGCATTGATGTGAGATATGTGATGTGTGCAGTGATCCTGCTCATCGGAATCTTCATCATGATCTGGGGAAACAAGAGAAAATATACAATAGTCCGCAAGCAGACAAAGGAAGCATAAAAAGAACCCCGGGACCGGGGTTCTTTTTTATTCGACTGATGTAGTTACTTCAGGCAGCTTCACCTGGTATTCATTCGAGCTTCGGAATATCGTATCGTTCGATCCTAGCTGATTTACTACTATGTAGTCACCGTCTCTGATGTGATCAGAATCTATCGTGAGCACCTGGCCGCTGACATAGGTCGTATTGACCTTCTCACCATTTACATAGACCTTCGACCAGGGAGTGAAGTTCTCACCGTAGATATGCAGCTTGTCATCGAAGGCGAATGTCCTGTCGATCTTCACATCACGGATACCCATTACGATATCTGATGCAGGGTACATATCAACGCCGTGATAGGCGTATCTCTTGCCGTAGAGCAGATCGTACTGCAGGGTCTCGAGGTTCTGGAGGTAGTTCGTGGATTCAGGATTGACCTGTCTCTCGGTCATAGTCTGGTCATAATCAACGATCGTGCCGCCGTGGATGCCGAGCCTGTCGTAATACTCGGAAACGAGCTGGTAGCTTGTCAGATCCTGATCCTGCTTCTCCATGCCGAAGTTATTCCACGTGATGTACTTCGTCTGGTAGATATCTCCGGTCTTCACGTCGCTGTTCTTCAGGCCCATGGTAGGGAGATGGTCTCCGAAGCAGATAAGCAGTGTAGGCTCATTTCTCTTCGAGAGCATATCGGTGTATTCCTTCAGGAAGCGGTCTGTATTGTGGAGCATATTGATGTAGTATTCCCACATCCATTTGTGCTCTTCATCGCTGCCCTTCAGCTTGACCGTGTATTCGGGATCCTTGATGACCTGCTGCTTCGGGTAGTCACCGTGCGTGCCTACCGTAATGGTGTAGCAATAGTCAGGACCCTTCGTCGAATCGAGAGCATCCTTCGTCGCGCCGACGAGGATATCATCGGTAGGCCAGGTCTTGAGAGGAGTGTAATCCGTGATATCGAGAAGCTCCTTCGAGGTAAAGGTATCGAAGCCCATCTGAGAAAAGGCATTCGCACGGCTGTAGAAATTGCCGCCGTTATTGTGCACGACGTGGGTTCCGTAGCCCAGCTTCTCTATAACATCTGCCGTACTCTCGCAGTCAGTCTTCTTCAGGATCGTCTTCTGCGGATATTCGCCAGGCCCGAAGAACTTGCAGCTCATGCCGGTCAGAACCTCGAACTCGGTATTGCATGTGCCGGCGCCGACCACAGGAACCTTCAGATGGCCAGTGGAATAATTTTTCTCTAATTCATGGAAATAAGGAATCGGGTCCTTATTGTATGTGAGAGCCGGGTAATCATCAATATCGAAGTATGATTCGAGGAGAACCACGATGATATTCGGCTTTACCTTTCCAATAGTGGAAGGACCCTTCTCGGTATCCTTAATTATATTGTCAACAGTCTTTGCAGAATAGTTCTTCGGCTGGTTCATGCCACGGCCGAGCATAGACATCGCGAATCCGTAACCGTATCCATAGTCCAGATAGCCCTGCGCCAGATTGCCGAAGTAGGTGGCGAGAACGCCGGTGCCCTGACATATCTTCGTCACAGGGAAAAGGCTGGCGACTCCGACTCCGAATACTGCGAGCCTAACCCAAAGCTTGGTCTTCGGCTTCTGCTTGTGGCCCTTCATATGGAGAATGACCATCAGGAACACATATATCAGTATCGCTATGAGACAGATGCCTGCCTGCTGTGCCGTGAAGTACTTGGTATTCTGCATCGTGAGCAGATCGCCGATCATGCTGATATCGGTGAATCCGAACGGCGTCACACGGTTCGTGAGGATGATCGAATTGATGATACCGAACAGCACCACGATCGCCGAACACACGAGTCTCGCGAAGGTCCTCCTCGGTGTCACGAAGACGAGAAGCAGGAACACATATACTATATATGAATTATATAAAAAAGGGAGTGGCCGCTCTACAATGAACTGCAGGCCAAGGATCAGCGAGTGCCGGCTCAGCGATTCATTCACGAGCGTAAGGAGCATCGCCCAGGGGATGTGAAGAATCAGAGCGTATTTATTCAAAAAGTCTGTAAACTTTTTCACAACGAACCTCCATTTGATTCTAGCGATTTCTTATTATATAATAGAAAAAGCGATTTTTCAACGAATTTAGAAAAAGGTAAGATTTATGTTAAATAACTGGATTCTGATGTTTATAATAGCACTGGTTCTTGCGAGCATGGTGGCAATCTTTGCAAGAACAGCTCTTGCCGGTCTGTCGGGACCGCAGACGGTGCTGATATCATCGATCACGGTACTTGTCATATCATTCACGACCCTCTCATTCACGGGATTCTGGAAGAGCGCGAAGCACTTTTCGTCGGGGAGCGTGAGGGACATAGTCATAGCGGGAGTGCTCCTGGCTGTCGGATTCATCTGCCTGTGCATGGCCTTAGGCATGGCGGAAGCACTGTCTATGGCACAGTTCTACTACCTTGTGCCGGTATTTGTGTTCGTGGCCAATATTTTTTTCAGCAAAAAATTACCCGGCATAGTAATTATAATCATCAATATAATGATCGCCGTCGGCGTGCTCGTGATGGGCTTCGGCATCAGGCACAAGCACGGTCTGTGGTGGATTCCGGCGCTGCTCGCGCCGGCCATACTCGCTATGGAGCGCCTCTATGTGAAAAAGCACCCGCTCGGCGATCTCGAAGAGGTAGCGGTTTACTTTGTTGTCGTGATAGTGGCATTTATCATGTCACTTTTCATCAGACACAAGGACCTGAAGAAGATAACGGCATATCATGTATTCTTCGCGATACTCACCGGGGTAGCGTTTTACTACGCACCGATCTGCTACCACAGGGCGCTGAAGCTGTGCACGTTTGACGCATGGCTTACGCTCATATATAATCTGTGGATGGTATTTACGGTGGTCTGGGCGATGATCTTCCTCAGAGAGAAGGCCTCGGCCGGCACATATTCAGGACTCGGACTCATAGTGGCGGCATTTATAGTCAGATTCATCTTCCGCTACTATATATAAAGGAGAAAAATGGCTCTTTCGTTTCGGACAACAGGGATAAACAAATCCACGAGGAACAGGATCATACTGCTCGTGGTGATATTCCTGGCGTCGCTGGTATTTTTTTATCTGATACTCAATCATCATAGTAATCCGCAGACGTCGGAGATGTCGAAGCCGACTCTCCCGACTGTATCTATCACCACCGAGGGACACAGTCAGCTGTCGCTCTCGGGCTACCGGGACAGGATGGCGGTCTCTGACATCGATGACTTCGTCCTGCCGGTCGGAAGCGACAGGAAGCTTTCGGCGCAGATCAGCACCTACGGGGCTTCGGTCAGCAAGATATCGTATGAGATCAGGTCGGTAGAGGAGGGCAGGATGGTCTCCTCGGAAAAGGTGAGCGACCTGTCATCAAAGGGAGATACGGTGACCTTTGACACGCAGCTTACGAACCTGCTGTCGGCTGACCAGACGTATGTGCTTGTGATCAGGCTCCGCAGCAACGGAGATGATGTATGGTACTACACGCCGCTCATGCTCACGGCGAACAGTCATGTCGGGGATATGATCGATTTCATGCAGGACTTCCATGAGAAGAGCCTGTCGGATGACAATTCATCCATCGGGAAGTACTTAGAGACTGATACGAGTCAGGCCGCAGAGGAATCGAGTGACCTGACAAGGGTGGACATCAGGTCGCAGATCGGTGATATAGCGCTCGAGGGTCTAACGCACAAGGTGACCTCGTCTCCTGTAATCAGAGTGACGGATATACAGGATGACACAATGACTGCCGACCTCATTTATACAATCCGCATAGAGAAGGCAGATTATCTCGCGAGGGAGACCTACAGAGTCAGGTATGGCTCGCCGAGAATGTACCTGCTGTCATACCGGAGGACGCTGGATGTGATACCGTCGAAGACCACCTTTTCAGTAAAAAAGAATGTCTTAAGCGTCGGTGTGACCTCGACTGATATGAATACAGTGACGAACGAGGCGGGCTCGGTGGCTGGCTTCGTGCAGGCTGGGAATCTGTATGAGTACATACAGAACAAGACGGAGATCACGAGGATATTCTCGTTCGGGGATGATTTCAGCGGGGATGCGAGGATCAGAAACCAGGATCATGAGATACGGATTCTGAATGTGGATGCAGCGGGTTCGATGGATTTCGCGGTATATGGGTACATGAATGCTGGCCGGCATGAGGGATACAATGGCGTGGATCTGTATCATTATGACAGCGCCACAGGCATAGCCTCAGAGGAGGGCTTCATCGAGAGCAGACATTCACTCGCCTATATAAGGGAAAATTTCTCAGAGCTGCTGTACCGGACCCCGGGCGGTCTGCTGTACCTGATGCAGAACGGCAGGCTGCTGTCGATAGATCTGAGCAGCGGCGAGGCTGACGTGCTCCTGAAGAACATAAAGCATGAGCAGTACTCAGTCTCAGAGGATTCGCGCTATATAGCGTGGACGAGGTCGACAGAGCCTTCGGATGAGATAAAGGTAAGGGACCTTGCGTCCGGGAAGACCTTTTCCATAAAGCCGGAGGGTGGCGACAGGCTCAGAGTCATGTGCTTCATGGAGGACAATCTCGTGTACGGGACCTGCCACAGCGCCTCGGATGAGTATATGTACAAGCTTACGATCATGAGCTTCAAGAATGACAGGCTGACGAAGCTGAAGGATTACGAGAAGAATAATATTTATATAAAGTCAGTAACTTCAGACGAGAACGCCGTGAAGCTGGAAAGAGTAAGGAAGGATGGTGATACGTACAGGGCTGCGTCATCGGATACCATCCTGAATACCCTCGATACCACGAAGGATATCGGCGCATCGTACGGCACTGACAGAACTATGGGCAGGATCAGGACGATCACCCTGACTTCGGTATCAGATGATGCAGCCCAGAAGCTCAGGTTTGCGGACAGCAGGATGGTGCTGACCTCGTCAGTCATATCTATTGATTTGTACAATAAATAGTTGTATTCTTTAGAAAAAAGGAAAGTAGGAATCACAATGTATGAGATAAATTTTGACCAGCCGATCCACGTTCATTTCATCGGGATCGGTGGAATAAGCATGAGCGGACTCGCAGAGGTGCTGCTCGACAGACACTTCACGGTAAGCGGCTCTGACAGGGCTCCGAGCGACCTGACGAGGCATCTTGAAGGAATGGGTGCCCATATCATGTATCCGCAGAGCGCTGACAATATTACAGATGATATAGACTGTGTCGTATACACTGCAGCCATCCATTCGGACAATCCGGAGTATGCGGCTGCTCAGGAGAAAAATATCCCGATGCTAACGAGAGCGCAGCTCCTCGGCGAGATAATGAAGCACTATGATAATAGTATCGCAGTAGCAGGAACCCATGGCAAGACGACGACTTCATCCATGATCTCCCAGATCCTTCTGGAGGGACCAGAGGATCCGACTCTTTCAATCGGCGGGATTTTCAAGGCCATCAATTCGAATATCCATGTCGGGAATTCAGATCTGTTCCTGACAGAAGCCTGCGAATATACCAACAGTTTCCTCCAGCTGTACGCAAAGTATTCAGTGATCCTGAATGTAGAGGCGGAGCATCTCGACTTTTTCAAAGATATCAATGATATCAGGAAGAGCTTCCATCAGTTTGCCGCAGACACGAAGGCTGACGGTGCTGTAGTTATCAACAATGAGATCCCTGACTATCAGGAGCTTGTTGAAGGAATAAAGGCAAAGGTCATCACAGTCGGATTTGATGAGGCAGCAGACTATCACGCTGCTGATATCACCTATGATGAGACCGGAGAGGCACGATTCAGGGTAGTGGGCTTTGGAAAGGATCTCGGTGAGATCGTACTGTCCGTACCAGGCAGACACAATGTCGGCAATGCCCTTGCAGCAATAGCTGTCGCAAGGGAGCTCGGCTTCGATATGGAGACGATTGCAGCAGGCCTGAAGAAGTTCGGCGGCGCCAAGCGCAGATTCGAGTACAAGGGAAAATATCACGGCGCTACTGTCGTTGACGACTACGCCCATCATCCGACAGAGGTCAGGGCCTCTCTTGATGCAGCTCAGAAATATCCACACAAGCGGCTTGTTGTCGTATTCCAGCCGCATACATACACGAGGACTAAGGCCTTCCTTGATGACTTCGCAAAGGCTCTGTCAGTAGCTGATCAGGTGGTTCTTGCAGAGATCTTCCCGGCCAGGGAGAAGGATATATACGGAGTCCATTCTATCGACCTGTGCAAGAGGATACGTGAGCTCGGCACTCCATGTGAGTGTTTCCCGTCATTTGACGAGATCGAAAAATTTTTACAAAAAAATATTATCGACGGAGATCTGTTGATAACTATGGGCGCCGGAGATGTGTATAAGATAGGAGAAAATCTGTTAAAGGACGAGTTATAAACATTATCCACATTTTTTTGTGAATTTCCTTCACAAAAGGGTGTGGATTTTTAATGCTGTATTTTACGGAACTGACAGACTTATCAACTTTATCAACAATCTGCTACTCACACGATAGTTAAAGGAAATGTAATTTATTTGTAATTTTTGATGTGATATAATGCAGAAGCAACATCAGACAAGGGAGTTTTTGCATGGCAGATATCCAGCTGCACTCCGGAAGTACCTCTTCCGTGACGTGTGTATCGAATTATTTTATAGATCATTTTCTCAGAGAGCTGAGCGGAGATTCGGTCAAGGTTTACCTGGCCCTTCTGCGCTGTCTTGGAGACCGTGAGCTGAGCTTTTCATGCTCAGGCATGGCCTCACAGGTCGGTTTTAGTGCCCGCGAGGTGCGCACATCTCTCGATGAGCTTGCTTCGGCAGGGCTGATTTCGCTCGACTATGACAGCGAGGGTGAGCTCTGCGATATCTGCGTCAAGGACTGCCGTCCGGCTGCCGCAGAGGAGTCGGTGTATGTCCGTGAGGAGACGGCCATCGGGGAGACTGAGGCTTCTTCCGATGAGATATTCGAGCCGCTGTCGCAGGAGGCAGAGGAGCAGCCAGAGACGGAGCAGGCAGAGGAGCCGTATAGCGATGGGGCTGAGCTTCCAGAGATGAAGCAGCATATCGGCGCTGACAGGAATGATCCGGATCTGAAGACCATTCTTTTCATCGCGCAGAAGTATCTCGGCCATACTCTTACTAATAAGGATCTCCAGCTGATCACTTACTGGTATTATGATCTGCATATGAGCGTGGATGTGATTGATTACCTCATTACCTCGAGCATCGAGAAGGGGAAGACGAGCATTTCGTACATGCACCAGATAGCCATTGCCTGGTACAGGAAGGGCATTCATACGAAGGATGAGGCATCCGGAGAGCAGAAGCAGTTTTCCTCGGAGGCGAATACAGTCAGGAAGGCCTTCGGGCTGTCAGGTCACGCTATGGCTCCGGCAGAACTCGCTTTTTTAGACAAATGGTTCCATGAGTGGGATTTCCCGGCAGAGCTGGTAGAGGAAGCCTGCAACAGGACCATCATCAATACCGGCAAGGCAAATTACGCTTATGCGAACAGCATTCTTGAGGACTGGCATACGAAGGGCATCTCGACGATGGAGCAGGTTACTGCCGATGATGACGAGCACAGGCAGGAGAATGAGAAGAGGTATTCCCAGGGGAAGCCGGCTGCCACGAAGAACAAGAGCAGTTTCGCCTTCTCTGAGTCGAATGGATACGATGACGAAGCCATTGCTGCAGCGATGTACAAGCGCAGCACGTTTTAAATATTATGAAATTGACAAACACTCAGTACAATTCTATAATGCAGGAGTATCGCGAGCTCCAGCAGGACAGGGATGAGCTGATCCGCCAGCGGAAGAAGGAGCTCCGGGCGAAGGTACCGGGCTTTGCGAGGCTTGACGATGACTTCGTCGACCGTGGCAGGCAGTCGCTGATCTCTGCTCTGTCTGATGGCGGGAAGAAACCGGATTTCAGAGCACTGACTGAGGATGTTCTGAGGCAGGAGAAGGAGTTGCTGCGGCAGTACGGATATCCTGAGGATTATCTTGAACCACCGTACAGCTGCCCTGACTGCAGGGATACCGGCTATGTGGACGGAGAGCCGTGCCACTGCTTCAGGAAGCGGGCTATTGATATCGTGTTCCGCGATGAGCCTGTGATGAAGCGGATGATGACGGACAGCTTCGATGATTTCGATGTGACGAATTACCCGGATGATCGGGTTGACAGGACCGGAGTCACTGCCAGGCAGTGGGCCGCCAGAGCTCTTACAGCGAGCCACGGCTTCGTTGATACCTTCGGCAGCAGCGTGAGAAATATCGTATTCTACGGCTCTGCCGGTTCAGGGAAGACCTTTCTCTCGAGCTGCATAGCAGGCAGCCTGCTCCGTACAGGGAAGACGGTACTGTATCTGTCGGCATCGAGGCTTTTCGATGTGATGGCAGATCATTCCTTCCGCAGGGGCGAGGCCTCTGATGATGTAGGGTACAGCAGTATCTTTTCATCGGATCTGCTGATTATAGACGATCTCGGGACGGAGATTCCGAATGCATTCACGTCTCTGTCTCTTTTCAATGTGATATCGTCACGGGGTACTGATGAGAAGCCCGTGATCATTTCCACTAATCTCGACCTTAAGGAGATCCGCGACAGATATACTGAAAGGATATATTCGCGTCTTCTTGAGCAATATAATTTTTACCATCTGTTTGGTTTCGACGGCAGGTACGAAAACGGACTGAAAGATTTAAAACCTGCAAAGAAAAATGGAGGAAACTAAGAAATGCCGGCAAATGACGATATCCTGGCTACCCGTAAACCAGTGGGTCCTCTCGGACTCATCTCACTCAAGAGCTGTGAGGAGCTCGGAGACAAGGTAGACTGCTACCTCGTGAAGTGGCGCAAGAACCGCAAGTCAGATCATCTCGATTTCGTAGAGCAGAACAATTACAAGTCAGATACGTACAGGATCTCTGTCTCCTGTCCGAGATTCGGAAGCGGTGAAGCAAAGGGCACGATCAATGAATCTGTCAGAGGTCTTGATCTCTACATCATGGTTGATGTGACGAACTACAGTCTGACCTATTCACTTTGCGGCCAGACGAATCACATGTCTCCTGATGACCACTATTCCGATCTGAAGCGCGTGATCGCTGCTGTAGGCGGCAAGGCCAAGAGAATTACCGTCATAATGCCATTCCTTTATGAGAGCAGACAGCACAGAAGGACCGCCCGTGAGTCTCTCGACTGCGCTATGGCTCTTCAGGAGCTCGTGAATATGGGCGTTGATAATATCATCACCTTCGACGCACATGACCCAAGAGTCCAGAATTCGATCCCTCTCCATGGCTTCGAATCCGTACAGCCGGCATATCAGTTTATCAAGGGCATCTGCAAGCGCGTTGATGACCTGCATCTCGACAATGACCATCTGATGATCATAAGCCCTGATGAGGGTGGTACAGGACGTGCCGTATATATGGCTACTGTTCTCGGCGTGGATATGGGTATGTTCTACAAGCGCCGTGACTATTCGAAGATCGTAAATGGCAGAAATCCTATCGTCGCTCATGAGTTCCTGGGCAGCTCCGTAGAGGGCAAGGACGTGATCATCGTCGACGACATGATCTCCTCCGGTGAGTCAATGATCGACGTAGCAAGGGAGCTGAAGAAAAGAAAGGCCAACCGTATCTTCTGCGTGGCCACCTTCGGTCTCTTCACCAATGGCCTCAAGGCTTTCGATGACGCAGTAGCCGATGGCACTATCTTCAAGGTAGTCACGACGAACCTCGTATATCAGACTGAAGAGCTTCTTTCACGCGACTACTACATCAGCTGCGACATGAGCAAGTACATTGCATACATCATCGACACGCTCAATCACGACTGCTCGATCTCCAGCCTTCTCGACCCATACGAGAGGATCGACAAGCTGGTCAGCAGGTACCGCAAGGGCGAGAAATAAGGGCTTGCAGTTGATAGTTCGATAAGATAAAAAAGCGGCCGGGCATCATTGAGGTGTCCGGCTTTTTGTTGAAAACTTCACGATATATCCGAAAATCAGAGCCATTGATATGCCGATCAGCGTCCCCACGATCACATCGGTCGGGAAGTGCACGAACAGATACATCCGTGAGATGGCAATAAGCGCAGCGAGCACAATGGCGGCAGTGCCCCATTTTTTCTTATAGAGAAAAATACTCACGGCCGCTGAGAATGAAGCGGCTGAGTGTCCGGACGGGAAGGAGTAGTCCTTCGGTACCCTGACGAGCATCTGTACCGTCGGGTCGATCCAGCAGGGCCGGCTCCGCTGTACGGTATTCTTCAGCACGAGTACGATCACCGCCTCGCTCGCAAGGGCGAGCACACAGGTGATCCCGACTCTCTTGTCCTTTACAAAAATAAGTATCGCTACTGTCAGAAGTATCCAGAAGATCCCGCCATCACCGAACAGGGTGATGACAGGCTCTATCCTGTCAAGCACAGGATTGTGGATGCTCTGAAACCAGTATAGAATGTTGAATTCCCAGTTCATAAGATTTCCTCAAAAGATGAAAAAGGGGACGGGTCCCTTTTTCATCTCATACAGTGATCCCGGCCTCGCGGAGCGTCGAGACGATCTCCTGTAATTTGCTGTTCCGGAGGGTGATTGCCGTGGCGGCAGCTCCCGGGTGGTTATCATGGACATATTCCGTGATGGCATCGAGAGAGTCCATAGTGTCCTCGGCGAGTTGCATGAAGCCATCAGCAGACATGGAGTGCGACAGTGATTCCATCCGCATATAGTAGTGGTACAGAGGCTCATTGTAGTAGATGACGCGCGGGTTCTTCATGGCGTCGAGACGCTGCAGAGTCCACAGCTTGTCCTCGTAGTGATTCAGATCCTCGCGGAATTGCGGGATCTGACCATTATTCTCAATGGCAGAGACACGCCAGATCTTGTTCCACGGGTAGCCGCCTCCGCAGAGAAAGGGGTCCGTCAGGATCATCTGGTAGCGGTCCTCAGCCGAGCTCTCGGTCTCTCTTTTTTCAAAAAAATATGAGTACAGCTGGTCATTCTTGTGGATATACCATCCGTAGATGCAGAGATCGGCGCTCTGCGACTCCATCTGATTGTAGAGGATCTGCAGGCAGTCGTCGGCGAGGGCGTCATCAGCATCGAGAAACATCAGATATTGCCCCGAGACTTTCTCTAGACATGTGCTGCGTGCCTTCGAGACACCGCTGTTCGGCTGGGAGAGGACTCTGATATGCGGATTGGCGCTGGCAGCATCGGCAAGAAGCTGCGCCGAGCCATCGGTCGAGCCGTCATCACATACTATCCATTCATAATCGTCAAACCCCTGCCTCTTTACTGATTCAATAGCCTGCGGAAGATACTCCGCAGCGTTGTAAACGGGCGTTACAATAGAAATTTCCATGCCATTTATTATAACGACATCCATGAATTTTTCAAGATGAAAAAGGGACGCGTCCCCTTTTTCATCAAGTTAAAATTTTTTAATAGATTTTTGGCTCTATGGGTGTTATAATATCAAGGCTATGACATATTTTTCTGGAGGAAATTATGACATTATATGACGAGCTTGTCGCCAGAGGGCTTATCGCCCAGGTGACTGACGAAAAAGAGATAAGAGACCTGGTAAATAACGGCAAGGCCACATTCTACATCGGATTCGATCCGACAGCCGATTCACTGCATGTCGGCCACTTCATGGCAATGATACTCATGAAGAGGCTGCAGCAGGGCGGGAATAAGCCGATAGCCCTGATGGGAGGCGGCACGGCCATGATCGGTGATCCGTCCGGCCGTACCGATATGAGAAAAATGATGACGACCGAGACAATCGACCACAATGTGGAGTGCTTCAAGAAGCAGATGAGCCGCTTCATCGAATTCGGTGAAGGCAAGGCACGCATAGTAAATAATGCCGACTGGCTGAGAAATCTGAATTTCCTGGACTTCATGCGTGACATCGGACCGTGCTTCTCGGTAAATGAGATGCTCCGTGCGAGATGCTATGTGAACCGTCTGGAGAGGGGGCTTTCCTTCCTTGAGTTCTCATACATGCTGATGCAGAGCTACGATTTTCTGCGTCTGTACGAGGATTATGGCTGCAACATGGAGTTCGGCGGAGACGACCAGTGGTCGAATATGCTCGGTGGCACGGAGCTTATCAGGAAGAAGCTTGGCAAGGACGCATACGCCATGACGATCGCTCTTCTTCTGAAGCATGACGGCACGAAGATGGGCAAGACCGCCGGCGGCGCAGTATGGCTCGACCCGGATAAGACTTCACCATACGATTTCTACCAGTACTGGAGAAATGTCGATGATCAGGACGTAGTCGGCTTCCTGAGAAAGATGACCTTCCTTCCACTCGAGCAGATCGATGAGATGGACAAGTGGGAGGGCGAGCAGCTGAACGAGGCCAAGAAGATCCTTGCGCATGAGCTCACAGTAATGGTGCATGGAGAGGATGAGGCCAAGAAGGCAGAGACAGCTGCCGTATCCGTATTCACGACCGGCTCAGCAGAGAACATGCCATCCAAGCGGATTTCTGATTCGGATTTCCGCGATGGAAAAATAGATATCGTGGGCGTCCTCGTGGCAGCAGGCCTCGCCAACACCCGTAACGAAGCCCGCCGCGCCGTAGAGCAGGGCGGCGTCACAGTGAATGGCGACAAGGTCACAGACGTACATACCTCGTACCAAGCATCAGACTTTAAGGATGATTTTATCTTACGTAAAGGAAAAAAGAAATTCAGTAAGGTAGTAATGTAAGTGAGTTGCGCCACCTGTATCAGGTACAGGTGATGCACGGCAGACACATCGGGGTATTTAATAAAGTGCATTATACATTATTATACATGTGCCTTTCTTCGAAAGGCATCAAAGTGGTTATGAAACACAGCTTCTGGCCTTTCGATTTTTCTAATTTCCTGTTATTCTTATAGT
>OMZG01000004.1 GCA_900315505.1 uncultured Lachnospiraceae bacterium
CGCCACTTCCTCAATGACCTGATCCATGCCTTTATCCTTCACCTTAGTAATCAGGGAAACACGCTGCTTCTTCTCCGAAGGAGTCAGAAGGACACCGTGTGCCGCGTCCGCGTTTGGATCGGCATCAGCGCTGATTTCGTATTGATCCGCCTTCTGAGAGACACGCTCAATAAGTTCATCTCTTGCCCAGACAGCATATTTCTTTATCGCATTCTTATCCATGAAATGATCCTTTCGTCAGTTTAATTTGATTCCATCACTGTCCTTCAATAGGGCGGTCAGATAGGATCGTATTCTCTCCACATAGGCATCCACGTCCGCCTGACTTTCCAGTGTCGCCTGCTTGAAGATTGCCTGACGGTAATAGTTTTTGATGTGCTTCTTCGGCGGATTCACCGGCGTAACAACACGAGGTGCCTTTGCTGCTTCTATCCGGGAGAGAGCATCATCCTTATAATTCCACATCTGTGTCGTCATGCCATCTAGAAGCACGATGACCTTTGTCGTGGCAATTTTTTCTTTCTGTTGCGTGAAATAGTTATCTGCAGCTATCACAATATTCCTGCATTCACCGCCCTCTCCTGCAGCCGTATGAATTTCAGCAAGGCACTGACGTACGATTTCAAGGATTTCATCCCGTTTTGCCTCAAGAAGCTTATTATGTCCGGCGCGGACTTTATCCATAAGTCCGTTTAATTCTGGGATGCGTCTATATACGCTGGAATCATTTCCTTTTACCACCGTAATGAGACGGATCTGATTCAGCGCGGTGTTAGCTTCTTCATCCGTCTGCAGGTACGGCAAGTCGTTATGCATATCAGCTTCCATTTTCACGGCGGCATCAAATACTGTAACCTGATTCTTAAAGAATGCTTCTACAGGCTGCAAATCTTCCTTGCTGTCAAGAAGCTTATTCTCATCAGCTACCAAGCGGTCAATGAGAGCAATATCATCTTTCTGCTGGGAGAGAATGTCATCCACCACAGCAATCGCATTTGTCACTGTTGCGTGATCCGGATATTTGTGACCTTCATATCTTTGATCGAGCTGTTCGAAGTAAGCTTTCTTTGCCGAGAACTTCTCCAGGATCAGCTTCACAAGGCTGTCCTCATCATCCGGCACATCCATGATGTCAAAGTACTCTCGCATGATTTCCTTTGCAGCTTTCATTTTCTGCGCCGAAGCGGACTGCTTCATGGAAATCATTACCTTGCCGCGTTCTGACTTCTTGCGGAGCATATCCGGTAGCTTCGGATTATCCGGACGGATCGTTGCACCGCCATATTTAATTGTGACCTTCTGCTGATAGATGAGGAGCGCCACCACAGCAGCAACGTCGATTTCCTTCCAGCCATATGGAATCTTCTGATAGCGTGTCTGTATGTCCTCCATCGAGGTCGGAAGCTTCTTCGCAGACTGCATTTCGAGATACTCCTCAACCTTGGCAGCTGCATCCCGGTTGTCCTCCGTGCCTGCTATCTGTGGATTCGTGCCACGAAGAATTTCAATTACATCAGCATCGGTTTCCGCATTCCTGGTGATAAGATCCAGCTCGCTGTAAACATGAGCTACCAGATATTTCAAAGCATCATCAATTCTTGCAGAGGCTGTGCTTCCGGTGACTTCAATGTGTTCACCATCGGCATAGAACTGAGCGCCGATGATAGCTTTCTCCAGTTCTTCTTTCGCTGATGTTTCATATTTCCCGGCTTCATCCTGCTGATCGCGGATGATGTCCTGTACGGATTTCGCCAGCTGATTCACATTGCGCTGCTTCACATACTGACGTATCTTCATGGCATTTTCCAGGCATTCGTAATACGGCGTGTCCGCAAGCACAATGATCGCGCTCTTGCCTTTGGACTCCGTCATCAGACGGAGTTCCTGCTTATCGTCAGGGCCTGCTGCCACAGTCAGGAAGCGAAGCGTCATGCCCCCGGTCACCGAACCAATGGATGTGGAATCTATCATTTCATCAAATGGAAAGTCATACTTCCCATAGCGATATTTCTTCTGTGTATAAATATCACCGAAAATCATCTGTCCGATACGTTCTACAATCTTTGCGGTATCCACAGATGTATTCGCGATATCTCGAGCAATATCCTGCTCCTCATCTGTGAGGAAGATATAAGCGTCACCGCGACGGTCGATATAGTTCTGGCTCTTCAGACGGTCGAGGGACTTCTGCACAACCTGCCTGAGTTCGATCTTGTCGGCACGAATGTCATCCGCCATGAGGATGACGATGTTATCGAGATTTGCCTTTACATCATCAATGTACCGAATGAGGTAAAGAAGCTTTAACACCCTTACGTCTATATCCTCGATACCGTCATGGTTGTCAGCGGCCTTCTGGCAGCGCTCGATCACCCGGCGGATCGATCCGTCGAGCCAAGAATGTACACTGTCGTAGAATGGGTAAAGCGGTGCAATGGCATGCTCATCCTTATCCTCGATAGACTTCGCTACAATCTGAAAGCCATCCAACATCGAACGCTCTGCTCCGGAGTAGTGCTTTCCGGCAGCTCCGTGCTTCCTTATCTCCGAGAAGATCTTCTGGATCAGGATGAACTGATACGGCACAAATGGATAGTTTACAACGAAATCTTCCGGCCCACTGTAGCCTTTGATATCCAGCACAGAATCTGTAAAGCTGAAGAGGTTCTTCATTACGTAATCGTTACGCTCATACAGGTCCCGAAGGACAGTTACAGCTTCCGGCTTCTTGGTAAGAAGTCTCTTCTGAATGACTTCATCGACAGCTGATGAGGACAGGGAGAGCCTTGTCTTGAATCTTGCCTGAATACGTGAGAACTCATCCATGCGAACCTTGATGATCTCATCAATGGCTTCCTGGCCAGTACAGACGATCCAGACCTTGCCCCCGCACTCACTACCGACTTTTTCTACAAGAGACTGCAGGTTGAGAAGTAGGTTTGTGTCGGTGCCGACATACTGGCCGACTTCGTCTACCATGAAGAGAAGACGGAAGTTCTTCGGCTTGCTGTCTACATAATCTTTGATCTCGGAAACAAGCTGGGCGATGCTGATTTCCGCTGTCTCCGTTCCGTTAAACCAGTTCCGGGCAGCGGTCTCGCTCATGCCGAGTACTTCCTCGAGTGTCTCCACAACGTCATCTTCAAAAAAGCCGAAGGAATCACGGGTTTCTACCCAAGATGCACCGTTCTTCTCTTCAAAAACACGGCGGAATTCTTCGGTCTTTCCCTGCTTTTCAATGAACTGTTCCAGCTTCGCCACCTTCAGATCCTCGCCGAGGAAGCCTAGATGGTTATAGAACATTTTGGCAAAGACCTTCAGCACGGCAGTATTGTCCTTATTGCTGAAGCCTTCGATGTCTATATTGAAAAGGATCGTCTCAGTCGGAGCCTTTGTAGCTTTGTCAATGAGCATGAAGGTCGCCGGGTCATCTGCGAATTTTTTGCGAAATCGCTCAACTGTAGGGATACCGTTGATGGTTCTGTTTTCCAAAATATAGGAGAGCATTTTCAGAAAGTGAGATTTACCACTTCCAAAGAAACCTGAGACCCAGACGCCGATATCCGATGTCGGTACATCAAACGCATCATCATAATAATTGAAGAAAGTAATGAAATGTTTCTTCAGCTCACGGGTGATAACGTACTCGTTCAGCTCCTGTTCTGTTGAATTGTCTTCCTGATCTACCTTGATGACACCATTTATCTTTCGGTTGATATCATCAACAAACATTTCCTGAATTTTCATCTGGCGGTTTCTCCTCCTATATTACGTTGAATGCCCTGTAATAAGGGTTCGGTTTCAATCGGTCAAACAGCTTCACATGCCTTCCATCGAATGTTCCCGGATACATCACGAGAATCGGAATGCCTCCAACTCGTGGTTGCAAGGCTTCCAGCAGCATATGAATCCTCATGAATGGAAATACATCTCCAACACCGGTTAAAAGAAGAACGTCTCCCTTTTCCGGAGCCTGGCTGCAGATCTTGTCCACATATGCCTGCACATTAATAGATTTCTCGATCATCTTTTGAAGCTGATCTTTTCCGCGCTTTTTCTCCTGATCCGCCATGCGGGAAAGAATCCTCTTATCCTCACAGCACTGCAGGAATATTTCATACAGGTTATTTTCCTTCAGACGGCACGGCAGTGTCTGGTCTGTCAAAATCTGCTGCACAAAGTGACGGACACGCATTTCGTCTTTTGCCTCATAGCAGAACATCCTGATATTTACTTCGTTGGACAGCCCGTTTCCTTCCAGAAAACATCTATTTCTCCGCTCATATTTCCTCCTACGACAAACAGTTAAAGGCCGGTAACGCCTGTGACATTCCATCGTTCCTGATTGCATTTTCAAGCACTGGACTGATCAATACCGGATTCAGTCTATCCGCCTTCGGACTGTCTATATAATCATTTTCCACCAGGATTTTCGTAAGAATCTGACAAACTTTTGCCATTGTGGAATTGCTCCAGGAGGCAACCAGATCATCCTGTTCCTGCAGGCGTATCATAAATGTATTCACATCTATTCTTCCAAATGACATATCAAGTGTCCTGTACTTCGTTCCAATAACTGTGATCATGAAATCCCACACAAGACGATACTGCATCATCATGGCATACAAACAAATCTGTTTCGCTGTTTCACTAGGCTGCGTTGCAATCGCAGTAATAAGCGACTGATCATTCATGGCATTCAATCGGCGAATGCATGTATGTGTCATCTGTCGAATTGACTTTTCAGTCGGATACTGGAATAGATTATCCTGCACGATCTTTTCAATTATCGTACCCTCATCACATCCATCCTTCATAAGCTTTGCTGTAGTACGCATTTCATGGAACAAAAACTGTTCTCTGGTGATCTGCGCCGATCCTTTATATGGGCTTTGGACATTTATATTTAACCTATGTGATTGACCAGAATACTTAACCATCCTGCTTCTCCTCATCTCTGACATAGTGCACCAGCTCCCCGATGTCACAATCCAGCTTGTCACAGATCTTCATCAGGATCGTCATCGACACAGGCTCACCCTTCGTCATCTTCGCGACTGTTCCGCTGCTGATGTCGGCTACCTTCATCAGTTCTACCTTGTTCAGATTCTTATCTATCATCAGCTTCCAGAGACCATTGTATGATAATGACATTTTTGTTTACCTCACATCTGATTTTCAGTGAAGATCATGAGTTTCCTGATATTTTATCATTATACTATTCTTGTGCATCTGCAACAACCAGAACAGACATTTTTGCTTTAAGAACTTAGAGACAGCATTAGAAATCGAGTGGTTTCAGACCAATATCAAGTCTTTGCAGTTAAGTCTCTGCTTTCCTCTGCTTCCATTGCTACTTCCATCTCATCCCATCGTATCCCTAGTCTCTAATCTATCGTGAAGCATACTGATACATATTTTAGCAGAAATAAAAAAGAGGCAGTGAAGCAGATACTTCGCTGTCTCTTTATTTTTATGATTCCTGGAGAAGAAAGCGCCTTATTCCTTTCCTTCAGTTTGACCACCTTATCTGCTGTCCCTCGACGAGAGGGAAACTTACCAGATCCGCTGAGTCGAGATCCTCGTGATGCATATCGCAGGCAGTGATCTGGCTGTTCTCGTAAGTCGTATAATAATAGATTCCCTTATCCATATTACAGCATGATGAATAAATTGTGATCTCATATTTGCCACCGCCAAGGTGACAGCATCCTCTCTGCTGCTCCACTGACCCAAGAATATGGAAAAACTGGCTTATGGATGCTGATTCATCGTCTCCGGACAGAGAATTCATTTTCGTAAAAGCCACCTTTACGAACCTGGATGCAGACGAGAGATCTCCCGGTATCCCAATGCCACCCATTCCTCTGCTGTACTGCTCAAGAGGAAGTCCTTCAGCAAACCTGTTCTCTGCCGGATCCTTCGAGACCGCCTGATAGTCATTTAGCCTGAACATCTGAAAGTCAAAGGTCGGATTATTAGTCATCACTCCGACAGGATTATCATAGACATGTATCCCGTCCTTTACCGACTCTACAACAACAGATCCATTCTGGTCTGCAATCATCCAATGCAGCGGCGTGATCGGCAGGCTGTCACTGAACGGGATATTGACAAGATTTATGCGTGAAAGTAAGGTCCTTGCCTCAGACAGACTACGGCATTGCCCCAGGATCCATGGAATAAATTCAAACGGAGCAATATTATCCTTGTCATTTTGCGGGTCTGTGAAATATCCATTCCCGGGGAAATTAAGTCCGGCCATCGACAGTCCATACTCATTCGTGGCATCATAATACAGCGGATATCCTTCGTTCACGAACGCCATTCCAATGATAGCAGGATGAGTGTCTATCGTCTTTTCTTTTCTGAATGTCAGCGGAAAATTTCTCGGAGTGACCGTTACAGTCTCATTATAGGAATATTCCAGATCCAGATTTCTGCCAAAGTAATGATCTTTTGTCGCATATGTCGCACATGTACACATAAAAACACCTCCCGGTAATTACTAACCAATCAAACATTAAATATATCTCATTTATCTCAGCCCTTCGGTCTCATCAAGGCCTAAGGCTATATTCATATTCTGTACTGCGGCTCCTGAGGCACCCTTGCCGAGGTTATCGAAGACGGCGGTAACTGCTGTATTCTCTGCATCTCCGCTGACATATATCTTCAGATAATTGGTCCCAGCAAGCTCATTCGCGTATACTGTACCAGGCTTCTCCTCGAAGTCAGCTACTGAGATGAATACCTCGCCCTCATAGAAACTGCGAAGGAATGCCCAGATTTCTTCTGCTGTCGGCTGTCCGTGGAGCAGACGGTTCTGAAGAGTGAGCGTCCCTGCCATGCCCTTGTAGTAATCATCTACCACAGGGAGAAATACAGGATCATGCTCGAGACCCGTATACTTTACCATCTCAGGTATGTGCTTATGCCTAAGAGTCCTGCCATAGATACCAGGAGATGAAAGTACTTCTGGTCTGTCTGGCTTCTCATAGTCAGCTATCATCTTCTTGCCACCGCCCGAATATCCTGTCAGTGAAAAGAAGCTCACCGGATAGTCCTTCGGAAGGATTCCTGCCTGTACAAGCGGAGAAACTGTACTAATAAATCCAGTAGCATGACAGCCCGGATTAGCAATCCTGTGTGCCTGTGCTATGGAATCCCTCTGACCAGGTCTCAGTTCCGGAAAACCATATACCCAGCCATCAGCTGTACGATGAGCGGTTGAAGCATCGATTATCTTTACATTATCATTTTCTACAAGCGATACCGCATTGATGGCTTCTGCATCAGGCAGACACAGGAATACGATGTCTGCTGCATTGATGTATTTTTTTCTCTCTTCTACATCATGACGCTTCTCTGGATCAATCGTCAGGAGTTCCAGATCATCACGGCTTCCGATACGGTCATAGATCTGAAGTCCTGTAGTACCACTCTGTCCGTCAATGTAAATCTTTGGTTTCACTTTGTGTCCTTCCCGGATGTATCATCATCCGTTTTGCTGTCATTACCTGTATCAGTATCAGCCTTATCCTCTGCCTTATCAGAATCGGTATCTGATGCAGAATCCTTATCTTCTATCGGTTCATTCCACGGCCTTCCTGGATTCGGTTCAGGCGGAATGTCAATTACTGTAAACGGCTGATCCTCGAGGTTTCTGTCGCGTGAACGTTTCACATCAAGATATGTCTCGACATACGGCTCATCCTCTTCATTTCTCTGGGCCGAAAGAGCCAGATAGCGGTCATACCTGATGCTTCTCACAAATGTCATCAGTAGTGAAAGTATGCCAAGGATCCCGGCGCACATCAGGCCCAGATAGATATATCTTAGATTGGCGATTACCTGCTTAGGATCAAGTATGAATAATGCCACTCCAAGAGCTATCATTGCAACCGCGATCACGAAATTGAGAAAGGCTGAAAACGGGCCTCTCATAAATGCACACTGCAGGAAAAACTGAAGTGTAATGACTCCAAGAAGTATCAGAAGGCAGGCTATCACATAGATGAAATACGATAACAGCTGGTCGCCCATGATGATCAGCAGTACGCCAACGGTGATCAGCAGGATTCCCAGTGAGAAATCATAGTTTGATACCGACCTGTACTCTTCTTTCATGAAAAAGCGTAGCACCAGCCAGCAGCCGCCAGCTATCGCAAAACCGCTTGTCACATAGATGAATCCCACTACAGGAAATGATGGATTTATCGCAAGCAGAGCTCCTGTAATGATAAGAAGTACTGAAAGCACTATGACAGCCATCATTGCGGCATAATTTCTGTTTACACGTTTGCCTTCCATAGTTTCTCCTGTTTATTTCTTTGAACCAGTTCCACCTGGTTTGCCGACATTGAATTTCTGGACCTCTTCACTGTCATCTGACATAGTCATGACTTCAGAAACCGAATCACCCTTATGCAGCTTGATACCGGTATTACCTACAGATGTCTTGTGCATTGAAGGGAAGTCATCTGCCTCAAGACGCAGGTGGTATCCATTTTCTGTATTTATGACAACCGAAGTACCTGAGGTGGCATAATCAACAGCTACCAGAGAATCATCATCCCTGAGCTTCGTAGCGGCTATCGTCTTTCTGGTCGAATCGAATTCGCTTCCTGTTACCTTCTTTATCATACCCCTTTTTGTGACAAAATACATCTCTTTTTCAATAATTTCTGAAAGTGGCGCCACAAATACAGCTCTCTCATTCACACCATCGAAATTACTCACGTTATCAACTGGCTGTCCCTTGTCACGGAATTTGCCTAACGGCAGATCAAGAACTTTCAGCGTATCTGCTTTGCCTGTATCTGTAAAGATGATCAGCTTGTCAGTATTCTTACAGAATATGACTCGTCTGCTCTCATTATCGGCTGCCTCTTTATTTCTCTCATAGGTCGCTGTATCAATTCCACGTGCATAGCCGAATCTGTCAATCAGGATGACTTCATCCATCTCTTCGAGCGGCTTTTCTACAATTACTGCTTCCTCTACATTATCGATTGTAGTCTTTCTCGGAACTGCGTATTCTTTCCTGAGCTTTTTCAGATCATCTATAATGACTTTTGTCATAGAATCACGGTTTTCGAGAATATCAGTATATACAGCAATATTCTGCATCGTCTTGTCATAGTCTGCGCGAAGAGCTGCAATCTCAAGGCCTATCAGACGATACAGCCTCATATCAAGAATTGCGTCTGCCTGTCTCTTTGTAAAAAGAAGGGTCTTTGCAGCTTTTTCAGACTTTGCAGTCTTGAACTTAATTCCTTCTGTCTTTCCATTTACGAGGCAGTTTTCTGCCATCGCGCGGTCTTTACTGCCACGGAGAATCTCTATGATCAGATCAATGCAGTCACAGGCCTTGATAAGACCCTCCTGCACTTCCTTCTTCTCACGCTCTTTGCCCAGGAGCGTCGTATATTTTCTTCTGGCAAGCTCGTACTGGAAATCCACATGATGCCTGATGATAGGAACGAGTCCTAAGGTCTCCGGACGACCATCACAGACACAGAGCATATTGACACCAAAGGTATCCTCCAGCTTTGTCTTCTTGTAAAGTAGATTGATGAAATTCTCTACATCAGCACCTTTCTTCAGGTCTATGACAATTCTAATGCCCTCTTTAGATGACTGATTGGAGATATCAGAGATATCATTAGTCAGGTGATTCTCCTGAAGTGCTGCCGTATCAGCAAGGAATTTTCCGATTCCTGAGCCAATCATTGTATATGGAATCTCTGTGACTACAACCTTGGTATGGCCTGCCTTCCCCGGCTCAGTCTCCACACGGCCACGGAGCTTTATTTTTCCCTGACCCGTTGAATAGATCTCGAGCAGATCATCCTTATTTGTCACGATGCCGCCAGTCGGGAAATCAGGCCCCTTGACATACTTCATGGCCTGAGCAGTAGACATATCAGGATGCTTCATGTAGTTGATTACGAGATCAATGACCTCGCACGGATTGTGCGTAGGAATAGATGTCGCCATACCTACGGCAATTCCCTCTGCACCATTGATCAGGATATTCGGGATCCTCACAGGAAGTACAGAAGGCTCTTTCTCTGTCTCATCGAAGTTCGGAACGAAGTCGACCACATCCTTGTCGAGATCTGACAGGAATACCTCCTGAGTGACCTTTGCCAGACGCGCCTCAGTGTATCGCATTGCTGCAGCGCCGTCACCCTCGATAGAACCGAAATTACCATGACCATCTACGAGAGGCATCTCCTTCTTGAAGTCCTGTGCCATTACGACAAGCGCATCATAGATAGATGAATCACCATGTGGGTGATATTTACCCATTGTATCACCTACGATACGGGCACTCTTCCTGTATGGGCCGTTGTACCTGATACCCAGCTCGTACATGTCATAGAGAGTACGTCTCTGAACAGGCTTCAGGCCATCACGTACATCCGGCAGAGCACGCTGCACGATGACACTCATAGCGTAGTCAATGTATGATTTCTGCATAATCTCGGAATATTCCGAGTGAATAAGTTCCTGTGGCATTGTTTGCTCCTTGTTGTTAGTTATGAGTTATGAGTTATGAGTTTTGAGTTGCGAGTTACAGGTGATAGCCATCAAATATACAGCTTGCACTTCTCTCATAACTCACAACTCTCAACTCATAACTCTCACAGATCAAGCTCCGCTTCAGTCGCATGATTGTGAATGAAATCACGTCGCGGCGTGACGTCATTACCCATTAGCATCTCCGTCACATCACTTGCCATGCGTCCGTCTTCAATCTCGACCTTCCTGAGCTTCCTGCGCTTCGGGTCGAGAGTTGTCTCCCAGAGCTGCTCGGCATCCATCTCTCCAAGTCCTTTATATCTCTGCAGGGTAAATGGTCCCTTGTGCTTCTTTCTGTATTCTGCAAGCGCTTCATCGTCATACAGATACTCTTCCTCGCCCTTCTTCGGCATAGCCTTGTACAGAGGCGGCATGGCTATATACACATGCCCCTCATAGATGAGCTCCGGCATGAACCTGTAGAAAAGTGTAAGCAGCAGAGTCGCGATATGTGCACCATCGACATCGGCATCAGCCATGATGATTATCTTGTCATAGCGTAATTTGCTGATGTCAAAATCATTGCCGTATCCTTCTGAAAATCCGCAGCCAAAAGCATTGATCATCGTCTTGATCTCAGCATTTGCAAGAACCTTGTCAATAGATGCCTTCTCGACATTCAGGATTTTTCCACGGATAGGAAGGATTGCCTGATACATTCTGTTACGTGCAGTCTTGGCTGAACCTCCGGCAGAATCTCCCTCTACGATAAAGATCTCGCATTTGCTGGCATCCTTGCTCTCACAGTTTGCGAGCTTTCCGTTCGAATCAAAAGAATACTTCTGCTTTGACAGAAGATTGATCCTGGCTTTTTCCTCAGTCTTTCTGATCTTGGCAGCCTTCTGGGCACACTCGATCACAGCCTTTAATGTATCGACATTACGATCGAAGTACAGCACCAGTCTCTCATTTACAACAGATGAGACTGCCTTTGCTGCATCCTGATTATCGAGCTTGGTCTTTGTCTGTCCCTCGAATCGCGGATCCGGATGCTTTATTGAAATAACGGCTGTCATTCCATTACGCACATCAGCACCTGTGAAATTAGGATCCTTATCCTTCAGGATGCCAAGAGTCCTGGCATATGAATTGATGATCGTGGTAAAAATAGTCTTGAATCCCGTGATATGTGTTCCACCCTCTGCATTGTAGATATTATTGCAGAATCCCATGATATTCTCATGAAACTCATTGATGAACTGGAAGGCCACATCCACCTGAATCCCGTCACTCTCGCCACTAAGCGTCACGATATCGGTGACGGGCTCATTATTGGCATTCAGATCCCTGATAAATCCAGAGAGTCCGTCCTCTTCATGGAAGGACATATGCTCATCCATTCCGGCACGGTCATCATCATAGACGATAGTCAGATTCGGATTCAGATATGCTGTCTCATGAAGACGGTTCTTGATCTCATCTTCTTTGAATCTCGTTTTTTCAAAAATAGTCGGATCTGGCAGGAAAGTGATCTTTGTCCCTGTCTGTCTGGTATTTCCAATAACAGGAAGAAGTCCGTTTTCGAGCTTTTCAGCCGGCTTGCCCTTCTCATATCTGTCATGATAGATATGGCCGTCTCTTCTGATCTCTACATCCATCCAGTCTGACAGGGCATTTACGACAGAAGAACCTACACCATGCAGACCACCTGAGGTCTTGTAGACAGAGTGATCGAATTTGCCACCGGCATGAAGCGTAGTGAATACCACTCTCTCTGCAGAAACTCCCTTGGCATGCATTCCAACCGGAATTCCACGTCCATTATCCTCGACTGTACATGATCCGTCGTCATTCAGTGTGACATGAATAGTATCACAGTATCCTGCGAGATGCTCGTCGACTGAGTTGTCAACGATCTCATATATCATATGGTTCAGACCCTTCCTCGTGGTCGAACCAATATACATGCCCGGGCGGACCCTTACAGCCTCGAGACCCTCGAGTACCGCAATACTATCCGCGCCGTAATCTTCCTTTTTCTTAGTCATCATTTCTCCTGTTTGAGTATAAAGTTAAAAGTTAAGAGTTAAGAGTTAAGAGTTAAGAGTTAAAAGCTTAGAACTTAGAACTCATAACTTAGAACTTAGAACTTAGAACTCATAACTCATAACTCATAACTCATAACTCATAACTCATGACTCATAACTCATAACTCATAACTTAGACCTAACTTATAAAACCGTCCTCACGATCTTCGGCTTATATCCGCCCTTCTCAAGTGCATCCATGATCTGGTTCTTGTGATCAGTGCCGAATGCCTCAAGAGTGATACGAAGCTCTACCTGTGCGCTTCTGTTCACAGCTACGAACTGGTTGTGCTCGAGCTTGATGACATTGCCCTGCTCCTTCGCAATAGTCTCTGCAACTGCTGCCAGCTCACCCGGCTTATCCGGAAGAAGAACTGATACTGTGAAGATACGGTCTCTCATGATGAGTCCCTGCTGTACAACAGATGACATCGTGATGATATCCATATTTCCGCCGGAAAGGATGCAGACCACATTCTTATTCTTACACTTCAGCTGTCTGGCTGCGGCAACTGACAGGAGTCCTGAATTCTCGACGATCATCTTGTGATTCTCGACCATATCGAGGAAGGCAACGATCAGCTCATCATCGCGGACAGTCAGGATATCATCTATATTCTTCTTGATATATGGGAAAATATGCTCTCCCGGAGTCTTCACTGCTGTACCATCTGCGATGGTATCTACATGGTCTAGTGTCGTCACCTCGCCATTCTTAAGAGACGCCTTCATGCAGGCAGCTCCGGCAGGCTCGACACCGATTACCTTGATCTTTGGATTTATAAGCTTTGCAAGGGTAGATACACCGGTTGCGAGTCCGCCTCCACCGATCGGTACAAGGATGTAGTCTACAAGAGGCAGCTCCTTGATGATCTCCATGGCGATTGTTCCCTGGCCTGTAGCCACAACAGGATCATCGAACGGGTGGATGAATGTATATCCATTCTCCTTGGCAAGCTTCATCGCATACTCACATGCATCATCATATACATCACCATGAAGCACTACCTCTGCGCCATAGCTCTTCGTACGATTCACCTTGATAAGAGGTGTCGTGGTCGGCATCACGATCACTGCCTTGCAGCCAAAGTGCTTTGCAGCGTATGCCACACCCTGTGCGTGATTACCGGCAGATGCTGTGATAAGTCCCTTTGCTCTCTCCTCTTCGGAAAGAGTAGAAATCTTATAGTATGCTCCTCTCACCTTGTAAGCACCCGTTCTCTGCAGGTTCTCCGGCTTCAGATATACCCTGTTCCCGGTCTGCGCGCTGAAATAATCACTGTACACCAGCTTCGTCTCAAGCGTCACCTGATGTACTACATTGTAAGCCTCGTCAAAATCTTCTCTTGTAAGCATAATCTTTTTTCTCCTTATATAGAATCTATGTTCTGTATTTTAAAACAAATCCGGCATGAATGTCAAGGTTGAATACTCAGTCCACATGCCATTCATCCGGGTGCAGCTCCTGCTCATTGACCTCCGGCTCTTCGAGTTCGAACAGAGCTTTTGCGAAGTCCTCTGCATTAAAGCGTTCGAGGTCTTCTACCTTCTCCCCGATCCCGATGTACTTCACAGGGATTCCAAGCTCTGAGGCAATCGCAATCGCGATACCACCCTTTGCAGTCCCGTCCATCTTCGTAAGCACGATACCGGTAACTTTTGCGACCTCGGAAAAGTCCTGTGCCTGGTGAAGGGCATTCTGCCCGGTCGTGGCATCAACCACTACAAGAGTCTCACGATATGCTTCTGGGAACTGATTGTCAATAATCCTGTTCATCTTGGCCAGCTCGTCCATCAGATTCTTCTTGTTATTGAGACGTCCGGCCGTATCAATAAGCAGGCAATCAGCATGACGTGCCTTTGCAGCAGCGATCGCATCATATACCACGGACGAAGGATCAGCGCCTTCTCCTGCTCCGATGATCTCAGCATGAGCCCTGTCCGACCAGACCTCAAGCTGTTCCTTTGCAGCTGCACGGAATGTATCAGCAGCTGCTATCACGACCTTCTTACCCTGATCATGAAGCTTTGCCGCCAGCTTTCCTATAGTGGTCGTCTTTCCGACACCATTTACACCGATGACAAATACTACAGAGGTCACTTCAGTGAAATGATATGCATCATCAGGAAGAGCCATCTTTTCAGTTACATACTTCACGAAATACTCACGGAGCGGACCAGGCTTCCTGATATGCTCTTTCTTTGAAGCAGTCTTCAGCTCTTCGATGATATTTTCTGTCGTATTGACACCGATATCTCCCATGATAAGGGTCTCTTCAAGGTCATCATAGAAGTCATCATCGAGCTTGTCATGCCCCATGAACACGGCATCCATGTCAGCGACGAAGCCGCTTCTTGTCTTGAAAAGACCGTCCTTTAATTTCTGAAAAAATCCCATCTTTTTCTCCTATTCGCTTAGTTGGTCAGCTGATCTTCAATCAGATTTACAGACACGAGCGTCGACACACCCTTTTCCTGCATTGTGATTCCGTACAGTCTGTCTGCCGCATTCATCGTACCACGACGGTGCGTGATGACTATGAACTGCGTGTGGTTCGTGAGTCTGCTCAGGTACTGTGCGAAACGGTCGACATTGGAATCGTCAAGCGCAGCCTCGATCTCATCGAGAAGACAGAACGGTGACGGATGCAGATTCTGTATTGCAAAAAGCAGTGCTATCGCAGTCAGAGCCTTCTCTCCACCGGAGAGCTGCATCATATTCGTAAGCTTCTTGCCCGGAGGCGACGCAATGATATTGATCCCTGCTTCAAGCACATCCTCATTTTCATCAAGGGTTATCTTTCCATGTCCTCCACCAAACAACTCCTTGAACGCTTTGTCAAACTCAGTCTGGATATCCTTAAATCCGGCATTAAACTGTTCAGTCATTCCCTTATCAAGGTCATCTATGATCTGCACCAGCTTCTCCCTGGCACTCTGCAGGTCATCGTGCTGCGAATTCATGAACTCATACCGCTTCGACAGCTCCTCATATTCCTCAACAGCATTTACATTTACATTACCCATGCCACGGATATCCGACTGTATGGACCTTGATTCACTGCGGATTCCGGCAAGGTCATTAAGCTCCTCATCCTTCATCCTGTCAGCCTCGTGCCGTGTGATCTCATACTGATCCCACATATAATTAGTGAGCTCATCGGTTCTTTCTTTATTCTTCTCAGAACGCTGCTCGAGGCGGAGATTCTCTTTTTCGAGAACAGAGATCTCCTGGGAAATATTTTCGCTCTCATCGAAAATGCTCTGGCTCCTCTTGTCCAGCTCATCCTTCTCTTGGACTATCTGCTTTATCCTATCACTCAGCTTCGACTTATCAGACTTTCCTTTTTCTATCAGAGCCTTCAGCTCCTCAATCTCTTTCTTTCTGTCTTCAGACTCCTTCGCTCCAGAATCCTTACGGTTCTTCAGATCCTCGATAAGCCTCCGGGCATTTTCCTCGCTGTCTTCAAAACGTGAGAGACGGTCATTTGCAGAATTTACCTTCTCAGTAAGAGAAGCCTTCTGAATACGTATATCATTAAGCTTCGTTGAAAGCCTCTCGATGCTTCCTTCGATACGCTTCTTTTCCTTCTCGAGTTCATCCGACCTTACGGCAATATCGCTTTCCTTAAGATGAATCTCTGACAGCTTCTCATCGTATGAATTCTGCTCATCCTCCATATCGGAAAGCTTCTTCCTGATATCAGCCTCTTCCTGAATAATATCCTCGTAGGCCTTCTTCTCATCAGCCTTCTGCTCATTCAGAATACTCAGGTCATGCTCCTTGTTTTTCTTATCAATCAGAATGGAATTGTATTCATCACGCTTTTCCTTCTCAGCTGTGGCAGCCTCCTCACGTTTTCGCGTGGAATCATCCATTGACTCATTGATCTCTTCAAGCCTCCTGGTAAGCCTCTGACACTGCTCACTCAGTTCATCCAGCTGCCGCTTTCTTCCGAGCAGATTATCAGAACGCCTGTAGGCACCACCAGTCATAGCACCTCCAGGACGGACGGTATCACCCTCAAGCGTCACAAGATTCAGCCTCTGATGATATTTTCTCTCAACTGCTACTGCATTGTCGATATTATCTACAACGATCATTCTGCCGAGAAGATAGGCAAAAATACCGTCATATCTGCTATCGTGGCTTACCAGAGTATCTGCTGTCCCGATGACACCCCTCTCATTCAATGCACCATCAGGAATCCCTGCATTCCCATGAACCGAGCTTACCGGCAGAAAGGTAGCACGTCCGAGACGCTCTCTCTTAAGATATGCTATGAGCTTCTTTGCCGTATCCTCAGTATCCACGACAAGGTTCTTTACACTTCCACCGAGAGCAATCTCTATCGCTGTCTCGTACCTCTTATCTGTGCTCACAAGATCTGCCACAACACCATAGATGCCCGGATTCGATTTTTTCATGTCCATGACAGACTTAACTGTATTTCCGAATCCCTCGTATCTCTCGGCAATATTTCTTATCGATTCGAGACGGGTATGAGTGACGCTGTACTGCTGCGTCTTTTCCTTAAGCTCTGCCTTGAGTGAATCCCTCTCAGACTCGATGGACTGCTTCTGTGATTCTATATCATCTATTTCCTTCTGAATAGAATCCAGCTGTTTCTGAAGGGCGTCATTTTCTGCCTGTGCATCCTTTATCTGTTCATCGAGATTGTCATTCTTCGCCTGACGGGACAGGAGACGGCCTGCTATCTGGCTCTTCTGCAGTGTCAGCTGTTCCTTCAGAGTCTTATTGCGAAGCACCATTGCCTCATGACGCGACTTGAATGTAGATACCTCTTCAGATGCCTTATTTATCGTATCAATATCCTCTTCAAGCTCGCTCGAGGATTTCTTCGCATTGTTGAGAAGACGGGTAGTCTCTTCCTCATCACTATTTATCGAAGCAAGCTCATCATTTAGCTCTGCAAGCTTTTCTTCCTGCTCCTTCTTCTCGGCCTTGTGTGCCTCAAGAGTCTCGAGGGTCTCCTTCTGACGGTTCTCTAGATCTGCCTCAGACTGCTTCTGGTATTTCAGCTGCTCTTTAAGAAGATTTATCCTGCCCTCACGCTTCTCATTCTCTACATCGAGGCTCTGTTTTTTCTCCCGAAGCTCCTCGAGCTCGGTCTCCTTATTCGCAGACTCCTCCTTCAGCTGATGAAATGATTCTTTTATCTCATTGCTCTTCTTATAGAAATCATCAAGCTGCGACTTAGTGAGCTCCTGATCTGACCTTATCTTCTTCTCATCTGCTGAAATCGCATCTGTCTCCAGGAGAAATGCATTGATATCAAGCTGCTTCAGACGGTCACGCTTGCGAAGGTACTCTCTTGCAGTCTCAGCCTGTACCTTCAGAGGCTCCTGCTGACGTTCAAGCTCGGCAAGAATATCCTCAATACGTACAAGGGAATCCTCTTCTTCCTGAAGCTTCTTCAGGGATTCGGCCTTTCTCTTCTTGTACTTTACGATTCCGACTGCCTCATCGAAAAGCTCACGCCGCTCCTCAGGCTTTCCTGAAAGGATCTTATCGATCTGGCCCTGCCCGATGATGGAGTAACCCTCTTTTCCGATACCGGTATCATAAAAAAGCTCCGTGACGTCCTTCAGACGCACGACTGCTCCATTGATCAGATATTCACTTTCGCCCGAACGATATACCCTTCGTGCAACTGTCACCTCATCAAAGTCAATAGGCAGCACGTGATCCGCATTATCAAGCGTGATCGCTACATACGCATAGCTTAACGGCTTTCTCGTCTCTGTTCCTGAGAAAATGACATCTGTCATCGCCTGTGAACGAAGAGTCTTAGCTGACTGCTCTCCTAATACCCAGCGGACTGCATCCGCTATATTACTCTTACCCGAACCATTCGGGCCTACTATTCCGGTTATGCCATTATGGAATTTCAGTACGATCTTATTTGCGAAGGACTTGAATCCCATGAGTTCCATGCTCTTCAGATACATGCTATTCCCCTTAGTCCTTCAGTACATCTGCCTTGTCTTCTTCATGAAGAGACACCAGAGCATTGAACGCAGCCTCCTGCTCGGCATGCTTCTTCGAGCTGCCAACGCCCTTTCCTATAATCTTCTCACCGACCTTTGCTACGGCTGTATATACCTTCGCATGGTCAGGTCCTGATTCGTCTATTACCTCGTATGTGAGTGTGGAATTATGCTTTGCCTGCACTATCTCCTGAAGAGCGGTCTTGCAGTCATGATACAGCTTCTTGTGCTCGATATCCGTAAGCACGAATCTACTGATAAATGCAGATGCAGGCTCAATACCTCCATCGAGATACATTGCCCCTATAACTGCCTCAAAGGCATCTGATGTGATAGACTTTCTTGTACGTCCACCTGTCGCATCCTCGCCTCTTCCCAGAAGGATAAAGCTTCCGAGATCAATATCCTTGGCACAGAATGCGAGTGTCGGTTCGCATACCAGTGAAGCACGCAGCTTCGACAGATCTCCCTCCGGCATATCCGGATAATTCCTGTACAGAAAGTCACTGGATACCACTTCAAGAACAGCGTCACCTAAAAACTCCAGACGCTCGTTATCAGAAAACGGCTTCAGGTTCTTCTCATTTGCATAAGAACTGTGTGTCAGCGCATGTAAAAGAAGATCTGCATCATTAAACTGATATCCAATACGATCCATTAATTTGTTCAGATCATGTTCCAATTTGCTTCTCCTTAAAAAAGCCCCCTTGCGGGGGGCCCCTACTTAGTCCTCTCCTTTAGTCTTACTGATAAGCTCTACAGCATCTCCTACTGTGGAGATCTTCTCTGCGTCCTCTTCATTGACCTCGATACCGAGCTCATCCTCTACTGCCATGATGATCTGATATACATCAAGTGAATCTGCGCCGAGATCATCTATGAATGTAGTGTCAGGCGTGATCTCATCCGGATCTACCGAAAGCACATCAGCAATAATCTTCTTTAACAGATCGAGTTCCATTCTACTGTTCCTCCTTATTTATTCTTTCGAGAATCTTTCCATTGATATCTTCTTTTGAAAAGGTAAGGCACTGAAGTATCGCGCTCTTTATCTCTACAGCCTTGCTCGAACCATGAGCCTTTACCACGAGTCCCTTAAGTCCCAGGAGCGGTGCTCCGCCATATTTTGATGCGTCGTACTCTTTCAGTCCTTTCTTCAGAGCCGGAAGTGCAAGCGCTGCTCCAAGCTTTGAACGTGTCGTAGAGGTGAGACTTTCCTTAAGCACGGATGCAAGCATCTTTGCTGTACCCTCATACATCTTGAGCGCAATATTTCCTGCAAAAGCCTCCGTCACTACGACATCTGCTGCACCGAACGGCACATCACGTGCCTCTACAGGACCTGTGAAATTGATATCACTGCATTCCTTCAAAAGCGGAAGGGTCTCCTTTACCAGAGCATTTCCCTTTTCTTCCTCGGTACCTATACTCAGAAGGCCTACGGTAGGATTCTTTTTCTTCAGGACATTCTCCATGTAGACAGATCCCATTTTTGCAAAGGATAAAAGATGCTCCGGTCTCGCATCTACATTCGCTCCACAATCGATAAGAAGAGATACTCCCTTCTTCGTAGGAATAAGCGGTGCGAGCGGCGCACGCTTCACTCCGGGAAGCTTGCCTACTATAAGCTGCCCCCCTACAAGAATCGCCCCGGTAGATCCTGCCGATATAAATGCATCTGCATTTCCTTCCTTCACCAGGGTAAGTCCCTTTACTATAGATGAATCCTTCTTGTGTCTGATGGCCTTCACCGGCGGCTCTGCCATATCTATTACCTGCGTCGCATTGCAGTACGAAATCCTTCCTGAAGGTATGTCACTATACTCTGATACCTTCTCCCGGATCTCTTCCTCCGGACCGGCAAGAATTATCTCTATATCGTCTCTTGTCTTCAGCGCCTCGTATGCGCCCCTGATGATCTCATCCGGTGCATTATCACCGCCACAGGCATCAAGAACTATCCTTATTTTCTCCATTTGTCACCTCTGAATTCAGAGTCTAATATACTATATCTGTCAATGTAATGCAACTACAAGGCCTTACATACTGCTCATCATCTTGCTGATGAATTCACCGTTCGTAGAGGTGCCTGAGATGGTTGCAATGATAGTCTCTGCGCTCTCTTCACTACGAAGCCCGGAGAGATCACGTCTCAGCTTCTCGACCACAAGACGCTCATCCTGCGTATAGAGCAGGTCATCACGTCTCGTAGATGACTTTGCAAGATCAATAGCCGGGAATACTCTCTTCTCTGACAGGCTTCTGTCAAGCACAAGCTCCATATTTCCTGTACCTTTGAACTCCTCATATACCACATCATCCATTCGTGAGCCGGTATCGATAAGGGCTGTAGCCAGGATCGTAAGCGATCCGCCCTCCTTCATATTCCTTGCTGCTCCGAAGAAGCTCTTCGGCATATGAAGGGCTGCAGGATCAAGACCTCCCGAGAGTGTACGTCCTGATGGAGGTACCGTGAGATTGTAAGCTCTTGCAAGTCGTGTGATGGAATCGAGAAGGATCATGACATCCTGTCCGAGCTCAACCCGTCTCTTCGCATGCTCGATTACCATTTCTGAAAGCCTCTTATGGTTCTCAGGCATCTCATCAAAGGTAGATGCAAGCACCTCGCAGTGTCCACCGAAATTCTCTACAGTCTCCCTCATGTCCGTAACCTCCTCCGGACGCTCGTCTATGAGAAGGATGATCAGATGGATCTCAGGATTATTTCTCATGACTGACATTGCCACCTGCTTCAGGAGTGTCGTCTTACCGGCCTTAGGAGGCGATACGATCATTCCTCTCTGCCCCTTACCGATAGGAGAAATAATATCCATGATACGCACAGCTATGGATCCGCCCGGTCTCTCCAGTCTGATCCTCTCATTCGGAAAAACAGGCGTAAGCTTCTCAAACGGTGTACGTCTCGTGCATGCTTCCGGATTTATTCCATTAACTGATTCTATGAAAAGAAGGGCTCCATACTTGTCATTCGGATTATTGCGCCTGGTCTGACCAGTGACCACATCACCTGTACGGAGTCTGAACCTCCTGATCTGTGATTGGGATACATATACATCATTATCGCCCTGCAGATATCCGCCACTCCTAAGGAATCCGTATCCCTCTGACATGATCTCAAGCATTCCGCTGCATGGCTTTGCATCATCATAATGCGGAATCTCCACTGTCTGCTCACTCCTTGTATTAGTCACAGCTGCAGCCTCCTGTGGCTTCTGGACTTCCTTATTTTCTTCAGGAGTATTCTGATTATTATTCTGCTGATGAGGTCTGTGCTGATTATACGTCCTGTGCTCACCGCCGGCATTTTTCCCTCTCTGCGGCTTCTGGCCTCTGCCATGCTGCTGGCTACCCTGGCCGCTGTACTGGAAATTCCTGCCGTTCTGGTCTCTTTTGTGATATGGGCGTTTCTGCTTCTGATTGTCCCCGGTATTATTGTGGTTCTCCGTTCCCTCTTTTTTCTCTTCCGGCCTTGCTGCCTCTTCTGTCTTCGGAGCAGCGGTCTTTACCGGCTTCCCTTCTGATGACTGCTTCTTCTCCGGCTCCTCTTCCTTTGCCCTGGCATTAGCATTCTTCGGTGGCCGCCCCCTTCTCTTTGCCGGATTGGCTACTCCTGCAGGATCACTTTCTCCTGCTGCCACGGCATCATCGTACTTTTTATGGATTTCGACAAGCGAATCCTTTTTCTTGCCGCGGACGCCCTTGATTCCTCGCTCCTGTGCCAGTTCTATTAATTTCTGGACAGACAGGGAAGCATAATTTTCTGTTTCCTTCATAAAGTTCCTTTCGTGAAAGATTTTATCGATATTCATCCAATCGGGATTTCTATAAAAATGAAAATAAATCTTCTGAAAAATGAATCTTAAATGCATTATAACTAAACATGCGTCCGATTGCAAGCGTTTCTTTTTTCTGCTATCATTGTTATGATGCGTTCGGACATATCAGGTCCGGGGCTTATATGTCCTCACGCATAGCCGGATAAAAAGAAAATTTACTTTATAAAAAGGAAAAAGGAGCTTGATATGGACATTAATGAAGAAGCTATGAAAATGCACAGGGAATGGAACGGGAAGATTTCGACCGAGCCGAAGATGGAGGTAAAGTCCAGACATGATCTGTCTGTGACCTACACACCGGGAGTTGCCGCTCCGTGCCTTGAGATAAAGGATCATCCTGAGGAAGCTTATAATTATACTATCAAGGGGAATACAATTGCCGTAGTATCAGACGGTTCTGCCGTATTAGGCCTGGGAAATATAGGACCAGAGGCCGCTCTTCCTGTCATGGAAGGTAAATGTGTACTGTTCAAATCTTTTGGCGGAGTCAATGCTTTTCCTATTGTGCTTGCTACACAGGATACTGAAGAGATTATCGCTGCTGTAAAGGCTATCGCTCCTACATTCGGAGGCATCAATCTCGAGGATATTTCTGCTCCGAGATGCTTCGAGATCGAGGAGAGGCTCAAGAAGGAGCTTGATATCCCTGTATTCCATGATGACCAGCATGGTACTGCCATAGTACTTCTCGCCGCAATGATCAATGCATTAAAAGTCACACACAGAACTGTCGAGAATACAAAGATTGTAGTAAATGGTGCCGGATCTGCTGGTATCGCCATCACAAAGCTTCTCCTGACATATGGCTTCAAAGATATCACTATGTGTGACAAGTCAGGTATTCTTTCCAAGAAGAGCAGTGACCTGAACTGGATGCAGAAAAAAATGATGGATGTCACCAATCTCTCTGGCAAGACCGGAACTCTATCTGATGCTCTCGTCGGTGCTGATGCATTCATAGGAGTTTCTGCTCCCGGTATCGTCACCACTGAGATGGTAAAGACCATGAATAAAGATTCGATCATTTTTGCAATGGCTAATCCTACCCCTGAGATCATGCCTCCTCTCGCAAAAGAAGGCGGTGCGGCCGTCGTAGGTACTGGAAGAAGCGACTTCCCGAATCAGGTAAATAATGTCGTAGCCTTTCCTGGAATCTTCAAGGGTGCATTAGAGTGCGGTGCAAAGGCCATCACTGAGGATATGAAGCTCGCTGCTGCCAAGGCAATTGCATCTCTTGTACCTGACGATGAACTCACTGCCGACAACATCATGCCTCAGGCATTTGACCCGAAGGTAGCTTGTGTAGTTGCCAAAGCTGTAAAAGATAATTACATCAAAGAAGAGGAATAATGGCTGAGCTTGATCTGATATTTGAAATGACAGAACTTGGGCTGATCTCGAAATCAGACGATCCCGTCAGGGGAATCACTATCGTTTCATTCATGACTAATTACGAATACTGTGATTATTTCAAGGCTGCCCTTGCGCTAGAGACACTGCGCAAGGCTGGTCTTGTGCATGATTGTGGTGACGACAGATTCACGATCACAGATGAAGGCCTTATGACTCTTGATGCTCTCCATGATCGGATCACACCTGGCATGGAAGCTGATTACAAGGATTTCTTCAGGAAAAATGATGAACTCAATGAAAAAAAAGGCACCGTGACAGCCAATTACGACGCTCTCGCGGGTGGGAAAGGCTATCAGGTGCACCTGTGTTTCAAACAGCACCGGCGTGTCATCTTTGAGATCAACATGCATGTGATGACAAAGGAACAGGCCGAAAATATGTGTGTCAATTTCAAGGTCCGCTACAACGATCTGTACGGAACTGTGATGGATGAGCTCATGAATTGATATAATTCACAAGGCCACCGGCATCAATGAGCTTCTGCATGAACTCAGGAAATGCCTGGCCCTTGAACTGCTCACCTGTCGTCTCATCTGTGATGATGCCGTGATCGAAATCAACCGATACGGTATCTCCTTCTTTTATCTTCTCAGATGCTTCCTTACTCTCGATTATAGGAAGTCCTATATTTATCGCATTTCTGTAAAAAATTCTCGCAAATGTCTCTGCTATTACGCAGCTTACTCCTGCAGCCTTTATTGCTATAGGCGCATGCTCTCTCGATGAACCGCAGCCAAAATTTTTCTCAGCTACTATGATATCCCCTGGCTTTACCTTATTTACAAAGTCCTTATCGATATCTTCCATGCAGTGCTTTGCAAGCTCTGCAGGATCTGAAGAATTCAGGTATCTTGCAGGAATTATGACATCTGTATCTACGTTGTCTCCGAATTTATGTACAATACCTTTTGCTGATTCCATGCCAACCTCCTTAGACTGTTGCCGGGTCTGTGATCTTTCCTGTGAGTGCGCTTGCTGCAGCTACTGCCGGTGACGCAAGATAGATTTCTGAATCCGTAGCTCCCATTCTGCCGACGAAGTTACGGTTCGTTGTGGATACACACTTCTCACCGCTTGCAAGAATTCCCATATATCCTCCAAGACACGGTCCGCACGTAGGTGTCGAAACTACTGCACCAGCCTCTATAAATGTCTTTATATATCCTGCCTCCATAGCATCGAGATATACCTGCTGGGTTGCCGGTATCACGATGACACGCAGGCCTTTCTTTACCTTTTTGCCCTTCAGGATATCCGCTGCGATCTGAAGGTCTGACAGACGGCCATTCGTACAAGAACCGATTACTACCTGGTCTATCTCCACGTCTCCTGCCTCGTCTACCGTCTTCGTGTTCTCAGGCAGATGCGGGAATGATACTGTAGGGCGAAGCTGTGACAGGTCAATCGTGTACTCTGCTGTATATTCTGCATCTTTATCAGCCTCATAGACTACAGGCTTCCTGTCTGAATGCTCACTGATATATTCAAGAGTCTTGTCATCTACAGGGAAAATACCATTTTTTCCACCAGCCTCGATTGCCATATTGGCAATTGTGAATCTGTCATCCATTGTGAGATACTGAAGTCCGTCACCGACAAACTCCATTGACTGATACAGGGCACCATCGACTCCGATCATTCCTATGATGTGAAGGATGATATCCTTGCCGCTGATAAACGGTGCAGGCTTTCCAGTCAGTATGAACTTAATGGCTGAAGGAACCTTGAACCAGGCTTTGCCTGTTGCCATTCCGGCTGCCATGTCTGTAGAACCCACGCCTGTTGAAAAAGCTCCGAGTGCTCCGTATGTGCATGTATGGGAATCAGCTCCGATCACGGCATCTCCTGCTACGACCAGTCCTTTTTCAGGAAGCAGCGCATGCTCAATACCCATCTCTCCTACATCATAAAAATTCGATATGCACTTCTCACATGCAAATTCTCTTACTTCCTTTACATGCTCTGCACTCTTGATATCCTTGTTCGGAACGAAGTGATCCATGACAAGTGCAATCTTGTCCTTGTCGAACACCTCCTGATTCTTGAGCTTCTTCATCTCGTGAATAGCCACAGGGGATGTGATATCATTTCCGAGCACAAGATCCAGATTCGCCTCTATGAGCTGACCGGCCTCTACCTTATCGAGTCCGGCATGCTTAGCGAGAATCTTCTGCGTCATCGTCATTCCCATAATACTTTTCCTTTCCAATCCTTCTGTATTTGCGTAACTTTATTTATTTTAATATTTCCGAAGTGTTTTGTAAAGCCATTTACCCGACTTTGACATATCTGACTTCTTCCATCCGGACTTCTTTTTGCAGGAGCTCTTAATGATAGATGCCGCCTCATTCTTGTTGCATAAGCTCCAGTTTACATAGCTGATACTGTTCTTATCAAGAAGCTTTATCCACTTATCAGCTTCCTTTGTATTCACACCGCTCTGTCCATCAGCATTGCAGGTTCCGAATTCCGAGACGAATATCGGCAGGCCCTTATCATGGGCTGCCTGTACCTTCTTTCTCATATCTGCCTTGTGCGTGCCTGCATAGAAATGAAATGCGTACATTACATTTTTGTATTCTAATGGATCTTCTGCTGCTTTATCCACATCCTGGGACCATGTAGGTGTACCGACGATTATCACTGAATCCGGTGCATTTTTTCTGATAGCAGGAATCACAGCATTCGCATATTTCTTTATATCTGACCATGAGGTCCCGCCACTTGGCTCGTTACATATCTCGTATATCACATTTTCATACGATGCATATTTTTCAGACATTTTTTTGAAAAAGTTTACTGCCTGGTCCTTGTGATCCAGCGGGTTCGGCCTCGCATTGGACACATGCCAGTCTATAATGGCATACATCTTATTCGCCCTGCATGCCTTAACTCCGGTATCTATTGTCTTCTCCAGCTTGGCCTGGTCTCCACCATTCAGGTATCCTGCATACTCATCAGGATACATCGCAATCCGGAATACATTTCCCTTGAATGTGGTCTTTACGTTCTTAATTGCCTTCGCATTGACATACTCCGGGAACCACGAGACTCCGTGGCTGCTGATCCCACGCAGCTGGACCTTCTTCCCATCCTTATCTACGAGATTCGCGCCATCCACATGCAGCGCCCCATAATACTTCACCTTCGATGAAGCCTCTGCCTCTGTAAAAGGTGTGACCGCATTGAAAATACCCAGTGCAAAAGCCACCGCCACCATTACTGACAATATCCGTTTAATTTTCCCTGACATAAAATGCCTCCCTTCGTTTTTCATATTATAACATATTAGTTATTAGTTTAGAGTTTAGAGTTTAGAGTTTAAAGTTTAGAGTTTAAAGCTATATGTTAAAAGCCCCTCCGGGAACTTATCCCAAAGGGGCTTATATAGCTTCGCGGAGCGAAACTCATAACTCTTAACTCTCAACTCTATTAGTTGTTGATCAGCTTGTCCTCGCCGTCATTCCAGCTGTAAAGCTTTCTGATCTGCTCGCCGACCTTCTCTGAAGGATGCTCTGAGTTCTTCTGACGAAGCATCTTGAAGTGTACCTGACGTCCTGCCGGGCTCATGTCAAGAAGGAAGTCCTTTGCAAATGTACCATCCTGGATATCTGAGAGAACAGCCTTCATATTCTTCTTGACATCCTCTGTGATGATCCTAGGTCCTGATACATAGTCACCATACTCAGCTGTGTTGGAGATAGAATATCTCATGCCCTGGAATCCTGACTGATAGATCAGGTCTACGATGAGCTTCATCTCGTGGATGCACTCGAAGTATGCGTTTCTCGGATCATATCCTGCCTCGCAGAGTACCTCGAATCCTGTCTGCATCAGCTTGCAAACGCCGCCGCAGAGAACTGCCTGCTCACCGAAGAGGTCTGTCTCTGTCTCTGTACGGAAGGTTGTCTCGAGAAGTCCTGCACGGGCTCCGCCGATTCCTGCACCATATGCTCTTGCGATATCCCATGCCTTACCAGTAGCATCCTGCTGTACAGCGATGAGGCAAGGTGTTCCCTTTCCAGCCTGATACTCAGAACGTACTGTATGTCCTGGTGCCTTAGGAGCGATCATTGCTACATCTACATCTGCTGGTGGAACGATACAGCTGTAATGGATGTTGAATCCATGAGCGAACATCAGCATATTGCCAGCCTCGAGGTTCGGCTCGATATCCTGCTTATACATGTCAGCCTGTTTCTCATCCGGAGTCAGGATCATGATGATGTCTGCCCACTTAGCAGCTTCCGGAGTTGTAAGAACCTTAAGTCCCTGCTTCTCAGCCTTAGCTTTTGACTTGGATCCTTCATAGAGACCTACTACTACATCGCATCCTGAATCCTTGAGGTTTAAGGCATGAGCATGTCCCTGGCTGCCGTAGCCGATGATAGCTATCTTCTTGCCCTGAAGGTATGACATATCACAGTCCTGCTGGTAAAAGATCTTTGCTTCTGACATAAAAAAGTCCTCCTTAAAAAGATTGATTAATATATGTGGAAGAGGCTAAAGTGAACGCCTCTGACCATCCTCATCTATCATGACTACATCCTTCGTGCCACGGGTGAGTCCCGTGAGTCCGGTACGTGCCAGCTCCAGTATCTCATAGTCTTCAAGCATATCGAGGAAGCTGTCAAGCTTGCCTGCCCTGCCTGTGACCTCGATGACCATTGAATCCTTCGTCACATCGACGCATTTGCCATGGAATATCTCACAGATGGAAAGCACTGACTGCCTGTCAGTATCTCTGGCTGAAATCTTTACAAGCATCAGCTCTCTTGTGACTGAATCCTTCGGATCAAGTGTCTTCACATCGACCACGTCACAGAGCTTTGCGACCTGCTTCTCGATCTGCTCGAGTATCATATCATCTCCGTGTGTCACTATTGTGATCCTCGTATATCTCGGATCAGCTGTGACTCCCGAGGAGAATGAATCTATATTGTATCCTCTTCTTGAGAAAAGCCCCGATACATGACTCAGAAGTCCCGGCGTGTTCTCTACGAGGATTGATAATACTTTCTGCATTTCTCTTTCCTTTCCCTAAGTTGTTTACATTCTAGCACTCTTTTGTATGATGTCAAGAGTTTTTTTCAAGTATGCAGTGAATTTTATTCAACTTTAATATTTACTATTGTTTTGGCCTAAAAAAACACGTTGTCATCACATAATTTTTTGATGCCATATACATGAAATCTTCCTTATTGTGAAAATCTCCTGCAGGCGCAGCTGATTCAGTTCCATTTTCTCTCAGTGTCTGCGCCAGTGGAACCCGCAGTGCCTTCATCCTGGCCTCCTTCTGCGTCCAGAGCTTTAGGAATTCAATTGTCGGATCCTCTGAGTCCCGAACCCGGATGAATTCCTTCTCCGGGAAAAAGCGCTTCGCGATTCCAGTTATATTTCTTTTTCTTGCTCTTTCTATTTCTTCTATATCTATCCCTATTGACAGTTCCGGGTTGCTGGTTATGGCAACTACCGTGTAATGACCGCTGTGGCTTATGGAGATATCTCCTCTGCCGCCTGCTATATACGGGCGTCCTGAGTAGGATACCATGTACTGTTCAAGTGGGATTTCATACTGCCGGAAGGCCTCATAGATAAGTGCTGAGGCCGATCTGTAATCCCACGTCGTACTGCGGTTCCGGTATGGCTTCATCATCGGCTCTGTCTCTTCAACTGCCTGTTCAGAAATTTCATTTTTTTCACACAGAAATATTGACGTATCCGCGGTCTTATGAATATGAAACCACGGAATGACTGTATCCTGACTCATTGCTCCTCCATCGCGGATATAAGCGCCGGAATTACCTGCTTCTTTCGCGACACCACTCCGGGAAGCATTATGAAACGTCCATTGCCATCCTCAAGCACCGGCTTTCCAGGGAATGCATTACGTGCGGTCTCCTCGGCATCCTGCCCTGCGCAGATCAGCCGTGAAGACTGATCGAGAATATTGGTAAGAAGCACATAGACCTGCTTCAGATTGCGATCCGCGAGTACCTTCTCTAAGTATTCTCCAAGGCTCTTGCGGATTCCGTTCAACTGCTTGTCTGTCACAGCCGAAATCTGTGACACACCGAAGTCTATATCACCCTGACTGAATGTCTTGAAATCCTGATAGAAAATTTCTGCCGTTGTCTTGCTGGAAAAATTGCTTCCTGCCTCAAACATAGCCATTGCATGCTTTTCTATATCTACCCCGGCAATTTTTGCGAGCTGCTCCGCCGCTGCCCTGTCTGTATCTGTGCATGTAGGTGAGCGGAACATCAGTGTATCCGATAGAATGGCTGAAAGCATGAGTCCTGCCATCTGCGGATTGACCTTGACCTTTCTCTCCTGATACATCCGGTATATGATCGTGGAGCAGCATCCCAGCGGACGGTTTGTAAAATATATCGGAGAAATGGTCTCAAGAGAACCTATCTTGTGATGATCCACGACTTCCAGAATCTCGGCCTCATCTATGCCGTCTACCGCCTGATTCTTCTCATTATGATCTACGAGGATTACTCGCTTCTTCTCAGGATTCAGGAGATTTCTTCTTGAAAACATTCCTACATATTTCTGATTATCATCCAGGATCGGGAAATCACGATGTCTGACCTTTCCTATGACCCTTGTCACATCATCAAGATAGTCAGACTCATCAAACGTTACGAGATTCTCCTTCGTCATGAAATATCTGATTGGTATGCTCTGATTGATAAGACGTGCCGTAGTGAAGCTGTCATACTCAGTTGTAATGAGTACGCAGTCTATCGCCTCTGCAGTCCTTGCGACCTCAGGATCGACTGACTTCACTCCGGTGACTATCATGCATCCGGGTATCTCCTCGAGCACAGCCTTCTGGCGGCTTACTACATTCCCCAGGATGACGAGATCATCTCCGTCCACCTCTGAACGGATTGTCTTTACATCGCCCGAAGCCACTACCACCTTGCCATGATTGAAATATGCATGCTCATTGCCACAGACCAGATGACCGTTCAGTGTCTCAATGATATTCTTGTACTGGGTTCTTGCACGGCCAAGCTCACGATTATCATACACATCCATATAAGAATAGGCGATATCGCCATTTACGATAACGCCCTGCAGCCTGCCATCAGGCCTTACGACAGGAAGAGTAACGACATCCAGCTGTCTCATGAGGGCCCATGCCTTCTTCAGAGACAGATGCTCATCTACTCCCTCTGTCCTTCTATAATCCATATCCTTTATCTGGGTACCGACATTGCGCACCGTCTCAGGCTCAGTCACATGAAAGGTATCAAGAACATATCTCGTCTCCTCATTTATAGGGCCGGCCTTCTTCGGTATGAAATCTCCATCCTCAGTCTGATTCTTGAGATTAGCATACGCAATCGCAGCACAGATGGAGTCCGTGTCCGGGTTCTTGTGACCAATTACCCAGACCGGACGCTTTCTCTTTAATTTCTCCATTGAAAATTATAATCCTAAAAGGCTCAGAATATCATTAGGTATGATACCTGCATTCATAAGAAGTATCACCGCTGAAACAATTAAATTAATGATAAGCACAATAAGCAGAAATGCTGAACGATGCTTTAATGATCTGTATTTCTCATCTATGGAAATGTCAAGCTGCTCACTGTGATCCATTTCCTTCATGGTATCCTGGATATTCCTGAATACCTTGACATTCTCAGAATGAATCTTCTCTGACAGCTCTTCCTTCATATCCTCAAGGCTGGTGTCTTCCTCTGCGTGTGCGAGGTAATCCTTGATCTCAAGAACTGATGAATTAACCTTGTCTACGATACTGGCAATCCTTGCCGACTCCTCATGATTCTCACGGGTAATCTGACCTGACAGCTCATTATTCAGGGTAGATACCTCTTTCTTCACAGAAACAAGCATTCGATCGACCTGTGTCTCTACAGTAGTGACTAGTGCATCCGCTTCCTTCTGCTTCGTCGATAATTCATCCTGCAGGGCTGCTATCTGATTCTCCTTATCGGAAATCTGCCCTTCCTTCTTCTTTACCTCGGCCTCAAGAGAAAGTACCTTCTTCTGGTTTGCATTGATAAGACCTGAGAGTCTGATGGCCTTGTCCCGGAAGGCATCTATCTGTACCAGAAGCGCATCCTCTGTACTGTCACCTGTCACCGTGTCATCAGAACTGTAATCAGGCTCTGGTTTGTCATAATGATGTGTCTCTGGTGAAAAGGTTTCAGACACATGCGACGACTCAGGCTCTGTGAATCTATCATCACTACTGCTCCCTGAGAGAAGGTCATCCGCCGTTGATCCGTATGGTGTCTCCTCTGTCAGAATGCTGGCAGCAGAATCAGTCTCATGCTTTTCTTCCCCAAGAAAATCTGATGCAGGCTCATCTGTACTATCATCAGATAAAGCGGCTGATACAGAACTATTATTATCCACCGGATCCAAAGCCTCTTCTACATGACTCTCTTCATGCACTGTGGCTGAAGGCTTTGGCTCATCCTGGTTCAGCAGTGTCTCCTCAGGCTCTTCCGGCTCCGATGATGACAGCCCCATCAGAAGATCTGATGCCTTCACACTGCGGATCTCACCATCTGGTGGAGGCGCAGGTCTGTCCGCCTTTTTCTCTGCAAGCACCTTATCTAATAATGAATCAAGGTCTGAAATCTCAGTATTCACATCAGAGTATGATGTACTCTTATCTGTGGAATCAGTAGCTTCCTCAACAGGCTTGTCATCAGTGTCATTTACTTTTTTAAAAAAACTCATCTCTACTCCTGCAATTGTTTTCCTTGTTGTTTCGGTTTACAAAATCTCTATATATTGTAGCATTTACGGAAAATATGTGCAACAGAATTTTTATAAAAAAAGGACGACACCATTTCTGGTGCCGCCCTGAATGAGCTTTTATAAAAGGTATTATTCAGCCTTATAAAGATCTACCATCTTTGTAAGGTACTTATAATGCTCTTTTGACTCTTCCTCTGACTCTGCGAAGAGCTTTGCTGCCTTGTTCGGATTGAACTTGGCAAGTGCTGCATATCTGTTCTCGCCCTTCAGGAAATCCTGATAGCTTCCTGTCGGAGCCTTAGAATCGAGTGAGAATGCATCCTTGCCTTCCTTGGCAAGCTGTGGGTTGAAGCGGAAGTTGAACCAGTAACCTGCCTCAACTGCAAGCTTCTCCTCTGTCATAGCCTTGCTCATGCCCTTCTTGATACCATGGTTGATACATGGAGCATAAGCGATGATTACTGAAGGACCTGGATAAGCCTCAGCCTCTGCAATAGCCTTGACAGCCTGAGCCATATTTGCGCCCATAGCGATCTGAGCTACATATACATAGCCATAAGACATAGCCATGCCTGCGAGATCCTTCTTCTTGGTCTCCTTACCGCCTGCAGCGAACTGTGCTGTAGCTCCGCAAGGAGTAGACTTAGAAGACTGACCACCTGTATTTGAATAAACCTCGGTGTCGTAAACCATGATATTGATATCCTTGCCGGAAGCGATAACATGATCGAGTCCGCCGTATCCGATATCATAAGCCCATCCGTCACCACCGAAGATCCACTGTGACTTCTTGGAAAGGAAATCCTTCTCAGCAAGAACTGCCTTTGCAGCATCGCTTCCGTCCTTCTCGAGCTCTGCTACGAGCTTATCAGTAGCAGGTCCATTAAGGATTCCGCTTGCGAATGTATCGTTCCACTCCTTGATAGCGTCTGCAAGAGAGCCAGTAGCATTCATATCATCGAGCTCTCTCTTGAGCCTGTCACGGATAGCTCTCTGAGCGAGAAGCATACCATATCCGAACTCTGCAGCATCCTCGAAGAGTGAGTTAGACCATGCAACACCCTTGCCCTGATCGTTTACAGTGTAAGGAGTAGATGGTGAAGAGTTACCCCAGATTGATGAGCATCCTGTAGCATTTGCTACATACATTCTGTCACCGAAGAGCTGTGTGATAAGCTTAGCATAAGGTGTCTCACCGCAGCCACCGCATGCGCCTGAGAACTCAAGAAGAGGCTTCTTGAACTGTGAACCCTTTACAGAAGTAATCTTGAACTTATCTACTACCTCTTCCTTCTCAGGAAGTGATACAGCATAATCAAAGAAGGCCTGCTCGCCCTCGTTCTCCTCGAACGGAGACATTGTAAGAGCGCTGACAGGGCAGACATTTGAGCATGAACCGCAGCCTGTGCAGTCGAAGGCAGATACATTGATAGCGAACTTGTATCCGTCCATGCCTGTCATATCCTTCATCTTCATTCCTTCCGGAGCCTTTGAAGCCTCATCGGCTGTCATAGCTACCGGACGGATAGCTGCGTGAGGGCATACAAGTGAACACTGGTTACACTGGATACACTTTGTGACATCCCATACAGGTACGTCTGTTGCTACTCCACGCTTCTCGAAAGCAGCTGTTCCTGAAGGTGTAGAACCATCAGCGTACTTCTTTACAACAGATACAGGAATTGTGTTACCCTGCTGAGCGTTGACCTTCTGCTGAATGTCCTTAACGAACTCTACAGCATCAGCTCTGTTGCCCTTTACCTCTACTGAAAGATCATCATCCTTGCAGTTCTTCCAGCTCTCAGGTACGTTAACCTTGTGATAAGCTGTAGCGCCTGCATCGATGGCGTCCCAGTTCATCTTTACTACATCATCACCCTTACGAGCGTATGAAGCCTTTGCTGCATCCTTCATGAGCTTGAGAACCTGCTCCTCAGGGATGAGCTTTGTCAGTGAGAAGAATGCTGACTGAAGGACTGTATTGATACGCTTTCCAAGTCCGATCTCCTTACCGATCTTGACACCATCAATGATGTAGAAATTGATGTTGTTCTCTGCGATATATCTCTTTACCTGGCCAGGAAGCTTCTCATCGAGCTCGTCCTCTGTCCACTGTGTATTGAAGAGGAAAGTTCCGCCCGGAACGAGGTCCTGAACCATATTGTACTTGTAGATATAAGCTGTGCAGTGGCAGGCTACGAAGTTAGCCTGTGAGATCAGGTATGTGGATCTGATTGGCTGATGTCCGAAACGAAGGTGAGAAATTGTAACACCACCGGACTTCTTTGAATCATAATCGAAATATGCCTGAGCATACATATCAGTATTGTCACCGATGATCTTGATTGAGTTCTTGTTGGCACCAACTGTACCATCAGCTCCGAGTCCCCAGAACTTGCAGTTCGTAGTTCCCTCTGGAGTAGTAACAGGGTTCTCCTTGACCTCAAGTGAGAGATTTGTCACATCATCTGTGATACCGATTGTAAATCTAGGCTTCTGCGTATTTCTGAATACAGCGATGATCTGTCCTGGTGTAGTATCCTTTGATCCAAGTCCATAACGGCCAGTGTAAACCGGAACGCTCTCGAACTCTGAACCCTTGAGGGCTGCTACAACATCAAGGTAAAGAGGCTCACCGATTGAACCCGGCTCCTTTGTACGATCAAGAACTGAAATTCTCTTAACAGTCTTAGGGATAACTGAAAGAAGGGCTTCCTTAACGAACGGACGATAGAGACGAACCTTGATAACGCCGACCTTCTCGCCTTCCTTGCGGAGATAATCGATTGTCTCGTCGATTGTCTCACAAACAGAGCCCATAGCGATGATGACGCTCTCAGCATCTGGATCACCATAATAATTGAAGAGCTTGTAGTCTGTACCAATCTTCTCATTGATCTTGTCCATGTACTTGGTGACGATGGCTGGAAGATTGTCATAAGCTTCGTTGCAGGCCTCACGGGTCTGGAAGAACAGATCCGGGTTCTGAGCTGAGCCCATTTCCTTCGGGTGCTCAGGATTGAGGGCGTTCTCTCTGAATGCCTCTACCTGCTTCATATCAAGCATATCTGCGAGATCTTTGTAATCCCATGTCTCGATCTTCTGGATCTCGTGAGATGTACGGAAACCATCAAAGAAATTGATGAAAGGAACATGTCCCTCAAGTGCTGCGAGATGAGCTACAGGTGTAAGGTCCATGACCTCCTGTACTGATGACTCACAAAGCATTGCACATCCGGTCTGACGGCATGCATAAACATCTGAATGATCACCGAAGATATTCAGAGCGTGTGAAGCTACGCAACGAGCTGATACATTGAATACTCCCGGAAGTCCTTCACCTGCGATCTTGTACAGGTTCGGGATCATAAGGAGAAGTCCCTGTGATGCTGTAAATGTGGTTGTGAGCGCACCTGCTGCGAGTGATCCGTGAACAGCTCCTGCTGCACCGGCCTCAGACTGCATCTCTGTGATCTGGACTGTCTGTCCGAAGATATTCTTGCGGCCTGCGGTTGCCCATTCATCTGTGGCTTCAGCCATTACAGATGAAGGTGTGATAGGATAGATGGCTGCTACATCAGTGAATGCATAAGATGCATGAGCTGCAGCATGGTTTCCATCCATGGTCTTCATTGATCTCTTGATCATGTGTATGTATTCCTCCTATACTATACTTTTCATAACGGTCTTTATGCCTTTTCCGACATAAAGAAACGGCATTCATGCCGTTACGTTATCCTTAAATAATATAGTATTTTTCAGGAGAAAATTCAATCGTTTTTACATCAAAAGGGTGTTCTTTATGCAAAACACTTTACTACATTGAAACTGCCTGTGATGAACTGCTCTTTTCAGCTGATAAAAGCCTGTCCACGAGTTTCACACATTCAGCGGCATCAGGTGAATATCCGTCTGCTCCTATCTCATCAGAATATGACGGAGTGATGCATGCGCCACCTATCACGACCTTGCATGAAGGATATTTCTCATTACGGAGTTCCACGACCTCCTTCATATGTACCATGGTAGTGGTCATAAGCGCAGACAGCCCAATGACTGATGCATGGCTCTTTATGGCTTCATCAACGATATCTTCTGCTTTCACATCCTTGCCCATGTCTATGACATTATAGCCATAATTCTTGAGCATCAGGACGACAAGATTCTTACCTATGTCATGAATGTCGCCTTCAACAGTAGCACAGACTATAGTCTCCCTGGTCTCCCCGCCTGCTGCCGCCCTCATCAGAGGCTCAAGCACTGCAACGCCTTTTTCCATGGCATTGGCTCCGGAAATCATCTGAGGCAGGAAATATTTTTTCTCCTCATAGAGCTTTCCAACCATATTGATGCCGGGGATCAGGTCATTGTCCAGAATATCCTTTGTATCCCTGCCTGCTGCAAGCTCCCTTTTCACAAGAGACTGGATGTGAGTCGTATCACCCTTTACCACGGCTTCCATCACAGGAGGCAGATCTGACTTTTTTTCTTCCTTATTATCAGTGGTCTTACTTCCTGATGAAATGGAAACATCTGCTGTAGATGCCTCGGTCAGATATTTTTCTGTAGCTCCATCCTTGCAGAGAAGCATGTCTGCAGCTGCTGCCGTAAGCATCAGAAGCTTCTGTGACGGATTCGCTATAGCACAGGTGAGTCCGTGTGCTATTGCCATATTAAGAAAAGCAGTATTTACAAATGACCTCTCAGGCAGACCGAATGAAATATTGGACAGGCCGCAGACCGTCGGCAGACCCTTTTTACGGCAGTAATCAATTGTTGCAAAACACTTGACTGCGCTCTCAGGATCAGCTCCGACCGTTGCTGTAAGCACATCGACCACGCACCTGTCCTCTGACATGCCTGCTGCCTTAACAGCATCAAGGATCCTGTCGAGATTGGCATGCTTCTCCTCGAGTGTCTTCGGAAGTCCTGCTGACGAAAGAGGGAGAACGATAAACATGGCACCGTACTTCTTCGCAATTGGAAGCATGACTTCCATTCTCTCTTCTTCACCTGAAACGGAATTGATAAGAGCACGCCCCGGATAACGGCGGAGCGCAGCTTCCATGACTTCCGGATAGCTGGTATCTATACATAGAGACAGATCCGTAGCGAATGTGACCTCATCTATTGCACGAAGCATCATCTCTTTCTCATCAATGCCGTTCGTGCCCATATTGACATCAAGTATTGCTGCCCCGTTCTCATCCTGGCTTCTGGCAAAATCATTTACCATATCCATCGAGCCTTCTCGTAGCTCTGCCTGGAGTTTTTTCTTTCCAGTAGGATTGATACGTTCACCAATCACAAGGAAGTTCTTTCCAGGCTCTATCTCCTGCACTTTTCGCTCAGACGAGATCACACGGTCTGTAACCGGCGCCGGTTTCAGGACGTCCATATTTTTTGTTCGCTCAACCATTGCCCTGATGTGTGCCGGAGTTGTCCCGCAGCAGCCGCCGATGATGGCGGCACCTGCATTTACCAGAGCCTCCATATCTGAAGCGAACTCATCCGGAGTCATCTTATATACTGTATTCTCATCAATCAGCTCAGGAAGCCCTGCATTAGGCTTTGCAATTATAGGGACCTTCGCATAGCGTCTCATCTCCTCGATGAGAGGCGGCATCTTGTCGGGACCTGTAGAACAGTTGAGTCCTACAGCATCTGCACCAAGTGACTGAAGAACAATAATAGCGTTCGCAGGAGAAGAACCATACAAAGTCTTGCCGTCCTCATTATATGTAAGCGAAGTAATTGCAGGTATGTCCGGTGCCAGCTCTTTTACAGCTATAAGTGCAGCCCTCGTCTCCTGAAGGCTCATCATTGTCTCAATGAAAAAAATATCAATTCCACCATCAATCAGCGCCTGAGCCTGTTCCTTATACACATTTACAAGATCTTCGAAATCAAGCTCACCTATAGGAGCAAGCTGCTGACCAGTCATCGTCATATCACCGGCAACAAGGCATTTTCCCTCTGTGGCATTTCTTGTATTCTCTGCAAGAGTCTTATTAATCTCTTCTACCTGATCCGAAAGTCCGTACTCAGCGAGCTTGATCCTGTTTGCTGCAAAGGAAGGAGCCAGAACGATATTGCTGCCTGCCTCAATATAGTCATGCTGCAGCTTCCCTATAGGTCCGGGATTGTCCACCATCCACTTCTCCGGGCAGACACCCATAGGCATACCGGCCTTCATCATATTCGTGCCTACACCGCCATCAAGGAAGATCGGATGCCCGGAGTTGAATAGTTTTTTAAAATCTGATACAGTCATTTCTTTTCCTTAGTTAAGTTTGAAGTTATAAGTTCCAGGTTCAATGCCGGATTTTAGCCACAAACTCAGAACTTAGAACTCTTTTCTCTAATCTCATTGATAATACTACATATCAGCTGCACCCGGTTAAACGGCACCATGAAGTAGTAGCCATCTGTTATGTCTTTCATTTTAGTGGCGATGTCAAGCGATACCTGCTTTGCCACTTCTTCTGCCTCTTCTCGTGACATATCAGGCGAATATCTGTCGACAATTTCCTGCGGCACGCGGATTCCCGGCATCTCTGTCGACATGAAAAGAGCGTTCTTATAGCTCACAAGAGGCATCAGACCACAGAGGATCTTCGCGCCTGTCCGCTCCTTGAGCAGAGCTATCCGCTCTATATCCCAATCACCATACACCGGCTGCGTCAGGAAAAATGAGCATCCCTGTTCAATCTTCAGATTCATGCGGCGCACTATCGCATCGACGTTCTTCCCATGATAGTTCAGCGCTCCGCCGTAGATGATCCTGTCGTCTGAGAAAACTTCATCATTCATGAGCTTCGCCATATTCATAAACCTTATCGAGTTGTAATCAAATACAGGTGTAATCTGGCTTCTGTCAGCCGAAGGCACCGGATCTCCGGTAATCATCAGGAAATGCTTTATTCCGGCCGCATAGCTTCCGAGAAGTGATCCGCGCAGTCCTATGATATTCCTGTCACGACAGGTCACATGAGGCATCACATCCACGCCAGTCTCCTGCTGCATGAGCGCACCAAGCAGCATCGGGTCCATCCTGCTCCGTCCCATCGGGGAATCAGACAGCGTGATCATGTCAATATCAGCATCAGCAAGCGTATGAGCTGACTTCATGACCTTTGATATATCGCTGTTAAAAGGCGGATCCAGCTCCACGATAAAAGGCTTGTCACCGCTCTGTAATTTTTTATAAAAAGATGAAAAAGTTCTTGTCTTTTTTCCCGTCAGCTGAGTGATATTCTTTGCAGCAGGCTTCTTCCCTGCGAATGCCAGGCTCAGCCGTTCAATGAATTCAGGCGTGGTACCACAGCATCCGCCTATCAGACCGGCTCCGAGTGAGACTATGGTCTTCATTTTTTCGGAGAAAAATACAGGATTCCCCTTGTATATCTGCCTGCCTCGGAGCGTATAGGGATATCCTGCATTCGGCATCGCTATAAACGGCTTGTCCGAATACATATGAGCCTTCTCTATGATAGATGCCATGTGTGACGGACCGACGCCGCAGTTGAAGCCGTATGCATCTATGTTTTCCTCGGTAGCTCCGAAGCGCATGATATTGTCGACCGACAGTCCGCCGGTCGTCATACCTGTCTTATTTATAGAAAAAGAAACCAGGATCACGGCAGCCGGATTTTTCTCCCTGATATAGGAAAAAATCTCAGTGAGTCCCTCTGTCTGAGTCTGTGTCTCGAAATCAAAAATATCAGCTCCCTCATCGAGAAACGCATCTATTACGGGCTTTATATCCCAGAATACATGGCCCTCCATTGCCGGATCAAAGACAGTACCGATATCAGCTGCAACAAAGCAACTGTCTCCGGCAGCATCCCTTGCAATCCTGTATGCTTCATGTGCAATCCGGACCTTTTCCTCAACTGACTCAATAAAAGGCCCCGACACCGCAAAGCTGTCGGTCCTTATAAGCATGGCTCCGGCCTTAATATACCTCTTATGTATATCAGAAATCCTGTCAGGATGTGTGATGACCGCTCTCTCGACCAGCTCATCATCCTCAGGATAAAGGCTCTGGTAATAGGTCCCCATGGCCCCGTCAGCTATTACTATCCGCTTCTTTACATCATCAAGAAAACTCATATATCCTTTTTTCTTTCAGATCAGGACTCTTCATCCATCATCTTCTTCGAGGTCTCCGCCACATCCTTATGGATCTGGCTTTCTGACCGCGGTGACATAGCTATCGTCATATGGGGATCACTCAGATCCTCTTGTCCTGCCACTCTGCGCGGCGCCTCGGAAAATCCGCTCTTTATTCCTTCGCCAAGGATCTCTGCCCCGGATACCTCATCCAGCAGCTCGGTCGGCATGAATATCTTTGTCGCGTTTCCGTTTGCCACACCCTGTATCGCCTCAAAGCTCTTCAGCTTTATGATCTCAGGCGATACATTGGCCTCAGTCAGTGTACGAAGCGCCATCGCCTCTGCCTGCGCTCGAAGCTCTATTGCCTTCGCTTCGCCCTGCGCCCTTGCAACCGCTGCCTCGGCCTCTGCCTGTGCCGCAAGTACCTTTGCCTGCTTGTCTCCCTCTGCAGTAGTGACAACAGACTGCTTATGAGCCTCCGCCTCTGTGATCGCCTGACGCTTCTCACGCTCCGCTCTCATCTGCTTGGTCATGACCTCCTGGATATCCTTTGGCGGCTGGATATTCTTGACCTCTACCCTGGTGATCTTTATCCCCCAGGCATCCGTTGCCTCATCGAGCTCTGTCTGAAGCTTCGCATTGATCGTATCTCTTGAAGTAAGGGTCTCGTCAAAGGTCAGCGCACCGACAAGGTTTCTCAGTGTCGTAGCTGCAAGCGTCTCCACCCCCTGCCTGGGATTGGTGATCTTGTAGGTGAAGAGCATGGAATCAAAGACCTTCATATAGACAACCGAATCTATCATCATCGTCACATTGTCCTTAGTAATGACAGGCTGCGGCGGAAAATCGAGCACTGCCTCCTTAAGCGAAACCCTCGCTCGGGAGCTTTCTATGAAAGGTATCATGAAATTGATCCCGGCGCGCATCGTTCTGTTGTACTTCCCCAGCCTCTCGACAATCACCTCATTCGACTCCGGCACTATCCTTACCGTCGCGAAAAAAACTACAAGTAGTACCACTATAATTATTAAAGCTATCATAATAAATCCTCCGTTTTGTTTTTAATAGCCTCCGTTTACTGTTATATTTTACCATTACGGGAGAATATCCGCCACATTTTTTTACAAAAAAAAGACGCACCCTACGGTGCGTCCCCTGCAGCTGAATCAGTCTGATCTCAGATATCTGCCTTCCAGAGTCCGTGAAGATTGCAATATGCGTATGCACACACGGGCTTCTGCCCGTCAGCAAGAACGAACTCTGCGCATGGTGCATCCCCCGGCGCAAGATCCTTCTTCTGGTAGCCATCTGATGTCTCAAGTATGATGAACTGGATATAATGCTCCTCTGTCATCGGATGAGCTGTAGCTCCGACCTGAACCGTGATCTTATTGCCATCGGTCTTCACGACCGGAACATGCTTCTCTACTGCTGCATCAGTTGTATTAGCCTTTATCTCTGTCATAGGCTGACCGCAGCATACAGGTGTAACTGGAGTCTTCTCTGTGAGGAAGGTTACGAAATTCCCACATAAATCGCATTTATAGAATAACATATATATCTCCTTTTCAAATACTATTCCGTCAGGATCTATCAGTAGTTCTCAGCATGAACCTCAAAGAATGACTGAGGATGCGCACATACCGGGCATACCTCCGGTGCGCTGGTCCCGACCACGATGTGTCCGCAGTTGCGGCACTCCCAGACCTTGACCTCGCTCTTCTCGAAGACCTGCTTCGCCTCTACATTAGAAAGAAGCTTTCTGTAGCGCTCCTCATGTGTCTTCTCGATAGCCGCTACACCGCGAAACTTCGCAGCCAGCTCCGGGAATCCCTCTTCATCCGCCTCTCTGGCCATCCGATCGTACATATCGGTCCACTCGTAGTTCTCTCCGGCTGCCGCCTCGCTGAGATTGGCCTCTGTGTCGCCGAGCATTCCAAGCTCCTTGAACCAGAGCTTGGCATGCTCCTTCTCATTGTCAGCAGTCTTCAGGAATAAAGCGGCTATCTGCTCGAATCCCTGCTTCTTCGCTACCGACGCGAAATAAGTATACTTATTCCTCGCCTGTGACTCTCCGGCAAAAGCCTCAAGAAGATTCTTCTCTGTCTTAGTGCCTGCATACTTATTGTCTGACATTCTGGAAACCTCCTTCCATGATACACATTTTCCATATCCACTCTTTTTAGATTATATCATAGTTGTCCTGAATATCCAACAGAAAATAATTATTCCGTTCTATCTGCGAAGCCTTAATATGAAAAGGTCTCCTTTACCCCTATCAGTCAAGTCCAAATTTGTGTGTAAATTGCCTTCAGGTATAACGAAGGAATCCGGTGCTCCTGACCTCAGGTCCTCCAGCATAAATTTAAGTGACAGTGGATTCTCCTGCCCTCCCTGTCCCAGAACGGAAGGTATCAGAGAATTAAGGAATCCATATTTCACCTCATCATTTGGGAACTTTAATGAATATATACCGAATTCATCATCATAGCCGCATATGGTAAGATATCCGGACTGATAGAATAGAGGGATCGGATTTTTGTCCTCGATCCGGTAATCCATAAGCTCATCTTCTGATGCAGCTACTCCATCCACTATCGTAGAAAGGGATAATTCGGATTCTTTAAGTTTCTTTATAAGGATTTCAGGGGTTGCAGTTCCGAACCAGTATCGCCTGAAATTCTTTTTCTCAAACGCAGAAAGCAGACTGAATGGATTATATACCCCGACCCCCTCACCTGAGAAATGATATCCATCATAGGTCTTCCTGAGCCTGGCAAGACAAGCATCGAAGCTCATCCCGTGCTTTTCTGCAAGTAACTCTATCTCCGGTCTGAAGCTGGCCTCAAGCTCGTCCTCTGTTATTCCACAGATTCCGGAATACTTATCGTCCATAGATATATCGTTAAGCTGGTTCAGATCCGAAAAGATCGAAACCTTAGAAAACTTCGTGACTCCGGTAAAGAATACGAACTTCAGATATCCGTCCATATCCTTAAGTACTGAAAAAAAGCCCTTATACAGTTGTCGGTTCGCTTCCTCCTGCTTTGGATTGGAGATTGCTGTAGCCAGAAGTGGCTTATCATATTCATCCACAAGGACTACGACCTGACTACCGGTTTTTTCATACAGACACTCGATAATTGAACGAAATCTCACGGGGAGTGTATCACCTATGATAGATTTCCTATCCAGTTGATATCTTTCAATGCAGCCCTCAAGCACAGCAGAAAGCAGATCATCAAGGCCTATTTCAGAATTATATGCTCCGCCTGACAGATAAAATGATATCACAGGATACTTAGTCCAGGCATCACGACCTCTGGAATTTTCCTTTTCCTCGATATAGAGTCCCTTGAAGAGCTCCTTCTCTCCTGAAAAGTAGCTTTCAAGAGTAGAGATGAACAGACTTTTCCCGAACCTCCTCGGGCGGGAAAGGAAATAGCTTTTGGATCCGCTCAGGAGCCTGCATATATACTCTGTCTTGTCTACATATACATAACCATTTTCCCTTATGTTTTTAAAGCTCTGTATTCCAACAGGTAGTCGTCTTTCCATATATACCTCCGATAAGATTCTAACCTTATATTCTTATTATAGCATGTATAATATTTTTTTTCTGCCCGATCAGAAAAGTTTTCTGATCAGTGCGCACTATGACAGCATATTTAAATCTCAAGAGATGCGGATACGGGTGTTCAGTGAAAAGGAGAAAAGCTAATGAACACAAAGGTAGCAAAGAAGAACAACAAGGGCTTCACTCTTATCGAGCTCATCGTAGTAATCGCCATCATCGCAGTACTCGCAGCAATCCTGGCACCACAGTATCTGAGATATGTGGAGAAGTCGAGAGTATCATCTGATCAGCAGTATGCTGAAGAGCTTAGAAATGCTGTAAAGACATCTCTTGCTGATGAAGATGCTGCACAGGCTATTGGTACTTCTGCGAAAACAGTCACATGGAATAAAACTGATGGGATAAAATATGATGCTATAGTAGTTTGCGCTAATGATACTGCTGTTGCGGTTAATGGAACAGATGCATTTGTAAAAGAACTACAGACCAATCTGAATGGAGAAACAGTTCACGCACCTAAGTCAACAGCGTATGCTAGTAGAACATACACAATTACTATTACACCAGATTCAACGACAAATTCAATTTCTGTGACTGGAACATGGTAATCATAAGACACAAAAAATACTAAAAATTTTGGTGGAAACTCTGGTGCAACCACAGCAAAATAATAATAATCCCTTATCCCCGTCCCCTGGCGGGGATGTCTTTTTGTCACGATTACGCGCGTTGAAAAAGCATTTGTAAAAAATATCAGATTATATTACAATCAGAATCTAAAATAGCTAACATAAGGAATTCAAAGTTTTGATTTTAAAAAGCAGTATAACCAAATTTGAAGGCTGAATCCAGCTCCGATCTGTAAAATTTCTCTTATTACCAGATCATGTTTATCCAAGGCAAAACCAGATATCTAAGGCAACCACGATCATATACATTTCCACATAAAAAATCTCAGGTTTCGGTACTACTCTGATAGTGAGCGATCTAATCCCTGAGATATTATTAGCAAGCTCATCGGTTTCACCCGATAGAATTGTTTTACTCGTTTATTTCGTTTTATCAAAAAAATCATCCCCGCCAGGGGACGGGGATGAAAATAGCTTGATTCTGCTTCAATTTACAATATTCAAAAAATTATTTTTATGAATTAGCACCCCATGTTCCGGTAACTGATACAGCCTTTGTACTGTCTTCTACTTTAGCTGTAACTGTAAATTTCATATCCTTATAAGTGTTAGACTTTGGACCCTTTTTGAGATCATCGGATGAGAAATTAGCATTTATCTCCGTCGCAAAATCTGTATCTGGTACAATTGCATTTGCCCCTGCTGATGCTGGCTTTGACCATGTCAGAATTGTCTTATCAGTATTGCTAAGTTTACTATAAAGATCCTCATCTGCACAAGCAGTTTTTGCAACATTAATAAGTTCATTGGCTGTAGACTGGTCTGCACTTACTCTCGACTTCTCCACATATCTCAGATACTGTGGTGCCAGAATTGCTGCGAGTACTGCGATGATGGCGATTACTACGATGAGCTCGATAAGGGTGAAGCCCTTATTATTCTGCTTCTTTGCTACTTTTGTGTTCATTAGCTTTTCTCCTTTTCACTGAACACCCGTATCCGCATCTCTTGAGATTTGGATACAGAACCACTAGTTACCCTCCACTTTCCAAAAGCTGTAAGTGGAGTACCGGGATAGTCTTCACTGTCCCGGTCAGCGATGAGCGCGTCCCCTGGAACACTCTCATCGTCGTCTTACTTCTTCCCTAAAATATTCGTGAAGAATTTCTAAACAAAATATTAACACAAAATGATACGTTTGTTAATAGGAATTTTAGATTTTTTTGTACAGTTTACAATACATTGTTATTAAAATTAAGAAAATGCTGTCATTGCTTATGTTCATTCTCTGACTCCCGCACCCTTTTTCTGGCTCTTACCAGTGTAGTCTTAGAAATCCCGGTCTCAATAGCCACCTGACGAAATGACTTGGTCTCAAGGAGAGCAAGCGCATGTCTGATCTTATCCTCCGGGATTGGCGGACGTCCGCCCAGATGTCCGGAGGCTATCCGTCCTTCCATTGTACGCTGGATGATCATATCCCTTTCGAATTCTGCGAACGACAGAAAGATATGTACGATAAGTTTTCCTGCAGGCGTATTGTCCATGGCGATATCGCCAATCGAGAGGATCTTGATTCGGATTCCTTTGTCTATAAGTCTTTGTATCAGTTCCGCGCCATCAGCTACTGATCTGGATATCCGATCGAGCTTTGTCACGATAAGTGTATCGCCTGTATGCAGTATCTCAATCAGGCGGTTGAGCTGCGGTCTGTCCGTTGTCGCTCCGGTATACACGTCCTTGTAGATGTGTCTTTTATGCACCCCATGTTCCATCAGTTGCGCCTGCTGTTCCGACAGGCTGTTTCCCTTGATTGCCTGTGTCGCCGTACTGACCCGGATATATCCGAACTGCACCGGCTTTCTTTCTCTTGTGTTCTCTGCCATGATTCGTCCTTTCTTTTCCTATATCATAGTACGAATATCAGGCAGCAGGAAGAGATGCCTTGTCTCTTCTGCCGGACATACATGAGAAAAGGAAACCAGGCAGGCCTGGCATAGGTTTAGGGGAAGACTCGAAGCCGATGGAAATGATTAGCCAGGTACATACGGCACAAGTGAATTCAGAAAACCGTATTTCACTTCATCATTAGGGAATTTCAGAGCATAGAGACCAAATTCCCTATCATATCCGCATATAGTCAGGTAACCGGTCTGATAGAAGAGCGGTATCGGATTGTCGTTTTCAGCAGTGTAATTCTCAATCTCATCTTTCGTGGCGTCGACTCCTTCACCGATACGAACAAGTGATATATCAGAATTCTGCAGCTTCTTGATCAGAATCTCCGGGGTGCCTGAAGCAAACCAGTATGTTCCGAAATCTCTGTTGAAAAATGCATTGAGCAGACTATATGGATTATAAACTCCAACACCCTTTTTAGAAAAATGATATCCGTCATACATTTTCTGAAGTTCAGAGAGACATTCATCGAAGCTTAAGTCTTCCTCTTCGGCCAGTGACGTGATCTCAGGCTGAAAATCAGTCTCGAGTTCTTCCTGCGTAATACCACATATACTGCAGAAGTCATTTGACAGAGATATATCGGTCAACTGGTTCAGATCAGAGAATATAGAGACTTTAGTGAATTTAGTGATACCTGTAAAAAATACGAACCGCAGGTAACCATCCATGTCTTTGAGAACAGAAAAAAAGCTCTTATATAAATCACGATTTTTCTTTTCCTGTTCAGGGTAATCATACATTGTATCCAGCAGGGGCTTGTCATATTCGTCAACAAGTACGACTACTTTCCTGTTAGTCTTCCTCTGAAGATTCATGATGACATTACGAAACCTCACTGACAGTGTCTCACCAGAAATGGCATATCTTCCGGTAAGATCATATTCCTGTATTACATTTTCCAGAACACTGTTAAGCATATCCGACAGACCATCGGGATTTTTGTATTCGCCACTTGATAAAGAGAATGTAATAACCGGATACACCGTCCAGGCATCCTCGCCGCGTGCATTTTCCTTATCATATATGTAGAGTCCTTTAAACAGATCCTTCTTACCTCTGAAATAACACTCAAGCGTGGAAGTGAAGAGGCTCTTGCCAAAACGTCTCGGACGTGACAGGAAATAAGGAATACTGGTACTGGCCAGATTCCATACGTACTGTGTCTTGTCTACATACATCATGCCTTCCTGTCTGATCTCTTCAAAATTCTGTTTGCCAACAGGCAACACACGTCTATCCATAAAAGCCTCCATATCGGACAGTCACACCCACAAATCTGCATGACTGACGACACTACTATGATACCATGACATGTATCTTTTATCAAGAATAAAAGTTAAATATATTTAAGTACAATAAACCATGATAAGAACAAAGAAATCCCCAGAGATGTGACATACATCTCTGGGGATAAATCGTATATAGTGGAGTAGGCGGGAGTCGAACCCGCGTCCAAAAACCTATTCACTCTCCTTCTACGAGCGTAGTGATCTGTTTGGCATTCCCTCTGCCGGACGGGAGAGCACGCCCTTCCGGTGTTGGTAGCTTCATGATACGTACATCAGCTCAAAGCTTTGCAGATGCCGTGTCCCATGTGTTTGAAGCCGGTGACTGAATGCATGGGGACATTCAGGCGACTCGTTGCCCTTAGGCAGCGTATGCTAAATCGTTATCTTCAGCGTTTAAATTTAATTTGAGATTTGACGCATCATCCTGCGGCTCGCTTCTAAAGCTTCAAGATCCCTGTCGAGACCTTTACTACCCCTAAAGCTATATATACTATAGCACGCTGTCAATAATCAGTCAAGCCGGCTCACCTCAGATTCCTGACCTTGAAATCCCTTGCGGCCTCCCTTTCCTGGTCACGCTTCGCGATATCGGCCCTCTTATCATAAAGCTTCTTGCCCCGTGCAAGAGCTATCTCGATCTTGACTCTTGAATCCTTGAAATATGCCTCGACCGGAACCAGGGTATAGCCCTTTTCCTTGATCTTCTGCTCGAGCTTTCTGATCTCGCTCTTATGCATCAACAGCTTTCTCGGGCGAAGCGGATCCTTGTTCATGATATTACCCTTCTCATACGGAGCTATATGCATCTGGTAGATCCAGACCTCTCCGTTCTGGATCCTGACCCATGCTTCCTTCAGTGAACAGCCACCATTACGAAGGCTTTTCACCTCCGTTCCCACAAGTGCTATACCGCATTCAAAATATTCGTCCAGGAAATAATCATGCCTCGCCTTACGGTTAGTGGCGATTATTTTTCTTCCTGTTTTTTCCTTTGCCATATCTGCCTTTACCTCCTGATATTCTCTTCAGGGCCTTCTCCGCCTGCCTTGACAGCTTTCCCTTGTGGCCTACGGGTGCATAGCTGCGCGGCTTTTCGACCTTCTTATTCCCATGGAAATCATCTATCAGCTCGAAGTCTATAGTGCGGGCTACAGGGTTTGCATCCACAAGCTTCACCCTGAGAGGCATACCAAGGGTATAGTGCCTGTTAAAGCTCTTTCCAATGAGCTCATAGGTCTCTTCTGAAAACTCATAGAAGTCATCCGTCAACGTGCGTACCGGTATCATACCCTCAATAGAGTTGGGTAAAGCCACATAAAGTCCCCATGAGGTGACTCCTGAGATCCTGCCTGTGTATTCCTCTCCAATGTGAGGCATCATGTACTGGACCTTCTTCAGCTTTATTGCATCTCTCTCGGCATCGTCTGCTCTTCTCTCAAGAGACGATGTACGGTCAGCTATATCTGGAAGAGCTGCATTCAGCTCTGTCTTCTTTTTCCTTTTCAGCTTCTTATGGATTTCAAGCTTCAGCACCCGGTGAATGAACAGGTCAGGATATCTCCTGATAGGCGAGGTGAAGTGACAGTAGTACCCGGCTGCAAGTCCGAAATGCCCACTGCAGTCAGTCGTGTATCTGGCCTGCTGCATGCTTCTGAGTGTAAGCGTCTGTATCAGACTTTCTTCCGGACTTCCCGCTACCCTGTCAAGAAGCCTCTGCAGCTCCTTCGGATGGATCTGGTTCACATTTCCTTCGAGAGTATATCCGAATCCTCCGATAAACGACTTCAGGGTATTAAGCTTCTCAGGATCAGGGAATCCGTGCGTCCTGTACAGGAATGGCAGCTTGTGGTCATAAGCATGCTTCGCGACAGTCTCATTGGCTGCAAGCATGAAATCCTCAATGATATGCTGTGCTACACCTCTGTAATACGGATGGATCTCCTTCGGCTGGCCGTTCTCATCGAGCTCTACAACAGTCTCCGGGAAATCAAAATCGATCGACCCTCTGTATGTCCTTCTGCCATGCAGGATAATGGCAAGCTCCTCCATCTGGCGAAACATCGGTACCACATCTGCATACCTATCTATTTCTGCCTCATCATCCTCCTCGAGAATCTTATTCACGGAGGTGTATGTCATCCTGTGATTCGACCTGATGACCGACTCCACAATCCTGTGATCCTTGATCTCTCCTGTGTCATCAATCCTCATGATACAGCTCATTGCAAGCCTGTCCTCACCCTCATTCAGTGAGCAGATTCCATTCGACAGCTCGACAGGAAGCATAGGGATCACACGGTCAGGCAGATACACCGATGTAGAACGCTTCAGGGCCTCTTTATCAAGCTCCGAATCCTCAGTCACATAGTTCGACACATCAGCTATATGAACGCCCAGGATATAATCCTTTCCATCCATATGCAGTGATACAGCATCATCGAGATCCTTCGAATCCTCGCCATCAATAGTGACCATGAGCTCACTTCTCAGGTCTTCACGGCCTCTCAGCTCAGACTTTCTCACCTTGCCACGTCCGGCAACCTTCTTTGCCTCGTCAAGCACAGCCTGTGGGAAATCTGTAGGGATATCATTCTCCTTTACAATGGATAAAATATCTACACCAGGCTGTCCCTTGATTCCGATGACCTCCTTTATCTCACCTGAAGGTTTCTTATTTGCACTGCCATAATCGGTGATATGACAGACTACCTTTGCATTATCGGGAGTCCCTGCTGCATTCTGTGCGGCAATGAAAATATCGCTCGTCAGATGCCTGTCATCAGGTACCACGAATCCGAAGTTTGCCGACTTCTCGAAAGTGCCGACCACATCCGTATACTCATGCTCGAGAATCTCTACAACCCTGGCCTCGTCACGGCCATTGCCGCTCTTTCCAAGTGGCTCGATACGCACAGTATCCTTGTGAAACGCCATCTGGGTATACTTCTCAGGAATGAAAAAGTCCTCATCACATCCCTCTACAGTCACGAACCCGAAGCCCTTGGTGTTGCTTGAAAAAACACCTGTCAGATATTTGTCAGCAGTGCTACGAGCGGTCCTGTCCGGCTCCTCTGAGACTTCCGGAACTTCTTTTTCCTGTTCCGGTGCGGCCTCATACGAACCATCATTATTTTTCTTTACCTTCTTATCTGCTACAAGAGATGACAGGGCATTGGCAAGCTCCGTGTCATCTTCTACCAGAAGGAGTTCTTTCAGCTCATCTTCTGTCATGGGCGTGTAATTCTCATCTGAAAACAGCTGTAGCAGTGCTGCCTTCTGGTCCGCCCATCGTTCTTTCTTTGTCATAAAAATATCACTTCCTTCTATAACGAAAAAAGGCCACCGCCGAAGCGATGACCTTCATTCTCAAATCTTAAATGAACTCATATTAAGCAGTACTGCCAATACGAAAAATACTGCCACAAGAATAGCTGTCACTCTGATGATGACTCCTTCACGGGAACGTCCCTTATTCTTGCTCCAGTATGTATCAAGACTCTGTCCACTAAGTGAACCAAGACCTGCATCCTCTCCCTCCTGCATCATGATGATGATCGTGAGGACGATGGATACGATGATGAACAGAACCATGAACAGATACTTTAATGCTGTCATCGTGTATATACCTCCGAAAAATATATGTCATGTCGTAAGTCACAACTCAATAATTATAAAGCTTTTATTCAGAAAATGCAAGCTTTACTTTTTATTTTTGAAATAATTATCGATTCCCTTTGCAGCAGCTTTTCCTGCACCCATAGCAAGTATTACTGTGGCGGCTCCTGTAACGGCATCTCCACCGGCGTATACAGCGGTCTTCGATGTCTCGCCATCATCTTCCTTTGCAATGATGCAGCCTCTCTGGTTTGTATCAAGTCCCTTTGTGGTCGAAGCGATAAGAGGATTCGGTGAAGTACCAAGTGCCATTATGACTGTGTCGCACTCGATCTCGTACTCACTGCCCTCGATAGGTACAGGTCTCCTACGGCCTGATGCATCAGGCTCGCCAAGCTCCATCTTGATCACGCGGATGCCCTTGACCCAGCCCTTGTCATCTGCAAGGATCTCAACAGGATTCTGGAGAAGGTCAAACTGGATACCCTCTTCCTTTGCATGATGTACTTCTTCTGCTCTTGCAGGAAGCTCCTTCTCACTACGTCTGTATACGATATGTACCTCAGCTCCGAGACGGAGTGCAGTACGGGCAGCATCCATTGCTACATTTCCACCGCCGACTACGACTACCTTCTTGCCGTGAACGATAGGAGTGTCTCCATCTTCATAGGCCTTCATGAGGTTCGATCTCGTGAGTACCTCATTGGCAGAGAATACGCCATTGCTCTGCTCTCCAGGGATTCCCATGAATCTCGGAAGTCCTGCGCCTGAACCGATAAATACAGCCTCATATCCGTACTCTTCCATCAGATCATCGATGGTGAGTGACTTTCCGATGACTACGTTGGTCTCGATATCTACACCGAGTCCCTTTACATTGTCGACCTCAGCAGCTACTACCTTGTCCTTCGGGAGACGGAACTCAGGAATACCATATACAAGCACTCCGCCGGCCTTCTGAAGAGCTTCAAAGATTGTGACATCATATCCCATCTTTGCGAGGTCTCCGGCGCAGGTGAGTCCTGAAGGGCCTGAACCGATAACAGCAACCTTGTGGCCGTTCTTCTCCTTCGGAGGCTGTGGATGGATTCCGTTCTCACGGGCCCAGTCAGCTACGAATCTCTCCAGCTTTCCGATTGCTACTGCATCACCCTTGATTCCTCTGATACACTGACCCTCGCACTGTGTCTCCTGCGGGCAGACACGTCCGCAGACTGCAGGCAGTGATGAGCTTTCACTTATTATCTCGTATGCTCTCTTGAAATCTCTCTCGGTCACTGCATGAATAAATGCAGGAATATTGATAGATACAGGGCATCCGCCTACGCAGCGCGGATTCTTACAGTTGAGACATCTCTTTGCCTCTTCTACTGCTTCATCCTCTGTATATCCTAAGCATACTTCGTCAAAATTATGTGCTCTTACCGCTGGCTCCTGCTCTGCGATAGGCACTCTCTTCATCATATCTGCCATTACTTGTCACCTCCGCATAAACCACAGCCGCCATGATGGGTATCTCCCTCTTCGAACTCAAGCTTCTTACGGCCTTCCTCGGTCTTGTACTGCTGCATTCTCTCCATTGCCTTGTCAAAGTCCACCAGATGTCCGTCGAACTCAGGTCCGTCTACGCAGGCAAACTTTACTTTTCCATCGACAAGGAGACGGCAGGCACCGCACATACCTGTACCATCAACCATGATAGGGTTCATTGAAACGACAGTATGTATGCCGAGCTTCTCAGTGAGCTTGCAGACGAATTTCATCATGATCATTGGTCCGATGGCTACGCACCAGTCATATCTCCTGCCCTCATCCCAGAGTGCCTGAAGCTGGTCTGTACCCATTCCATGGAAACCATATGTACCATCATCCGTACAGATATAATGATTCTTTGCTACCTGGCTGACCTTGTCAGCATAGAACAGAAGATCCTTTGATCTCGATCCCTGGATCACATCTGCATCAATTCCGTGCTCATGGAGCCACTTGACCTGTGGATACACAGGAGCAGTTCCTACACCACCTGAGATAAATACGATATGCTTCTTCCTTGTCTCCTCGAGATTCTCCTCACGGCAGAGCTCTGAAGGCTGGCCAAGAGGTCCCACGAAGTCGTGGAAGCTGTCACCCTCATTAAGGGCTGCCATCTTCTCAGTTGATGCTCCGATTGGCTGGAACACGATTGTGACTGTCTGTGCTTCTCTGTCGTAATCACAAATGGTAAGAGGAATTCTCTCGCCATCCTCCTCTGCGATTGCGATCACGAACTGTCCCGGCAGGCACGAATGTGTGACCATAGGTGCCTTGACATCCATCTGGTAGATGTTGGCCGCAAGCTGTTCTTTCTTTACGATCTCATACATACTTTTTTCGTTTCCTTTCGTTTTTTAGTTGTTAGTTTCGAGTTCTGAGTTCTGAGTTCTTAGTAAAGTTTAACTCTTAACTTATAACTTTTAACTTATAACTCTTAACTTAGAACTCTTAACTTAGAACTCTTAACTTAGAACTTAATTAAAATACACCAGCTCTTCTTCCTGTGTTGCGGGCTTCTCGGCCTTCTCTATCTTCGTCGGATAGAGCACTGGTCCTTTTCCCCTGTATTCTCTGGCGAACTCATTCTTCACCTTCGCTGTCACATGAACCCAGCTCTTGTGAGTGATCTCACAAGCCTTGTCATATCTGCATGGCATTCCTAGATACTGGATATCCTGTACACAGCATGTCATTGCAAAACGTCCTGCAACGAAGGTACCTTTTCTGAGCTTTCCTTTGCCTTCTGTCGGATTGTACACGAGGCCCAGGAAGTCAACTGTCTTGCCATCGTACTTCTTCGGATTGTCCATGCAGTCCATGAACCAGAGTGCATAGTCAGCATCTGTGATATGGAGTTCATCCGCATTGATATCGAATGGCAGCTCGTCAGGTCTGTTGTCGATTGATCCGTCTTTTCTCTCATAGACGATCTGTGCACGGCGGTTCAGGCCCTTGACATTCGCACGGAACTTGGCCTTCGGTGTAGAGTCATCACATCTGTTGAAAATGATGACATCTGCACGGAACATCTGCTCCTTGATCATCGTCCCCATATTCTTCATGTACATCTCGAAGGTAGTGGCATCGACGGTACACAGGCTCTGCACGATGACCCAGTCATCAGGTCCGTCCATCTCATAGAGAAGACTCGTCTCCCAGGTACCATTATACTCTATAAAAATGGCCTGCGGGTCATATTCTTCCTGAAGAGACTTACATTTCTCAAGAGTAAAATCGTTCTTGTCATCGATCTCGACGAAATCAATTCCTGCGTTCTTCAGTTCATCCTCATCATACTCTTCATCTCCGTCTTCACAGGCGATGAGAAGACATCTGTCAAAATCATCTGCAAAACCATTGTCGAAAAGTGTCTCTTTCACGAGCGTGGTCTTGCCTGAATCCATGAAGCCGAAGAAAACGTATACGGGGATCTCACCGTCTGTTTCTTCTGTATTCATTATATCTCCTTGTTTTGAGTCTGGAGTTCTGAGTTATTAGTCCTGAGCTTTTTTACTCAGAACTTTGAACTAATAACTTAAAGTCCAAACAACTCCTCTACTTTATCCTCTTTCACATCAGTTCCAATGACTACGAGCTTTCCTGTGACATCTGGATCTCCGGTACGGATCTCATACTCGCCGTCTACAAGGTCGAAGTAGATCCAGGTGCCGTCCTCTGCTGGAACGATGCCCTTGGAACGGACGATATATCCGTAGTCATCACTGTCTGCAAGAGTCTTAAGAGCGTTCTCGATTGTCTCCTTCGTGAACTTGTGAGGAGTCTCGCGTCCCCAGGTAGTGAAGATATCATCTGCATGATGGTGATGATGGTGCTCATGACCCTCGTGATCATGATCATGCTCGTCTTCATCATGATCGTGATGATGCTCATGTTCATGCTCATCGTGATCCTCATGATCATGGTCATGGTGATGATGATGCTCGGCCTCTTCCTCTTCATGATGCTTTGTAGCAAGCTCGAATACCTCGAGATTGTCCTTGCCCATGATGGCATCAAGAATCTGCTTTCCAGAGAGATCATCCCAAGGAGTAGTGATCACAACAGCCTTGTCATTAAGGGCCTTGATCTCTTTTACTACATCCTCCAGCTTGTCCTGATCCATCTTCTGTGTTCTTGAAAGAACTACGGCTGTAGCATGCTCGATCTGGTCCTTGAAGAATTCGCCGAATGCCTTCATCTGCTTCTTTGCCTTCAGGGCATTTACGATAGTGACGAGTGCACCGATCTTTATATCCTCCGTCTTTCCTACATCAAGAACTGAAACCTCGATATCAGACAGCTTTGCAACACCTGATGGCTCAACGAGGATCCTGTCTGGATGATATGTCCTTATCACCTCGTGCAGATTCTTTGTGAAATCTCCTACGAGTGTGCAGCATACGCATCCACCATTGATCTCTGATACCTGAATTCCTGTATCCTTGAGAAATCCTGAATCGATTCCGATCTCACCAAACTCATTTTCTACAATAACTACTTTTTCATCCTGAAATGCCTCAGCGACAAGCTTTTTCATGAATGTCGTCTTACCGGCGCCAAGGAATCCGGATATAATATCTACTTCAGTCATGTTACCTCCTTGTATGTAAGTTCTAAGTTCAGAGTTCAGAGTTCTTAGTTATGAGCTTAGAACTTAGAACTTTGAACTTAGAACTTTGAACTTAGAACTTAGAACTTAGAACTTAAAACTTTGAACTATAAACTCCACTACATTCTCTCTGGCGCTTCGAATCCCAAGAGATGAGTACCAGTCTCTAAGACATTAAGCGTCAGTGAAAGAAGAGACATATAGCTCTTCTGTTTATCGCTATCTTCGCATGAGAGAATCTTTGTCTCATGGTAAAAGTGATTGAACGCATTTGATAATTCGTAAATATACTGGCAGATACGGTTCGGCATATTGTCTTCATATGCCAAACGTACCGAATCCTGGAATGGAGCCAGAGCAAGCAGCAGGCTTCTCTCACTCTCAGTCTCAGGCGGAAGAATATTTACAGAATCAAGCTTCTTCCCGGCTGCCTCATATTTACGTATAATAGACTTCATACGGACGACGGTATACAGGATATATGGCCCGGTATTGCCCTCGAATGAAGTGAATTTGTCTATGTCAAAAATATAGTCCTTCGACGGCTGATTCGACAGATCGCCATACTTAATGGCTGCAAGGGCTACAATATTGGCTGTCTTCTTAGCCTCGTCTTCTGGGAGTTCATTATTTTCCCTGATCTTCTCATACATCTTCTCATCGACATCAGCAATGAGTGTAGACAGACGCATGACTCCGCCCTCACGGGTCTTGAATGGCTTGCCATCCTTGCCGTTCATCGTACCGAATCCGATGAAATCGAGATCGCATGAATCAGGGACTATATCACACTTGCGTGCACAGCGGAAACACTGGATGAAATGAAGCTCCTGACGCTTGTCTACGATGTAGGCTATCTTATCAGGATTATAATCCTTCACACGCCAGATCATAGTGGCAAGATCTGTCGTATTGTAAAGAGCAGCGCCATCAGACTTCAGGATCATGCATGGAGGAATCTCCTTCTTATCAGAGTCTTCCTTCACATCGACTACGAGTGCTCCATCACTCTCATATGCATAGCCCCTGGCCTTCATATCAGCTACCATATCAGGAATATATGGCGCTGCATCTGACTCACCCTTCCAGAGATCAAATGAGACATTAAGCTTCTCATAATTCTTCTTCAGGTCGGTGACACTCACATTCATGATATGCTTCAGGAGAGCTCTGTATCCGCGTCTGCCCTTCTGCAGCTCATTCGTAGCCTCAAGGGCCTTCTCATGATAGCTCTCATCCTCTTTGCTCTTTCCTGAAGCGCATGGGTAAATCTCCTCAAGCTCTGAAATAGTAAAAGGAGGCTCTTCCGGATACTCACCCGTATAGCTCTCATCGAAATAAATGAGATCAGGCTTTCTCTCATGAAGCTCTGTGATGATGAGTCCCATCTGCAGGCCCCAGTCTCCGAGATGCACATCACCATATACGGTGTGTCCCATGTAGCGGGAAATCCTCTTGATTGACTCGCCGATGACTGCTGAGCGGAGATGACCTACATGGAGTGGCTTTGCCACATTCGGGCCACCATAATCGAGAATTATGGTAAGCGGCTTCTCCGGAGCATCAAGTCCGAACTTCTCACTTGAAGCCATCTCATTGGCGTATTCAGATAAAAATGACGGATTCAGGTCAAAGTTGAGAAATCCAGGCTTTACAGCCTCGACTTTTGAAAATACCCTGCCCTCCTGCAGCTGCTGCGCAACTGCCTCTGCCATGATGATAGGTGCCTTGTGGTACTGCTTGGCAGCGGCCATGGCGCCATTACACTGGTATTCACAGAGATCAGGACGGTTACTTACCGTCACCTTTCCATAAGACGAGTCTAAGCCGGCCTTTTCAAAGCCGGCTCTAACCTCGTCAGTTATCAGTTCTATCAGTTCTTTCATTTATCAGTAATCCTTTGTGTCTCTTTCACGGGAAAGAGTGTATTTCTATATCTTCCGAGAATTTTCTTCAGTGCGAAACCGAAGCCGAATACGGATATGGCTTCACCCGCTCCTACTGTAAGCACAAGGAAGGGATATGCTGTACCTACTCCGTATGCCAGTATCAGAATAGCCGGTACTCCAAGAGCATTAAAAAGTACAGGCGGTACTGTATAGATGAACTTTCTGTTGCGAAGCAGTCTTGTAACCGCTGCAGCAGCAAGCGTGATCAGACTTCCGAATACTACATCATAGATAGCTGAACCTGTGATCAGATTCGCTATCAGGCATCCGATGAAAAGTCCCGGAACTGCAGCAGGCGTGAACACAGGAAGAACCGTGAGTGCTTCCGAAATACGCACCTGCACTGCCCCGCTCGCCAGATCAAATCCTGCTGCAAATACCGTCAGCACCACATAAAGCGCTGCGATAATACCTGCCTGAGCTACAAAAAGCGCACTACCATTTCTCTTTGTTGACATAATTTACCTCCAGTTTTCTTCGATGCAGAAGCTATGTCACCTTGCTTCTGTTTAACGTGTGGGTGGTCTTCGACCACACGATGCTATAAATAATGTTACAGTGCCTTATTCTAACATAGATTGCATACAATTTAAAGTTGTGCTATGTACTTAATTCAATACAGATTCGATTACATCAACCATCTGGTCAACGTACTTGGCACACAGCTCCTTGGTATCAGCCTCTGCCATAACCCTGATCACAGGCTCTGTACCACTGGCACGTAAGAGTATGCGTCCGTTGCCCAGAAGCTCTGCTTCGATCTCATCCTTGCACTTCTGTACTTTTTCATTGTTCAGGATGGCATCCTTGTCATCAACCTTCACATTCTTCAGGAGCTGTGGATACTTCTTCATGCCGCTCGCAAGTGTATGAAGTGAGGTCTTCTCTTCCATGATGACTTCCATGATCATGATGGCTGTCAGGATTCCGTCACCGGTCGTAGCATGCTTTGAGAAAATGATATGTCCCGACTGCTCGCCACCAAGCACATAGCCATTAGCGACCATATCCTCATTCACATACTTATCACCGACTGTTGTCACATCGTATTCGATATCATTTTTCTCAAGAGCCTTGAACAATCCTAGATTAGCCATGATCGTAGCTACGACATGGTTGCCGTCGAGCCTTCCATGCTTCTTTAGATATGTGCCACAGATATAGATGATATAGTCGCCATCGATCACCTGGCCTGTCTCGTCAACAGCAATACATCTGTCTGCATCACCGTCGAAGGCAAATCCGCAGTCAAGCTCTTTTTCTTTTACCAGATTTACAAGATTATCAATATGAGTAGAACCGCAGTTCAGATTGATATTGAGTCCGTTTGGCTCATTTCCTACCACATAGGTCTTGGCTCCGAGAGCATCAAATACACTCTTTGCGATATTGAATGTAGAACCATTGGCGCAGTCGAGGCCGATTCTCTTGCCCTTGTATGAACGGGTGGCAAGGGAGATCAGATAGCCGATATACCTGTTCCTGCCGATCGCATAGTCGATGGCAACACCGATATTCTCACCGACTGCAAATGGGACATCATCAGTTTTTCCATCGAGATAGTCCTCAATCTGGCTCTCAACAGCAGCTGACATCTTGTGACCATTGCCGTCCATCAGCTTGATCCCGTTGTCTGAATATGGATTGTGGCTCGCGCTTACCATGACTCCGCAGTCGAAGTCCTCGGTACGTACCACATACGCAACAGACGGAGTAGTCGTCACATGCAGCAGATACGCATCTGATCCTGATGAAATGATACCAGCCACGAGAGCATACTCAAACATATAGCTCGAACGTCTCGTATCTTTTCCAATGACTATTCTGCCACGCTTCTCCCTGCCATAGTACCAGCCGAGATAACGGCCGATCCTGTACGCGTGATCTGAGGTCAGTACCTTTCCTGCTTCTCCTCTGAATCCGTCTGTTCCGAAGTACTTCATTTGTCCTCTTTTTCCTCCTTGGTACTCTCTGACTTCGTGTCAGCCTGTGTCGATGTGGCTGATGTGCTCTCTTTCTGCTCAGAAGCTTTCTTGTCAGCTTCCTGCTCCATCCTGATTATATCCAGATCGTCCTGAATGGCGTTCTTGATCATCTTCGCATACTGCTTCTGTCCATCCGGTTTCAGATGGATTCCATCGTGATAGAACCAGCTGTCATGACCCTTGGCATATTCATGCCAGTTGATCAGAGTCACGTTCTCATTCTTATCACACAGCTTCTTGATCACCTTATTCGAATCATCCTCCCACTGTATGGAATCTCCGAATACATTCACCCAGTAGATGTGACGATCCTCGCCTATCATATCGATAAGCTCCTGGCCGGCATCTTCTTTGAACACACCATTGGTGCCTAAAGCGATGACTACAATCTTGCCAAGCTTATTTTTCTTCTTATAATCCTTTATTATATCCTTTGCATCCCAGAGCTGTCTGGACTCATGAGCATTCACTATCGACTTGTCAGGAAGGACCTTCAGCAGCTCAGGTGAAGCACCGAGCATTACTGAATCACCTATAGCCGTTACAGGAACCTTAGTCTCTGCCGTGAGCTCATCCTGCTTTTCAGTGTCCTCAGTAGAGGATGATGATGAAGCGGATGTTGATGAAGTTGCAGCAGAGGTCGATGCAGATGAACTGCTTGTAACCGATGATGTCGAGGACGACTCACTCTCCTGCTGTTCAAGCATCTTCTGATTAGCGGCCAGCTGCTGTTCCAGCTCCTTCGTATCGGTATTCTTTTTCCCGGAGAAAATAGTCGCAATGATTCCAACTACGATAAATACTGTAGCAGCCACTGTTGCTATAAAGAAAAGTGTGGCCTTCCACTTTCTGGTGATGTTCAGTTTTCTCTTTACGATCCAGCCGACCATCTCGTGCTCCCAGATGGCCAGAAGCATGATGATTGCGATCTGTATCAGCGGTGCGCATGGGATCCTGGTCCACTTCTTCACATTGAAAAGAAAGATGACCGGATACATGAACAGATACATCTCATAGCTTCTCTTGCCAATGAAGTCGAGCACCGGATTCTCAAGCATCCGTCCAAACGGAAGAGACGGCTCTGCCGTGATGATGACAAGCACAAAGATGACAACCGTGACTATCTGCATGAGTCCTGTGTATGTAGGGTCTGCCATCCCGTCTACAAATATAAACGAAATGACAAGAAAGATCATGCTTATGACAAATACCGGCAGTGATGCCTTCCGTGCGGTCTCACTCCTGAACAGTCTGAACTCATCGGTCCCTACACCTGCAAATCCGAGCATGACTCCTAGCGTCAGTGCATAGAGCCTCGTATCAGTACCATAGTATACTCTCGTCGCATCAGTACCATAAGGGAGCAGAACCCCCATCAGGATAGCTGAGATAGACGATATGATAAGGAAGAACAGAAGTCCTCTCTTTTTTCTGCCACGATTCGCAAGAATCAGATATATAAAATACAGCACTGGCCAGATCACATAGAACTGCAGCTCAACAGCGAGCGACCAGATATGTGTGAATGGAGTCGCATTGGCTATCTTCGTAAAATATGACGAATTCTGCGCGATCTGCCACCAGTTATTATATCCCAGAAGAATCGAGATGACCTCGTTCCTGACACCTTCTACAGCCTTCGGATAGATAAAATGAAATGCTCCGACAGTGACAAATACAGTGAGGATCACCGGCGGATATATCCTTGTGAGTCTCTTCAGATAGAAACCACCGACAGAAAAGCATCCACTGCGCCTGCTCTTCTCACTCGTAAGCGCAATGAGATATCCTGATAACACGAAAAAGAGAGAGACTCCTAAGAATCCTCCCTTGATCGTGTATGGAAACATATGGTAAAAAATGACCCCTATTATAGCAATGGCTCTAAGCCCGTCGAGGCCATAAACGTGTCCTTTATTGTCTGCTGCGCCTGTCGTACTTCTATTAACAGTCAATTTTAATACTCCTTCTACATAGTCCTGTAATAGTTAAACATTTTTCAGGCGCAGTTTCAAGTTCTTTCTTTTGAAATATATGAAACATTATATTAACAACTCACTTGACCTTTACACTCTTAACCCCTGACCAGGAGCTATACACTTTCTTTCCATTCGTGCCTGTGTAGTATGTCCTGACCTTGAAGTAATATCTCTTACCCTTCTTAAGTGACTTCATGGTATATGAGGTCTTTGTAGTATTCTTCGTCTTCGTACCCTTCGTCACGGCCTTGTTCGTTCCGGCCTTTACCTGGTATCCGCTGATTCCCGATACCTTCTTGTACTTTACCGTAGCCTTCCTGCTGCCTGCTTTCACCCTGGAGATCGAGGTCTTCTTCGGATTGATCTTGTAGCTAGCTGTAATGGTGCCTGTATAATTGCCCTTGAATGTCAGGGTGACTGAAGCTGTACCAGGAGTCTTGTTATTCGAATCTGTCCTGGTGTAATCAGTATCTGCTACGAGTTCTCTTCCCAGGGCATCGTCAGTCACTGTAATCGCCGGCTTACGTGACTTGCCATTGTAGGTAAGAGTCAAAAGCCCTGATACAGATATACCATTGTCCTTCTTATACAGGCTGGATGCATCCTTTGGATCGATCGTATAGCTCTCGGTTCTGACACCGGTATTAGTAGTAGTTGTTGTAGTACCTGTAGTGCCTGTTGTACCGGTAGTACCTGTCGTACCTGTAGTGCCAGTCGATGTAGATGTACCCCTGAAATTATTGGTACCTGTGAGCGTGAAACTATAGGTACCTGCATTCACTGAATCAGGGAATGCTGATATCGTATAGTCTGTTCCCTGAATAAGTGTATTATTACCCATCTGTACCACTACCACTGTAGGGTACTGCTTCTGTCCATTGTAGGTATATGGTGAAGCCGGAGTGAGCGTCACCGTAGCCTTGGAAATATTTCCCTGAGTAATCTCGAAATTATGTGATGCAGTTCCGGCATAATTTCCCTTGCCGGTCACAGTCACCTGAGCACCTGTGCCAATGGCTCTGTTATTCGCATAGGAATATGTATAGTCCCTACCTGCTACAAGAGTGGTATTACCGACCTTGATCTCCGGCTGCGGGGTGATATTTCCGCCTGTATATGAATATGTCGGATTGGCTGTACTAGTCGTAGTAGTCGTTCCCGTGCTGCTCTCAGAATCCTTGAAGGTAAAGGTTGCTGTAGAGAGATCTGCCGGTGTGATGTCAAAGGTAGTCCTTGCGCTTCCGGAATACTGCTTCACTGTCCCTGAGCCTGTATTGCCACTGGCTGCAACCGTCTTCGCTGTTACTATGACGGTCATCTTTCCTGCATTAGTATTATTGGAATATGCAACATCATATGCACTTGAAGGGACCTCATTATCCTTGTAGGTAACAACTACCTTCGGCTTCTTTTCCTTGCCATCGTACACGATAGGAGTCTTCTCTGACGGATCAAGAGCGATCTTCGTTGCTCCCGCCTCAGAGAGATTACCACCGGTGGATGGCATTATTGTAAAATTAAGAGTCTTCGTGCCTGAATAATTTCCGGTTCCCGTAGCCGTGATAGTAGCTGTCTGATTGGCTGTGATCGTAGGCTGGGCGGTATTATTCGCATAGCTGAGTGTGTAGTCAGTTCCTTCTGTCAGAGCCCTCGTGGAGCCTCCGATATTCATTGTAATGTTGACCTTCGGAGTGATAGCCCTGCCCGTTGCATAGTACTTCGCATCCGGCTGTGCGAGTGTCATTGTGGAATCACTCAGGCTGCCCTTAGTCACCTCGACAGGAACGGTGAAGGTCTTCTGCTCATTTGCTATGGTGGCAGTATATGTAAGAGATGAAGTGCCTACTGCCCTTGCCGAAACATTCGAACCTGAAACAGAAATCGTTGAATCGTTTGTCGGTCTCAGGGTTCCTGTAGCTCCGGCAATGGTAAACATATTGTCACCACCACTGCTCGTTTTAATGCCATACGTCACAGCAGGTACCTGTCGTGTCGTGCCAAGAGACATGGTCATTTTCTTGTCACATGCAGCATTATTTCCGTTAAAAACAGTATTTCCTGACTGGCCGGAGCCATCGTTGAAATTGTAGACTGCGTAGATACCGGTAGTTCTGTTCCTTGTTATTTCCCTGGATACGCTTACATCACCAGTCTGCGTAAGATCAGGCGCACCGCTATCATCACTTGATTCACCAAGAGCCAGACAGTAATAATCTTTATTATTAAAAATGACATGACCTATCCCGCATGAATTATAGGTATTGTAGTCAGATGCATCGAGTTTCCATGAAGGTGCTGAATCAGCAATCATCTGCTTCCCAATAGTCTGAGCGTTGCCCGTTTTACCATCAGATGTTATAAGAGCTCCTGATTTACCGTCAGGCCGTTGCTCATTATAATAAAGTGCCAGGTCCTTTGCTCTCTCAATTGCCAGCTTCTCAAGAGCGCTGTTATACCTAAGCGTTTTGCCCGATCCCTGATCGTCTGTATATGTCTTTACTGAATCATAAATTGAAGCTACATCATCCTGCCTGACAGTAACAGTATATGTAACAGGAATCGTATCCGTATCAGCCGCTTCCGCCTCTACTCTTCCTGTATTCCCTGCTATATATGGTATCGAAGTAAATGCAAAAGCACATCCTAGTGCAAATGCCGCCATTCTTTTCGCCAGTCTTATCCTCATAATAAATTCTCCATGACTTATAAAAAACAGAGTGATCCTTGTATTTTTCACACAATCAGCGGCACGAGCTGCCTCATGACGCTACCTTTAGTATAACACAAACCACTTGATTATGGAAACAGATTTTCTTACAATATACTCATGAAAAAAATAGAGCATACCTACAATATAAAGGAAATGATTAAATATCCTGAACTTTTCTCCAGGTATTCAAAAGACGGCGATACTTATCTCACTATCGAGACAACAGGACTCTCACCGGAAAGGCATAGGATCATCTCGATCTCTGTCGGAACTATCTCAGATGATATAATCGGGATCACGACATTTTTCTCAGACAATAAGGATGATGAACTGACGATCATCGAGAACGGACTGGATGCAATCGGGGATGCAGGACGCATCATTACCTGGAACGGTGATTCATTTGACCTCCGCTTCCTTTCTGCCCGTGGCGAGGAATACGGCATCAAATCACCAGTCCAGGCCTCATACGATCTGAAGAAAATTTTTTCTCCACTGAAGAGATTCATCGCATCCGGCAGTCTCTCGCTTTATGATACTCTCGAGGATATGGGCATTTCAGATGATTCAGTTCCCGATGGAAAGACACTCGTGACGCTGTATAAAACCTTCATAGAGACAGGTGAGAAGCGTTACTCAGAGCCGGTATTACAGCATAGCGTATATAAGCTGACCGGCATCATGAATCTGATGTGCCTTCACAGCTGCCTGAATATAAATAAGGCAGTACCGACCATCAATGAAAGCTCGGTCACAGATGAGACGCTCATTGTGAGTGGAAGCACTGATCTGTTTTTCCCGACAAATCTTCATATAGGAATGGATGGAATTGATCTTTTCTATAGTGAGAACAGATTCAATGCCAGATTCACTCTGTATGACGGCAGAATACGGATGTATTTCCCTGATCCGGCCTCATACGTCCGTCTGAAGTCCGACGGCTCGCTGATCCCGAAGGAACTATCAAGGTCCATGTCGAAGGACAGCTATGAAAGGGTATCAAAAGAAAGCTGCTTCTCTCTCGTGAAAATCCCACAGGAGAAAAAGCAGCTTGAAAACTATATTATGAGTCTTGAGAAAATGTGATCATACCTTCTCGTAGAAGAATGAGCTTCTGCGCTTGTATCCGAGATCACGGTAATTCATTATCTGCTCGGTGCTTCCGATAAAGAGAAGTCCGCCCTGCTTCAATGAATTATTGAACTTGCTATAGATCTGATCCTTTGCCTCATCGGTAAAATAAATTACTACATTCCGGCAGAGTATCAGGTCAAGATTCGTAGGATAAGGGTCCTTCAGGAGATTGCTCTCGCGGAACTCAACACGCCTCTTGATATCCTCAGATATCTGGTATGATGAACCAACCTTCCTGAAATACCTGGTCTTCAGATCGTCAGGCACACCCTTGATACTCTTTTCATTGTACAGACCGACCTTTGCCTTGGCAATGACCTGCTTGTCGAGATCCGTTGCTATGATATGTATCCGATCAAGCGGCACATGCTTCGATAAGCACATCACAAGTGAATACGGCTCATCGCCTGTAGAGCAGGCTGCACTCCAGATATTAAGCTTCTGACCGAACTTATCTATCAGATACGGGAAATATTCTTCATCAAGCAGCTTCCACTGATCAGGATTCCTGTAGAATTCTGATACGTTTATTGTCAGAAAATTGACAAACTCATCAAATGCCTCATGGTCATCACGCAGCAGATGCACATAAGCCTCATACGAATCCAGCTTGTGCTTTGTGATCAGTGAATCGATCCTCCTGCGCATCTGCTTCTCCTTGTAGGAAGACAGATCGATCTTCGTCAGGGCATATACCTGTGTCTTGAACTGTTCATATCCTTCCATGCTAAATCTCCATAAAAAAAGATGAAAAAAGGGACAGGTCCCTTTTTCATCTTTTAAGTAATCCATTAAAAAAGTAATCCATTAAAAGATGAAATCAGGACCCGTCCCTGTTTTCATCTAATTACTCAGCATCTGAATCGTTGTTTCTGCCGTCATCCATTGCCTTGATCGAAAGGCTTATCTTGTGATCAGCTTCTCTGAACTCAACGACCTTTGCGTCGATCTCCTGACCAACCTTCAGTACGTCTGATGGCTTGTCCACATGATCCTTGGAGATCTGTGATACATGAAGAAGCGCATCTACTCCAGGAGCAAGCTCGATGAATGCACCGAAGTCTGTCATACGTGCTACCTTGCCGTGAACGATATTGCCGACAGCGTACTTCTCTGATGCGTTATTCCAAGGGTTCTCATCCGGGAACTTCATTGAAAGAGCGATCTTGTGATCGTGGATATCCTTGATGAATACCTTTGCCTTGTCGCCAACCTTCAGCAGCTTGCTTGGATTGTCGATCCTGCCCCAGCTCATCTCTGAGATATGAAGAAGTCCGTCTATTCCGCCGAGATCGATGAATGCTCCGAAATTAGTCACGTTCTTGACTGTTCCCTCGATCACATCGCCAACCTTGAGATTAGCAAGAAGCTCTTCCTGCTTCTTCTGCTTCTCTTCGACAAGGAGAACCTTTCTATTTCCGATGATACGTCTCTTGTGAGGATTGAACTCTGTGATGATGAACTCAATCTCCTGACCATTATACCTGCCAAGATCCTTCTCGTAAGTATCTGATACAAGGCTTGCAGGGATGAATACTCTGGCCTCGTCTACTACTACTGAGAGTCCGCCATTCAGTACCTTGACTACCTTGCCCTTCAGTACCTCGTTGTTGTTGAAAGCCTCTTCGAGCTTCTTGTTGCCTCTCTCCTGTGCGAGACGCTTATATGACAGTGTAACCTGTCCCTCTGTCTCGCTGTATTTGACTACTACAGCCTCCATTGTGGAACCAACAGAAGTAACTGTGGTGAGATCGAGACTCGAATCATTTGAATACTCGTTCCTTGTGATCACTCCATCAGCCTTCGTACCGATATTGAGGATAATCTCGTCCGGCTTAACGGCAATGACCGTTCCTTCTACCACATCTCCTGCGCGGACCGTCTTGAATGACGCATCCAGCATTTCGTCAAAACTCATTTCTGACATCTACCAATGACCTCCTGAATAATATTCGCTGGGGTGGATGCTCCGGCTGTAACACCTACAACATCAGCATCGCTGATCATCTCAGGATCCAGGTCATCCGCAGTCTCAATGAAGTGTGTCCTCTCACACCTCTCACTGCATATATCATACAGCTTGCGCGTATTCGAACTGTTCCTGCCGCCAATCACCAGGCACACGTCCACTTCCCCAGCGATACGTGCTGCCTCCTCCTGACGTTCCTCTGTTGCATTACAGATCGTATTCAGAGCATTAATATCATACCCTTTTTTATCAAGGATTTCAACTATATCTTGAAATTTCTTGTAGTTAAATGTCGTCTGTGAAAGGATGAGGATTTTTTTCTCATTGTTATTCAGGGAAAAATTATCCGCTTCACCGGGAGTCTGTATCACAGTGTAGTCATCGCCCTCGATCCAACCCGTAATCCCCTGTATTTCGGGGTGTTCCGGGTCTCCTATGATGATTATGTACTCACCCTTCTCAGAGGCCTCTCTGGCAAGATTATGGATTTTCTTTACAAAGGGGCAGGTTGCATCGATCGTGGCATGTCCTGCAGCCTCGATGGCATCTTGCACTTTTTTTGATACACCATGAGAACGCAGTATCACAGTGCCCTTCGTATATGAAGACGGGTCATCATTTTCACCCATCACCTGCACACCCTTTTCAGCGAGAGCATTGACCACTGACTCATTATGTATGATGGGACCATAGGTGTATATCTGTGTTCCGTTATTTTTCTTAATCTGCTCTTCTACCAGCGAAATGGCTCTCTTCACGCCGAAGCAGAAGCCGGCGTTTTCAGCTAATACGATCTTCAATAGCCTTCACTACCTCATCAATTGTCATCTCAGATGAATCGATCTCTACAGCATCATCTGCCTTCTTAAGCGGTGAAATCTCACGGGTCATGTCCGCCTGATCACGCTTCCTGATATCCTCGATTATCTCATTCAGATCAGGATTCTCTCCTTTTTCCACAAGCTCCAGGAATCTCCTCCTGCCCCTTACCTCCGGAGAAGCCGTAAGATAAATCTTCAGGAAAGCATCCGGCAGCACACAGGTCCCGATGTCACGGCCATCCATAACCACATTTTCAGTCTCTGCCAGCTTCTTCTGAAGTGCTGTGAGATTTTTCCTGACCTGTGGATACGCACTTACAACACTTGCTGCCTTGCCCACTTCTTCTTCTCGGATCTGTGTCGAGACATCCTCTCCGTTCAGTAGCACATGCTGGGTTCCATCGATATACGAAAGCCTCACATCTGCATCCTGCGATGCCTTCTCTACAGCATCCTTATTGTGAATATCTATCCCGTTCTTCAGCATGTACAGACCTATACTCCTGTACATTGCCCCTGTATCTACATATACGAATGACAGATCCTTTGCCACTCTCTTTGCGATCGTTGACTTGCCAGCCCCGGCAGGCCCGTCAATAGCTATCTGTTTACTCATGCTGTCGTTTACTCCTTAATCTACCTTAAATCTACGCCATATTCTCTTCTGACTCTTAACTGAGAACTTAGAACTCAGAACTCATAGCTGCGCTATATCCTGCCAGTGCCCCCATTGAGAATGCGCTCTGAAGATTGAATCCGCCTGTGAGTGCATCCACATCGAGCATCTCTCCACATGTATAGAGTCCCGGATATTTCTTTACCTGCATTGTCTTCGGATCCACCTCCTTCACCGACAGGCCTCCGCCAGTGATGATTGCCTCATTGAAGCCTCTGGTCCCTGTGATCGTCATCGGGAAATGACGCAGCAGTTCAAGTACATGCTCACGTTCCTGCTTAGTCACTGAATTGAGCTTCCTGTCTGGCTCTATGCCTGACAGCTCTGTCATAACCGGTATCATCTTCGAAGGAAGCAGATCATCAAAGAAATGTGAAAAGCTCCTGTTCGGATTCTCCTCTACTATCCTGATGAGTCTGTTTCTGAGCTTCTCGTCTGACAGATGCGGCTTCAGATCGATCTCAGCCTTCATCCTGCCTTCACGCTGCAGCTGCCTTGCAATGACGGATGATGCCGAAAGCACTATCGGTCCTGATACTCCGAAATGTGTAAAAAGCATCTCGCCGAATTCTGAATAGACCGGTTTTTTCTTCTTCGAAGAAAAAACCGATAGCTGTACATTCTTAAGCGATAGTCCCTGCATCTGCGGAATGTAGTCCTCTTCGGTCACGAGCGGTACAAGTGCCGGATAGCAGGGCTTCACCAGGAGTCCGAGATCCTCGAGGATCGGGAGCATATTGCCGTCAGAGCCTGTAGAAGGATAAGCCTTTCCTCCACATGCCAGGATCACGGCATCAGCCCTGTATTCCTGCTGTGAAGCCATATAGTCCTCCTGTCTGGCCCTCACACCGACAACTCTGCCATCCTCTATGATGAATCCACTCACACGGGTGTTGTACTGTATTTTCACTCCGAGTTCATGAATCTTATCAGTAAAGGCTCTCGTAATATCCGATGCATGATCAGATTCAGGGAAAAGCCTGCCGCCTCTTTCGACCTTTGTCGGAAGGCCTTCATCCTCTACGAACCTGATCATGTCCTGATTGTTGAAGAAGGAAAAAGCAGAATACATAAACTTCGGGTTCGTCACTATATTCTGATAGAAATCCTCGATCGGAGCCGCATTAGTGAAATTGCATCTTCCCTTGCCGGTGATATATATCTTTTTCCCGGCCTTTTCATTTCGTTCTAAAATCAGGGTATCAGCTCCGCTTCCAGCAGCACTTACAGCCGCAGACAGTCCGGCAGCGCCGGCACCTACAATTATTATATTCATAGTTTTTAGTTATGAGTTATGAGTTATTAGTTTTTAGTTTTAAATTCTGAATCTGATCATAAACTAATTGAGAGCTGTATAATGTAAATCTACATAATACAACTCTCAACTTTAAACTTTGAACTTAAAACTCTTACTGCTTGTCCTTTGGCACATCCTTGATTGAGAAGGACATACGACCTGTCTTGTCCTTGCCAAGGCAGATGACCGTGACCTTGTCACCAAGTGTGAGAAGGTCCTCTACATGATCGATACGCTCTGGAGCGATCTTAGAGATATGTACCATGCCTTCCTTGCCAGGAGCAAACTCTACGAAAGCACCGAATTCCTTGATAGATACGACAGTCCCCTTTAGGATCTGTCCCTTGTGGAAATCGGTCGTGATGATCTTTATCATCTCTATAGCCTTCTGGTTGGCTTCCTCATCGAGTGAGCTTACGGATACACGGCCGTCATCATCGATATCGACCTTTGCACCGGTACGGGCAATGATCTCGTTGATCGTCTTGCCTCTCTGACCTACTACATCACCGATCTTCTCAACAGGGATCTGGATGAAGCTGATCTTCGGAGCAAGTGCTGCCACATGATCTCTAGGGGCTGCAATTGCCTTGCTCATGCAGGTATCCATGATGAAGTTTCTCGCCTCATGAGCTCTGTGGATAGCTTCCTCTACTATAGGTCTTGTGAGACCGTGGATCTTGATATCCATCTGGATAGCTGAGATTCCGTCGTGAGTTCCTGTCACCTTGAAGTCCATGTCTCCGAAGAAATCCTCAAGGCCCTGGATATCTGTCAGAACGATGTAGTCATCATCTGTATCACCTGTCACAAGTCCACATGAAATTCCTGCTACCATATCCTTGATAGGAACTCCGGCAGCCATTAAGGACATGCATGATGCACAGGTACTTGCCATTGAGGTAGAACCATTGGACTCGAATGTCTCTGATACGGCACGGATAGCATATGGGAACTCCTCGATTGAAGGAAGTACCGGCTTCAAAGCTCTCTCTGCAAGAGCTCCATGTCCGATCTCACGACGTCCCGGTCCTCTTGATGGCTTCGTCTCACCAACTGAGTATGATGGGAAATTGTACTGATGGATATATCTCTTCTCTGTGATATTAGGATCGAGTCCCTCAACTTTCTGTGCCTCTGAAAGAGGTGCGAGAGTCACGATATCACAGATCTGTGTCTGTCCTCTTGTAAACATTGAAGAACCGTGTACTCTAGGGATCAGGTCAACCTCTGCTGAGAGTGGTCTGATCTGCTTGATCTCACGGCCGTCAGGTCTCTTGTGATCCTTCAGGATCATCTTCCTGACTGTCTTCTTCTGATAGAGATATACTGCGTCATCAAGAAGATTCAGATAGTCCTCATTATCAGCAAACGCCTCTGCAAGCTTCTCTGTGACTTCCTTTATATTCGCTTCACGGGTCTGCTTGTCATCGGTAAATACTGCCTCTTCCATCTCTTCAGGTGGAACAATCTTCTTGATATCTTCAAGCATCTCATCAGGTACTGCGCAGCTCTCATAGGTAAACTTATCTTTGCCTACTTCTGCCACCATCTGATCGATAAGCTTTATGATCTGCTGGTTCACATCATGAGCTGTATAGATAGCCTCGATCATCTTCTCGTCTGAGATGAGATTGGCTCCAGCCTCGATCATGATGACCTTGTCTCTTGTAGACGCTACTGTGAGCTCGAGATCTCCGAAATCCCAGTCAGCCTGTGACGGATTGATGATGAACTGTCCATCCTTCATGCCGACCTGAGTCATGGCACACGGGCCATCGAACGGGATATCTGAAATGCAGGTAGCCATTGCTGTACCGATCATTGCGACAAGCTCTGGTCTGCACTCAGGATCTACTGAAAGAACGAGGTTATTCAGCGTGACGTCATTTCTGAAATCCTTTGGGAAAAGTGGTCTCATAGGACGGTCGATAACTCGCGCTGTGAGCACTGAATTCTCGGAGGCCTTTCCTTCACGCTTGTTGAAGCCTCCAGGGATCTTGCCGATCGAGTAATATTTCTCCTCGAACTCCACTGACAGTGGGAAGAAATCAATTCCTTCCCTCGGCTTGTCACTTGCTGTGGCCGTTGAGAGAACTGTGGTATCTCCATAGGAGATGAGCACTGCTCCATTGGCCTGTGCTGCTACCTTGCCGACCTCTACTTTGAGAGGCTTGCCGGCAAGATCCATTGTATAAGTCTTTCTCTCCATGATTATTTCCTCAGACCAAGGCTTGCGATAAGTGTACGATAACGATCGATATCCTTGTTCTTGAGGTATGTAAGAAGATTTCTTCTCTTACCAACCATCTTCAGCAGTCCACGATTGCTGTGATGATCCTTCGGGTTCTGCTTCATGTGCTCGGTCAGCTCACGAATACGCTCTGTAAGGATGGCAACCTGCACCTCTGGTGATCCTGTATCACCCTCTGTACGGGCATACTTGTTGATGAGTTCCTGCTTCTTCTCTTTTGTGATCATTATTAGATCCTCCTATAAAAATAATTTACATCTCACACGAAGCCCTCGTCGAGGATTCGAAAAAGCTGCGTGCGGAAAACAACTCATGTATGTTAGCATACAATGCCTTCTGAGTCAAGAGGAGGAAGTTTAAAGTTGTGAGTTGTGAGTTGTGAGTTGTGAGTTACGAGTTATAAGTTATGAGTTATGAGTTATGAGCTATGAGCTATGATGGTTGAAATAGTCTCTGGCCTGGGAAATATTTCTACGGATTTCTGTTGTCAGATCATCCAGGCTGTCAAACTTTTTCTCAGGGCGGAGATATTCGTGGAAGATCACTGTTGCCCGCTCTTCATAGAGATTGCCCGTAGCATCAAGGATGTTTGTCTCTATTGTTATAGGATTGTCATCTGAAACGGTAGGGTTGTTACCGACATTTGTGATGCCGTGATATACCCTGCCCTCAATCTCAACAGTAGTGATATAAACTCCGAATGGTGGAAGAAGCTTATTTGCAGCCGGACGCAGATTGATAGTCGGAATTCCCATTCCGGTACCCAGGTGACGGCCATGAACCACAGGACCTGCAATGATATAAGGATGTCCGAGAAGCTTTCCGGCCTCGCCTACATTTCCCTGCGATATAAGCTCTCTGATTCTGGTGGAGCTGATATCACGTCCGTCATCCTGAACCTTATCGATTACATTCAGCTCGAATCCGGCTGAGTCTGACAGCTTACGGAGCAGATCGGCATTTCCAGCTCCCTTATATCCGAAGGTGAAATCACTTCCGACTGCCAAATATCTCATATTGATCCTGTCAGAAAGCATCTGTATGAAATCCTCCGGCGGCTGGTGCATCAGAACCTCATCGAAATCAAGCACGAGAAGGACGTCGACACCATTTTTCTCAAGGATGATATTTCTCTCTTCCTCAGTAATGATATACTTCATATCCGGGTCAAAAAGCACCTTCTTCGGTGACTTGCCGAATGTGACCATGACGCTCTTCAGACCAGCCTGAGACGTAATGAGCGACACAAGCGCCTCGTGTCCCAGATGAATTCCGTCGAACTTTCCGACAGTCACAGCGGTCGGGAATTTATGAAGATAATTGTCTATTCCTTTAATAATTTCCATGATTATAATTCAGGTACCGGGCGAAGCAGTGTCCATGGATCATCGGCTGCCTCCAGGTCTTCAAATGTCACTGCATCTTCTATAGAGAACTGCCCGTTTCTCGTTCTTCTGAGGCTCTCCATAGTGGCGACAGTGCCGATGCTTTCAGCTATATCCTCGATCAGAGTCCTGATATACGTGCCCTTCGAGCAGTGAATCCTGATCTGTGCATGAGGATAGTCGAATTTTCTGAGCTCTATTGAAAAAATATGAATCTGCTCCGGCTCACGTTCTACCTCGATTCCTTCACGGGCATATTCGTATAGCTTCCTGCCATTTACCTTCTTAGCAGAATACATAGGCGGAATCTGCAGTATATCTCCGGTGAACTGTGCAAATGCCTTTTCATATTCATCAGAGGTAATTACCTTGTCAGAGGTCTGAATAAGCTTTCCGGTGATATCTCCTGTGTCGTATTTTTCACCGAAGCGGACTCCGGCCTCATACACCTTATCCTCTGCTGTAAGCCTCGATACTGCCTTTGTTGCAGAACCTACGCATACCACAAGCACTCCTGTAGCCATTGGATCGAGAGTCCCGGTATGTCCTATTTTTCGTATATGCATGATACCGCGAAGCTTCGCCACGACATCGAAAGAAGTGAATCCCTCAGGCTTATCCATTATGAGAATTCCGCCGTCCATCACTTGTCTCCTGTGAAAAAGGGTGTCACCCTTTCGATCAGTTCATTTATCATGGCACACGGGTCATCACCGTCCATTGAGAATCCCGCAGCTCTCTTGTGACCACCGCCACCATACTGACTCGCAAGCGCAGCAAGGTCTACAGTATCTGTAGCTGATCTCGCTGACACCTTGTAGCAGCCATCCTCGGTCGGATACATGAAGAATGCATCTTCGACTCCTTCGACTGAGCGGAGTGTACCCACAACCCCCTCCATATTCTTCGGAGCTGCGTCATATTTTTTCATTTCATCAGATGTGACAAAGCTTGCGATGACTTTTCCGCCAAGAAATGTCTTTGCATTCGTGATAGCCAGGCCAAGCATCTGCAGCTGCTTCAGGCTCTTCGTGAAAAATACATGATCTACAATATATGAGTAGTCGATTCCGAGGTCCATCAGGTACCCGGCGAAATTCATCGTGCTCGAGTGAGTGCAGTTGTACTGGAACACTCCGGTGTCCGTCACTATACCGGTGTAGAGACATTCCGCAATATCCTTATCAATACGCTCCCTGTCGATGACTTGGCCGATCAGCTCACAGGTGCTTGATGCCTCCGGAAATACATAATTCACATCAGCAAAGGAACCATTCGTCTCATGATGGTCAATACATATAGTCTTCTTCGCATGCTCAAAATAGACTGCTGAATCTCCAAGCCTGCTCAGGTCTCCGCAGTCACAGCAGATAAAGAGGTCGTATGATGTATTATCATATTTATTAGCTCTTTTCAGTTTATCCGAATTCGGCAGAAATTCGAAGTCAAAAGGAATCGGCTCCAGATACGCAATGATCTGGATCTGTGGGTGGTATTTCCTCACATAATTATAGACTCCGAGAACTGAGCCTGTGCAATCGCCGTCAGGTCTGATATGACCTGACACCGCCATCGTCTTTATATCCTGTAAATAATCTTCTAATCTCATAACTTTTTATCTATTAACTCACAACTCGTAGCTTACAATTCTCATTCTCCCCTATCCCTCTCCACCTCTTCATCATGCTCCATGACCTCATCAATCTTATGTGACATATCCACGCCGTACGCAATAGACTTGTCCCAGATGAAATCAAGTACCGGTGTGTTGCGGAGATTCAGCCTTACTGCGAGCTGATGCCTGATGTAGCCGGCAGATGACTTGATGCCCTCCATAGTGCGTTCGCCGTCTTCCTCGCTTCCAAGGACCGAGATAAAGATCTTCGCAGTCTTCAGATCAGGTGCGACGATAGCATCCGTCACCGATACTATAGGTGAGATACGCGGATCCTTCACATCCTCCCTTATGATCTCAGAGATGACTCGCTGGACATCCTCATTTATTCTGTTATTTTTTACACTGTTTTTTCTCATATAATCATTCTCCAATGATGAAAAAGGGGACAGTCCTGTTTTTCATCTTTTGAAAAAACGGATCTGTCCCATCTCATCTTATTTTCTTTCTACCTCTACCATCTTGTAGGCCTCGATGGTATCGCCCTCCTGATAGCCGGTAAAGCCTTCCACTACGAGTCCGCATTCATAGCCGGCCTTGACGGTCTTAGCATCGTCCTTGAATCGCTTAAGGGAGATGAGCTTGCCCTCGTAGATCTGCTCATCGCCACGATGGATGCGAACTGTACTGTCACGCTCCATGTAGCCGTCGTCTACGATACATCCGGCAATTATTCCGGCCTCTGAAGACTTGAATGTCATGCGGACTGTTGCATGTCCGATGACCTGCTCCTCATATACAGGCTCGAGCATTCCCTTCATTGCACTCTCTACATCTGCTATAGCATTGTAGATGACCTTGTACAGACGGATATCAACGCCCTCGTGATCAGCAATGCCCTTTGCGACATTGTCAGGTTTGACATTGAACCCGATGATGATGGCATTGGATGCTGCGGCCAGGTTCACATCAGACTCGGTGATGGCACCGACTCCGCCGTGGATGACCTTTACCACCACCTCGTCATTAGACAGCTTCTCGAGAGAAGACCTGACAGCCTCGACAGAGCCCTGTACATCGGCCTTTACGATGATATCAAGCTCCTTGACATTACCTGCCTGAATCTGGCTGAACAGATCATCAAGGCTTACGCCTCTCCTCGTCTCCTCAATCAGATTCTCCTTGCCGACAGATACGAAGGTTGAAGCATAGTCTCTTGCCTCCTTCTCAGAATCGAATCCGTTCAGGATCTCACCTGCATTAGGAACCTCTGAAAGACCGAGAATCTCAACAGGCGTGGAAGGTCCCGCCTTCTTAACTCTCTTACCGTTCTCATCAAGCATGGCTCTTACCTTACCAAATGAAGAACCGGCAGCTACGGGATCTCCTACATGGAGAGTTCCCTTCTGAACGAGAACCGTAGCTACAACTCCACGTCCCTTATCAAGTTCTGCCTCTATCACAAGACCTCTTGCATTTCTCTTAGGATTAGCCTTCAGCTCCATCACGTCAGCCGTGAGAAGAACCATCTCCAGCAGCTGGTCAATACCCTCGCCTGTGTGTGCAGATACAGGTACGAAGATCGTGCTTCCGCCCCAGTCCTCAGGGATCAGCTCGTATTCTGACAGCTCCTGCTTTACTCTCTCTACATTTGCATTCGGCTTATCGATCTTGTTGATCGCAACGATGATCTCTACGCCTGCAGCCTTGGCATGGTTGATAGCCTCTACAGTCTGTGGCATTACACCGTCATCTGCTGCTACAACAAGGATTGCGATATCAGTAGAATTGGCTCCACGCATACGCATGGCTGTGAACGCCTCATGACCAGGAGTATCGAGGAAAGTGATCTTTCTTCCATTTATGCCTACTACATACGCACCGATCTTCTGGGTGATTCCGCCGGCCTCCTTATCCGATACATGAGTATGACGGATCTTGTCAAGGAGGGAGGTCTTACCATGATCGACATGTCCCATAACGCAGACTACAGGAGGTCTCGGAACAAGTGTAGATGGATCATCCTCGTCATCCTTTACGAGCTCTGCGATGACATCGACCTTCTCCTCGTGCTCACAGATGCAGTTGAACTCGGCTGCTATATTCTCAGCCTCGTCGAAATCCACCTCTGAATTCAGTGTATATACCTTGCCTTCAAGGAACAGCTTCTTGATGATCTCAGAAGGCTGGACCTTCATCTTATCAGCCAGGTCACGTAGAGAAATACGATCCGCTACCTCAATCGTGATGATCTCATCCGGGTCACGCTTCTCGACCTTATTATTGTTATTATTCTTTGACTTCTTCTTGCCACCGTTCTTCTCGAGATTGATATAATGCTCTTCCTTCTTTCCTAAAGCATCATGATCACCTCTGCCCTTGCGGTTGTGCGGTCTGCCATTATGATGACCCTTGTCACCATTTGGCATCTCCTGTGGACCATTGCCGCCTCTGTCAGGACGGCCGCCACCGAATGAGGAGTCGTTCTTTCTGCGGTCATTGTCACGGTCGCCTCTTCCGCCACGGCCATTGCCTGACCCTGTACCGTTTCTTCTCTCACGCCTCTCAGCAGCTGCCTCCTTCTTTCTCTCGGCATTTCTCTTCTTCTGCTGCTGGAGCTCTTCCATGATATTCCCGAGCTTTACAGGGCCATTTCCCGCCTTCTTCTCTGGACGGTTCTCCTTGGCCTTCTGCTCCTGTGGCTTCTGCTGCGGAGCCTGTTCTGCCGGCTTCCGGTTCTGCTCGGCTGTATTCTTCCTGTCAGCAAAATGCTCCTCAGGGTAGGCATCGAGACCACGAGGTCTGACTCTGTCACTGCCAGTACGAGGCTTTATCGGGCCACGTCTCTCAGGTGCCGAATTGCGGTTTCCTCTATTGGAACCACGGCCGTCTCTTCTTCCATTACCGCCATGATCCTTGGAATTCTCTGAATGAAATACAGCAGTGATATTTCTCTTCTTTTTCTGCGGAACAGCCTGTGGCTTCTTCTGTGCCTGTGGCTTATCTGTTGTCTTCTTCACTCTGGTCGCATCCTGCCTTGCAGGCTTTTCCTGTTTCTTTTCTTCCACAGGCTTCTTCTCCTCGAGAGTCTTCTCAGGTTTCTTTTCGGGCTTATTCTCTGCCTTCCTCGCAGGTGCAGGTGCCGGAGCGCTTTCCTTGCTGAAGGCCTTCTTTACCTCACTCACCTGTTCATCGGTCAGTCCGCTCGACGCGGTCATATTCTGTCCGGAAGCAGCAAAGTGTGCAATAATTTCCTTATTTGAAACATTTATCTCTTTTGAGAGATCATAAATTCTGATTTTTGCCATCTGTGTTCCTCCTTGCTGCTTCCTGTTTCTCTATCTTTTCCTGTAGTGCCTTTGCGAAGCCGCTGTCACATATTGCCAGAGACATACGGAACTCAAGTCCCATTGCCCTGCCCAGTGACACTGAATCGCTGTATATTATAAAAGGTATCTTCCTGTAATCACACATATCCCTGAAATGCTTCTTCGTATTATCAGAAGCATCCGAGGCAACTATCACAAGAGCGGCCCTGTCCTTCTTTACCGCCTCTTCGGTGGAAAACTCTCCCCCCTTTACCCTGCCTGCCTTTCTCGCCAGAGAAATAAATGATAGAACCTGGTCATTACTCATTACTCAAGGACCTCCTCAGACTGTCATATATATCGGTGCTGAGCTTCTGTCCAAAGGAACGCTCCAGGCCATGATTCTTCTCGGCCCTCTCAAGACACGCTGTATCTCTGCAGATATAAGCACCCCTTCCTGATGCCTTGCCGGATGTATCCACAATGAAGCCTCCTTCAGGTGTGCGCACAATCCTTACCAGGCTGCTCTTCGGTTTCATCAGCCCACAGCCGATGCATTTTCTCTCTGGTATCTTCTTCGGCAAATTAACTCCTTAATCACTCTTCAGTGCTGTCATCAGAGGACTCATCTGCATCTGCATCTGCATCGACATCTGCGATATCATCAGCCTCTTCTGCATCATCAATATCCTCTACATCCCCGATATTGTCAGCTTCCTCTAAATCCTCTGCTTCTTCGATATCGTCAATATCATCCTCATCCTCTTCCGGTCCATATATATCATCGAAATTCATGAATCCCGGATCCTCTTCATTCTGGGTCTCACTCTTGATATCGATCTTGAATCCGGTGAGTCTGGCTGCAAGCCGGGCATTCTGTCCTTCGCGGCCGATAGCCAGCGAAAGCTGATAATCAGGTACTACTACCCTTGCCTGCTTCAGATCTGCATCAGCCACTACTCCGATTACCTTCGCCGGAGCAAGGGCATTCTCAATAAGCTGTGCAGGCTGATCTGACCACTCAATGATATCTATCTTCTCATTACCGATCTCAGATACTACTGCATTTACACGGCTGCCGTTCATGCCTACACAGGCACCGACCGGGTCCACATCAGGATCATTGGAGTAAACGGCAATCTTCGTTCTGTTGCCGGCCTCTCTTGATACTGCCTTTATCTCTACGATTCCGTCCCTGATCTCAGAAACCTCTTCTGTGAAAAGGCACTTGATGAAATCAGGATGAGAACGTGACAGGCGGATACGAGGTCCGTTATCCCTTTTTCTCTTCTTCTCATTGCCATTCCTTGGAAGCTTATCTTCCTTAGTGTCATCCTTCACATCGAGGACGAGGACCCTGATACGGTCTGTTGGCTTGTAATGCTCACCCTTGATCTGCTCGCTCTCCATCAGAAGCGCATCACATCTGCCCAGATTGATGCTGATATTCTTGCCGACGTAGCGCTCAACGATACCGGTGACAATAGTCCCGACCTTATGCTTGAACTCCTCAATTACTGAAATCTTCTCGAATTCCTTGATCTTCTGGACGATAGCCTCCTTCGCGGTCTTTACTGCAACACGGCTGAAATCAAGTGAATTGACCTCTGTCACCACATCGTCGCCAGGCTTGTAGGCACCATCATACTTGGTCTGCGCTTCCTCAAGGGAAATCTCTGTATCAGGGTCATTAACCTCTTCAACGACAGTCCTGTGTTCTAAGATATGGTACTCACAGGTATCATGATCGATCACGACCTCGATATTGTCCACATTCACATTCTCAGGCTTTGAACCCCTTCTATTGGCGATCTGCTGCCTGCAGGCCAGCTTCAGCCCTTCTGCGATCGCATCAATAATCTCATCCTTCGGGATGCCCTTGTCCTTCTCGAGCTGGTCAAGTCCTGCACTCAGTTCACTAAAGTCTGCCATCTTATCCTCCTAATGTGTATATCAAAAATCAAATGCAAGCCTTATCAGGGAAATATCCTTCCGTGAAAAGGTCTGCTCCTTATCTCCTGTATCGATCGTGACCGAATCCCTATCGTATCCCTTAAGGATTCCTCTGAACTCCTTCATGCCGTCAATAGCCTTGTAAGTCCGCAGCTCGACATCCCTGCCGACTGAATTCATGAAATCCCTCTCGCGCTTCAGTGGTCTGTCTAGCCCCGGTGAGCTCACAACAAAGGTGTATGGTTCTTTTATATAATCCTCTCTATCGAGAATCTCATTCATCCGGGAGCTCACGGCCTCACAGTCCTCTACATTGACTCCGCCCGGCTTGTCAATAAAGGCTGAAAGGTAATATTCCTTTCCTTCCTTGCTGAAGACGACATCCCAGAGCCTAAGCCCCAGCTCATCAAGGATCGGCTGTAGGAAGCCTATCGTCTTCTCTTCGTATTCTTTTGCACTCATATACTATCCTTATATAAACAAGAGAGCGGACCCGAAGGCCCGCCCTCTTCTTCAAGAGTTATGGAAAATAGTTCCTAGGAGAATCGAACTCCTGATTCCGCCGTGAGAGGGCGGCGTCTTAACCGCTTGACCAAGGAACCATATCTGTTATCGCTCACGCGCAACAATAACTATTATACTCATTTCAAAGTAGAAGTCAATAGCGAAATTGTATTTATTTAAGTTCATGGATGATTAAGTTCCTGGTTCAAAGTTCAGAGTTCAGAGCTATAAGAACTCAGAACCCTGAACTTAGAACTTTAATTGCTCAATTCTGATCAGTCTTTAAACCCATTCGGATTCTTCTGCTGCCAGTTCCATGAGTCACGGCACATCTCCTTAATGTCGTACTTTGCATCCCAGCCAAGCTCCTTACTTGCCTTCTCAGCAGATGAATAGCACTGAGGCACATCACCGTCGCGACGAGGCTTGAAGGAATAAGGAATCTTCACGCCGGTAGCCTCCATGAAATTATTTACCACATCGAGCACCGAGTATCCCTTGCCGGTTCCGAGATTGTAGATGCCTACACCTACATTCTCCTGAATCTTCTTCAGTGCAGCCACATGTCCTGTAGCCAGGTCACATACATGGATATAATCCCTTACACAGGTACCGTCCGGTGTATCATAATCATTTCCGAAGATGCCAAGCTCCGGGAGCTTTCCGATAGCCACCTGGGTAATGTAAGGCATGAGGTTATTCGGGATACCATTCGGATCCTCTCCGATAAGGCCTGACGGATGAGCTCCGATAGGATTGAAATAGCGAAGCAGGATCACATTCCACTCCGGATCTGCAGTATGCATATCCGTAAAGATCTGCTCGAGCATCCACTTCGTCCAGCCATACGGATTCGTACAGGTTCCCTTCGGGCAGTTCTCAGTAATAGGAATCTCAGCAGGATTGCCATATACTGTAGCCGATGATGAGAAGATCAGGTTCTTGCATTCTGCCTTCCTCATCGCATCGATCAGAGTCAGTGAACCTGTGATATTATTATTGTAATACTCCCAAGGCTTGTGAACAGACTCGCCTACGGCCTTGAGTCCTGCAAAATGGATCACGCAGTCAATATCATTTTCCCTGAAAATCTTATCGAGACAGTCGTGATCAAGAATATCCCCTTTGTAGAATTTCAGATCCTTTCCAGTGATCTCCTTCACACGTTCAAGTGACTTCTCACTTGAATTGTACAGGTTATCGATGACCACCACATCATAACCATTGTTCAGAAGCTCTACGCAGGTGTGGCTTCCGATAAAGCCCGCACCACCAGTTACAAGAATCGTCATAGCTTACCTCCTTCATTAAACTGAGCCAAACGAATTCAACAATTTATTAGTCATCAGGTACAGATCGTATCTGGTGTCTGCCTTGAAAACTACGGTGATGATCTGCTGGTTCGTCTTCTTATTCTTCGACAGAAGCACCAGACAGTAGCCGGCAGCATCTGTCGTGCCGGTCTTGCCACCGAGAACCTGTATTCCGTCCGGAGCCTTGATATCCCCGGTGAAATACATATTAGTGGACTTATATGTCACTACATCTGTATTGCCATCCCTGTCAGTGATGGTAGCGTCAAGCTTCTTTGCCTTGATGATACTGCGGAAGGTCTTCTCCTTCAGTGCATTATGAAAAATAATATACATATCATACGCACAGGTATAATGATTCTCATCCGGCAGACCATCTGCATTCACGAAATTGGAATGTGAGGCTCCGATCTCCTTTGCCTTCTGATTCATCATCAAAGCGAACTTATCCTCGCTTCCGGCCACAGAACGCGCGAGTGCCTTTGCTGCATCATTACCGCTTACGAGAAGCATTCCCTTCAGCAGATCCTCGAGAGAAAGCTTATCTCCCTCCTTCAGATCCGCAACCGATGAGCCTGCCGGCAGGTCAAGATCCGATGCCTCCACCGTACATATCTGCTTCAGATTGCCGTTCTGTATAGCTACGAGAGCCGTGAGGATCTTCGTAGTGGAGGCCGGATATATTTTCTCAAGGAGATTCTGACTGTACTTCGTCTCTCCTGTAGACTCATTGAAGGCACCTGCTGCATAGACTGACTTATTATCAGAAGCACCGGATGAATCCTTCACATACGGACACAGGTCAGACGCCATCAGCGTAGACTTATCCTCCTTGATGAAATCATACTGCTCTGCCCTGCTGACCAGTGAATACTGCTGCTTCACCTCTGATTGGCATCCTGAAAGGATGAAAGAGGCTGACAGCAGCACGGATAGCAGGATGCTTATTTTCTTCTTACTTGTACATTTCACGCCACTCAAGATCTCCTCTGTCTAATGCCCTGATCAGAAGCTCTGCAGTCGCCAGATTCGTAGCAAGTGGGATATTGTGCGCATCGCACATCCTGATGATCACATTGACATCAGGCTCGTGTGACTTCACCGTCAGCGGGTCACGAAGGAAAATAACGAGATCTATCTCATTATGCTCAATCTGTGCTCCCAGCTGCTGCATCCCGCCGAGATGCCCTGACAGGTATTTATGAACCTTCAGATTCGTTGCCTCCTCGATGAGCCGTCCCGTTGTCCCCGTAGCGTACAGCTTATTCCTGGCTAGTATCGATCTGTAGGCAATGCAGAAATTCTGCATCAGTTTCTTTTTCGCATCATGTGCGACAAGCCCTATATTCATATAACCACTCCTTTGTATCATTCCTTCAGGTCAAAGGTGAGATTTCTCTCATCCCCATAGAACTTCTTCGACTGGATCGAGACATTCAGTACGAATCCTATTCCGAAGTACAGCGTCACAAGCGATGTCAGACCGTAGCTTACGAACGGAAGCGTAAGTCCCGTATTCGGCATGAGACCGGTGACAACGCTTATATTAACAAATGCCTGAAATGCCACGAGTGATGCCATTCCGACACATATCAGCTGTCCGGCGAGATCCTTTGCCTTCTTCGCGGTACGGAGACACTCGAAGACTATTCCGAATATCAGCACCAACATCAGTACTGTACCAAGGAACCCGACCTCCTCACCTGTCACCGCAAAGATGAAATCCGTATGAGGCTCAGGAATATAATTTCCGTTCTTTACTGAATCAGCGCCTGTATTGCTGAGTCCCTTTCCGAAAAGCATTCCGCTGCCGACCGCCATGATGGAATTCTGCTGCTGCATCGATGACGAAGGGTACTTGTCCGGCTGAAGCCAGGCTGCGATTCGCTCATTCTGGTATCCCTGCAGGACTCCGCTTGAATGAAGCGTCAGGAAAATGACTCCTGCTATTCCGATTGCTCCGATTCCTACAAGAGCTCCCGTGAGCTTTGCTGAAAGCCCTGCATAGAACAGCATCGTAAATATTACAAGGAAGGTCACGACCGTAGTCGACAGATCCGGCTCTATCACGATCAGCATCAGCGGGATCAGAGCCAGTATCACGGTGATAAGGAGCCTCTTCCTCGTGTTCAGCGTGTCCGCATACTTCAGCAGATAGGCTGCAAAGAAAAGTATCAGAAATACCTTTGCCATCTCAGATGGCTGGAACTGCATGCCTCCAATCCTGATCCACCTGGTCGCCTCATGGGATGAGTACCCGAGTGGACTCTTGATCAGGGCCAGGGCAATTACCGCCATAGCGTACAGAAGCCACGAGAACGATAGTATCGTCGAATAATCTATCATCGATACTGCCACCATCACAATGACCCCAAGCACCATCCCAATGATCTGCTTGTTCTGATAGTCCTCATTTGCACTGCCGATTATTATTATACCATAAATCGTTAGTGCTACAACAAATGCTACAAGTCTGAAATTGTAATTTTTGAACCTGTAATTCCTAAACATTTAAACTGCCTGTAAATTTCTCCGGACTCAGATGCCCGTCCTCAACTATCACCATGATCATCTGATTGTCCTTTGCGAACAGCCTGGCCTTATTTCTCACGGAAAAATTCTCCCGGACCGAGCCGATACTCATATCTGCTTCCTGTATGCCGGAGGTAAGCACTCTGGCGCTCTTTCCGATGTCGCGTCCTGCATAGGCCTTGCCTGCGATAGTACCAAGGACTATCAGGCTGCCTCCGCATTCTGCCGTGCCACCAGGCTCTATATCACCGGTCACGAGAAGTCCGTAGCTGCTGATGACCTTCTGTCCGTTTGCGACATTACCGTCATGTATCTTCAGATAATCCCTCGTCTTCTCGAAGAAAAAGGCATCCTTCTTCCTTGCCATCTCCTTCTCGAAGAAACGATCCTTCGTATTCACAATGGATATCGTGACTTCACTGTTTCTCTCTATGGACTGGATCACTGCTTCCAGCTCTTCGTTGCTCAGGCTGCGTCCCTCGATGGTGAGAGACATCGTAGCCTCGCCCCAGAACCTCTTTGACTCGGCGAACTTCACGCACACCGATGTCAGCAGCTGCTCTATAGAAATATCAGGATTCATCACAAGCCTTATGCCATGCGGATATCCCTTGATGATAAGGTCTTCTGTCATTTCAATAGCTCCTTAGTCTACTACTCTTCCATTCGTATTCACATCATTGGCCCCGCCCTTCAGAAGCTTCTCAGATGACTTCACCTTGAAGTAAACACCGAGAATATTCTTCGATACATCGGCTGCATTGTGCGATGTATATCCGAATGGGATTCTCGTGGCGATAGATATCTCTGGCGATGAATACGGAGCATATGCGACAAACAGTGCATGGTTCGCATGACCACTCTGCTGCGCCGTACCAGTCTTACCTGCTACCTCAACAGGGAAATTGTCAAAGGTCTCGAGACCCTCAGTCACCATCCTCATTCCTGAATGGATGGCCGACCATTCACCTGAATTCAGTACATCAATATGCCTCTTCTTATCAGGCTTATAGGTCTTAAGCGTCTTCCCGTCAGGACTCTCCACATGATCAAGAAGAGTATATTTATATACATCACCGCTGCTTGCGACAGCAGTCACATATCGTGAAAGAGCGATCGTCGTGTAGTTATTGTCAGACTGACCGATGGCTGCCATTACCGGGAACTGGGTAGCAATATGAGAGGTATTCTCATTGATCTCTACACCCGTCTTCTCACCGAGTCCGTACAGCTTCGCATACTTCTGAATCCGTCTGATACCGCGGGCATCATTGTAATTATTGTCCCCGCCGGCCAGTCTCCAGCCGACCTCGTAGAAGAAATAGTTACATGAATCCCTGATAGCCTCAGAGACATTGATGACTCCGTGGCTTCCCGGATATATCCAGCACTTAGGCTTGTTCGATACCTTTTCGAAGACTCTCTTGTCCTCGATGGTGGATGATGTCGTGATGACACCCTCTGCGAGTCCTGCTGTGGATGTCACGAGCTTGAAGGTAGAACCAGGCGCAGTCCTCTGCTGCGTCGCGTAATTGTACAGAGGATTCGATGTATTTGCGAGCAGATATGAATAATAGTCATTATCTACTGCATTTGCCAGACGGTTATTATCATATCCCGGATATGACACGAGGGCCAGCAGCTCACCGGTCTTCACATCTGTGATGACAGACGAACCATTAGATGGCTCGAGTCCCAGCATACCAGGAGTGAGCTCAAGACTCTTTATCTTTGACTTCACGAATGAATATGCGCTCATGCTGCCATTCACGAGAGCAGTACGGGTTGCATTGTCCTTCTTCAGGACACCCTGGTCATAAAGGATGATGCAGAGACTCCTGCCGGAGATCTCATCATTAAGGATAGCATAATGGAATACTATCTTCTCGAAATCAGAATCCTTAACTATCGTCTTCAGGATATAGTCCACGAGCTCATCATAGAGCTCTGATGAGTCTACAAGCTGGTCCTCGCCAGAGAACTTCGTGTAGTCGATCCAGCCCTTTGACAGGCAGTGTCTCAGGTAGGTATAGACAGATATCTTCTCATCTGACCACTTCTTATAATACGAATCATCCTCGTTCTTCGACTGCTCGCCCAGAATATCAGAATTTCTCAGAAGTCTGATGATATAGGTCGAGTAATCCTGCCCCTCCTCGCTTAAGTCCTCGTATGCAGGAGCCTTCGGTGAGAGTATATTCTTCTGCACGTATGACAGCGCCTTTTCCTGATGAGCCTGATAAGCATCGCTTACCTTGTGCTCAGTATCCGTCGATGACTTCTTTGACAGCTCGTCAATATCAATAAGATTATTATTGACAAATGAGAAATATACACTGTACACCGGGACCACCACATTCGTGCCCGGCTTTCCCTCAGGGACCTTGTACTCCTTGATATTTGCGATCTTCGAATTCAGGATTCCTGCTATCTCCTTCTCCAGAAGATTGTATGTCTTCACCTGCAGATCCTTGTCTATAGACAGATATACATCATTTCCGGCCCTTGCCTTCTTCTCACTAGTGACTGAGATAGGCTTACCCTGTGCAGTAGCATATATCTTGCGATAGCCCTTCCTGCCTGAGAGAGTCGAGTCCATGACCTTCTCGATGCCGGTCTTTCCGACCTGGTCATTCATGGTCACGGTGTCGTCCTTAGCCTTTCTCTTCTCATACTCATCAGAAGAAATGGTGCCTGTATATCCGATGATGCTGGCAAAGGCCTCCGCATCGTTATACTTCCTGATAGAATCCTCCCTGATATCAGCACCGGTCAGGATATCGGTATTCTCCTTCACATACGATACGGTCTCCTGACTCACATTGTAGGCGATAGGAGTCGCCATATACTGCTGATAGCGGTTCAGCCAGATCTTGTATCTGACTACAGCGATCTTGAAGCGGAGCGCATCATCATACTTCTTCGAGATACGGAACTTATTGCTGTCATTGTACAGATAGTCCATGATCTGCTCAGGAGTAGCATCTGCTGTATTGTATCCGAGATCTGTATCGAGACCTAATTCTGTGGTCTTTGCCTTGCCGTAAACATCGGCGCGGAATCTGTTCACCGCGCTTCCGCTGTCACGGAAGGAAAGCTTACCGTCACTGTCACGGACGATACCGAAGTCCAGGTCGATCTCATCACCGTTTTTCTCTATATTCGTGATAAGGTCCGCAATCTCAGCATTGAATTTCTCTGCCTTGTCACTGCTGTCCTTGTAATTGCCATTATCCGTCAGGGTGACGGTATATGCCAGATCATTATATGCGAGAAGCTTGCCGTTCCTGTCGTAGATATTTCCTCTGACAGCATCCACAGGCTCGGTCTTCTCGATCTTCAGATTGTAATTGGATCTGTAGCTTTCTCCCCTGATTATCTGCAGGTAGAAAAGTCTCGCAATGAGGATCACTGCAAACATTGAAAAGAGCGCATATATAATATTTTTTCTTGAAGAAAAGATCCTGCCGAAGGCTTCTTTTATTTCGTCAAGCACTTCTGCGTTCCCTCCTGTTCCTGATTCTTTCTAACAGCTCGTTCAGATGGTAAACCGGAAAATACAGTACCAGCGCACATATGACGGTGATCACCATCTCCGGCATCATGACTCCGATAAAATAATAATAGATATTCGTATGCCCCTTCGTGATGAAAAAAACAAGATATACTATGATCCCGTATATCAGATCCGTAGCTGCTGTCAGAAGCACCGGGAGTCTGATGCTGTCGCCAAAATATATCTTCCTGAAAAATCCATTCAGATAACCGAGGAGCATATAGATAAGTGTATATGTACCGAAAAGCTGCACTGAAAACAGATCAAGCCAGAGTCCGGCCATAAGGCCGGTGAGTGCGCCGGTCTTCCTTCCACGCATGAATCCCATCATTGATACGAATACAAGACACAGATTCGGCGTTGATGAAAGCGAAAGACGCGGCATGACTGCAGTCTGCAATATAAACACAATAACGAGGGCCAGGAATATTATGCCCCCGCGTAACAGATAGTATAAGGTCTTCATGAACCTGATTCCTTCAACTGAGTGATCACAAGCACCTCTGAGAGATGTGTAAAATCAGCTACCGGTGTGATGGTTCCTGACTTCGTCAGATCATCGCTTGAATCATCGATGTCTCCGATGTATCCGATCAGGATTCCCGGCAGATATTTGCTCGAAATGTTGCTCGTGACTACGGCATCACCGGACTTCACCTGATTCTTCTCATCACGAAGCCCACTGAAGGTGATCATGCCGCTCTGCTGCATTCCCTCCAGACTTCCGCTCACTATCAGCTGATCCTCGGTATCTGCAACCTGCGCCGATACATTCGAATCATCATCAATGATGGAGCGGACATTTGCATAATGCCTGCCTGTGGAGACCACGACTCCCACGAGTCCGTTGTCTGCAATGACATTCATATCGCGCTTAATGCCATCGGCGCTTCCCTTATTGATAGTGAAAGTGGAGAACCAGTTGCTCGTGCCCTTGGCTATGATACGGGCACCTGTGGTCTTGTACTTGTCATAGTCCTTGCTCAGGTCGAGAAGCTCCTGAAGCCTGTTAAGCTCGTTCTCACGGAGCTGAGTATTGGTAAGCCGTGACTCGAGCTCTGTGACTCTTGCCTCAAGCCTCTTATTCTGCTCTAAAAGCTTTTTCTTTTCGGTATGCTCCTCTACGGTATGCGAGATACCGGAGCCTGCTGCCGTAAGTCCCTGCTGCATCGGTGCGAATACATAGTCTGCCACCGACTGTAATGGTCCTCCTGTAAATCCTGTCGCATAGCTGAAAAACAGAATGACTATGCACAGAAGCCCCAGGAAAAGGAGTACCACATATCCTGGTATATTGATTCTGTCCTTCTTGTTCATGTCCTTAGCTGAATATCCTTGACTTCATCGTATATCCGAATCTGTCAAACCTGTCCTCCGAAAGCACCTTGCCGAGGCCTCTTGCCACGGTCTGCTCCCCGTCCTCTGCTATATTCATGCTGATATTAGTCATACTCTCGAAAAGCTCGACCAGTCCGCTGATCTGTGAGCTTCCACCAGTGACGTAGATTCCTGAATGAACTATATCCTTTGCGAGCTCAGGCGGAACTTTCTCCAGGATCATCCTGATATTCGAGCCTACGCTCTCGAGCTCATCCTTGATCGCTTCATAGATGATATCGCTTGTAATGTCATACGGTCTCGGGAGACCACTTACGATATCACGTCCTACTATAGATATTTTCTGCGGAGTCTCCTCTTCATTCTTCACGGCAGAGCCTATCTCCTCCTTCAGATCCTTCGCCGTCTTCCTGCCGATCACGAGGTTCTTTACTCTCTTCATGTATGTAACGATCGCGTCATCGAGCTTATTGCCGCCGAACGGAAGAAGCTCTGAGAGCACGAGTCCGCCAAGAGAAATGACCGAGATCTCTGTGGTATCGGCGCCCATATCTACTACCATGACTCCGGTAGGCTCCGTGATATCGAGTCCGAGTCCTAAGGCATCCGCAAGAGGCTTCTCACAGAGTCTGATGCTCTTTGCCTTGATACGGGTCTTTGCGAACATATCATAGAAGGCCTTCTTCTCTACCTCTGTGATATCGGTAGGTACAGCGATCACTATATCCGAGCCCTTGAGGCGGGCATCTACTTTATCCTTCAGCACCTCGAGAAGCATCGTCTGCATATTGTCGAAATCAGCAATGACTCCGCCGACTATCGGAAATGATACATCGATATTCTCCGGTGCCTTCTCGTACATCTCGTATGCCTCGTCTCCGTAGGCATACATCTGGTTGCCTTCTACTATGGCTATAGTATTCTTCTCGTTAGTTACTGTATCAGATGCACGGCTGTATATCTTGAGATTGCCTGTGCCCATATCGATTCCGTAACCGTTAGTCATGTTTTCCTCCTGTTTCACAGCTGGGTCGTAATAAGCCCGCTTTCTCTGAAACTATAATACCTGAAGTCTCCGATTATCAGATGGTCAAGAAGCGGTATATCAAGCAGATGCCCTGCCTCCTGTGCCTGTCTGGTGACCGCAATGTCTGCATCGCTCGGACTCGGATCCCCGCTCGGATGATTGTGTACGATGATGACCGAGCTTGCCTTTTTCTTCAGGGCCTCTGCGAAGAGCTCCCTCGTGGAAAAGGTAGCGCTCTCAGCCGTCCCGATAAACATCGTGATACGATCCGTGATCCTCATCCTCACATCGAGTATCAGAAGCACCACATACTCGCGGTGCTCGTAGCGGAGCTCCTGCATCACCACATCTGCTGCATCCTTCGCGCAGGTCAGTGGTACATTAAACTGCTTCCTGTCTGCGCGTGCCCTGATAGCTATCTGCTGTACTGCAAGCAGCAGATATGCTCTGGCCTCACCTATGCCATCGATAGACAAGAGCCCCTCCCGGTCTGCCTGCATCAAGGCATAGAAGCCTTCGTCCTCCTTAAGCACCTCGCCTGCCAGCTCGAGGGCACTCTTCCCCCTCGTACCGTTCCTGATGACGAGTGCTAAAAGCTCAGCATCCGTGAGGCTCGCGATTCCATACCTGGCGGCCTTTGTCTGCGGATCTACCGTTGTGGTCCATTGTCTTGTCTTCTCCATGATGTCTCCTCTCTCCTCTTCAGACATCACATGAAAATACATACGAAATAAAGATACCACATTCCTTTTATTTTTTCAATGAGGTCTCTCCGGCATTTATCAGATACTGAAGTGCCATCAGAATTCCGATCTTCGCATGCGGATAGGTGAGTCCTCCCTGGAAATATGCTGCATACGGGTCTCTCAAAGGTCCGTCCGCTGAAAGTTCTATCGAGGCACCGCTCACAAATGTGCCTGCTGCCATGATGACCTGATCCGAGTATCCCGGCATATCCCATGGCTCCGGCTTCACATAGCTGTCTATAGGTGAGGCTGCCTGGATTCCCTCGCAGAATGCGCACAGTGCCTCAGGTGTCACAAGCTCCACGGCCTGTATGATGTCGTGTCTGTCCTCGTCTGCCTTCGGTACGCAGGTATATCCTAATCCTTCGAATATCTTTGCGGCAAAAATGGCACCCTTCTCGGCACTTGCCGTGACTGTAGGCGCAAGGAAGAATCCCTGATAGAAGCTCCTCATTGCCTCCAGTGAAGCTCCTACCTCACGACCGAGTCCAGGGGATGTGAGCCTGTTGGCTGCATTCTCGATGCACTCTTCCTTTCCTACGATATATCCGCCGATAGGAGCGAGCCCTCCGCCCGGATTCTTTATCAGGCTTCCTGCCATGAAGTCTGCTCCGACCTCAAGCGGCTCCTTATCCTCTACGAACTCGCCGTAACAGTTATCTATAAATACCAGCACATCAGGCTTGATGCTTTTTACAAAATGAATGGCTTCCCCAATCTCGTCGACCGAGAATGACTTTCTCGTGGCATATCCCTTTGAACGCTGGATTTCGACTACTTTTGTCGTATCATCGATCACATTTCTGATGGCATCGTAATCGAATGAACTGTCATCCTTCAGGTCTGCCTGCTTATACTTCACTCCGTACTCTGCGAGTGAACCCTTGCATGGATTGATTCCTATCACATCATCTAAGGTATCATACGGCTTGCCTGCTATCGAGACAAAGGTGTCTCCCGGACGCAGATTCGAGAACAGTGCCAGTGCTATCGCATGGGTTCCACAGGTGATCTGCGGTCTGACCAGTGCATCCTCGCCGTGAAATACATCGGCATATACCTTCTCCAGGGTGTCACGCCCCACATCACCATATCCGTATCCCGTAGTGCCATTCAGGCAGTCGTAGGATACGCGGTTCTTGCGCATTGCCTGTATGACCTTTATCTGGTTCAGCTCGGCCAGCTTGTCGATCGCGTTGAAGCGATCTGTCAGTTGTGATTCGATGCTCTCTCCATATTCATATACCTCTCTGCTGATTCCCGCATCAAGGTAGAAATCTGCTAAATTCAAAATATACCTCCGATTAATTAAGATCACTTTATATTTTTTGATTCCGATACTAATTCAGATAATCTATTTAAAGCCTCCATTGGAGTCATGTTATTGACGTCTATATCTTTTAATTCATTTACCAGTTTTAAAGCCCTGTCATCACGAGGAGCATCTGCAACCATCGTATCGAAAAATGACATCTGTCCTTCGATATTGTCATCCTTCTTATGAGACCTCGACTTGTTCTCGAAGTCCTCACGCTCGAGCTTGTCGGCTATGCGTTTTGCACGGCGGAGTACCGGCTGTGGAACTCCGGCAAGCTTTGCGACTTCGATTCCGTAGCTTCTGTCTGCCTCTCCTGGAACTATTTTTCGAAGGAATGTGACATCTTTTCCTTCTTCCTTCACTGCGACGCAGTAGTTATGGACTCCATCGAGCTTTCCTTCGAGAGAAGTCAGTTCATGATAGTGGGTTGCAAAAAGAGTCTTGGCTCCGATCTTATTTTTATCGGAGACATACTCGACTACGGCCTGTGCTATAGAGAGTCCATCAAAGGTGCTTGTTCCTCTGCCGATCTCATCAAGGATCACAAGGCTCTTCGATGTAGCATTCTTCAGGATATTTGCTACCTCGTTCATCTCCACCATGAAGGTAGACTGTCCGCTGGCCAGATCATCGCTTGCCCCGACTCTCGTGAATATACGGTCACAGATACCGATATCAGCACTGTCTGCCGGCACGAAGAATCCGCACTGTGCCAAAAGCACTATGAGTGCAGTCTGCCTCATATAGGTGGACTTTCCTGCCATATTAGGTCCGGTGATGATTGCTGTCCTGAAGTCACAGTCATCGAGATAGGTATCATTTGCGATAAATGATCCGTCCGGTATCATTTTTTCAACTACGGGATGACGGCCGCCCTTGATATCTATGACACCGTGGTCATTGATTGACGGACGCACATAGTGATTCTTCTGCGATACATCAGAAACTCCTGCCAGTACATCGAGCATGCTTACTGCATCTGCTGTCTTCTGGATACGGACCGATGCTTCATTCAGCTTCTCGAGGATCTGGTCAAATATCTCATGCTCCAGTGAATTCAGCTTATCCTGGGCTCCAAGTATCGTATTCTCAAGTTCCTTCAGCTCAGTGGTGTAGTACCTCTCACCATTTACAAGGGTCTGCTTTCTGATATAGTCATCAGGTACCTTGTCCTTGTACGAATTGCTGACCTCGATGAAATATCCGAAAACCTTATTATACCTGACCTTCAGCTTCGGAATCCCGCTACGCTCACGCTCCCTGGTCTCAAGATCTGAAAGCCACTGCTTGCGCTCGGTCTTTGCCCTGCGAAGCCTGTCAGCTTCCTCATCGAAGCCCTCCTTCAGGATTCCTGCATCATGAACAGATGCCGGCGCGTCCTCATCAATAGCTGCCACGAGCAGATCATAGAGATCATCCATCGGATCTATCTGATCACTTATATCGTGAAGCAGCTGAGAATGAAATCCATTCAGAAGGGTCTTTATCGGTCCGAGTGGCTTTATAGAATCCCGAAACGCCAGGAGATCACGCGGGTTCGCGCTCTTATATGAGAATCGCATGAGTAGCCTCAGCAAATCATAGACTCCTGACAGATACTCCCTGATCTCCTCACGGTCCACCATATTCGAATTCATCTCTTCTATGGCATCGAGACGCTCCTCTATCTCAGACACATCAAGTAATGGATGCTCTATCAGATTCTTAAGCTTCCTCTGACCCATAGCAGTCTTCGTGCGGTCAAGCACCCAGAACAGCGAGCCACGCTTTTCTTTTTCACGCATAGTCTCCGTCAGTTCGAGATTGCGGTACGTCGAATGATCTATGATCAGATACCGTCCGATGGAATATGGATGGATCTCATTCATATGTGACAGATCATTCATCTGTGTATCGAGCAGATATGAGGTAAGCGCTCCGCTTGCGATAAGAGCCTCCGTATAGCCGTCGAGTCCGAGCGCTGCCGTAGAATAGACCTTGAAATGCCTCTTCAGCACATCACAAGCGTTATCAGGCAGGAAATATGATCTGTCTGCCTCGGAACACATCTTTTTCTTATCGGTCTCATCCTTTATGAAGTCAGGCTCTTCCCTCGTAAGAGAACTATTGTAGATAAACTCTGACGGATCGTACTTTGACACCTCATCAGAGACCTTGCTTATGCTGTCTGTCTGAGTCGTATAAAAGTCACCGGTCGATACATCCGCAAACGCGAGTCCTATGCTCCTCTGGTCCTTGTAGTATATGCAGGCTATATAATTATTGCTTCCTTCATTATCCGTAGCGCTTGTGTCCGTTCCCGGAGTCACTATCCTTATGACCCCTCGCTTCACAAGCCCCTTCGCCTGCTTCGGATCCTCGAGCTGCTCGCAGATTGCGACCTTGTGCCCGTTCCTTACGAGCCTAGATATATATGTATCTACTGCATGAAACGGGACACCGCACATCGGCGCCCTTTCCTCAAGCCCGCAGTTCTTTCCGGTGAGCGTGAGTTCTAATTCCTTCGATGCCATCAGCGCATCATCAAAGAACATCTCATAGAAATCACCGAGCCTGTAGAAAAGTATGCAGTCCTTGTATTCTTCCTTAGTCTTCAGATACTCCTGCATCATAGGAGATATTTCCTGAGTTTTTGACATTTTAATTCAATATCCTCTTGAATCGGCGGTCGAGATCTGTCTTCGTGAATCGTATCACAGTCGGCCGTCCATGCGGGCAGTGATATGGCTCATCGGCCTGCATCATTTCCATGAACAGAGCCTCCATCTCCTGCGCCGATATCTTCTGATTGCCCTTGACTGCAGCCTTGCATGACATGGATGCGATCTTCTCCCTCACTATCTGAGGTACCTTTTCAGTGCTCCAGTCATCTATGCCCTGCAGCACATTCGTGAACAGCTCTCTCGGGTCGATATCGAAAAGGTTCCCCGGCACTGCCTCGAGTGCTACCTCCTTTTCTCCGAAATCAGAGATACGGAATCCCAGATCCTCAAATGCATCTATATGATCGAACACCGCCTGCTTTTCCTGCTCAGAAAGGCTTATGATGATGGACGGCGAGATCATCTCTGATGTCATCTGATGATCCTCCATGTGCTTCATGAGCCGCTCATAATTCACCTTCTCATGCGCTGCATGCTGATCCACCAGGAAAAGTGCATCATTGTACTCGAAGATCCAGTATGTATCGAAGGCGAGCCCGATAAGCCTGTGATTCTTCACGGAATCCTTCGGAAGGAAGGATGTCTGCTCATAGTCGCGGTTCAGGGTCTCCTTCCTCAGAGGATTATCAAAGACAGCATCGTCCTTCGAGGCTTGCGGTGCTGTCTCCTCATACCTGCCTCTCTCATCTCTTTCTGAGAGGAAGCGGTCGACGCTCGACCTCTCATACTTTTTCTCATAAGGGGAATCCTTGGCGATCTGGTGGGTGATGGCCTGCTTTATCTGGTCGAGCCTGTTCTTCTCGAATGGCTCGGGTGCTGACCCCGGTGCATTATCAGAGTCCTCAGATACTGTCTGTACCATAGCCGGTGCTTCAGGAGTCTCCTCGAGATCAGAGGTATCCCTTATGCCATCTCCGCTCACATACGCATCATGAACTGCCTGCTGCACGAGCCTGTACACCAGAGGCTCATCCATGAATCTGACCTCCTGCTTCGACGGGTGCACATTTACATCCACAAGCGCCGGGTCGAAATCAAGGAAAAGAATCGCAAACGGATACTGATGCTTCATCACATAGCCCTCACCTCCGGCCTCGAGAGCCTTCGACAGGATATTGCTCTTCACGAGTCTTTCATTTACGAAAAAAATTTCCATCGTACGGTTGCCACGGTTCAGCTCGCTCTTCCCCAGGAAACCTGTGATGCGGATGCCCTCCTCTGCCCTGTCCACAGTGAGCAGATGATTGGCAATGCTCCTGCCATACACGCAGTAGATGGCATCGAGAAGCTTGCCGTCACCCACGGTAACGAACTTATCTGACTTATTCGATCTGAACTTGAATGCGATATCCGGATGTGAAATGGCCAGCTTCTCTAAGAGATCCCTGATGTAATTGCCCTCTGTAACAGGGCTCTTCAGGAACTTCCGTCTGGCCGGTGTATTATAAAAAAGTGAACGGATAATAAAGGTGGTCCCATCCGGAGCCGCCTTTGATTCCTTCTCTATCTCCCTGCCGCCCTCGATGCGGTAATGGCAGCCTGCCATCTCGTCCTCAGTCTTCGTGAAGACCTCTACCTTCGAGACTGCTGCTATGCTTGAAAGTGCCTCTCCCCTGAATCCGAGCGAGCCTATGGAATGTAGCTCGTCCTCGGTACGAAGCTTGCTCGTTGCGTGACGCAGGAAAGCTATCTCTATCTGATCTGCAGGGATGCCGCTTCCATTGTCCGTCACCCTGATCAGGTCTATGCCTCCGCCCTCTATCTCAACAGATACTGCGGTGGCTCCTGCGTCTATTGCATTCTCCACGAGCTCCTTGATCACAGACGCCGGTCTCTCCACGACCTCGCCTGCTGCTATCTTATCTATGACGCTCTGGTCTAATTCCTTTATCTCTCTCATAACGGGAAATATTATATCACCACATCACGAAAAATAGCAATATTTCATAAATGAATACATCAGGCGAACCGGCCATGCTTCTCGTAGCGTACGACCTTAGTCGGTGAATTTTTTTCATCTACGAGAACTACTACAGGCTTCTCAATATCCTCTGTATCCGGATCTACCTGGCAGTAGCTCATTATGATCACATGGTCTCCCACGGCTGCCTTCCTTGCTGCCGCACCGTTCAGGCAGATGATGCCGCTTCCACGCTCACCTGCTATGACGTAGGTAGAGAAACGCTCTCCATTCTCGACGTCGGCGATCTCCACCTTCTCGTATTCCCTGATATGTGACTTTTCCATCAGATCCCCGTCTATCGTGATGCTGCCCACATAGTCAAGTGCTGCCTGCGTCACAACGGCACGATGGATCTTGGACTTCAGCATATTGATATACATACCATTACCTCACTATGATATTATCGATCTCTCTGGTCCTGCCGATATATACAGCTATGGCTATGAGAGTCTCTTCTCCGTCAAGCTTCTCCTTCGGCTTTAGGATATTGAAGTCTACAGCATCCACATAGTCGATTTTCGCAAGTGGCTCCGTATTTATCTTGTCAGTGATGATCTGCTTTATTCTATTCAGATCCTTCTCACCTGCATCTATAGCCTTCCTTGCTGCCTTGAGAGAGGCTGACAGGATGACTGCTGCCTTTCTCTCTTCCGGTGAAAGGTAAGTATTTCTCGAGCTCTTCGCAAGACCATCCGCCTCACGCACTATCGGGCAGCCCACGATCTCTATATTATAATTCAGATCATGAACCATGCGGCGTACCACTGCCAGCTGCTGGGCATCCTTCTGTCCGAAATATGCCCTGTCTGCCTCTGCGATATGGAAGAGCTTCGTGACTACCGTGCATACTCCGTCGAAATGCACCGGACGCACTGCTCCACAGAGTCCTGCGGTAAGCGTATCCACATGTACCTTCGTATAGTGATCCTTTCCGTACATCTCCTCCGGTGTCGGATGGAAAATGAGATCGGCCCCGAGGCTCTCACACAGCCTGCAGTCCGCGTCAAAATCCCTCGGATACTGCTCGAGATCCTCATTCGGGCCGAACTGTATAGGATTCACAAAATCAGATACCACCACTCTGTCATTCTGCTCACGGGCCTTTCTGATGAGGCTTGCATGACCCTCATGCAGATATCCCATTGTAGGTACGAGTCCTATGGTCTCACCGTTCTTCTTCCACTCTTTCACATATTTCTTTACTTCTGCTATGGTCTCTGCTACTTCCATCATGAATCCTTTCTTACAGCCTCTATGACTGCATCATCAATCTTAAATGTATGCTCTCCGCTTACAGGAAATTCCCGGCTCTTTACCTCCTTAGAATAGTCATTGAAGGCCTCCTTCATTTCCTTTCCGATATGAGCGAAATGCTTTACGAACTTCGGCGCGATACCATCGAACATATCGAGCATATCCTGATATACAAGTATCTGGCCGTCACAGCCATTGCCTGCGCCAATGCCTATCGTAGGTATAGTAAGCTCCTCTGAGATGAGCCTGGCAAGCTTCTCCGGTACACATTCGAGTGTCACCATAAATGCTCCGGCCTCCTCTACCTTCTTCGCATCCTCCAGTACTTCCTTCGCACGGGCTTCATTCCTGCCCTGTACCTTGAAGCCGCCGAATGCATTCACCGACTGCGGGGTGAGTCCTATATGCCCTACAACCGGGATCTGCGCATCTACTATTGCTCTGATCCTGGATGCGTACTTTGAGCCGCCCTCGAGCTTCACGGCATTTGCATGGCCCTCCTTGATCAGGCGTCCGGCATTCTCTACTGCCTGCTCATCTGAGATATGGTATGACATGAACGGCATATCTGCCACCAGGAAAGTATTCTTCAGTCCTCTCGATACACAGGCCGTGTGATGGATCATATCCTCCATTGTGACCGGAAGGGTATCCTCGTATCCCATCACCGTCATGCCAAGTGAATCGCCTACGAGGACTGCCTCTATTGCTGTCTGCTCGATAAGTGTAGCTGTCGTATAATCATAGCAGGTGAGCATTGCGATCTTCTCACCGTCTGTCTTCATCTTCTGGAGTGTATTTACTGTCTGCTTCTTAAGTGCCATTTATTTCTCCTCTTTCAGATATTCCTCGAGCTCATCATAGTCCCTGCCCGGATTCTTCGCTCGAGCTATTCTTATGAGTTCCTGTGACAGGTCTCTATATATATCCCTGTACTCATGCGGTATCACGTCAAGGTGCCGCTCCACTGTCTTAAGGTCTGCCCGTTCTACCGGGCCCGTGAGTGCAGCCTCTGGTCCCTTATCTGCGAGTGCCCTCGCATTCGCCATAAAGAGTGGTCCTGCTATCCGTCCTGCCTCATAGCGGCTGAATCCGGCCTCATGCAGGATATCAAGCGCTGCCTCATACAGTCCGCAGGCCAGATTGCTCGAAAAGACACATGCCAGATGATACAGGCTCTTGCGCTCCTTATCTATCGTAAGCACCGAAAGTCCCGCTCCTTCGAAGTATTCCTTTGCCTTCTGCGTCTCTTCTGCTGATGTACCCTCGATTGTAAATACCGCTGATGGAAATTCCCGGCATGCCTTCTCAGAATCTGAGACTGCCATTGCCGGATGTAATGAAATGCCGTACGCTCCCCGCATATCTGAAAAAATATCAGATGTAGCTGCACCGCTTAAGTGTATGACCCACTTGCCCGTGAGGTCCACCGGTGTAGCTGCCAGCTGATCAGAAACACTCCGTATCGCCGCATCGGGAACAGATAAAAAAAGAACATCGCAAGCTGCTGCGATGTCCTCTATATTCTCGTATGCTGACGTCCCAGTAATCTCTGCTGACGTCTGTGCAGAACCATAGGTCCTGCTGTAATACCCTTTCACAGTGTATCCTGCCCTGGACAGATACAGTCCCAGAGCCGTGCCGACCTTCCCGGCACCTATAAAGCCAATCTGTCTCATCGCATCACCTCCGTATATCTCTCGCAGCCCGTATGGGTCTACGGTACGTCGGAATGCCCGTCAGCTGTCTATTCAGTTCGGTACGGTTTCATCACGAATACCATCCGATGGAAAATAATACTACTTTCGTGAGGCAGTGTCAATGAAAATCGGTATTCTTCTTCACCAGTGCTTCCTTCTTTTAGAAGGCTACGTCATAGCATATTATCTGCCTATAGCCATAGAAGCTTTCATCACGGTGATAGCCTCTGTCTGCAATCTGAGCGAGTGCCCGGTCACAGCAGGCAGCCATCCCTACTCTGGAATCAGCGACCTTTGCCTCAATGATGAATGCCCGACGATTCGGTCTATCCCGCACCTCTACATCAAGTCTGCCCTCGCCCTGATCCTTATTTGATTTCACCTGTGATGATGTCCTTATAACCGCTGCGCTTGTCAGGATCAATTTCAAGATTCTCCATCGCCTCATCAACTGACAATCACATTTTGCGCATTAGACTCTGAATGTGAGACAGATCCTTATTTTTGTCAGCCTTTTCAGTTGCCTTCTCTGCAGCGATCTCCTCTATAGCATAGCTGTAATCACACATATTGTCTACCTCCTTTCATTATATCAGCTTATGCTGATTTTTAAAGCCACCTTTTCGTCCTTTAAAAACATATGTTTCTTTGATGGAAATATTATATCATGGGTACATATGTTCTGTCAATGAAAAAAATAAATCCGAGGTGCTGGGAGGAGCACCCCGGATCAATTGTTTTTCAAGATCCCAGAGAAATTTCAGGGTTCTCTGAAATTTTTTTCTTGTCAAATATGTTGATTGTCTTTGAAGGATTGGGTATTACTTCTTGTCAGTCTTGAAGGTCTTAGCCTTTGTAGCTGCCGGACCCCAGGTTGTCTTACCGTTCTCATCCTTGACATAAGACTTAACCTTTACCTGAACCTTAGCACCCTTCTTTACTGAAAGAGTAGTCTTGCTGCCAGCAACGTTCTTGGCAACCCACTTGCCGTTGCCTACCTTCTTGTAAACACGGTAGTTGATGTTCTTGCCCTGTGAAGTCCATGTTACACTAACCTTGGCACCCTTCTTATTAGATACCTTAAGTCCTGTTACCTTCTCAGGTGTAACTGTAGCGCCATCTACATAAACTACGATCTGTGCTGAAGCACTATCATAGCTTGCGTTTCCAGCATCTGTTACAGTGATTACTGCAACGCCCTTCTTGACACCTGTTACAGAAACCTGACCATCAGCATATGTAGCTGTAGCAACCTCTGGATCAGATGATGATACTGTGATAGCTGTACCTGAAGCGGCAACAGACTTTGTCTCACCAGCATCAAGATTCAGAGCGTTCTTATCAACCTTGAGCTGAGAAGCAGCCTTCTTATCTGTGTACTGAACAGTTACGTGAGCTGCTGCAGGTGCAAGTGCGTCGGTGTTTGCTGTACCAGTAATCTCTACAATTGCCTCACCTGCGCCAACACCTGTGTAAGTAACCTTACCAGTATTAGCCTCTACAGCTACATGAGAATCTGTTGTAGCGCTGTATGAGCCATCAGCGTTAGGCGTAACAAGAGTAAACTTCAGAGCGTTCTTTCCTGGAGTTGAAGCTTCAATTGTCTCAGTCTTGTGATCCTTTGTAAGAACGATAGGTGTAGCATTCTTTACTGTAATAGCATTGATTACATACTGATCTGTTACATCGATATTGAATGTAAGAGTAGCATTTCCATAATACTTGGTATCAGAAGAAGCCTTTACAGTAACAACTGCTGAGCCAACCTTCTTAGCCTTCAGAGACTGAGATGCTGAATCATACTCTACAACGGACTTATCGCTAGACTGGATATCAACTGCTTTTGAGCTGTTTGTCGTAGCAACGAACGGTACCTCTGCAAGATCTTTGGTAGAAAGTGTCAGAGCCTTAGTATCATTGCCATCCTTGATTGAACCATTTGTATCATATGATGCAGATACCTTGGCATCAAGATCAGCCGCCTTATTCTTGGTCTTTACTTCAAGATTGGTGAAATCCTTGGCATTTCTTATTGTGATTACACGGATGATACCTGACTTTGCATTTGCAGCAGTCGGGTCGTTGTTTGTAACAAGGATATCGTAATACTGTTCTGTTGCATTAAGAGCATTTGCAGTAGCTGTTACAGTACCCTGACCCTTTGAGTCAATAGTAAGGTCTGTATTATCATACTTGGAGGAATATGATGTTCCTGTCCAGGTGTCAGCTGTTGCAGTATCCTTTTTAGCTGTCTTAAGGTCTGTAGACTTATTAAGAGCTACGCCTTCATACTTAGGACCCTCACCTGAGAACTGCTCATCTGAGAAAGTTACGTTAAGAGACTTAGATGGATCCTTCTCTGTAAGATAAAGAGTCTCTACAACATCCGGGCCAACTGATGTGTAATCAGTCTTTTCGATACTTGTATCTCCAGCCTTGAATGTAGAATCCTGAGCAAGAACTACGAACTTGATAGTAACGGTCTCAGTTTTTCCATCCTCATAAGTTCCGTAAGTGGTTTTGCCACCCTTTGTAGCCGTTGCAACCTTCATTGTAACATTAAGTGTGGCTGAACCAGTGTGAAGGAAGTTAACACCGAAGAAAGGATCTGTAGCGTCTGTTGTATGTTTAGGATTGTCTGTCAGATCTCTAGATGCTCCTGTAAAAACATTATGTTTAATTCCATTATCATCTGTAGCGTCATAACTGGTATTGACTTTTACAGTCTTGTCATCAGATGACTGAACCTTTGTGATATCCCAGTATCCACCAAATAAACCTGTTGCACCGTTGGAACTGCTAACTTTTGTTGCTTTTGTTGCTGTTCCATCATCCATATGAACATACCAAACGCCATCAGTATTTCTAACTGCAGGCTCTGTACCTGCTGTAAGATCAGCTGTTACTCCTGGCTTTTCGCTTGGATTGTTGACGATAATTCTCCAGGTGATCTTTTTGTTGTTGGCTGCACCATCACCCCAGCTAAGGGTCATTGTAACAGTACCTTTTGCCTTTGCAAGAATACTGAAGCCAGATTTGTTAGTAACAGTGGCGCCATTTAAGATGTCCGCGTCGCCAGGTTCGTGGGTTTTGTTATCAACCTTACTTGTCACAGCAATTGCATCACTATTATCCCAGCTCAGCTTATACTTCTGGTCGTCGTTATGCGAGTTTTCTGAGATCCAATATGTTTTGTATCCACCTACTGTTGTTTCCCATGTTGCAACACTTGTTGTATTATTGATTAGCGTTGAAGCGTCTGCACTTGTAATTGTTGATGCTTCTGCATTCGCTGTCACAGCCTGTCCAAGATTAGCCACCGGTGCGAATGTCAGCGCTGTTGCAGCTGCGAGCACTACTGCTAATCCCTTTTTAAGATTTAACATTTGTTATGATTCCTCCTTTTTCTGGATGTGCTCCCTGGATGGTGTAAATGAACCACTATCCGGGGCATCCACAATGTGGAATGTTTGTCAATATGCTAAGTGAAAAGGTCCTCCCAAACCGTATCCACATGACACGGAGGCGTCCGGCTGTCACTACCATGCGTCGGCAGTACTTCCGGCCTGTGCTTCTCTCATCAGAATCGGAGTTTTGGCATTACCATATTCTGAAAATCTGAGATAGGCACTTGCGTCATGCTTCTATTCACTTTCCTCAGGACTCATCGCTGGATTCATCCCTTGGACAGTCTCTACTTTACGCAAATATGGACATTTCCACAAATATGAGGCATCTGTAATCCCTGGCTTATTCCACAGATTTTGCTTTCTCTGTAGGACAAGTCTCAGCTTTCTCTCTCAAAAGAATATTTTTTTCCCACCAGGCTTCAAGGTTTTTTCAATTTGATAAAACTGAGATATGTATGATAGTATAATACAGATGAGGACTACACGGATCCTGACGACATCGCGTTCAATACAATCGATAATGCCGTCTAGGTATTTGATACTGTACGAAGGAATCAGGAAAATGCTGATAACCTTGAATCAGCAATAAATATCACGCTTGATGACATGCCTGAAGATTTCGTTATCAGACCATTTTTAATTGCACACCGTGCGGAGGTGACAGATATGTTTATAACAGAATACGACCAGGAGAAGGTTCTGGAAAAAGGCCGCGAAGAGGCAAAGCAGGAAGGTAAGGAAGAAGGGAAAGAAGAAAGAAATGTTGAGGTAGCATCCGATATGCTGAAGGCTGGCAATCAGCCGGTGTCCTTTATCGCTCAGATCAGCAAGCTGTCAGAGACATCCGTTCGTAAGCTTGCTTCCCAAATGGGAATCACAACCCTCTGAACATGAAATCCGGTGGCCATATCAGTCACCGGATTTTTCTATGCCCCTGATACCATGAAGCATCAGCTGTAATGCGTAGCTAGCGAGTTCTGCGGAGTCGTGTGGATCGTCGCTATTGGTATTCTCCTCGTAGATATAAATGATGGAGTACAGGTAGCCCTCGATCACATCCGGGTCAGCGCCTGTATAATACCTGCTGAATGCATCTGAAGTGAATACCTCGTGCAGGAACCTGTCCCTCGCATCACGCTCT
>OMZG01000007.1 GCA_900315505.1 uncultured Lachnospiraceae bacterium
TATAAGAATAACAGGAAATTAGAAAAATCGAAAGGCCAGAAGCTGTGTTTCATAACCACTTTGATGCCTTTCGAAGAAAGGCACATGTATAATAATGGAGGAAAAGATGGATAATTCAGATATTCAGGAACAGACGGCTCCGAGACGCCGGGGACGGCCTAGAGTAAAGAACAAGAAGAAACAATATACACTCACTATGAGGCCGGATATGTACAGCCTGGCCTGTGATGAGGCAGAGAGACGTGGAATCTCGTTTTCTGCGCTCATAGCTAATGCCCTGACAGAATATATGGACAGGAATGCACTGGATGACGACACATACTCCGGGGATGCTGATGATTAGAGAAATGCTCCGTCAGCACCGAGTATCTGGCCGGTAACATAGCTCAGGTTCATAAGCGACCAGGCAGCGTCAGCTATTTCTTCCGGTGAAGCAAAACGACCAAGAGGGATCTCATCACAGAGATCTCTCTTTTCTTCACGAGAAAAGCAGGCATTCATGTCAGTGTCCACGCAGCCGGGAGCGACGGCATTCACGCGGATACCTGACGGGGCGAGTTCCTTTGCAAGGGCTTTAGTGAAAAGATTGACACCACCCTTGCTGGCTGAATAGGCAACCTCGCACGAGGCACCGGCGGTTCCCCACATGGATGAGATATTCAGGATGGAGCCACTCTTCTCATGGATCATTGCAGGCACGAAGGCCTTCGTCATATAGAAAAGTGACGACAGATTCACAGATATCAGGCGGTTCCACTCTTCGATGGACATATCTGTTATCAGGCCGACGACAGATATGCCTGCGTTATTTACCATATAGTCGATGCGTGGGAAGGAATCGAGGACCTCGTCAGCCATAGCCTGGACGGAGTCAGGATTGCCGACATCAGTCTGGAAGACAAGCGCAGAAATGCCATATTTCTTCTGAAGATCACTGGCAAAGAAATGCAGCTCCTGGATGCTCTTACGGCAGCAGAGGGCGAGATTTACCCCATTGGAAGCCATTTCCGTAGCGACGGCACGGCCGATACCGCGCGAAGCACCAGTCACTACGCCGTATAAAGGGGCAGTTGAAATTTTTCCTTGATTTAATAAACTTTTCATTGGCTGTTCACAATTTAAACACAATTGTCCTGTATCATATAAGCATCAAAAGGAAATTACAGTTCCTTTTGAGACGGAAATTGTTTTCGTTTTTCATACTCCCCCTCTTTTACAGGGCCCCCGCATGGGGGCTCTTCTTTTATGCCGTTTTCATGGCTATGATTTCGTCTCTTACCCTTTCAGGAAGAGCCTTTTGCTCATCCTTTGACATATCTTTTGTCTCGATAGGCTTTCCAAATTTAAGCGTTACATGGGACTTTTTTACATTGGGGAAATGATATTCGAGAATATCTCTTGTACCGGAGACAGCGACCGGAACTATCGGACACTTCGCCTTAGCGGCAATCTTGAAGCTTCCCGGATGGAAGTCATGTACTTCGCCGTCCTTGGAACGGGTACCCTCAGGATAAATGAAAATACTGATTCCGTTCTTTATTTCGTCGATTGCCTTAAGCAGCATGTCCATTCCTGATCTGAGACTTGATCTGTCAAGCCCTATACAGTATAGCTGCTTCATCCACCCGCCGAGTACGGGAACCTTAAATACTGACTGCTTGGCGATGAATCCGGTGACATCCGGCAGCCTGCCGTATGTTACCACGATATCGTAGAAGCTCTGGTGATTCCCGATATAGAGGACCGGCCTGTCGGTCGGGATATTTTCAAGACCCTCTACCGTCACATCTGATCCGGACAGCCATTCCACACAGTGAAAGCCCCACTGTATGAAACGCAGATAGAATCTGTCCAGTCTGTGGTGGTCCTTCCTCGTCATGAGCCAGCCAATGCCCATTATAGGGAGCGATATGATAAGAAATATTACTACATAGATAAGGGTGATTATTGTTCTCATTATTTCTCCAAAAATAAACGGCAGGAGAAAATCCCCTGCCGCAATGAAAATCATCTCGAAGCTTTCGGTCAGAACTCTGGCTCGATAAGTCCGTATGTATTGCCACGACGCTTGTACACTACATTTACCTCGTCAGTCTCGGCGTTTCTGAATACGAAGAAATCATGACCGAGAAGCTCCATCTGCACGCATGCATCCTCAGGATACATAGGCTTGATGCCGAAGTGCTTGGTTCTCTTGATCTTGATCTGTGAATCCTCCTCGTCGTCATCATCCTCCTCGATGAAGTCCTCCTGGAAGAATTCCTTTGGCTCGTTCTGCTTCGATACCAGCTTTGTGCGGTACTTGCGCAGCTGCCTCTCGATGACTTCCTCTACGAGATCGATCGACACATACATGTCATTAGAAACCTGCTCAGATCTGATGATCTGCCCCTTGATAGGAATCGTAACCTCGATCTTCTGTCTGTCCTTCTCGACTGACAGGGTGACATTCACTGTCGTGTCATCAGTGAAGTACTTGTCCAGCTTGGACAGCTTGTCATTGACAGCGGTCTTGAGACCATCTGTGAGTTCGATGTTTTTTCCTGTGATGTTGATCTTCATGATGAAAACCCCCTTTGCTAAAAAAATTCTATGCGGGCGGAAAAACATATCCCGCATATTGATGGGTTGTCTTACGCTTAGTATAACACAAGAGGATTTAAAAAACGAGTACTTTGTGATGACTTTTTTTCGAATTTATGTGAAGAACAGAATAAATGCAGTGCCGCAGCTCGGACGCCTCACACGGGTGGCCTGTACGCTCGAGCAGATCTGCCTTGCAGGCAAGAGCCCTGTAATACAGATGTGATCCGCCACAGTAGGCAAAATTGCGGAACAGAAGGTCGAGATGAGTCTGTGCCGGGTACAGGTCGTTATTTTCAGTTTCGATGATACACAGATTCAGAAGCACGCCGATGCAGGTGCTGCGGCAGAGAACAGGCAGGCTGCGCTTTTTGTTGAGAAGAAGCAGGGTCATGAGCAGCTCGTGCGCCCTTGCACGCAGGACAGGATCCTGTGATTCTGACAGCCCCACTGAAGCTGCATTCATCAGGAAAAATTCAGCCTGCGTTGGAATGAAATCGATGTCAGACGGCGAACAGCAGCCCGGACGGCCCTTCATCAGTATATCACTGCACAGCTCCGAGAATACGATCCCATCCATATCATCATTTGAAATATAGCAGTGAGCAGCCTCATAGAAGCTCAGAAGCTGCTTTTCCTCGGGCGACTGCTCAGGAAACAGCCTGTAATACTGACAGAGGTACTCGCTTACCTTTTCCCAGTTCTCAAGGACAGCCTCCTCATGGATGCGGGCCCGCAGGGCGAGTCTTTTGCCGCTGCCAAAATTGTAAAGGTCGCCATAGCACAGTCCGGGCTCGCCAAGCCTGGTCATAAGCCCTGAGAATTCCAGCTCTGTGGGCTGGTCCTTGCCGGATTCGATTCGCGAGAATTTCTGCACGGAGCAGATGCCGTAGGCGATATTTTCCTGGGAAAGCTGTGATTTTTTCCTGAGGTCACGGATCATGAGCCCGGACGATTCGTTTTGTGGTGCGAGACCATAGTATAAATTGCGATTTTCCATATTTCCTCCGCTATTGTAATAAGGGTACCGGAAATATTTTATCATGTTGCGACAGCGGAATGGTTCGATATTCAGGAAACTGTATTTAGTGGAATTTTGTAAACTAAATGTAAAATTTGCAAAACTATTTTGACATATAGGGCAAAAGGTGATATACTACATCTTGTATTTGTTACTGCCTCACGGAAGCGTGATGTAGTGGACAGGAGGAAATATTAATGGAACAGGCAGAGTACAATAAGGTACGCTATTCAATCGAGCAGCAGCGTGGAAATAAAGTAATGATCCAGCTTGACAGAGGCCGGAATAAGGTAGATATCCGCAAGGGTGTGATCAAGGAAGCCTATCCCAGTGTATTTACAGTGCTTGTGTCAGATGATGATGCAGATCACCCGGACCAGCTGCTTTCATTCAGCTATAAGGATGTCATCACCGAAGAGATCCGGATGAGGCTCTGCTGATAGTATTATACAACTGAATAGATTTTCAAGGAGGGCTTTAATGCCCTCTTTTTTTGTGATATACTATAGACAGATTGTGGTTTTTGACAGAGGTATTAATGAAAAGATTTATCGCTTTCATATTAGCATCAGTGATGCTTGTTACGACACCGCAGGTGACTGCAAATGCTTCCGGCATCAAGAATAAGATAAGGGCCCTGCAGAAGCAGGGCGCCGAGAAGCAGGCAGAGGTTGATGACCTGCAGTCACGTCTGGTAAATATCATTTCACAGATTGATGCTCTTGAAGAGGATATTAAGAATAATACACAGGATATAGAGGATACCAAAGAGGATCTGAAGGACGCGAAGAAGGCTGAGAAGCAGCAGTACAATGCCATGAAGTCGCGTATCAGGTATTTTTATGAGAATGATACGGACAATAACGTGTTCAATATCCTCGTAAGCTCGAAGAGCCTTACTGATTTCATCAATAAGGTCCAGTACATGAATGCTGTCTACAGCTATGACAGGGATCTGCTGGATTCGTATGAGGCTACCAGGGTAGAAATCCAGGGGATGGAAGAGGATCTCGAGGACCAGCAGGATGAGCTCGAGAAGGAGAAAAAGTCTCTGAAGAGCCAGAAGAAGAGTCTGAAATCCCTGATCGATTCAAAGAAGGATGAGGTCACTGATATCAATGCCCAGGTCGCTAAGGCCAAGGCTCAGGCGAAGAAGGAGGCTGAGGAGAGAAGACAGAGGCTCGAGGAAGAGAGGAGACAGAGGAATCTCGCCCAGGCTGCAGCTGCTGCAAGACAGGCAAGGGCTTCACAGGGTGGCGGCTCGGGCGGTAGTAATAGTGGCGGCAGCAATCCTTACCAGCAGGATGCAGATCCATCACCAGCCACCAATGTGAGCGGATCGGCTGTCGTAAGCTACGCCATGCAGTTCGTCGGGAATCCGTATGTATGGGGAGGCAATTCCCTGACCAATGGCTGTGACTGCTCGGGATTCGTGGTGCAGGTGTACAGGCATTTCGGAATAGATCTGTCGGGCTCGAGGAATTCAGCAGCTCTCAGGTCTGTAGGTCAGGCGGTAAGTCCTGACAATATCAAGGCCGGAGATATAGTCTGCTATCCGGGCCACGTGGCCATATATTCGGGAGACGGTATGATAGTCGAGGCACAGAGCTCGAGAACGGGTATCACTCACAACCGTTCATGGAATCACGGGACCGTGCTTGCGATCAGGAGAGTGATATGACAGACAAGGTAAAAAGCCGGCTGGCGAGACTGCGGGTAAATGCCAGGAAGTCCATTATCATAATTCTCGTGGCAGCAGGCATTACAGCGGTGCTTGCCCTCGGGCTGTACCAGGGGATCACCAGAAGCAGGGACTTTGTATATAGGGATCACCTCGATGACACCGCTGTGACAATAGATGGAGAGAAGCTGACCTACCGGGATGTGGCCTTCTACGTGGTATACGAGGAGAATCAGGTCCAGACGGCAGCGCTTGCGTATGATCAGGAAAAGCCGTGGAACTACTGGGATAGCCATGTCAACGGCGTTTTCATCATCTCCGAGGCGAGAAGGGCGTCTATTGAGATGGCCATTCATGACAGGATTCTGCTCAGAATGGCGCAGGAGCATGGCGTGGCACTCTCCACAGATGAAAAGCAGCAGATGGAGGACCGGATCACCGACTTTTACGAGGATCTCTATGATGACCAGAAGGAAAACCTTCCGGTCTCTTATGATGTCCTGAGCAGGACGATCGCAGGCATAGCAGTATCAGAGAAGTATCAGCAGATCCTTGCGGATGAAAATGATGATACATTTGCCAGCTATGGCTACGACGGAAGGGCTTATGAGAAGCTTGAGAAGAAGCATAAGGTAAAAATCAGTGATTCATGGAACCGGATACGGATGGGCCGGATTACACTGAGGAATCAGCCGGAATGTTCCGCATCAAAAAATACAGAATATTACAGAAAGACAGACAAATGAACGCATTAGGACCAGGTCAGGCAACAAATAAAAAGAAAATCACCAAGATCGGCAGGAACGATCCATGCTGGTGTGGCAGCGGCAAGAAGTACAAGCAGTGCCACGAGGCCTTTGACAGGAAGATCGAGAGCATAAGGCTCGAGGGCCATGAGGTGCCTGACAGGACAATTATCAAGACACCGGAGCAGATCGAGAAGATCAAAAAGAGTGCCGTCATCAATATGGCCTGCCTCGATGAGGTAGCAAAGCAGATCCACGAGGGAATGACGACTCTCGAGATCGACAATATCATCAATGAGGTGACTTATGGCATGGGAGGAATTCCTGCACCGCTGAACTACGAGGGCTTCCCGAAGAGCGTATGTACCTCGGTAAATGATCAGGTCTGCCATGGAATCCCGTCAGATGATGTGGTCCTGCAGGACGGTGATATCATCAATGTCGACTGTTCCACGATCCTCGACGGATATTTCTCTGATTCATCGAGGATGTACATGATAGGCAATGTCTCCGAGGAAAAGAAGAGACTTGTCGAGGTCACGAAGGAATGCTGTGACCTGGGACTCGCACAGGTGAAGCCGTGGGGCTTCCTTGGCGATATGGCAGAGGCTGTCCATACACATGCCGAGGAAAATGGCTACAGCGTCGTCAGAGAGATTGGCGGACACGGCTGCGGTATCGAATTCCATGAGGAGCCGTGGGTAGGCTATCTGTCGAATCGTGGCGAGGATATGCTGATGGTTCCGGGAATGTGCTTTACCATTGAGCCAATGGTAAATATGGGCGCAGCTGACATTTATACGGATAAGGAAAACAACTGGGAAGTTTACACACTTGACGGAATGCCGTCTGCACAGTGGGAATATCAGGTGCTCGTGACAGAGGACGGCTATGAGGTTATCTCACACTGATGCTATCTGATGTATGACATCAGGCGGATTTCGAGAATATAGAATCACGTTACAATATAGAGCAACAACAGAATCCGGGCGGCTAAATCCGGGTGCTCGGATTTTGTACGATATGAATTGTGTGTAGATGAGTAAATATTCAGACTTTATTTTTTTATAAAAAAGCTTGCAATATTCATACAAACTTTTCCAGTTAATCCGGCCATTCGTGGTCGGGTTTTCTGGTTTATGGAAAAAAGATGAAAAAGGGACCTGTCCCCATTTTCATCTTTTCTGGTAAGGCTATGAAAGAATTCAGATCACCCTTTTATGAGCTCGGGGAGATTCAGGAACTAAAGGAAAAATTAAACAAGGGCGGAATGTACGAGCTTTCCGGGATTCTCGACCAGGCGAAGGCACAGGCTGTACAGGCACTCGGATGGGATGTGCCGTGGAAGCTTGTTATTTTCGATGGAGAAAAGAAGGCACTGGAATTCGTAGATGAGTACAGGCATGTGGATGAGAATACTGAGTATTTTCCTGCGAAGGATGTGCTCTTCTACCAGTCTGATGTGAAGGGAAATACCCTGACAAGAGAGAGGATGCGGGTGTTCCGCGCGCTTTCGGAGAGCGATCATCTGACCATAGCCACGACTGTTGATGCGCTGATGAATATCCTGCCTCCGCTCGAGGAGCTGACGGATGCCGTGATAGAGCTGCATCCGGGCGACGAGGAGGACCCGTCCCGTCTGCAGAGAAAGCTTGTGGCGATGGGATATGAGCCTGTCGCACAGGTGGAGGAGCCGGGGCAGTTTGCGTCAAGAGGAGGAATCATCGATGTTTTTTCTCTGACAGAGGACGCTCCGGTCAGGATAGAGTTCTGGGATACGGAGATAGATACGATCAGGACCTTCGATATCGGAAGTCAGAAGTCCGATGAGAATGTGGACTGTGCACGCATAGACCCGGCGATGGAATTCGTCCTGACGGATGACAAGAAGCAGAAGGGCCTGAAGCAGCTCGAAAAGGAGTACAGCACCCGGCACCAGAAGCTGCGTGATGAGATGAAGACGGAGGAGGCCTTTGCCCTGAAGACAATGTATGAGGACTTCAGGGATCTTGCCATGTCAGGGGACTATTCACAGGCGGACGGATTCCAGATGTATTTCGAGGATGAGCAGGCCGGGCTTCTCGACTATATACCGCAGAACGGGCTTATTTTCATAGATGAGCCGGCAAGGATAGCTGAGCAGGCGGGGATGGTAGAGAAGGAAGTCTCAGAGAGCATGATGAGGAGGGTGGAAAGCGGCTCCGCTCTTCCAGGGCAGCAACATATCCTCTTCGGCTCGCATGAGATCCTCGGAAAATGCGCGAACCGCACGGGAGTCATGTTTGCGCAGATCGCAGGAAATACAGGCGCGATGAAGCCTGCCGGGCAGTATTATGTGCATCAGGTGTCAGTCACGAGCTATCAGAATTCCACGGATCTGCTCGAGAAGGAGATCGGGTTATATCGGAAGAAAAAGTACCGTATCTGTCTCATCACCTCATCCGAGACCAGAGGAAGGAAGCTTGCTGATAATCTGGTACAGGACGGTCTGAACGTATTCTATTCGGATAAGGGAGAGTCAGCAATCCTGCCCGGACAGGTCATGGTGACGAGGGGATTCATCAGACGCGGGTACGAATTCCCGGATATCGCCTTTGTATATATTACCGAGGGTGACATTTTCGGCACGGCTACCAGGAGGAAAAAGAAGAGAAAAAGGCATACTGCCGGAACGGCCATTCAGAGTTTCGGAGAGCTCTCGCCTGGAGATTATGTGGTGCATGAGAACCACGGCCTCGGTATTTACGAGGGCATTAAGAAAATCGAGGTCGACGGTGTGGTCAAGGATTATCTCAAGATCTCCTATGCGGGCGATTCGAACCTGTATGTCCCGGTCACCAATCTCGATGTGCTCTCGAAGTACGGCAGCGTTGGCGACAAGAAGCCGAAGCTGAACTCGCTTAATGACAATTCATGGTCGAAGACGAAGTCAAGGGTTAAATCGGCTGTTGGCGAGGTGGCGAAGGAGCTTGTGGATCTGTATGCCCAGCGCCAGCAGAACAAGGGCTATGTGTATGGTCCGGACACTCCGTGGCAGAAGGAATTCGAGGATTCATTTCCATACGAGGAGACCGACAGCCAGATGCAGGCGATAGAGGATGTGAAGGCTGATATGGAAAGCCCGAAGATTATGGATCGCCTGATCTGCGGAGATGTGGGCTTCGGCAAGACGGAGATAGCCATGAGAGCGGCCTTCAAGTCGGTTCAGGAGAACAAGCAGGTGGCATATCTTGTGCCTACGACGATACTCTGTCAGCAACATTATAATAATTTTAAGGAGAGAATGAAAAATTACCCTGTAAATATCGAGATGCTGAGCCGTTTCAGGACTGCTGCCCAGAACAAAGAGACGATCCAGCGACTGAAAGAAGGCAGGGTAGACATCGTAATAGGAACTCACAGACTGCTGTCGAAGGACGTGGGATTCAAGGATCTCGGACTTCTCATAATCGATGAGGAGCAGAGATTCGGTGTAACGCATAAGGAAAAGATCAAGGAGATGAAGAAAAACGTCGATGTAATGTCTCTTTCCGCGACTCCGATACCGAGAACGCTTCACATGAGCATGTCCGGAATCCGCGACATGAGCCTGCTTCTCGATGCGCCGACTGACAGGGTTCCGATCCAGACCTTCGTATTCGAGCAGAATGACGAGATGGTGCGTGAGGCGATAGAGCGTGAGCTGGCGAGAGGCGGACAGGTATATTATGTGATAAATAAGGTCCGCCAGATAGCGGATGTGGCTGCGAAGATTCAGGACATGGTGCCGGATGCCGTGGTGGAATATGCCCACGGACAGATGCCGAAGAACCAGCTAGAGGAGATAATGACGGACTTCGTGAACCGGGATATAGATGTGCTGGTGGCGACGACCATCATAGAGATAGGTCTTGATATCAGCAATGTAAATACGATCATCATCCACGATGCTGACCAGCTCGGACTTTCCCAGCTGTACCAGTTGCGCGGCAGGGTCGGAAGAAGCTCGCGGACAGCGTATGCTTTTCTTATGTACAGGCGTGACAAGGTGCTGAAGGAGGTAGCGGAGAAGCGTCTTGCTGCGATCAGGGAATTCACTGACCTCGGAAGCGGATACAAGATAGCCATGAGGGATCTGGAGATCCGCGGAGCCGGGAATATACTCGGCGAGGAGCAGTCGGGCCACATGGCATCAGTCGGATACGAGCTGTACTGCAAGCTGCTGAATGCCGCTGTAGCTAAGGAAAAGGGCCTGCCGGCCAGCGAGGATGAATTCGAGACAAATGTGGATATCAGGCTCGATGCGTATATACCGTCATCATATATCAGGGATGACGAGACCAGGCTTGATATGTACAAGCGAATCAGCGCGATAGGCTCGGAGGATGACAAGCAGGAGCTGCTTGAGGAGCTGATAGACAGGTTCGGAGACCCTGGAAAGGCAGTCATGAATCTGCTCGATGCAGCGCTTCTGCGGAATACAGCCCACAGGGCGTATATCACGAAGATAAAGCAGACCAATGAGAAGGTGACGCTTTCATTCTGGGAAAAGGCACGTATTGACGGCGCGCGTATTCCTGAGGTAGTGGAGGCCTTTTCTCCCTACCTTACCTTCGTGCTGTCCCGGCTCGAGCTGGTCCTCGATATGGGATTAAATAAGAAGTTCCCAAGGAAGGACTTTGTGTCATATCTCATCGCTATATGTGAGAAAATATGCACGATCGAGCTGCCTGATGAAGAGAAAAATGAACAGACTTGACAAATATTCAGAAACGTGCGACAATAACATAATATCCCATAGAATCTGTAGGAATAGTAGGAGATATATATGACAGTCAGTACAAGAGGAAGGTATGCGCTGCGGGTGATGGTGGATCTCGCAGAGCATGACAATGGAGAGTTCATCCCGCTTTCGGATATAGCGGATAGGCAGGAAATCTCAGAGAAATATCTGGAGTCGATAGTGGCGATGCTGTCGAAGAGCGGATTCGTACAGTCACTCCGCGGCAAGGGCGGTGGCTACAGGCTTGCGAAAAAGCCTGAGGAGTACACCATCCGTGATATTCTCGAGGTGACAGAGGGCTCACTCGAGCCGGTACCGAATCTGAATAATGCAGACGAGGGCATGAGAGCGTCAGTGTGTAGAGAGATGGACATGTGGCGCGGCCTGTACAAGGCTATCACGGATTACCTTGATTCCGTGACCATCAGGGACATTGCAGGCACAGAGATAGGGCAGTATGACTTCGTGATCTGAGTTACTTGTATATTTTTATCAAACGTGTTATCATATATCCTAATTGGCTTCTTTGGTAAAGCTTTTTCTTATAAAGGAGATAAGATACACAGATGAGTATAGCAAGCAAGATATTTGGTACGCACAGTCAGCATGAGCTGCGCCGTATCCGCCCTATAGTAGACAAGATCGAGAGCTATCGTGATGAGATGCACAGTCTCTCAGACGAAGAACTCAAAGCTAAGACTCCATACTTCAAGGAGCAGCTCGCAAATGGCAAGACTCTTGATGATATCCTTCCTGAGGCATACGCAGTAGTCCGCGAGGCTGCGAAGCGTACACTCGGAATGGAGCACTTCCGGGTACAGCTGATCGGTGGCATCATTCTTCATCAGGGCCGTATCGCAGAGATGAAGACCGGTGAAGGAAAAACCCTCGTATGTACTCTTCCGGCATACCTCAATGCCCTGGAGGGTAAGGGCGTGCATGTAGTTACAGTCAATGACTACCTGGCAAAGCGTGATGCAGAATGGATGGGCGCCGTTCATGAATTCCTTGGCCTTACAGTAGGCTGTGTCTTAAATGACATGGACAAGGAAGAGCGTCAGGCTGCATACAATTGCGACATCACTTATATTACTAATAATGAACTCGGCTTTGACTATCTTCGTGACAACATGGTAGTCAGAAAAGAGGACATGGTTCAGAGAGGCCTTCATTACGCCATCATCGATGAGGTCGATTCGGTACTTATCGATGAAGCACGTACACCTCTTATCATTTCAGGCCAGAGCGGCAAATCAACCAAGCTTTATGAAATGTGCGATGTGCTTGTCCGCCAGATGGAACGAGGCAAGGATCTTCCGGAGTATTCCAAGATGGATGCCATCATGGGGATCGAGCAGGAGGAGACCGGAGACTACATCGTAGGCGAGAAGGACAAGGTCGTAAACCTCACCCAGCGTGGAATCAAGAAGGTTGAGGAATTTTTCCATATAGACAATTTAGCAGATCCGGAGAACCTCGAGATCCAGCATAATGTGATACTGGCTATCAGAGCGCATGAGCTCATGCACCGTGATCAGGATTATGTGGTAAAGGACGACGAGGTCCTCATAGTAGATGACTTCACAGGACGTATCATGCCGGGCCGTCGTTATTCTGATGGACTGCATCAGGCTATTGAGGCCAAAGAGCATGTCAAGATCAAGCGTGAGAGCATGACTCTTGCCGATATCACCTTCCAGAATTTCTTCAATAAATATGACAAGAAGGCCGGTATGACAGGTACTGCTCTTACAGAGGAGCAGGAGTTCCGTGATATCTACGGAATGGACGTTATCGAGATTCCTACGAACAAGCCTGTCATCCGTATTGACCATGATGATGCGGTATATAAGACGGAGAAAGAGAAGTTCGACGCAGTCGTCGAGGAAGTGAAGAAGTCCTACGAGAAGGGACAGCCGGTACTTGTAGGTACGATCACCATCGATGTATCAGAGCATGTGTCAAAGCTCCTGAATAAAGAAGGAATCCCGCATGAGGTCCTGAATGCGAAGAACCACGAGAAGGAAGCAGAGATCGTAGCTCAGGCCGGAATCCACGGTCATGTGACTATTGCGACAAATATGGCCGGCCGTGGTACCGATATCAAGATCGATGATGAGGCCCGTGCGGCAGGCGGTCTGAAGATCATAGGTACAGAGCGACACGAGTCAAGACGTATTGATAATCAGCTCCGTGGACGAGCAGGACGTCAGGGAGATCCGGGTGAGTCACAGTTCTTCATTTCTCTTGAAGACAATCTCATGAGACTCTTCGGTTCAGAGAGACTGATAAAGGTATTCGAGTCACTGGGAATCCCGGAGGGTGAGCAGATACACCACAAGATGCTCACAAGCGCGATTGAGCACGCACAGGAGAAGATCGAGAGCAACAACTTCTCAATCCGTAAGAATCTTCTCGAGTATGATGAGGTAAATAACGACCAGAGAGAGCTCGTGTACAAGCAGAGACGCAGGGTTCTCGATGGTGAGGATATGCATGACCAGATCAGGGCAATGATCGATGAGCAGATCAGATCTCTCGTAGAGAAGGTCATAAATGACGGTATCAACCGTGATGAGTGGGATCTCAACGAGCTGAACCGTATTCTCCTCGATGAGATACCGATGAAGCCTGTTACAGAGGATTATCTGGAGCAGCATTCGATAAAGACTGTGTCAGATCTCGAGGACAGGCTGATCGAGGATGCGTACGAGCTGTATGATCAGAAGGAAGCGGAAGCACCTGAGGAGGTTGACTTCCATGAGATAGAGCGAGTGGTTCTTCTCCGTGCCATTGACCAGCACTGGATGGAAGAGATCGACAACATGGAACAGCTGCGCCAGAGCATCGGTCTTCAGGCATACGGCCAGAGGAATCCTATCGATGAGTACAAGGCCCAGTCATATGAGATGATGGATGCCATGAATGAGGCAATCCGTCATGATACAGTCATGATGATGTTCCGTGTACGTTTTGAGAAGCAGATCGAGCGTGAGGAGGTAGCAAAACCTACCGGCACGAACAAGGATGACGGCCCGTCACAGTCAGGCCCGAAGCGCCGCAAGGCTCCGAAGATCTATCCGAATGATCCATGCCCATGTGGCAGCGGTCTTAAGTACAAGAACTGCCACGGCAAGAAGATATACGGAAATAAATAATGAGCGTAGAAGAGGAACTGCAGGTTGTAGAGAAGATAAGCACAGCCCTTGCGGAAATGATTTCTATCCAGGGAGATATGATAAAGTCCCTGACAGAGAAGGTGAATGCCCAGCAGGCGCTTATAATGCAGCTGGGTGAGAACCAGAAGCGGCTTCTCACTGAGATCACTGTGGGCCAGCACAAGACAGAGGCGGCTCAGGACAATCTCTTTGATACGATTGTCGGAGCCAGCGGCAGTAGTGATAATATCCGGGATATTTTCATGAATATGCCGAAGGCAGTCGGAAAGGACAGACTCTGGCAGCTTATTACCGCAGAGACTCTGAATGGCCTTAATAGAGAGTGCAGACGCTCAAAATCAGGGATGTTCCTCATGTATGGCACACTCATCGGAGCTATCAGGCACGCGGGCTTCATACCGTGGGATGATGACATAGATGTAGGGATGAGGTACGCGGATTTCGTCAGACTCTATGAGCATATGACGGAAGAAAAGGATGATGAGCGCTCCGTCAGAGTACAGGTGTCATACAATTCCAGAACGCGCTCAGTACAGTGCAGGGCAGTGTCTGACAATCCGTCCATACCGGAATGCGGGGCATTCACAGATATATATGTGCTCAGGTATCTGACAGACAGCTCAGAGGATACACGCAGGAGGCTGATCGCAGAGCGGCGGCAGCTGAATGAGCGGTTTGGACAGCTGAATGATAAGTATGCAGAACTTTTTGCAGAGAAGCCCGAGATAGAGATCCCTGAGAACGCGATAATCCTGGACAGAGACTGTGACATCAGCGTGTATGATGAAGCGGCCGTCGAGGCAGCGGAGATAGCCCGTGGGGCTGAGCAGCAGCTTATAGATATGGGTATGGTAAGCAGGGAAGCTGCCACAGATACACTCGGACACTGTATTTTTACCTATGATGAGGAAATGGAGCTCATCAGGACTGATGATGTTTTTCCTCTTGCTGAGGCAGAGTTCGAGGGGGAAAGGTATCATATTCCGCGGAATTATGACGAGGTTCTCGGGAATGTCTATGGCAACTATATGTCGCTTCCACATGATATGCATATCGGGCATTCAGATATAGCCCTGAGCTATGATGATCTGAAGGCAATATATGAATCTGCAAGGGCTGCCAATTACAATCCAAAATGATGAGACGGTAGGCGCGCCGGGTTTTGTGCAAGTTGCACAAAACCCGGCCTATTTTTTTGCACAACTTTAACAAAGTTGCAATCAGGGTATTGAAAACGTTTCCAAATCGTGGTACATTATACCTATCAAAGGAAACGTTTCCAAGCATGTGACAGTAGCGAAGTAACGTTTCCAAAAGAAACGTTATCAATATAACATGAATTCAGAATGGAGGATTCAGAAACATGAAAAAGAGGTTAGTAACAGTGCTCCTCTGTGGAGCAATGGCAGTTACAGCATTAGCTGGCTGCGGTGGATCAAAGAGCAGTTCATCAGGCAGCTCTGCATCAGGCTCAGGTACAGCAAAGAAGGCATCAGGCGGATCAGTTTACTACCTGAACTTCAAGCCGGAAGCAGACGAGCAGTGGCAGGCACTCGCCAAGGAGTACACAAAGGAGACAGGAGTAGACGTAAAGGTAGTTACAGCAGCATCTGGTACATATGAGCAGCAGCTCACATCAGAGATGGCAAAGAAGGATGCTCCTACACTCTTCCAGGTAAACGGACCTGTAGGTCTTGCAAACTGGAAGGACTACTGCGATGATATGTCTCAGTCAGAGATCTACAAGCACATGAAGGACGGCACAGATTCATTCGTTCTCAAGGATGGCGACAAGGTAGACGGAATCGCATACGTTATCGAGACATACGGAATCATCTACAACAAGACATTACTTGACAAGTATTGCAAGCTTGACGGCGCAAAGATTTCAAAGCCGGAGGATATCAATAATTTCGCTACGCTTAAGGCAGTAGCAGATGACATCCAGGCAAGAAAAGATGAGCTCGGAGTCAAGGGCGCATTCACATCAGCAGGTATGGATTCATCTTCAGACTGGAGATTCAAGACACATCTTGCAAACCTTCCTATCTACTATGAGTATCAGAAAGAAGGAGAGACAGATACAGATGCTATCAAGGGCGATTACCTTGACAACTTCAAGCAGATCTGGGATCTCTACCTTACAGATTCTACCTGCAAGCCAACCGAGATCGCTGCAAAGACAAGCGATGATGCTAACTCAGAGTTCAACAATGGCGAGGCAGTATTCTATCAGAATGGTACATGGGCTTACTCAGATATCCAGAAGGCTGGAAAGCTCAAGGATGATGAGCTCGGAATGCTTCCTATCTACATCGGTGTAGACGGTGAAGAGAATCAGGGTCTCTGCACAGGTTCAGAGAACTACTGGTGCGTAAACAGCCAGGCAAGCGATGCTGACAAGCAGGCTACATACGACTTCCTCAACTGGGTTATCACTTCAGATCAGGGCCGTGATGCAGTTGCAAACCAGATGGGCTTCGTTACACCGTTCGATACCTTCACAGACAAGTACGAGACAACAAATCCGCTTGTTAAGATCGCTAACGACTATGTAGCAAACGGCAAGACTCCTGTATCATGGAACTTCACCACAATGCCATCAGAGGAGTGGAAGAATCAGCTTGGTTCTGCCATGACATCATATGCTGAGGGCAAGGCCAAGTGGGATGCAGTTGTAAAGGCCTTCGTAGACAACTGGAAGACAGAGAAGGCTGCAACAGCTGAATAATTAAAATAGCGTTCTTCTTCATAAACAATATCTCATATTAAAAGCTGCGAAAACCTCCTTCAATTCGCAGCGGACCAATACGGGCGGATGACAACCACCGTCATCTGCCCGATTTTTGTCGAAAATTTTAATAGTATTTTTTCAGAAAAAAAGATGATGATTTTCTGAAAATATATTATTATAAAAAAGGAACCCGTTGTTTTACAAAATTTATAGAAAGGGAAACGACAAATGAAAAGAACAGTCAGAAGGGCTTTCCCATTATTCGTACTACCTACCCTGATAGCATTCTTTATCGGATTCATAGTACCGTTTATATGGGGCGCCTACCTATCGTTCAACAAATTCACAGTTATCAACAACACAACATTCGTAGGATTACAGAACTACGCGAAGATCTTCACAGAGAATGACTTTGTACATTCACTCTGGTACACAGCGCTGTTCGCTATAATCAGCGTGCTCACGATCAATATCTTCGGATTCCTGATCGCACTTGCACTCACGAAGAACTTCAGAGGAACCAAGGCGTTCAGAACGATCTTCTTCATGCCGAACCTGATCGGCGGTATCGTACTTGGTACAATCTGGAAGATGATCTTCAACGGAATCCTCGCTCACTGGAGCACAACAATCGTAAGTGATGCAAAATACGGATTCTGGGGTCTGGTAATTCTTATGAACTGGCAGCAGATCGGTTATGTAATGATCATCTATATCGCAGGTATCATGGGAGTTCCTCATGAGCTCATCGAGTCAGCAGAGATCGATGGAGCAGGAAGCTGGCAGTGCCTGAAGAGCGTTATAATACCGATTCTCCGTCCGACGATCACGATCTGCACCTTCCTTACACTGACAAACGGATTCAAGCTTTTCGATCAGAACCTTGCTCTTACAGCAGGTAAGCCGGGTAAGGCATCAGAGATGCTCGCACTGAATATTTACAACACCTTCTACGGACGTGTAGGCTGGCAGGGTGTAGGACAGGCAAAGGCAGTACTGTTCACTATCCTTGTAGCTGTCATAGCATTTGCACAGCTGCACTTCACAAGAAGCGGAGAGGAGCAGATGTAATATGGCAAAGAATAATAAAAATGTTAGCGTGGATGCAGCCGATAAGCCTGTAAAGCACGGCTGGATATGGACACTGGGACTTACAGTGCTTGCACTGTTCTTCATATTCCCGATATTTGAAGTAGTAATCAACTCATTTAAGGAGACAAGCGCGATCGGAGGTACAGATACCTTCATTCTACCAACAAAGGAGACCTTCTCAGGACTTGTAAACTATGTACAGGGTATAGCTGATACGAACTTCTGGTCAGCATTTGGAAACACAGTTCTGATCACGGTCCTCTCAGTACTTGCAATCATCATCTGCACATCGATGTGCGGCTGGTACATCGCAAGAGTAGATAGCAAGGGAACGAAGCTTATCTATTTCCTATATGCATTCTCAATGGTAATCCCATTCCAGATGGTAATGTACACACTCGCTTATGTAGCACAGAACCTGAACCTTACAAGCCCTATCGGACTTGTACCGGTATATCTGGGATTCGGAGCAGGACTTGCGACCTTCATGTTTGTAGGCTTTGCAAAGTCTATCCCTCTTGAGATCGAGGAAGCAGCAATGATCGACGGATGTGGCGCCTGCGGAATTTTCTTCAGGATCGTTCTTCCGATCATGAAGCCGACATACATCACAGTAGCAATCCTTGAGGCAATGTGGATCTGGAACGACTACCTTCTTCCATATCTGGTACTTGATTCAGATTACAAGACAGTACCTATCGCAATCCAGTTCCTCCAGACCAGTCATGGTCAGGTAGAATGGGGACCAATGATGGCAATCATCATCCTTGCAATCATTCCTATTATCATCTTCTATGCAATCTGCCAGAAGTACATCATCGGCGGCGTTGTAGCAGGAGCAGTCAAGGGTTAATATAGAAAGGATAAAAATGAGATCAGCAGGAATTCTGATGCCGGTGTTCTCTTTACCGGGATCATACGGCATCGGCTGCTTCTCTGTAGAGGCCTACAGATTCGTAGATTTTCTGGCGGATGCAGGGCAGACATACTGGCAGATCCTGCCGCTTGGGCCGACAAGCTATGGGGATTCACCTTATCAGTCATTTTCAACATTTGCAGGCAATCCATATTTCATAGACCCTGACACCCTGAAGAAGGAAGGGCTGCTTACACAGGCAGACCTTGATGGTTTTCCCGAGGGGGCGGAAGACAGAATAGACTATTCGATGCAGTATAATGAGAGGTTTAAGCTTCTCAGAAAGGCATTTGTCAGATTCGATAGAAACGATACAGAGTATGCAGCTTTCAAAAATCAGGAGAAAGACTGGCTGTACAACTATTCCATGTTCATGGCGCTTAAGGATGCTCATGGCGGGAAGAGCTTTGTAGAATGGGAAGACGAATACAGGCTGAGAGACGCTAAGGCTCTCTCGGCTTTTTCAGAAAAAAATTCAGATAATATTGAATTCTACAGCTTTCTGCAGTTTGAATTTTACAGACAGTGGAGCAGACTGAAGGAATATGCCAATAAGAAGGGCATTCAGATAATAGGCGACATACCTATCTATGTGGCTGCTGATTCATCGGATGTCTGGTGCTCGCCTGAGCTTTTTCAGATGGACGAGGACCTGAGACCTGTTGCTGTGTCAGGATGTCCGCCAGATGGCTTCTCGGCCGATGGACAGCTGTGGGGTAACCCGCTCTACAGATGGGACTACCATGAGAAGACAGGCTTCGAGTGGTGGATAAAGAGGATACAGAAGTGCTCGGAGCTCTATGATGTGGTAAGGATCGACCATTTCAGAGGCTTTGATGAGTATTATTCTATACCGGCAGGAGATAAGACAGCCAGGAACGGCCACTGGGAAAAGGGCCCTGGGATGAAGCTTTTCAACGCAGTGAAAAGGAGACTCGGTGAGGTAAATATAATAGCCGAGGATCTGGGCTTCATTACAGATACTGTGAAGCAGCTGGTAAAGGACAGCGGCTTCCCGAATATGAAGGTTCTCGAATTCGCATTTGATGACAGGGATTCATCATCATCGGATTATTCCGAAAATCTATACCTGCCATTCAATTACACGAGGAACTGTGTTGTATATACCGGAACCCATGACAATGAGACTCTTCGCGGGTGGCTCGACAGCATTACTCCACAGGAGCTGAAGAATGTAAGACGCTATCTTGGAGCTCCGAAGTCAGTGAAAAAGAAGACTCTTGCAGATCTGCTGATAAGGCAGGCACTGGGTTCTGTAGCGGATATGGCAATCATCCCGATGTGGGATTATCTGAGACTTGACAATTCAGCCAGGATCAATACTCCGTCGACCCTTGGCGATAACTGGAGATGGAGGATGGATTATCAGGCGATAAATAAGAAGACTGCCAGGAAGATAAGGAAATTTACCTCTGTCTACGGCAGAATAAATAAGCTTGATTAATGCAAAGGAGTGACGTTGAAGCATGTCAGACCAGCTTACAATCAAGGATATCGCTAAATATTGCGGAGTAGGGGTAAGTACTGTCTCACGTGCCATCAATGATGATCCAGGCATCAGTCCGAAGACCAAGGAAAGGGTCCTCAAGGTAGTGAAAAAATTTCACTACGTTCCGAATAATAGTGCCAGGAATCTCAAGATGCAGGAATCCAATACTGTAGCGCTTATTGTCAGAGGTATTGACAATATATTCTTCCAGTCCATGCTTGACGGATTTCAGAACGAGCTGTACAGGAATGGATATGATTTCCTGTTCCATCTCGTGGATGAGAAGTCAAATGTAGCCATATCAGCTATTGAGCTGGCTAAAGAGAAGAGACTCAAGGGAGTCATCATCCTTGGAGGTATGATGGAGAATCCGAGCGAGGACTTAGAGCAGCTCGCAGTCCCGTATGTACTCTGTACAGTTGCACACAGCATGTACACACCGACTCCGAATGTGAATCTCGTGGCAATAGACGATGCCATGGAGAGCTTCAAGGCTGTGAAGTATCTGATCGACAAAGGCCATAAGAGGATTGCCATAATAAGCGGTCGTGAAAAAGATTACGCCGTTGGAGGACAGCGTCTGCGTGGATATAAGAAGGCACTTGAGGGCGCCGGAATCCCTATAGATGATGATCTGATCGGATACATGAGAGAGGATATACCTGAGTTCACTACAGAGAATGGTTATGCCGTAGCGAAGGAGCTGCTGCAGAGAACCGACTTCACGGCTCTATACTGTATTTCCGATATGACGGCCATAGGTGCCTACAAGGCAATATCAGAGGCCGGACTCTCAATCCCGGATGATCTCTCAGTGATCGGCTTCGATGGAATAGACCTGGGCAGATTTACGATACCGGCACTCACCACCATAAAGCAGCCGAAGGACGAGATGGTGAAATCATCGGTTGACCTCCTTATGAAGGCGATCAACGGCGATGACACCCCGCGTCAGCTTTTTTACCCGGCATCACTGCTCGAACGCGAATCAGTCAGATGAAAAAGGGGACAGGTCCCATTTTCATCTTCTTAAAAAATTTTAAGGAGATGAGTAGGACTTGTCTTTTTTTCTTGTAATTACGGGGAGTTTCATTTATCATATAAGGAAATGCGTTTAAGGAGGTAAATAAATGTCCCGTATTACGGACCCTGAGGGCCCTTTTGCCCAGACGATGACAAAGGTGGCGAATCTGGCTCTTATCAATATCTGGTTTATAATCTGTTCAATCCCGATCTTTACGATCGGAGCGTCATTTACAGCGATGATGGATATAGCCTGGAATATGACAAAGGGAACAGAGGGAACGGCCATTACAAAGGCTTTTTTCAAATCTTTCAAGAGCAATTTCAAGAAAAGCACTGCAATCTGGCTGATACAGCTTGTGCTTCTGATCCTGCTGGCATTTGACTTTTATATAGGCCTGCATTCCAATCTGCAGGGAGGGATAACAGTTGCGTATTTTGCAGTATCCGGGATTGCGCTGATGCTGGTGGTTTTCACGACGTGGTATGCGCTTACCATGCAGGCAATATTCGAGAATACAGTAGGAAATATGATAAAGAACGGCCTGATGATAAGCATAGCGAGATTCCCGTACTCGGTATGCATAGCTGTATGCCTGCTGTCACCTGGTATTCTGTTCCAAATGTCGCCGGCACATGCATTTTTCTTTATACCACTGCTGGTGCTGGTCTGGTTCGGATGCGTGGCGTACGCAGCAGCATTTATTTTCAGGAAGGCACTGAAGCCTTTCCTGCCTGAGGGATATGGTGAGGAAACAGAAGAAAAGGAAGATGACGATATGGCAGAGGCTATTGCAAGACTTGATGAGATCTGGGACATATATGATAAGGACAAAAGGCTGACAGGCCGCACGATGAAGCGCAACGACTGGAATATGGCTGATGGCGACTACCATCTGACGGTTCTCGGCGTGGTGCAGCGTCCAGACGGAAGGTATCTGATCACGAAGAGGATCGGGACCAAGGAATGGGCTCCTGGCGCCTACGAGGTGTCGGGCGGCGGTGTACGTGCCGGAGAGACATCAGAAGCGGCAGTGCGCAGGGAAGTCATGGAAGAGACAGGCGTGGACGTGCTCAATGCCACGGACGGCGGATTCGTATTTGACTACCGTCGTGACAATCCGGAAGAGAAGAACAATTACTTTGTAGATGTCTACAAATATACTATTGATGTGAAGGATGAGGACATTCATCTGCAGGCTGATGAGACCGCCGGATATGAATTCGCAACTGCTGATCAGATAAAAGAGCTGGCGGACCAGGGACAGTTTTTGCACTATGACAGTATAAAAGAAACATTACAATAAAAGCAATAAATATCTATAAAACGGTGACATATTAAACAGAATGTGCTATTATATCAGCAGGGTACAAAGTAGTACAGAGTACTTGGAAGGAGAATAACCTTGCTTTTGAAACAGATTGATTACTTTCTGGCTGTTGTTGACAATGAGAGTTTTACGAAGGCGGCGGAAAAGTGCGGGGTATCGCAGTCAGCGATATCACAGCAGATCGGGGCACTCGAGAATAGGCTGGATACCAAGCTACTCGACAGGCACAATCGCACATTCACACTGACGAAGGCAGGGGAATATTTTTACGAATCTGCTACGGTGATCAGGGATCAGGTGAATGAGATGCTTAAGAAGACGATAGCTATCGGGAGGGAAGCTACAGAGTAAATACCCTGATCTCGCAGTTTCTGGGCTTTGGAGTCCACATCAGCTCATTCCTCTTATGAGCGAGGATGCCGGAGAGCACCCGCATTATCCCTCCGTGACAGGAGATCAGCACATTTTCATAAGGCTTATCAGAGAGCTCATTCAGAAATGAATGGGCTCTTTTTTTCATATCATGAATAGTCTCGACCGAGTCCGGTGCCGGGAAAACAGTCGGGAAGAGCCAGAAAGACCACATACTAAGACCGAGGGCCCAGTATTTTTTCTTTTCATAACGGCCGAAGTCAACTTCGATGATACGTTCATCTGTAATGATATCCTTTTTGTCAAAGCCTGTCATGATGGACGCTGTATCAATCGCGCGCCGCAGCGGGCTTGCATAGACTGCATCGAAATGAATACCCTGCAACTGCATTGCAGCCTCCCTTGCCTGCTCTATTCCATGCTCGTTTAATGGGGCATTCGTGCGTCCCTGCATCAGGTGTGCTTTGTTCAGGTCGGTCTGTCCGTGTCTGGTCAGATAAATAGTCATCAGAATCTCCTTCAGAAATCTTTTTCACAGAAAATATTATCTCATGTCTTGACACATATTGCAAACGGTGTTATACTTTGTGCACAATTTAATTAGCACTCCAATTGATTGAGTGCTACCAACAAGAAGCAGAACTGAAGCCAGTTAATATATACGAAGGAGGAAAAAGATTATGACAGTATTACCGCTTTATAATGTGATGCTGATACCTGAGACAAATCTATATATCCAGACAGAGGCATATAAGAATATGGCAGGGAAGGATCCTGAGGTACAGGAGAGACTGATACTTGCAGCACTGAAGGAGCCAAAGAAGAGATCTGAGATCGCAGAGGATGACATCTATCCTATCGGTGTTTCGGCCATCATTACCGAGGTCAATGAGAACGGATATGTAGCCATCCGCACGAAGAAGAGAGCGGATATCTCGGATATCACGATTCTTGCAGACCATACGATAAGCGTTAATGCAACGAGGCGTGATGATACTCCTGGTGAGGAGATCAATCCTGATGAGGAGCGTGCAAGGCTCGACAAGTTGAAACAGGCACTTGTATCATATTTCAGCGGTTCACAGTGGGCCAATATGGGACGTGGTTATATCGCACAGTTCTCATCAATCGCAGAGATTGCCGCAGCCATGAGCCCGTGGCTCTTCAATTCCGCGGAGGACAGGTACAAGGTCCTTGAAGAGGATTCGAAGGCCAGGAGGACAGAGCTTCTGGAGAAGATGATCTATGAGAATATCGAGATGAGCAATATAGGCCAGGAGGCTGCAAATGCCCAGGAAGCCGATTATCAGAAGATATACAGAGAGTCAGCCCTGAAGAAGCAGATCGATTATCTGCAGAAGGAGCTTGATGACATGCATCCTGAGAATGTCTCGGACATCAGGAAGTTCGAGATCGCTCTCAAGGATAATGGCATGAATGAGGATGCGAAGAAGGAGGCCGACAAGGTTCTCAGCCGTCTGAAGCAGGAGGGCAAGAATTCACCTGAATACGGCATGCTCTATGATTACCTGGATTTCGTGACGACTCTTTCATGGAAAAAGGAAGAGCCGAAGGAGATAGATCTGAAAGAGGCCCGTGCAGTCCTTGATGAAGACCATTATGGTCTGAAGAAAGTCAAGGACAGGATCATCCAGCAGATCGCCGTGATGAATCTGAAGAAGCAGCAGGCCGGTTCAATCCTTCTTTTCGTTGGTGCCCCTGGTACCGGCAAGACTTCAATCGGAAAGAGCATCGCTCGTGCACTCGGCAGAAAGTATGTCAGAGTTGCACTCGGTGGTGTCCGTGATGAGGCTGAGATCAGAGGTCACAGACGTACATATATAGGAGCTATGCCTGGTCGTATCATGGACGGCATCCACAAGTCAGGTGTTTCAAACCCTGTAATGGTGCTTGATGAGATCGACAAGCTCTCAGAATCATATAACGGTGATCCTGCATCAGCTCTTCTCGAGGTTCTTGACCCTGAGCAGAACAACAGCTTCACCGATCACTATATGAATGTACCGTATGACTTGTCAGATGTACTGTTCATCTGCACAGCGAATACTCTTGATACAATCCCTGCACCTCTTCTGAACAGGATGGAGGTCATTGAGTTCCAGGGATATACTCCGATTGAGAAGGAGCATATCGCCAAGGATCACCTGATCCCGAAGGCATATGATAAAGCCGGTATTCCGAAGGACAAGCTTGATATCGATGATGACGCGCTTGATACGATCATCTCAGACTACACGATGGAGGGTGGTGTCCGTGGACTCAAGAAGCGTATCGACACTCTCTGCCGTATCGCAGCAGTAAAGCTTGAGACCGGCGAGGATCACGTGACTGTCCACAAGGACGAGCTTCGTGACTATCTTGATATGCATCCGCTTCACAGGGACAAGGTAAAGAAAGAAGGCAAACCGGGAATCATCACTGGTCTTGCATGGACTCAGGTCGGAGGTACGATCCTCTATATCGAGTCACTGATGACCAAGGGTACCGGAAAGCTCACTATCACTGGTCAGCTCGGCGATGTGATGAAGGAATCGGCTACGATTGCTCTTTCGCTTGTCAAGGCCATGTACCCCTGCAAGATAAAGCTGCTTGAGAAGAGCGATATCCATATTCATGTACCTGACGGCTCTACGCCTAAGGACGGACCTTCTGCTGGTATCACTCTGACGACTGCATTGTCATCACTTGTGACGGGAACTGCTGTTACTCCTGAGGTTGCAATGACTGGTGAGGTTTCACTGAATGGCTCTGTTAATGCCATTGGCGGACTTCCTGAGAAGCTCATGGCTGCACAGAGAGCAGGCGTCAAGCATGTATTCATTCCTGAGGAAAATATGGATGATCTCCGTGATGTGGCCGATGAGGTCAAGGAGGCTCTTGAGATCACACCTGTCAAGAAAGTGACTGATGTGCTTGATGCTCTGAATATACCGGTAGAAAATCCGAGCATGCAGAATAATAAGTAAAAAATAATTGATCGTGTCAGACATGCCAGAGGCTTATTTCACGGCGCTTAGCGTCTAAGGCTCTGCATGTCTGGCACGAGATTTACAAAATCATATCGTCACCCCAGAATTCATTTTATCCCGCTCTTTATCTTTAAACCAACCATATTTATTGAAGTACTTTACAGCGCTTGAGATATGGTGGCACATCATCTTAAATGAGTGATAAGAACTGCGTTCATGTGCGTGTGTGATCTGGACATACGGGTAGTAGATTGTCTTGCCGACTCTGTGCAGGCGACGCATCAGATCGAAGTCCTCACAGTACATGAAGAATCTTTCATCAAAAAACAGATTATATTTTTCCAGTGTTGAAACACGCATGAACATGAAGCAGCCTGACAGGCATGGCGGGTTCATGATATGGTCATAGCCGCTGTCAAGCAGCACATATCTGTTGTTTTTCTCAGCTGCTCCCGGAAGAAATGGGAAGAACCTGCGGAATATCAGGTCTGATGGAGTCGGAAGCAGCTTGCACAGATGCTGCACTTTGCCATTCTGATCGACTACTTCTGGAAGCATGTAGACTACATCTGTGTGCTCACGGGCGTAGGAGGAGAGCGCATCAATCACCGAAGGTTCGAATGACAGATCCGGGTTCAGGACTATATGAAATTCGCTGTGAATTCTGATTGATTCGCGAATTGCGATATTGTGGGCACAACCGTAGCCCGGATTCCTGCCTGTCCGATATATATAGATATATGGGGAATATTCAGCCACAGGCATGAAACGCTCAGATTTCTCCATTCCAGGTGTATTATCCACGAAAAACAGAAGCCTCTCAGCTGATGGCCGATAGCTTCTGATTATTGTATCTATAAGATTCTGTGGAGTATGAAAAAGTACAACGGAGGCTGTGATCATTCTGAATCTCCTCCAGACATATCATCAGGAAAATTATTTCCCTTATTATCTGAAAAACCTTCCGTACGTTCTTTCTGAAAAAGCGTCCTGAATGTCATCAGCACCAGCTTGATATCTAAAATAATTGAATAATTCTCAATGTACATCAGATCCAGACGCAGCTTGTCATAGGCTGTGGTATTGTATTTGCCATAGACCTGTGCATATCCGGTAAGCCCGGCCTTCACTTTGGTGCGGTACTTGAATTCCGGTATTTCACTCTCATACATCTCATAGTTCTCGATTCGCTCAGGACGTGGACCTACAATGCTCATATCACCCTTCAGGATATTGATGAGCTGTGGCAGCTCGTCAAGCCGGAATCTGCGCAGACCTCTGCCTACTTTTGTGATGCGCGGGTCATCATCAATGGTGAACTGCGCACCATCCTTCTCTGCATCTTCCCTCATGCTGCGGAACTTGTATATAGTAAAAAGCTTTCCGTCACGGGTGACTCTCTTCTGTCTGAACAGAATGCTTCCTCCATCGTCGGATCTGATAAGGATAGAAACTACAAGAAATACAGGGGAAAGCGCCACAAGTGCCAGAGCACTCAGAATTATATCAAGAGTCCTTTTCAGAAATTTCTGCCCGATCGAGAGCCCTGTACCACGCACCAGAAGAAGCGGCGTATCGAAAAGATTGATATTGGAAGCGCCGCCGATGATCACATCAGAGATCTTCGGCACGATATAGGTGCGCACATCATGCTCATAGCAGAATTTCAGGATGTCGTTTCTTATCTCGGCCGGCACGTCATTGATGATGACAGCATCATGCCTCATGATCTGTTCCTTTATTGATTCGATTGGCTCAGAAGAGCTGATCGTAGTAGTGATCGCGTATTTGTCAGGTCTCTCGAGAATCTTGAAGCGCAGGTTGAGAGCGGCTCTTTTTCCATATATAAGCACCATATTTCTCGGTACATACGTCAGGTGATAGAGCCAGGTAAAAAAGAACGGCAGTGCTACCGTGATGATCAGATCGTACAGCGTCAGGCGAAGCATCGGCCTCGGGTCAGACATTACGTTCAGGATCAGACAGATCTGCCAGAATGTGATGAAATTGGTCACAAGTACTGAGATCCACTGCGACACGACGATATCGAAGATCTTGAGATTCCCGAAACGCAGCCCCTCAGTCAGCCGCATGATCACATACATAATGATGAAGTAGATGCCCATCAGGAGTATGCGGCCACGGCCATAGAAAGTACGGACATACATCACGGAGTATTCATTTTTCCATATATAAAAATAAAGCACGGTCAGAAGCAGGACTTCTATGATCCCCTCGAGCTTGCGGATCAGGTCCTTTTCCTCGGAACGCTTTGCAATATCGCTTCTCATGCCTATATAATACTTTAAAACAAAAATTATGGCAACTTTCTAAAAATATGTTATACTATAAAAGTTTAAGAAAGGATTCATTATGTCGAACAGAACCGTGAAGAATAATAAAAGGGTAACGGAGAAGGCATCTCCGGCCATCATACTTTCTATAATAGCAGCAGGCATCATACCACTGATCATGAGGACATTCACCTATGATTCGAAGCTGTCGGACTACGACTGGTTCCCGTCAGACGGCACGGTAGTAGATATTTTCCTTGCCTACAAGTCATTCGCGATTATTACTGTCGGGATACTGATGGCGATAGTGCTGATATACAGGGCATATGATCATCAGAAATTCCCGACGCAGAGGCTTTTCTACGTGCTGTTCGCATACGGTGCGCTGGTTCTGATAAGCGGCCTTGCATCGAGGTGGAAGGGCTTCGCGTTCGGCGGTTCATATGAGATGTTCGAATCAGTGCTCGTGGTTCTGTGCTATATAATGTTCGCGTACTACACGTATATAACTGTTCAGAACGGGAAGACGGTCGGGACCTTCCTCAAATGGAGCGGGATATTCATACTGATACTGATGCTCATAGGAGCCTTCCAGGGCTTCGGCGCAGATTTATTCGCAACGAAGCTTGGAAAAATACTGTACTCTACACCGTCATTCTGGGGCAGTCTCGATGATCTTGTGATCCGCATGCCGAAGGGCACTTCCTATTCGACGCTTTACAATCCGAACTATTTTTCATTATATCTCGGACTCATCATGCCGGTTGCAGTGGCGGCTTTTATCGCAGTAAGAAAAAGGTGGGCGAGGATCCTCTCAGGCGCAATCGTCGTCTGCTCTGTGATCCTTCTCATCACTGATATATCGATCACGGGTGTTATGTGTCTCGTGATCTCAGGAATAGTCACACTGCTGGTGGTTCTTTCGAGGAAAAGGAAGCCCTTTGCGATTGTATCAGCAATCCTTGCAGCAGTGATAGTCATTGGAATCATACTCAGTGTCGCTGTGACACCGGTTCACAATAAGGTCAGCACGATGCTCAATGCAGAGCCTACTCCGCTTACGGCAGGCAGTCTGAAGGACATGGAGACAAATGATGACAATGTGACGCTCGATATGAAGGACGGCTCGAGGATAGCTGTGACCTTTACCTTCGATGCAAATGGAGCATTACAGGTAACTGCAACCGGAGATGACGGCACACAGTATGCCTGCAATTGGGATGGCGCTGCAGCACAGATCCAGAGGGAGGACGGCACATCTATAGCAGCGGTTGTACCTAAGTCCACAGAGGATGGCCAGCAGTATGCAGCGATCCAGATAGACGGCAGGGAGTTCTGGTTCATCCAGACCGAAGAAGGATACAGATATATCACAGGTTCAGGGAAGATTGTAGAACTCGATAATAATATAAAATCGGCAGGTGTATTCCCGGAGGATTTCTTCAGTAACAGAGGAATCATCTGGAACCGCACACTTCCGCTGCTTCCAAAGCATATCATACTCGGAAGCGGACAGAATACCTTTATCATGGAGTATCCGCAGGATAATTACATAATGAAGGATCTCCTGATCGAGAGCGAGACGACATCAATCGATGTCAAGCCACATAATCTCTTTCTGCAGCAGTGGGTCGAGAACGGTCTGATAGCTATGATTCTCTATCTGGTCGTAGTCATTGGATATCTGGCACAGGCAGCAGGCGAGATCAGAAAGCATGATATCAAAGAGCCACTGACAATCATCTCTATTGGTGTATTTGCCGGCATTCTCGCACACACAGTGGCAGGAGTCGCCAACGATTCAAATGTCTGCACATCGCCAGTCATGTGGACGCTGCTCGGACTTGGATTCGCGCTCAATGCCATAATGAAAAAGCAGGATGCTCAATGAAAATCCAGATACTTCTCGCAGCATATAATGGCGCGAGGTATATAGAGACCCAGCTGGATTCGCTGATCGCCCAGCAGCATGAAGCGAATGACAGATATGAGATACTGATCTCGGATGATGGCTCTACAGATGGCACCTATGAGATTCTGACAGAGTATCAGGAGAGATACCCATCATTGGTCAGGATGCTGGAGCTATCGCACTCAGGCTCTGCGATGGGGAATTTTCTCAAGCTGCTACAGGAGTCGGATGGAGACGTGATCTTTTTCTGTGACCAGGATGATTACTGGCTGCCGACGAAGGTCAGCAGAATGGTGCAGGCATTCGATGATATGGACTCGCCGGAGCTCGTTTTTTCAGATGCCTATATAGCAGATGAGAATCTTAAAATAATTGAAGTAAATGAAAAAGCTCTTCAGACCCATTTTCATGGAGATCTCACTCTGCAGAAGCTGCTCGTGCAGAACTATATAATGGGATGCACAATGGCGGTGAACAGGACTCTGGTGGACGGAGCCCTGCGGGATGACTATCCCGGAATGGAGATGCATGACTGGTGGCTTGCCATCTATGCGGAGTCATTCGGGAAAATAATCCATGTTCCGGAGAAGCTGATGAAATACAGGCAGCACGGGGACAATGAGGTCGGGGCGAAGGATCTGCGAAGCGGAAGATACATCCGCTCACATCTCAATGTAAAGGATCTGCGAAGGAGCTGCGGCAATCTGATAGCGCAGGCAGCAGGCTTCTATGACCGCTATGGAAAAGAAATGACACCTGAGGTGCGAAGAATTTTTACAGAATTCACTAGCCTCAGGGATAGGAACAAGCTGTCACGGATATACACGCAGATACATGAGGGGTATCTGAAGAGTACCACGGAGCGCGTGATAGGGCAGCTTTTATATATGTGATTATGAAATTGAAGACACGGCTGTTTCTCAGCTTTTTATTAATAATAGTGCTGCCGATACTGATGGCGATCATGGTGTTTGTATTTATCTCGTCGGGCGGGATGCAGCGGATCGGACAGACGAATCCGTTCTATTTTTCTAATACGATAGATATGCTGTCATCGAATACAGATGAAGAGATGAACCGGCTGAAGCAGTGGTCAAAGGCCTTCCCGGACAGATTTCTGAATCAGGATGTGCTGACGGATATCAACACGAGCCTGAGCCGCAAGAATTCATTTCTCGTGATAAAGCAGGGGACGAAGATAGTTTTCGATGGGGCACCGGACGGAATGCACCCTAGATACTCGCAGCTCCCGATATATGGGAAGCTGTCGGCTACTGATGTGATGGTGGTAAAGCTCGAGAACCAGTCAGGAATGCTGCGCGAGGTGGACTTCGGCAATTACCGGCAGCAGTATCACGGACAGGCATTTGTCATCACGCCTACAGGGACGGTGATCCCGGGGGCGGGACGGATACTCATCCAGTATATACTGTGGATGGCACTGATACTTCTGATTACGGCATTTATTATAGTCACCCTCCTGTACAACAGCATCATCAGGAAGGTCAGGAGGATGCAGGAGGCGACTGAGAATATCCGTGCAGGAAATCTCGATTTCAGGGTCGATGTGAAGGGCGGGGACGAGCTGTCGGAGCTTGCCGGAAGCATTGAGCGAATGAAGGATCATCTGCGGGCGGATGCGATGCAGAAGCTCGAGACCGAGGATGCACAGAGGAAGTTCTTAAGCAATATAACTCATGACCTGAAGACTCCGCTGACCTCGGTAATAGGCTATTCGGAGGGTATCATCGACGGAATAGCGCCTACGCCTGAGAAGCAGATGAAATATGTGCAGACGATTCACAACAAGGCCATTGAGATGAATGATCTGCTGAATGAGCTGTCTATTTACAATAAGATAGACACCGATTCTATCCCGTACAACTTCACGAATATCAATGTGAAGGGATTCTTCGGGGAATTTGCCGAGGAGACGAAGATAGAATTTGAAAGCCAGAATGCGGAGTTTAATTATGTATGTGATGTGGCCGATGACACGGAAATGGTGGCAGACCCGTCCCATATAAAAAGAGTACTTCACAATCTGGTATCAAATGCGGTAAAATACAGGAGAGATGATACGGAACTGAAGGTGATGCTTAAGGTTTCGGATGCAGGTGAGTTCATACAGGCAGAGGTCGCTGACAATGGACGCGGTATCAGCCAGGAGGACCTGCCGCATGTATTTGAAAGGCTGTTCCGGACGGACAAGGCCAGGAATACCAATATCAAGGGCAGCGGCATTGGCCTGTCTATCGTGAAGAAGATCATCAATGACCACGGCGGACAGGTATGGGCCACGAGCAATGAAGGAACAGGAAGCATCTTTTATTTTCTGCTGAAGAAGAGCAGTGACAAGGAGGAGCCAAGTGAGCAGGATTCTGATAATTGAGGATGAACAGGCAATAGCAGATTTGGAGAAGGATTATCTCGAGCTCTCGGGATATACGGTAGATGTGGAGAATGATGGAACGGCCGGACTTGAGAAGGCCATGAATGAGGAATATGATCTGTACATTCTTGATATCATGCTCCCGGGAACGGACGGCTTCGAGATCTGCAGGCAGATAAGGACAGAGAGGAACACGCCGATCATTTTTGTATCTGCGAGAAAGGACGATATCGACAAGGTAAAGGGACTCGGATTCGGTGCAGACGACTATATCACGAAGCCATTTTCACCGAGTGAGCTTGTGGCCCGTGTCAAGGCTCATCTGGCCCAGTACGACAGACTCGTGACGGCCGCCAATGCTACGGCAGATGATGATATCATCCGTATCCGCGGACTTCGAATAGATGATACCTCTCATCAGGTATGGGTGGATGGTGTAGAGAAAAATCTTACGACGAAGGAATATGAGCTTCTTCTCTTCTTCGCCAAGCATCCGGGACAGGTATTCACGAAGGAGGAGATCTTCCAGAAGATCTGGGATCAGGATTCGGTCGGTGACATCGCCACAGTCACGGTACATGTGAAGAAGATCCGTGAGAAGATCGAGATAAATAAAGACAAGCCTCAGTACATAGAGACAGTATGGGGAGTTGGCTACAGGATGAAGGTATGAACGCAGATAATGCGATTGAAGTCAGGAATCTCACGAAGGAGTTTAAGGTCAGCCGTGACGGTGCAAAGACCCTGAAGGAGTTTCTTGTCAGACGTCATACGAGATCTGAGAAGCATGTGGTGCTTTCAGACATAAGTCTTGACATCCGGAAGGGCGAGACAGTCGGACTCATCGGAGTAAACGGCAGCGGCAAGTCCACTCTGCTCAAGCTCATGACGAAGATCATCTACCCGACTAAGGGGACTGTTGAGACGAATGGCCGCGTCACATCGCTTCTTGAACTTGGTGCCGGATTCCATCCTGACTTCACCGGCAGGGAAAATATATATTTCAATGCTTCGATTTTCGGCATGACGAAGAAGCAGATCGACGGAAGGCTTGATGATATCATAGCCTTTTCAGAACTCGGGCCCGCAATAGATGATCCGATCAGGACATATTCCTCAGGAATGTATATGCGGCTCGCTTTTTCTGTTGCGATAAATGTGGATGCTGATATCCTGCTCATCGATGAGATACTGGCGGTAGGAGATGCGCATTTTCAGAAGAAGTGTTTTGATAAGCTTGAAGAACTGAAGCGTTCCGGTACGACGATAGTCATAGTATCGCATGCACTTGACCAGGTAAAGAGCCTGTGTACCCGGTGTGTGTGGATATACAGGGGACAGCTGCGTCTGGATGGAGATCCGACATATGTTATCGAAGCGTACAAGAAACAGTCAGCCATAGATCATAAAGAAGAGAGAAAAGCAGCTATTGCAAATGGCACGGCAGATTATAAGGGAGTAGTATTTATTGATGCGCCAAGAAGTCTTACTGTAGTGAATAAGGGAGAGAGTCTTCCGCTGATAGGATGGAAGATCGCAGACAGCGATGAGTATGACTTTACGATCACGGCGAACGGAGAGAAGGTTTCTGGAATAAAGGAAGTACCGCGGCCTGATGTGATCGATATATATAAGGATGAATATGCAGGATATATCGAAGGGACAAAGCCAGGTTTTGAAGCGTTCTATATACCTGAAGCAGAGGGAGAATTGGATATCAGGGCATTTATTACGATCGATGGCAGGGATATTGCCGAAAAAAGTGTGACAGTAACGGTAGAATGATGCTAAGGGAAATCTATAATTACAGGGAATTACTGAAGACGAGTGTAAAGAAGGATGTCAGAGGCCGCTACAAGGGGTCTGTACTTGGTGTATTATGGTCGTTCATCAATCCGCTGCTGCAGGTGCTCGTATATGCCATTGTTTTTCCATACCTGATGAAGGGAGCAGCAGACCATTATGTGGTTTATCTGGTGACAGGAATCATACCGTGGACTTTTTTCCAGACGGTTGTAAGTCAGAGCACGATATGTATAAAGTCAAATGCTTCGGTGATAAAGAAGGTCTATTTTCCGAGGATTGTATTGCCATTGTCAATATGTATCAGCGGACTTATCAATTTTTTTATTTCATGTGTGATAGTAGTAGCATTCTGTCTGATATTCGGTGTCGGAATATCATGGCACCTCGTATTTGTGCCGCTTATAGCAGTTATTGAAGGAATGTCTGCGTTTGCACTGGGAACATTTTTCTCGGCAGTAGATGCCTATATTCAGGATATGGAGCATATAGTAAATTTCATCCTTACAATGGCGATGTACGGCGCACCGATTATTTATGAGCTTACCATTTTTCCGACTCATTCGAAGATAGCATCAATCGTAGATATCAATCCAATGACGAAGATCATGAATTCATACAGGGATGCGTTTATGTATCACCGGATTCCGGATATGGCAGCCCTTGGCGGAGTATTTCTCCTATCACTGGTGATGTGTATATTTGCAGTAGCTATTTTTAACAGGATGCAGAAAGGATTCGCAGAACAATTCTAAAGATATGTTGACAAATTCGTCGATGGATAATAAGCTATATGACATATAGGAGGTGTTTTTATGCCAGTAATAGAACCAGTATCGGAATTACGTAATTATGGACGTATATTAGAAAAAGTAGATAGTGATTCGCCGGTCTATCTGACGAAAAACGGGAAAGGTGCTTACAGTATCCATAGTATAGATGATGACGAGGAATTTGAAAAAGCAAAGGCGATGGTCAGACTTCTTACAGAACTGAACAGGGGATTCAGATCCGGGGATGAAAAAGGATGGATCAGTGAAGATGAGGTGGAAGAACATTTCAGGATTCGTAGGAGAATTCACCGGAATTTATTTTGTGGTTTATAAAAAATATAATGTATTTTATCGAATAACGGATTCACAAATCGAGGTAGCAAGGATTTTATATGGCGCAAGCGACTATATGAAAGAGTTATTCGGAAAGAGTGAGTATGAACCGGATGATGAAGAATGAAAAAACGTTCATAACATCAAGGGATTGAGAAGACAGGATGAAGGTATGACACCGCATAGTTCTATTGACAGTATACAGATACATAGACTTGCTGACCATGATGTATTGACGGTTGCGGGCTGGGCATTTGATGAGAATGGAGAACCCGCAGAGCTGTCTCTTGAGCTGAATGGGGAGAAGACTGACTTCAGATATGATACAGTTGTCCGTCCTGACGTGGAACAGAGATTCATGCATCAGTCCTCTGGAATATACTATTCAGGATTCAGGGGAATATCTGAATATAACAGGCAGATACAGGGTATAAGACTGTATTCCGGTAAACGGATTATATTTTCCGGAACGGCAGATGAGATTGGGATTTCCGAGGAAAGCATCGTATATGACATTGAAGAGACCGGACAGGACAGAGACGGAAATGTTGAGATCCGTGGATGGGTTCTGTCGCTTAATCATGCACAGATACATATTTCAGTAAATAATGATAGATCAGGACAGACAATACCGGCAGATATAAGAAAACTTCCTACAGGCCGGGAAAGTGACAGACAGGGATTTATCGTTATATATCGGAGAAGCAGGGGTGAGAAAGCAGTCATTCTTTTTTCATCAGACAGTGATAGGAAAATTGAGGTACCGGTCGCAAAAGCAGTATCCAGGGATTATAGAATGATCGGGCTCATAAAGAAGGTAAATCCCAGAAATATAAAAAAGTTCTTTAGCTATTGCAGAAGGTTCGGCTTCTCTGAGACGGTAAAGATGACTTTTGCTTACAGAGACCGGATGGATTATGACAAATGGTTCAGAAGGAGACGGGCGACAGCGAAGACGCTGGAGGAGCAGAGACAGCATGGCTTCAACTATTCACCGACTATCAGTATTCTGATCCCGGCGTACAATACACCTGTGGATCTGCTGAAGAAGACGATCGGTTCCGTGCAGGCACAGAGTTATGAGAACTGGCAGCTGTGCATAGCGTTTGCAGGAGATGATAATGCACCTGCGATCGAAGTACTTAAGAGATATCAGGAGGATAAGCGGATCAAAGTCAGATTTCTCGATGTGAATCAGGGCATATCGGAGAATACGAACCGGGCCTTGGAACTGGCGGATGGCGATTATATCGCTCTTTTTGATCATGATGATCTGCTGGAGGCGGATGCGCTTTTTGAAATAGTAAAAGCTATAAATGAGAACCTGGATGCATTGGCTTTTTATACGGATGAGGATAAGTATGATCCAGAGAAGAAACGTTTTGTGGATCCGAATCTGAAGCCTGAATTTGATATAGATCTGCTCAGGAGCTGTAATTACATCACGCACTTTCTGGTGGTACGAAGTGACCTTATGGGAGAGCTCGGAGGGCTCAGAAAAGAGTATGACGGTGCACAGGATTATGATCTGATCCTTCGTATCGCTGAGAAAGCCGGAATGATACAGCACATTCCAAGGATTCTCTATCACTGGAGGATGATGGTGGGATCTACTGCCCTTGCTCCGGAAAGCAAGAATTATGCATATACATCAGGTGTGAAAGCACTGAATGATCATCTGAGGAGATGCGGTATAGCAGCAGAAGCGCAGATGCAGGAAAAGCCGAATTACGGACTGTACAATGTATATTATGAGCCGGTGAGCGAGCCGCTCATATCCATTGTCTTCAATGGAAAAAATAATGCAGAGGCTCGCAGTAAGTGCATTGATTCGATACGGGAAAAGAATTCATACGACAATATCGAGTTTGCTGAAAATACAGATGAAGCAAAAGGAAGCCTTCTTCTTTTTCTTGATGAGAATACAGAGCTCATAAATCCGGATTCAATCAGGAACATGGCAGGCTTTTTTGAAAGGCAGGAGGTAGGAGTGGTCGGAGCAAAGCTGCTGTTTGAGGATGAAACTGTAGAGCATGCAGGGATAATAGTCGGGATCGATGGCTTTGCAGAATATGCAAATAGAGGAATAGAGAGTACCCAGCCGGGATATATGATGCGGGCTCTGCTGAACTGTGACTATAGTGCTGTTTCGGGCGCCTGTCTGATGACGAGGAGAAGCCTGTATGAAGAACTTCATGGCTTCGATACAGAATATAGAGTCTGTGGAAAGGATATAGACTACTGCCTCAGGGTCAGACGAAAGGATCTGCTGGTGGTTTATAATGTTACGTCTTTGTGGTATCATTCAGTTCAGAAACTACGCAGGCAGAGAGCAGACTATGACACATGTATACAGGCAGAGAAGGACATAGCGCTTTTTCAGGAGAGATTTGCAGCAGAACTTGCGGCCGGCGATCCATATTACAATCCAGGATTTGCGACCATAGGCAGAACGTTCTGTCTTAATAAATAGAGATACAGGAAAAATATAATCATGAAAATTTTTGACAAGAGAATACCTTTATACAAGCTGTATCCGTTCTGTGGGATGATACTGGGTCTTATATTCATGCTGATCTTACCAATCAGGACAGTACCAGATGAGACTTTTCATTTGAATCAGGCATATGAAGTATCAAATGTGCTTATGGGGACACCGTCAGGAAACAATCCGATTCAGATGAGGGAAGATGAGGTGAATAATTATAATATTCCTTCTCATTATACAAGAGAGCAGTACATAGCTTACTGGGCAAGTCTTAATGATCCACTGAAGAGTGATGTCATGACGGGCTCATCTTCATTCAAGACGGGAGTGTCATATCCGTATTTTGCAGGGGGACTTGGAATTACGCTTGGCAGGGTATTGAAGCTGGGTGCCGGAGCTACACTCTCTCTTGGGAGACTTTTTGATCTTATAGTATTTGTGGTCTGTGGGACGCTTACCCTGTGGCTGATGCCGTTCGCACAGGAGCTGATGTTTGTGCTGCTGCTTATGCCTATGACACTGCAGCAGAGCATGTCGTATTCATATGATATGTTTGTCTTTGCGGTGTCGTTTCTGTCCATATCTCTTTTCCTGAGAATCAATTACGATGAAAAGCAGCAGGCAAAGAACAAATATATAGATCTGGGCATTCTGACTGTTCTTGATATTCTGCTGATTCCGATAAAGTCGCACGCATATATTTTTCTTATGTTCCTTCCGCTGTATTCGCTGGCTCATCTTTTTGCAGGAAAAAAGAAAGAAAAGATATGGAAAATATTCTGGATTATCGTATGTGCTCTCGTACTAGTATGTATAATTGGCTGGGGTGTGATTGCAACGCATTCGGGGATTTATCCGGCACATCCCGCCAATCTTGGATATACTGATGAACCGGGATTTTCGGTGTCTTATGTTCTGCATCATCCGGGAAGGACGATTGTAGTGCTTCTGGCGACGCTGGTTCAGAGCGGAGAGGATCACTTTATATCGAATCTGATCGGATGCAATCTGGAAGATCTGACGCTGGTACTGCCGGGAAGCTTCAAGTTCATTTTCCTTATGATCATACTTCTGTCGGCGGTTGCGTCGCCTGATTCTGAGATCGGACTCAGGAAGAGAACAAGGGTGACACTGTTCTGTATAGCAGCAGTAACGACTCTTTGTATAGCCGTTGGTATGCTTGTAAGCTGGACTCCGCTTACGTCCCCACAGGTTCAGGGAATACAGGGTAGGTATTATATACCGATTATCTTCATGCTTCTTATCCTGCTGAATAACAGAAGCGTCCGGATTTCAGATCAGCTGCATCACAGTGTAGTGCCGGCGGTTATCATAATGGATTTACTTGTACCGGCATATATATTTGCTACGGCAGGCTGACCGGGAGGGAATTGTGGACTTTTACGACATAAGTTTCCGTATCAGAAAAAAGATAAGCCGGTACTTCTCTTATAGGAAATACATAAAGAGTGAGAATAGAGAATCAGTAGAAAAAAGTGTCGTTCAGGAAATCCTGTTTTCAATAGTAGTACCTGTATACAGGACTCCCGAGAAATATCTGAAGGCAATGATTGATTCTGTAATGACACAGACCTATGGCAGATGGGAACTCGTGCTTGCAGATGCAGGCAGTGATGGGACAGGTAAGTCTGTGAATACTGATCAGGTCAAGGCATATAAGGATCCACGGATAAAATATTTTATCCTGAAGAGCAATGCCGGAATCTCTGCAAACACAAATGAAGCGATAAAGGCTGCATCCGGAGACTGGATCGTTTTTGCAGATCATGATGATACCCTTGCCTGCACCGCTTTACAGAGAATATATGAGGCGATACAGTCTCATCCTGAATGCGGATATATCTATACCGACGAGGACAAGATAAGTGCATCGGGGCGCAGAAGATATGATCCGTATTTCAAGCCGGATTACAATCCGGATCTGTTGTGCGGAATGAACTATATCTCACATCTGTCCGCTGTGAGGAGGACAGTGCTTGGTGAAGCAGGGCTCCTTGATCCGGAGATGGATGGTTCGCAGGATTATGACCTGACACTCAGATGTGTGGAAAAGCTTGGACCGGAGCAGATAGTTCATATTCCTGAAGTATTATATCACTGGCGGAGTGCAGCAGGCTCTACTGCGAAAGCTCAAGAGAACAAGCTGTACGCCTACGAAGCAGGGCGACGGGCAATACAGAATCATATTGACCGCCTGGGAATTCCCGGAGAAGTGGAAGAACTGCCACTGCATGGCAGGTACAGAATTCGCTATGAATGGAGCGGGAAGCCGATTGTCTCCGTGATCATAAGCGGTGAAGGCTCTGAAGCGGCCAGGAGCCGCATAAGGCAGAATACACAATACGATAATTATGAAATACTGATGGAAGACAGTATAGATTCAGCACGTGGGGAATATATCATTTATTATGACAGCCATATAAATCCGGTGAATCCGACGTGGATGACGGAGCTGCTTGATGTATGTCAGAGAAAAGATGTCGGTGCAGCCGGTGCAGAGATCATCGACAGGAAGAAAAGGATCTGGCATGCCGGCATCAGTGTGGATGAAGCAGGAAAAAAGGAATACAGATTCCGTGGATACCCCTGTGAGAACCCAGGATATATGGGAGAACTTCTGGTGTGCAGGGACTATGATGCTGTTTCAGAAAAGTGTATGATAGTACGAAGAGGCCTTGCAGGAAAAACGGCAGCAGCTATCATAAATGAAGGTTACAGAGTTGTATTTACACCTTTTGCAAAAGTGTATTACGAAGGAGAAGCCAGATGAATGAGCATACATTTGCTATCTGTGCATATAAGGACAGTCATTATCTGGAGGACTGCATCAGGTCTCTCGAGAATCAGACTGTGAAAAGCAATATATATATTGCCACATCAACACCTGATGATTTCATACATGATATTGCCCGTAGACATGAGTTACCGGTCTATGTGAATAAAGGTGAGCATGGAATCACTCAGGACTGGAATTTTGCGCTGTCTATTGCGAAGACGGACATAGTTACGATAGCGCATCAGGATGATATCTATCTGCCTGATTATACAGAAAATTGTCTGAAGTACAGTTCAGAAGCGAAGAAGCCGCTGATCTATTTTACAGATTATGCAGAACTGCGAAATGGAAATGTGTTTGCAGAAAACCGGAATCTGAAGATAAAAAGATTTCTGCTAAAAGGACTTAAGGATAAAAAGAACTGGAGCAAAGCCAGTGTCAGACGGAGATCTCTGTCCCTGGGAGATGCCATATGCGCACCGTCTGTCACATTTTTTCTTAATAATCTTTCCCAACCTGTGTTCAATAATCATTTTGAAGCGAGTGAAGACTGGGAGGCATGGGAGAAGCTGTCAGGGCTGGATGGGGACTTTGTTTACAATCCACAGATTCAGATGTATCATAGGATACATGTAGAATCTACGACGACAAAAGTGCTTGGAGAAAATCAAAGAACGGCAGAGACATATGAAATGTACAGGAAGTTCTGGCCGGCATGGATAGCACGGATTCTGACGAAGGCATATTCAGGAAGTGAGAAATCAAACCAGATATGAAGCGACTTGTGATAATCCCGGCATATAATGAGGAGGGAGCCATTCTTGATACAGTGACAGATATCAGGAACAAGGCTCCTGAATTTGATGTGATAGTTATCAATGACTGCTCGACAGATTCGACCAGAAAGATACTTGAAGATAATGCTATCGCTCATATTAATCTGCCAATGAATCTGGGTATTGGCGGAGCGGTACAGACTGGGTATATCTATGCGGAGAAACACGGATATGACGTGGCAGTGCAGATGGATGGAGATGGACAGCACGATGCATCGTATCTGAATGACATGCTTGCCGTAATGAAACAAAAAAAGGCAGACATGGTCATTGGTTCCAGATTTATAGAGAATAAGGGGTTTCAGTCCAGCAGTCTGCGCAGAGTCGGTATAAATTTTTTTACGGGATGGATAAGGGAACTCACACATCAGACTATCACAGATCCTACTTCAGGAATGAGGATGGTAAACCGGCGGATCATAGAACTTTTTGCAGAGGATTATCCCAAGGACTATCCTGAACCGGAGACAGTTGTGACTATTCTGAAAAATGGATACAGTATATCAGAAGTACCTGTTGTTATGAAAGCGAGAACTTCAGGCGAATCGTCTATTTCTATGAGAAAATCTGTATATTATATGTTCAAGGTATCAATAGCCTGTCTTATGGCAGCATGGTCAGCTGATGTGGTCAAGAAAGCAGGAAAGAAATGAATATCAGATTACAGTTGGTTGTTGCCGTTATAATTATTCTGGCGATGGTATACATTTCCAATAAAGTGAGAAAAAAACAGGCAGAGCTGAAATATACCCTGATATGGTATGCTCTGGGAGTAGTATATCTTCTGTTTGATCTGATCCCACCATTGCAGACAGCAGTGTGTAATCTCCTGGGAATTACAGTTCCGATAAATATGCTCATTTTTCTCGCAATCGGCCTGATCCTGCTTATAGTATTCCAGCAGATGATTATCATATCTGCACAGACAAAAAGGATCACGCGGCTTACGCAGGAGGTAGGACTACTTAGTGCAGAGATAGATGAGCTGAAAAAGGATGGTAAATGAAAAAAGACATCGCCTGGAATACTTTTGGAAATATTTTTTATGGATTCTGCACATGGGTCATCTCGATTATAGTCGTACGGATGGGATCATTTACTGATGCAGGGTATCTGTCGATAGCGATGTCGACGGCGAGTACGTGGTCGGCAGTGGCTCTTTTTGCAATGAGGAACTATCAGATCACGGATGTGGAGCATGAGTACACGGATAGCCAGTATGTGTCGAGCCGCGTGATCTCGTGTATCGCAGCGTATGTTATTCTTGTATTCGCTGCCTTTATGAGCGGATCGGTGTATCAGGCGCTCTGCATCATAGCCTTCATGCCGGTCAGGCTGTCAGAGGCATATTCCGATGTCTTCCACGGGATCGATCAGATGAATGACAGGTATGACCTGATAGGAAAGTCATTCGTATTCAGAGGACTTGCGACGCTGCTGATCTTCATAGTGGGCTTCAGGCTTTCGGACAATCTCCTGCTTATGCTCCTGATAATAGCCATTGTCGATTTCGCGATTTCGATTATCTGGGACTATGGGAAAACATCCGGAATCACAACCATCAGACTGCATCTGAAGGACTCACATATATTTAGATTATTTTTAACTTGTCTGCCGCTGATGCTCTATACCCTGTTTTTCAACCTGATAAATAACATGGCCCGGACCATCCTCCAGCAGATGAAGGGCACTGAGCTTCAGGGAATATATTCGTCAATCTCGAATCCGGTGCTCGTGGTCCAGGTCATGGCGACAACGGTATTTGCAGTATTCCTGCCAGGACTTGCGCACATGCTTGAAGAGAAGGACTATGGCGGATTCAGGAAAAGGCTGCTGCAGATCTTCGCAGCGTATGCAGGCCTGTCGGCCCTCGTGATCATTCTCGCACAGTTACTGGGAAAATGGGTTCTGGTCCTGCTCCTGGGTGATGAGATACTGGCACATTACGATATTTTCATGCCGGTGATCATAGTCACTCTTCTGAACGGCTTCGTGTCTGTGATGCAGGCAGTGCTCGTGGCGCTTCGCAGACAGTGGACTCTTTCCATCGGGATGGCAGCAGTTTTTGCGGTATTTATGTGCATCGTACATCCGGGAATTTCGCACTGGGGAGTCAACGGAACCAGCTACGTGCAGAGCATAGTCTATGTAATCTACATCATTTTCGCACTGATCGTCACAGCGATAAGTGCGCGCAAATCTTGACAAGCGGTGATTTTTCTCATAATATAGACGGGTTAAGGAGAAAATACAATGAATAAGAAAATACTAAGGGCTGCAGCGCTTTCACTGGCGCTGTGCCTGATATTCGGGGCGGTTGCAGTCCCCGCTTATGCGGCAAAGAAAAAGAGGGACAGAAGTGAGATAACAATAGGCATCGATCCTGGCCATCAGAGCAAGGCGGATACCTCCAAGGAGCCCGACGGCCCTGGAAGCAGCACGAAGAAGTACAAGGTGACCGGCGGTACGAGCGGTAAGTACTCGCATCTGGCTGAGTACAAGCTGACGCTTCAGGTCGCAAAGAAGCTGAAGAAGGAGCTGGAGTCGCGCGGCTACAAGGTAGTGATGACACGCACGAAGAACGACGTGAATATTTCGAACAGCAAGCGCGCAAAGAAGCTTAACAAGAAGTGCGACATTGCGATCAGGCTTCACGCTGACGGAGCTGCATCATCGACCGCTCATGGTGCTTCAATGCAGTGCTCATCGAAGAAGAATAAGTATATCAGCAAGCTGTATTCCAGGTGCAATAAGCTGTCGCAGAAGGTTCTCGATGCCTATTGTAAGGAGACCGGCATGAAGAACCGTGGCATTGCATACAGAGACGACCTGACAGGCACGAATTTTTCAACCATTCCGGTGACACTCATCGAGATGGGATTCATGTCGAATAAGTCAGATGATACCTATATGGCGAAGCCAAAGAACCAGACGAAGATGGCAAAGGGCATAGCTGACGGTATAGATGATTATTTTGGTTTTTAATCTTTTTATAAGAAAGTGAGGAAATAATGGCAGACAAGAAGCTGGTGGAGGAGATCACCTCCCGTGACGAGGATTTTACACAGTGGTACACTGATGTGGTAAAGAAGGCCGAGCTGATGGAGTATTCGTCCATCAAGGGCTTCATGATATACAAGCCGAATGGCTATGCTATCTGGGAAAATATCCAGAAGAAGGTGGATGCGATGTTCAAGGAGACAGGCGTTGAGAATGTATATCTGCCTGTCCTGATTCCTGAGAGCCTGCTCCAGAAGGAGAAGGACCATGTAGAGGGCTTCGCACCGGAGGTAGCATGGGTTACCGAGGGTGGCGGCAATCAGCTTCAGGAGAGACTCTGCGTCCGTCCTACATCAGAGACCCTGTTCTGCGAGCTTTTCAAAAATAACTGTCATACCTATAGAGACCTGCCAATGGTATATAATCAGTGGTGCTCAGTTGTCCGCTGGGAAAAGACGACCCGTCCCTTCCTCCGTTCATCAGAGTTCCTGTGGCAGGAAGGTCACACAATTCACGCTACTGCAGAAGAGGCTGAGGAGCGTACCATCCAGATGCTCAATGTCTATGCAGATTTCTGCGAGAAGGAGCTTGCAATCCCTGTGATCAAGGGTCAGAAGACCGATAAGGAAAAATTCGCCGGCGCCGAGGCTACATACACCATCGAGACGATGATGCACGATGGAAAGTCACTCCAGTCAGGAACCTCGCACAACTTCGGTGATGGATTCGCAAAGGCATACGGTGTTCAGTACACAGGCAAGGATAATAAGCTCCATCCTGTATATCAGACTTCATGGGGTGTTTCTACGAGACTCATCGGAGCCATCATCATGGTTCATGGCGATGATTCAGGTCTTGTGCTTCCGCCGCATATCGCTCCGACACAGGCCATGATCATTCCTATCCAGCAGCAGAAGGAAGGGGTTCTTGAGGCAGCTAATAAAATAAAGAATCAGCTCAGGGCAGCAGGCCTGTCTGTGAAGCTTGATGATTCTGATAAGAGACCTGGCTGGAAGTTCGCAGAGGAAGAGATGCGTGGAATCCCTCTTCGTGTCGAGATCGGACCTAAGGATATAGAGAACGGTCAGTGCGTGATGGTACGCCGTGACAATAGAGAAAAGACTGTTGTAAAGCTCGGCGAGGCAGCCGACAAAGCAAAGGAGATCCTCGAAACAGAGCAGCAGGATATGTTCAATCGTGCGAAGGAATTCCGTGATTCTCATATTTATGACGCTCACAACTACGACGAGTTCAAGGATCTCGTAGCCAACAAGCCTGGAATGATCCGCGGTATGTGGTGCGGCGACCAGGCCTGCGAGGAAAGGATCAAGGAAGAGACCACAGCCACCAGCCGCTGCATGCCATTCGACCAGGAGCAGATCTCCGGCACCTGCGTCTGCTGTGGCAAGCCAGCAAAGAAGCTTGTGATCTGGGGAAAAGCATACTAATTGGAAATGTAAGAAGCACCGTCTGTATCAGCTACAGGCGGTGCTTTTCTTTATCAGTCATTTGATGATGACAGTGAATTGACTATTGAGTTGGCCAGGGTTGAAAGATAGTTTTCCTCAGCCTTGTCCTTTTCTGACTTCGAGGTAGAGGAGCTGCTGCCGGAATCCCTTGTGCCGGAGGTGGTTCCTGAAGAGGATGTGCTACCGGAGGATGTAGTGCCGCTGGAGGCCGTGCCGGAGGTGGTTCCTGAGGTCTTGCCAGAGACAGCGGATGATGAGCTCGAAGCGGATGATGAGCCGCCCTCCTTGCTGTCAGAAATATCGAGTGCTATAGTAGCGTTCTTTGAATTCACGACCAGGGTTCTGCTCCAGGTATCATATCCGTCAGCGACCACGGTAAGCGAATGATCACCATAGGCGACGGACATCTCCTTATTCTTCTTAACCTCTTTTCCATCGAGATATATTTTTGCGCCCTTGACGCCTATTTCAAAGGTCAGCCTGCATTTCTTCGGACCGCTTCCCTTCATGGAATCGAGGCTCAGATATGAATCGACGTTTTTCTTTATTTTTACCTTCTTTGTGCCACCCCAGCCATTATTGGCTATGGTGACATTGTATGTGCCGACAGGAAGGGCGATTGATTTGCCATCAGATACCTCCTCGATGTCGGTCGTTCCAATCTCTATCAGGCTGCCATCGAACAGCTTCGTATCGGTAAGCGTCAGGTATCCATGCCCGTTAGCTACAGCGACTGCAACTATTTCATTGTCATTTCCTACCACGCGCAGCGTATCAGCTCCGGCTTCGATATTATCAATGTCTGTGATCGTATTTCCATCAAGAAAAAGCGCCGTGGACGGAAGATGATATCCGGTCCCGCCGATCTTCATCAACTCCTCGGATTCATCAAATGAATAGTCAGTCACATCATCACGCTCCCAGAGTGCATCGCTCTTCTGGACGGTGGTGAGGGTGCCGTATCTGCCGCCTGCATCGAAGGTGATAGCCATGCCGGGCTGGAAATCATCGATTGATGCTGTATCACCGTACTTGTCGAGAAATTCGGTCAGGACGGTGTACGGATATCTGAATTCCTGATAGCTTACCACGTTCATGACCGTCAGCTTGTCGTTTTTCTTATCATTTTCCTCGATGATATAGACCTTGTCGAGGCCGGTCACATTTGTCGCATCACCGCTCGCATTGCCGGAAGCCACAGGAGTGCCGGGAGTCCGGTAGGATACATTTCCCTGCTGTGTCTGTGAGCATGAGGAGACAAGGAGCACCACAGCGAAAAGTCCGAGGAAAAGCTTCCCTGCCCTTGCGAGTCTGTCATATATATGTGCCTTCGGTATCAGATTCTCTCTCGTGTTCTGTGATGGATCGGTGAGCACATCATCAAGCATCTTATCTATTATTCTGCCCATCTGAGGCCCCTTGTTTATACCTTCATTTATCAGATCTCCGCCATTCACGGCGAGCTGCGATTTATCAGTGCATTTATCAAGATTTGCCCTGTAGAGCTGCTCGAATCTGTCTATATATCCGAGCTTTTCCTCACGCATATATTCGCTCTGGGCCAAGGTATCGGCACGCTTCAGCTCGAAAAGGTCATTGAAATCCAGATCCATTTCGTTCATGCAGCGCCTGACGGTGATGTCATTAAGCACCGGCCGCTCATCATGATATCTGACGAGAATCCTGACCCTGTGGATCGTGTCATTGTCATACTTCAGTCTGCGGAGAATTTTTTCTGCCATGATATCAGACATCTGAGGATGTCCCTGGAAGTGGCTGTGCTCCTTCTTATCCGGGCGCTTCACCACAGGCTTCCCGATGTCATGAAGCATTGCCGCAAGCCGCATTACCTTGTCAGGACGGACATTCTCCATCACGTGAATAGTGTGCCAGCCGACAGTGTACATGTGGTGCTTCGTATTCTGGTCGCAGATCATTGCCGCATCCCATTCCGGGAAAAATACGGACGTAAGTCCGGTATCGAAGAGATCATACATCTTCTCCGGGTGGTCGGACGTGATGAGCTTCGTCAGCTCGACCTGAATTCTTTCAGCTGATACCTTACTTAAATTACTTTTAAGCCTCGTGATGGCCCTGCGGGTATTTTCCTCTATGGAAAAGTCAAGCTTCGCGGCGAATCTTACCGCGCGCATCATACGGAGTGCATCTTCGGTAAAGCGCTCTCCGGGATCACCGACACAGCGGATGACCCTTCTCTCAAGATCCTCCTGTCCGCCATAGAGGTCCACAAGTCCGGTGCTGCCATTATACGCCATTGCATTGATCGTGAAATCACGGCGCTTCAGGTCCTCCTCGAGACTCTTCGTGAACGTGACCTCATCCGGATGCCTGCCGTCCTCGTACTTTCCATCGATACGGTAGGTGGTGACCTCGAAGCTCTTCCCGTCCATGCGGACTGTCACAGTACCATGCTGGATGCCGGTATCTATTGTCTTTTGGAAAAGTGACTTCACCTGGGACGGCTCTGCGGAGGTGGTGATGTCCCAGTCATCAGGAGTGAGCCCGAGAAGAACATCACGCACGCAGCCGCCGACAGCGTAGGCCTCGAAACCGGCTGTCTCAAGGGTGTGTATTATTTTCTCTACTGGTTCTGGCAGCTGCATATATACCTCCTTATGATTTGTACTATTTTAGCACATAAGACCTTTTTTGTGGGAAAAAGTTGTGGCACATCCACCGCAAATCGTATATAATAGGGGGCAGGAAATAAGGCAGCTTACTGATAAGGAGGATACATGGGTTACAAAGAGACATATGAAGCATGGCTTTCAGATCCATACTTCGATGATGAGACCAAGGCAGAGCTTAGAGGAATAGCAGGCAATTATAAGGAGATAGAGGACAGATTCTACAAGGATCTGGAGTTCGGTACAGCCGGTCTTCGCGGAGTTATCGGAGCAGGAACGAACAGGATGAATGTTTACACTGTCCGCCGTGCTACGCAGGGACTTGCAGACTATATCAATAAGGTAGGCGGAGCAGACAGAGGTGTTGCAATCTCATACGACTGTCGCCACATGTCACCGGAATTCGCAGATGAAGCAGCAGAGTGTCTTGCAGCCAATGGCATCAAGGCTTATGTATTCGAGTCACTCAGACCTACGCCGGTTCTCTCGTACGCAGTCAGATATCTGCACTGTATAGCCGGTATCAATATCACAGCCAGCCACAATCCGGCCGAGTACAATGGATACAAGGTATATTGGGAGGACGGAGCACAGATCACTCCTCCACACGATACCGGGATCATGGACTGCGTCAAGGCTGTCCAGATCGACAAGGCGAAGACGATCACCAGACAGGAGGCCATTGAGAAGGGCCTGTATCAGGTCATCGGCAAGGATATTGATGATCCGTATATCGCAGAGCTGAAGAAGCTCGTCATCCATCAGGATGCTATCAATGAAGTAGGCAGGGACATCACGATAGTCTACACTCCGCTTCATGGCACAGGTAATATCCCTGTCCGCAGAGTCCTGAAGGAGCTCGGCTTCACGAATGTATATGTAGTACCGCAGCAGGAGAAGCCGGACGGAGACTTCCCTACCGTATCATACCCGAATCCTGAGGCAAAGGAGGCATTCGCCCTTGCTCTCGCTCTTGGAAAGGAAAAGAACGCAGACCTCGTGCTCGCCACAGATCCTGACGCCGACAGACTTGGCGTGTATGTGAAGGACAAGCAGGGTGAGTATCACTGCCTCACAGGAAATATGAGTGGCTGCCTGATCGGAAACTATGTGATCGGACAGAGAAAGGCCAGAGACGGGAAGCTTCCTGAGGACGGTGCTTTTATCAAGTCAATAGTTACCACGAATCTCGCAGATGCTATCGCTAAGGATTATGGCATCCAGCTGATCGAGGTGCTTACCGGATTCAAGTATATCGGTGGCAAGATCCTCGAGTTCGAGAAGACAGGTCATGGCACATACCTCTTCGGAATGGAAGAGAGCTATGGCTGTCTGACAGGAACCTATGCCCGCGACAAGGATGCAGTTGACGCATCGATGACTCTCTGCGAGGCAGCAGCCTATTATAAGACTCAGGGCTGGACGCTCTGGGATGCAATGCTCGATCTCTATGAGAGACTCGGATATTACCAGGACGCAGTAAGCGCCATTACCCTTGCCGGCAAGGAGGGCATCGAGAAGATCGGATCCATCATGACTCATCTCCGTGCTAATCCTATCAAGGAGATCGGCGGTCACAAGGTAGTGAAGATCAGGGATTATGATAAGGATACGATCACAGATCTTGCCACAGGCGATGTGACACCTACAGGCCTTCCGAAGTCAAATGTGCTCTACTATGAGCTGACGGATGATGCATGGATCTGTGTACGTCCTTCAGGAACCGAGCCGAAGATCAAGTTCTATTATGGAATCAAGGGTTCAGGCTTCGCCGATGCAGATAAGAAGTCTGCCACGATGAAGAAGGCGCTTGATGATCTTGCAGATGAGCTTACGAAATAATTCTTAACATTTGCAACATTACTATAAGTCAGAATGTAACAAGAATCCCCGAAACATAGCGTTTTCGGGGACTTTTTTGTTAAAAAGTATTGACATTTCAGTAAAAAAAGCTTATAAATGAAAGTGCAGGAAATGAAAGGGAAATCCTGCATAGTCAAAATAATCGTATAGAAATACGAGGAGGAAATTCAAATGAACAAGACAGAACTTGTAGCAGCACTTGCCGAGAAGGCAGAGGTATCAAAGAAGGACGCAGAGCTTGTACTCCATGCTTTCACAGACACAGTTACTGAGGAGCTCGCTAAGGGTGAGAAGGTCCAGCTTGTTGGCTTCGGTACATTCGAGGTTTCAGAGAGAGCTGCCCGCACAGGCCGCAACCCACAGACAGGCAAGACAATGAAGATCAAGGCTTCAAAGGCTCCTAAGTTCAAGGCTGGAAAGGCTCTTAAGGACGCTGTAAACAAGTAATTGAATAGTATAGAAGTAACTAAAAAAATTTAAGGAGCGGCCATTACGGTCGTTCCTTTTTTTAGCAGTAAATATATCAGAAGAAGTGACGAAGCTTTACTCGTAACCCCTTGCAATAAGGACATGATTCTCTGTGACGTTTCTGGAACATCAGACGTCTTGCAGGTGTCATACGGTAATGATGCCCTTTTGAACATTTCCACCATACAACGATGGTTGAGATGTCGCTTATATCTCTAGGGGTAAATGTATTGCATAACGATATACAAAATGCTATAATCATTACTATAGAAAGGCGGTGTTCTTATGGCATCAAGGAGTGCAAATGTAGTAGCAAGAGTTGAACCGGATATAAAGCAGAAAGCGGAAGGGATCCTTGCAAGGCTTGGAATATCAGAATCTACTGGGATAAATATGTTCTATAGGGAGATAATCCTCTACAACGGGCTTCCGTTCCGTCCGTCAATACCGACTGCCCCAAAAGCTCTTGATGAGATGACAGCAGCAGAATTTGATGCGAAGATGACACGTGCCCTCGGACAGTCAGATCGTGGTGAAGGGACTCCGTCAGATGAGTTCTTTGACCAGCTCAGACAGGAGATAAAAGGCAATGTCTGATACAGTCGAGACTTACGATACGGTCATACTTCCAGAAGCAAAGGATGATATGCGTGAGATTGCGCTGTATATCACAAGGCAGTTCTCTGCTCCTGATACAGCTCTGGAACTGATTGATGACATACAGGATACAGTCAATTCTCTCAGGGAGAATCCATACCGCATACTGCCTGTTCCTGAGCAGCCATGGCATGACCGGGGCGTGCGGCGTACGCTTGTAAAGAACTACTATGTATATTTCATCATAAGGGAAGAGCGTAAGACTGTCGAAGTAACAGCTATCATCTATGCCGGCAGAGACCAGGCTAAGCAGATGACTGAGAGGCTGATGTGAAGAAAATGTACATTATCCCCATCTCATCCAGTGGCATATTGACATTTACTTCATGCATGATAATATAAAATGCAAAGAGGAGTCCGATCCACTGCTGTATAGCGGATGACCGAGGGCTCTTTCTTTTATAGCAGAACGAAGGGATAGATTATATGTCAGAAGAAAAAGATGAAGGCATGAGACTCGACAAATTCCTCAAAGTCTCAAGGCTGATAAAAAGAAGAACAGTAGCGGCCGAGGCTGCTGACGCGGGGAGAATAACAGTCAATGACAAGGTGGCAAAGGCATCGACAAAGGTGCATTCAGGAGATGTCATAGAGATAGCTTTCGGCAACAAGACCGTGAAGGCACGCGTCAAGACAATTCTCCAGAGCACGAAAAAAGAAGATGTCGCAGAGATGTACGAGTATTTGTAAATATTCTGTGAAGAATCCCCATATTTAGTGCTTGCAAACGGTCAGAATCAGCCTTATAATAAAAGTTATCTAACAATAGATGTCTGAAGGACAAAGGCGGATTAATGACAGCAGTACAGGGAACGAACAGCAGACGGCAGATGGCCAGGAAGAATCGCAGGACTATCAAGACTCTTGCGCTTATTCTGTTTGCTGTGATTCTCGGATCACTCCTGTTCCAGCTGCATAGTCTGTATGGCAAGTACAGCTCATACAGGCAGAGAGAGGCGACCGTGAAGGAACAGATCGCCCAGCAGAAGGAGAAGCAGCAGGATCTCAAGGATTACGAGAAATATACAAAGACAAAGGAATACACAGAGAGCACAGCCCGCTCGAAGCTGGGACTGCTCTATGATAACGAGAAGATCTTCAAGGAAAAGTAAATTGGATTTCACTGAATCAACATACAGCTTTATCAGAAGAAGCGGAATGTTAGGGCAGAAAGGATCCGTAACCGTAGGTATATCCGGGGGTGCGGATTCTGTCTGTCTTTTTTTGCAATTAAATAAATTAAAGGACCGGCTGGGGATCACGCTCAGGGCAGTCACGGTGGAGCATGGCATCCGTGGAGATGATAGTGAGAGAGATGCGGAATTCTCGAGGGCACTCTGTGAGAGACATGGCGTGGAATGCCGCGTGGTACATGTTGATGCGCCGAGGCGGGCAGAGGAGAAGGGAATATCGCTGGAGGAGGCAGCCAGACAGCTGAGATACGAGGCCTTTTTTGAAAATACGGGTGAGGGCGACTGTATCGCGCTCGCACATCATATGGAGGATCAGGCAGAGACTGTGCTCTTTCATATGATCAGGGGAAGCGGCGTGAAGGGCCTTATCGGAATGCGTCCGGTGACAGAGATGAATGGACGGTATATCATCAGGCCGCTTCTTACAGCGACGAAGGAGGAGATACTTGCGGAGCTCTCGAAGGAGGGGCAGGATTACTGTACCGATTCCACGAACTCAGACACCACATATGCGAGGAACAGGCTCAGGTCAGTCATCATTCCGGAGCTTGAACAGATCAACCATGGCGCAGTCAGGCATATCTGCGAATCGGCAGAGAGTGTCGGTGAGCTGTATGACAGATTTTTCACAGAAGAAAAGCAAGTGCTGGACCGTGCGTTCATAAGAGGGGAAAGACAGGAGGATATGCGCCTGCGGGTCAGTGAGATAAAGGATCTCGATGATACTGCCAGACGGATGATCCTGATGGAATACCTCAGGCAGACACTCCGCAGCATAAAGGACGTGAGCAGGGAGCATCTGAACCGGCTTTCGGAGCTTGTGCATGACAGCACCGCCTTCTCATACAATCTTCCCAAAGAAGCTGTGATCAGGCTTGAATACGGAGTTCTTGGCGTAGTGTATGCAGATGATGTTGCGGAGAGGATCGACGGGATCAGCCTTGATGGGCTCGGTGAAACAGGAAGAATGACGGTGAATGCGGGCAGATATACCATCGATCTGGACATAATGAGTCGCGACGGAGCATTTATTCCTTCGAAGACCTATGAAAAATGGCTCGATTATGATAAAATAAAGAATGGCTTGTGCCTTAGAAGCAGACGTGAGGGTGACTTTTTCACGATAGATGCAGCAGGGCATAGGAAGAGGTTCAGAGATTATTGCAGAAATGAGAAGATTCCTGAGGCTGACAGGGACCGTATCCCGCTTCTTGTCCATGATGGTTCGCAAATAGCATGGGCCATCGGATACAGGATCAGCGAGGATGCGAAGGTGACTGAGCAGACGAAGAGAATCCTTAGAATAAAGGCATCAGTGGAGGAAGACAATGGCAGACAGAATAAGGGTTATGATCACAGAGGAAGAGCTCGACAAGAGAATCCGTGAGCTCGGATCACAGATCAGTGCAGACTATGAGGGCGAGAGCATTTTTCTCGTGTGCATACTGAAGGGCGCGGCAATGTTCGCCTGTGAGCTCGCAAAAAGGATCACGGTTCCGGTGACGATGGACTTCATGGCTACGTCAAGCTACGGCTCGGGTACGGTATCGAGTGGCGAGGTAAAGATAAAGAAGGACCTGGATCTCCCGATGGAAGGGCGCAATGTCCTGATCGTGGAGGATATTATCGATAGTGGGAATACGCTGAATTTCCTGTCGCAGCTGTTCAGGGACAGGAATGCGAAGAGCGTGAAAATGTGTACGATGCTCGACAAGCCTGACAGACGCGAGGTCGATGTGGATGTGGACTATACAGGATTTACGATACCGGATGAGTTCGTGGTCGGGTTCGGGCTGGACTATGACCAGAAATACAGGAATCTGCCGTACATCGGAGTTGTTGAGAATCCCGGAGAATAAAGAAAGGGGTCATCTTTGGAACAGAAGAGAAGAAGCTTCAGCGGACTGTGGTTTTATCTGATACTGGTGCTTATAGTGCTGGCATTCTGGATGGCGCTTACATCGCACAGAGGCTCGAATTATTCAGTAAGCCAGCTGGAGCAGGCGATAGAGAAGGATCAGGTATCATCCATACAGATCCAGCAGAACCGTGAGGTTCCGACAGGAGAGGTGGATGTAAAGCTTAGCGGCGACAGTACGAATTATTATTTCTACGTATCAGACGTGAAGGAAATCCAGCGTGCGCTTTCAGAAAAGGGAGTCAGCTATTCGGTCAGCGATGTGCCGCATGACACCTGGGTGAGCGAGCTGCTGCCGATACTTATCATATTTGCGATGTTCTTTATCCTGTTCACCGTCATGATGAATGGCAGGGCCATGCAGATGGGCGGACAGAGCTCGAGAATGGCGAATTTCGGCAAGAGCCGCGCCCACATGATCTCCAAGGAAAAGGTGAAGGTCAGGTTCAAGGATGTCGCAGGACTCGAAGAGGAGAAGAAGGAGCTTGAGGAGGTCGTGGATTTCCTGAAGGCTCCAGACAAGTACACACACATGGGAGCACGAATCCCTAAGGGAATGCTTCTCGTAGGCCCTCCGGGCACAGGAAAGACACTGCTTGCAAAGGCAGTCGCAGGAGAGGCAGGAGTGCCGTTTTTCTCGATATCAGGATCGGACTTCGTTGAGATGTTCGTCGGAGTCGGAGCAGCAAGAGTCAGGGATCTCTTTGCAGATGCCAAGAAGAATGCCCCATGTATCGTATTCATCGACGAGATAGATGCAGTAGCAAGACGCCGTGGAAGCGGCATGGGCGGCGGACATGATGAGAGAGAGCAGACGCTCAACCAGATGCTTGTCGAGATGGACGGCTTCGAGGAGAACGAGGGTATTATCGTCATGGCAGCTACGAACCGTGAGGACATCCTCGATCCGGCTCTCACGAGACCGGGCAGATTCGACAGGAAGATATATGTAGGCCGCCCGGATATCAAGGGAAGGGAAGAGATACTCAGAGTCCATGCGGAGAATAAGCCGCTTGCAGACAATGTAGATCTGCATAATATAGCACAGACCACCGTGGGATTCTCAGGAGCTGATCTTGAGAACCTGCTGAATGAGGCAGCAATACTCGCAGCCAAGAGCAGCAGACCATATATCACGGAGAAGGATATCAAGGATGCCTATGTGAAGGTCAGCGTGGGTACAGAGAAGAAGAGCCGTGTGATCACAGAGGAAGAAAAGAGGATCACTGCTTACCATGAGTCAGGTCATGCGATCCTGATGCAGGTGCTGCCAAAGGCAGGCCCGGTGAACTGGATCTCTATCATTCCTACGGGCCCGGCAGGCGGATATACCATGCCTCTGATGGAAAAGGATGACATGTACAATACCCGTGGCAAGATGATAGATGATATCATCGTGGACTTCGGAGGAAGAGTCGCCGAGGAGCTTGTATTCGACGATATTACCACAGGCGCATCGAATGATATCCAGAAGGCCACGAAGACGGCAAGGGATATGGTGACCATCTACGGATTCTCATCAGATATCGGACCGATCAATTACCAGAACGGCGATCCACAGGAGATATTCCTTGGCAGAGACTTAGGACATGCCAGACCATACGGTGAGGCAATCGCCACATCAATCGACGAAGAGGTCAGGCTTATAATCGATCAGTGCTATGCTAAGGCAAAGCAGATTATCAGTGACCATAGAGACATACTTGACAGAAGCGCTGCTCTTCTCATGGAGAAGGAGAAGGTCAGCAGGGAAGAGTTCGAGGCTCTTTTCGAAGAGTAATGGAGATGAATAAATGAACAGAGAAGCCCTATTTTCAGATGGTACGAGAGCGTACACGACTCCTCCAGAGCCGGAGGAGAATGAAACAGTGACAGTGCGTCTTCGTACAGCGAAGGGCGACGACCTGCGAGTCAGCGTGATAATAGACGGTGGCAGGGAAATCGAATGTATCAGGGAAGAGAGATCCGCAGACGACGGAGTATTCAGCTATTACTGTTGTGATATAGTCCTTGGAACAGATATGGTGTCATACTATTTCAAGATCCACAGTGATGAGGGAACTCTTTTCTTTGACAGGTTCGGAGTTACAGATTCGCTGAGACCGCAGTATTTCTTCAGGATATCACCGGGATTCCATACGCCGGAATGGGCGAAGGGCGCAGTAATGTACCAGATCCTTGTAGACAGGTTCTGCAATGGTGATAAGTCTAATGACGTAGAAAATAATGAATATTATTACATCAATACATACGTGCATCATGTAGACAGCTGGTCGAAACCGCCAGCTGATTTTGATGTACCGAATTTCTATGGCGGAGATCTCGAGGGCGTGAGACAGAAGCTGTATTATCTCAAGAGTCTTGGTGTGGAGGTCATATATTTCAACCCGCTATTTGTGTCACCATCGAATCATAAGTATGATATCCAGGATTATGACCATATAGACCCGCATCTCGCCAGGATTGTAGAGGATGGCGGGGAAGATCTGACGCCGGGAGACTATGACAATACCCATTCCACGAGGTACCAGAAGAGGACTACAGGAGCGGCCAATCTCGAGGCCTCGAATGAGTATTTCGCAAGGTTCGTGGAGGAAGCGCATAATAAGGGGATCAGGGTCATTCTCGACGGAGTATTCAATCACTGCGGTTCATTCAATAAATGGCTCGACCGTGAGAGAATATACGAGGGACAGGGAGGATATGAGCCTGGGGCCTATATCACGAAGGACAGCCCTTATCATGACTTTTTCCATTTCTATGAGGACGGAGACGACAAGTGGCCATATAATAATTCCTATGATGGCTGGTGGGGGAATGACACCCTTCCGAAGCTGAATTATGAGGGCTCGCAGGCCCTTGAGGATTATATTATCAATATCGGACGCAAATGGGTTTCACCGCCGTACAACTGTGATGGCTGGAGACTCGATGTGGCTGCAGATCTGGGACATTCGCCGGAGTACAATCACGAGTTCTGGAGACGCTTCAGGAGAGAGGTAAAGGATGCGAATCCGGATGCGGTGATCCTTGCGGAGCACTACGGAGACGCTACACCGTGGCTGTCGGGAGACCAGTGGGATACTGTCATGAACTATGATGCGTTCATGGAGCCGGTATCATTTTTCCTGACAGGAATGGAAAAGCATTCGGACCGCTTCGAGGCAGATCTGTATGGCGACGGACGTGTATTCGAGATCACGATGAGACACGCGATGTGCGAATTTCTGCCATCATCGCTGTACTGTGCCATGAATGAGCTGGACAATCACGACCATTCGAGATTCCTTACGAGGACGAATCATAAGGTAGGACGTGTGGCTGAGCTCGGAAGTGAAGCAGCAGGCGAGGGCGTTGCCCCTTCAGTGCTGAAGCTTGCAGCGCTGATACAGATGACCTGGCCTGGAGCGCCGACAATTTACTACGGAGATGAAGCAGGAGTTGTCGGATTCACAGATCCCGACAGCAGACGTACATATCCGTGGGATCATGCGAATTATGAGCTTGTGGATTTCCACAGGGATCTGATCTTCATGCGCAAGGTGAATACGGCGCTGAAGAACGGCTCGCTGGATTTCCTGACCTGCGGGAGGAATTTTATCAGCTATGCCAGGTTCAATCATGAGGAGAGGATGGTGATAGCAATCAATTCCGGATCGGACAGCATGGATGTGGACATCCCGGTATGGAAGGGCGATGTGCCGATGGAGTGCATAATGACACAGGTATTTGCCACGACGCCGAAGGGCTATTCGCTGATGCCTGTCAATATGACGGTACAGAAGGGCATCCTGCATATCAGACTGTCCGGGCTATCGGGGGTGGTTCTGTCCTATGAGCTCTAAGATTACATTGGGAATAGTAGCACATGTAGACGCAGGAAAGACGACACTGTCAGAGGCGATGCTTTTTGCGGCGGGAGTGCGCAGACGTCATGGAAATATAAATAACGGAGATACTGCATTAGATACAGATGCCATAGAGCGCAGACGCGGTATTACCATATACTCCCGTGAAGCTCGTTTCGAAAAGGACGGAGTACTGATCCAGTTTATCGATACGCCGGGACATGTGGATTTCGGCGCGGAGATGGAGAGAGTCCTGCCGGTGCTGGACGTAGCGGTACTCGTCATAAGCGGGATTTCCGGAGTGGACAGTCATACGGGAAGCCTCTTCAGACTGCTGTCGTATTACAATGTGCCGACATTCATTTTCGTCAACAAGATGGACATAGCAAGGCTGGCGAAGGAGGAGCTTTTTGCGCAGATCACCAGGAATCTGTCAGGCAATGCAGTTGATTTTTCTCTGGAGAAGGGTGAGCTTGAGGAGGAGCTTGCATTCTGCAGTGATGAGCTGCTTGCGGAATATGAAGATAATAAGAGCCTTTCAGATGATGGAATCCGAAAGGCTTTTTCTCAAAGAAAATTCTTCCCGGTGCTGTTCGGAAATGCAGTAAAATATACAGTAAAGGACGAGGTCGAGCAGCCACCTCAGGGAGTAAATGAACTGATGGAGCTCTTGGCACGGCTGTCATCTCCGAAGCCATATAGCGAGGGCTTCGGAGCATACTGCTATAAGGTGACGAGGGAAGGAAATTCAAGACTTGTACACCTGAAGATGACAGGGGGAAGTCTGTCTGTCAGGGAAGTCATAGGTGAGGATAAGGTCACCCGTATAAGGCTTGTAAACGGGGACAAGTCAGAGAGCGTGGAGAGGATAGAGGCCGGTGATGTGGCGAGCATAGAGGGCCTGGCACATGTGAAGGCTGGCGATGCTCTTGGTGAATGCGAGGGCAGTGGAAAGCCGCTTCTTGAGCCGGTCATGTCATACAGAGTCATACCTCCTGCAGATATCACACCCCAGCAGCTGTATGATGACATGATGATCCTCGGGGAGGAGGACCCGTCTCTTAATGTAGAGTGGCTTGAGGCCACAAAGGAAGTGCATATCCGTGTGATGGGGAAGGTGCAGAGCGAGGTCATCAGCGAGTCAGTAAAGAACAGATTCGGATATACGGTAAGCTTCGATGCAGGCCGCATCATGTACAAGGAGACAATCAGCTGTGGCGCAGAGGGAATAGGGCATTTCGAGCCGCTGCGTCATTATGCGGAGGTGCGGCTGTTGCTGGAGCCGGGAGAGCCGGATAGTGGAATAGTGGTAGAAAATGAATGCTCCACTGACATTCTTGACAGGAATTACCAGCAGCAGGTGCTGTCCGTACTGAACGGATACCATCACAGAGGAGTGCTTACAGGGAGCCCGCTGACGGATGTGAGGATCACTCTCGTGGGCGGCAGATCGAATAATAATCATACAATGGGCGGTGATTTCCGTAATGCCACTATCAGGGCGGTCAGGCAGGGACTCATGAAGGCAGAGCCCCTGCTTCTCGAGCCGTGGTACAGGGTGAATCTGATCATCAGCACGGACGCAGTCGGAGCGGCTCTCAATGACCTTATGCAGATGGGCGGTTCTACGGAGCAGCCGAGGATATATGAGAATCAGGCAGAGATAAGCGGAGAGGTCCCGGTAAGCTCATTCATGGAGTATTCGGAGAGGCTGTCTGTATATACGAATGGTCCGCAGAATGTGGAGCTTTCGAGTGCCGGCTACCGTCCATGCCACAATGCAGACGAGATAATTGCAGAGAGAATGTATGTGCCGGAGAGCGACAGGAAGAATTCACCGTCGTCTGTGTTCTGCTTTCACGGAGTCGGAGAGGATGTGCCGTGGTATATGGTCGATTCGATCGCGAGGAGCGAGCCGGTACTGAAGGGAGATTCGCGCGTGGACTGGGAGCATACGGCTGAGGTGATAGATGAAGCCGTATCAGAGGTTCAGGAGGTGTATGAACGCAGAGAGGAGCAGCTTGCCGGCGACGGAGCGATGGAGAAGCATTCTGCAAAAAAGAGCTCATACCAGGGCTACAGCGGCATGAGTGCCGAGCTTGAGGAGATATTCATCAGAGAGTTCGGTGAGATAAAAAGACCGCTGGCTGATGATTTTTCCACGGAAAGGGATTATGACCGTGAGGAAAATATCCGCAATGCAAAGGAGGACTACATCCAGGCCCATCCGAATCTTGCAGAGAAGCGCAGGACGCAGAACATCAGGGACAGATACCTGATAGTGGATGGCTATAATGTGATCCATGCATCGAAGGAGCTGTCTGATCTGTTCAGGGAAAATATGGATGCTGCCAGGACGCGTCTCGAGGATGAAGTATCGAATTATCAGGGCTTTGACGGGGCAGAGACGATCATCGTATTCGATGCATATAATCGTAAGAATAATGCCGGCCGTACCATGAGGAAGGGGAATATCGCCGTCGTCTTCACAAAGGAGGACCAGACGGCTGACGCATATATAGAGAAATTCACGCATGATCACAGGGACAAGGATTCCGTGAGGGTCGTGACATCGGATAATGCAGAGCAGACGATAGCCATAGGAAACGGCGCTATCAGGGTATCGTCGAGGGAATTCCTGAAGGAGCTGAAGAAAGCACATCTATGAAGATACTACACTGTGCAGATATACATCTGGATTCGAAAATGGAGAATAAGCTGTCACCGGATCAGGCAAGGGAGCGCAGGAAGGAAATCCTCGAGGGCTTCCACAATATGATCTCGTATGCTGAGAAGAATGACATACAGACAGTGCTCATAGCAGGAGATCTCTTTGACAGAAGGCATATCAGGAAGACCGTGAAGGATGAGGTAAAGCAGGAATTCATCTCACATCCTGACATAGAATTCTACTATCTGAGAGGGAATCATGACATCACTGATTTCCTTGATGATCTCGATGAGGTGCCGAAGAACCTGCATCTTTTCTCGGCAGACAGATGGACCTCATACCAGTGTCCGGATAATATCGTGATCACAGGCAGGGAGCTGGATGCGAAGTCGTCATCAGATCTGCTGAGTGAGATGGTGCTTGACCCGTCCAAGGTGAATATAGTCATGCTTCACGGGCAGGACAGTGAATACCAGTCGAGAGACAATGCATACACCATAGAGCTGCCAAAGCTGCGCGGGAGATACATAGATTATCTGGCTCTTGGCCATATACACAGCTACAGGTGGGAGGAGCTCGATGACAGAGGAGTTTACTGCTATCCGGGATGTCCCGAGGGCAGGGGCTTCGATGAGTGCGGGAAAAAGGGCTTCGTAGTCCTTGATATAGACAGTACCGGCATCAGATCACATGAGTTTGTATCGCTCGCGAAGCGACAGCTTCATGAGATAAAGGTCGGGGTCGAGCCTGATGATGACCTGAATGCGATAGTGAAGAAGGTAAAGGCAGTCCTTGAGAAGGCCTCGCCTGATGATCTGATCAGGATAGACCTTTTCGGAAGAAAAAACATGGATCTCGAGATCGACTGTGACTGGATTCGTATGCATACGGACCAGGGCTTTTATTTCTATGATGTGAAGGATGACACCAGGGTCAGGATCAATTACGAGAATTTTGCCCATGACTGGTCACTGAAGGGTACCTTCGTGAGGACAGTCCAGGGACTTGATATGGATGAGGAGAGAAAGGCACAGATCATCGAACTCGGAATCCGTGCAATAATGGAAGGGAGCCTCCAGGAATGAGACTGATATCAGCGTATATAGCCGGCTTTGGAAGGATCCGTGACAGGAATATCACCTTTGAACCGGGACTCAATGAGATAATGTCCGCCAATGGAAAAGGCAAGACCACCCTTGCTGTTTTTATAAAGGCCATGTTCTATGGGATGGAATATTCCCCGAGGAAAAGCTCCCTTACGGAGAGAGATCATTACAGGCCGTGGAATGCAGGCACCTTCGGCGGCAATCTTGTCTTCACGGTTGAGAGGAGGAAGTACCGTATCGAGCGTACCTTCGGTGGTACAGCGAAGGAGGATACATTTGCTCTCTTCAATGAGGATACGGGAGAGGCGTCGACCGACTATTCAGAGAAGATCGGTGAGGAGCTGTTCGAAGTGGACCGGGAGTCCTTTGAGAAAAGTATATTTGTGCCGCAGGGAGCGCTTGAGACGAAGATCACGAGTCAGCTGAATGCCAAGATGGGCGGGCTCGGTGCTGTTCAGGACGATATGAACCGGTATGACCAGGCGGTAGAGGCGATCGATAATGCGAGGAAGGTATATACCGCCACGAGCAAGGTGAATCCCGGACTCATAAAGCAGGTCAATGAGCAGATCCGTGAGGAGAAGGAGAAGGCCGACCGGATTCCGAAGCTTCAGGAGGCCTATGATACCAAGGCGCACATGCTTCTCGAGAAGCGTGCACAGCTGCGTCAGATGGAGTACAGGAAGAGCACGCTTACAGACCAGCTTGCCGCAATAGCCAGAAGCGAGAAGTCGGCAGGAGTATATCAGGCGAAGACTGATTCACTGAAGAAGCAGGAGGAGGTGCTGAAGGGTCTCGATGACTTTTTTGCAAACGGGCTTCCGGACGAGAATGATATAGATGATCTCGAGAGCAGGGAGAGAGAGCTGAGTCTGAACCGCAACCGTCGTGACATCCTGCGAGAGAAGCTGCCTGAGAAGGATGAGCAGGAATGTCTCGAGAATCTTTTTGCCGACAGAAGCATCTCAGAGGATGATATAGATGAATGGAAAAAGGAATCCGAAACCATCAGATCGCTCCGCATCAAGGGCGAGCATGTACAGATGTCGGATGACGAGAGGAATCAGCTTTCCGAGCTGAGGGAATTCTTCAGGAACGGCACCCCTGATGATGAGCAGATACAGAATACCCTGTCTGACATCAGCAGATGCAATGAGATCTCAGGGCAGATGAAGTCGCTCGGGGAGACACATCAGAAGCACAGGGAGGCTGCCGTAGGCATCAGGGAACTACATTCTCTCGAGGATGGTATCTCGGATACTGTGATAATAGGATTTATCACACTGGTATTTTTCCTGGCGAGCACCTTTTTCTTCAATACAGGCGGAGGCGGGCATCTGAAGCTTATCATGTCAATCGGAAGCTTCGTGGCCGGAGTCATATTTGCAGTGATCTTCATCATGCAGATCATCCACAGGATCTCCCTGCGTAAGCAGTCGCAGTCAACGATGGAGGACGAGCTCGTCGAATCGGAGAAGGATCTTTCGAAGCTGAAGCGTGAGTATGACGACCTTCATGACAGGATTATATCATTTATCGAGAAGTATCCGGTATCAACGGATGATATGCAGCAGGCGCTGCTTTTGATCCATCGGAAAAAGGACCGTTATGATACGCTCAGCGCAGAGGAGAGAAAGCTTACGGACAATACCTCTGGCATGGTCGAGGAGCTTACGGCGCTGCAGCTTACGCTATATACATCGCTTGACCCTTATGCAAAGGCCTTCGGCATCAATCTGTATGAGGATGCTAAGGAGGATGAGCTGATAAAGAAGATCGAAGAGAGGTTTGATGATTATCAGGAATTCGAGGCCAACAATCAGGAGTACCAGAGGCTTGTGGCTACGATCAGCAGTGAGACCCAGGGAATCCTCGCAGCCCTTCGCGCATACCCGCTGAAAACGGATATTACCGATCTCGCAGGATGCCTGCGTGAGATCAGACAGAATATGCTGCTCTATACGAGCACCCAGAAGCAGATAGATGAGCTGAATGATGAGCTGAAGTCGCTGCATGTGGATGAGCTCGCACAGTCCGGGAAGTCCCTGCAGGAGCTTCAGGAGGAGCAGAAGAAGCTTGATGATGATATATCGAAGCAGAAGCAGTTCATAGCTGAGGATGTGAAGGAGCTTGACTCACGTTCTGCAACGCTGGTGGAGTGTGAGGAGGCCCGTGAGACGCTGAAGGATCTGAATGCGAGGAAGGCATCGTATGAGGACAAGGTCGCTCTGTGTGAGGAAACGAAGAAATATCTGCAGCTCGCGCGTGAGAATTTCCTGAAGGTATATATGGGCCCGCTGCGTGACAGGCTCAATTACTACATGAAGTCGCTCTATCCGGATTCGGATGATGCGATCCTTACAGATGATTTCGAGCTCGATATGAATCTGTCTGTATCCGTCTCAGGAAAAAGCGGCGGCGGCCGCACGAGAAGCAGCGATTATCTGTCAAAGGGCTATAAGGATCTCGCATCGTTCTGTTCCCGCGCAGCCCTTATCGATGTGCTGTTCCGTCGTGAGGAGCCGATGATAATCCTTGACGATCCGTTCGTCAATTTCGACGAGGAGAAGCTGGCGGATGCAAAGAGGCTGATGCAGGAGCTCGCAGAGAAATATCAGATCATATACATGACCTGCCATGAGAGCCGGTCACTCAGATGAAAAAGGGGACGGGTCCCTTTTTCATCTCCTGCCAATGAGGTATGTTTATGGCGAATATAATGGATTACCTGGACTGGAGGGCGGACATTCCGTTTTCTGTAGATCCGTACAATGAGGTGGACAATCTCGTTTTTTCCACAATGGCATATATTGACTTCGACGGGGTAGTGCCGGGCCTTGACAGGGACAGGCCGCTCTCTGTGCGCGAGGTAAATGAGAGATACTGGAAGAAGCATTCCGAATCGGAGATCAGGGCAAGGAAGGCCTTTGTCTCTGATGCTCCCTTTATCCTGGAAAAAATGGCCGGCAGCCGGCGCTACAGAAATCTGAAGCTGCTGCATTATATCAATGCGGTAAATGAGGATGTGCCCCTTCAGGTATCGGCAATTACGATACTTCCGGGTGATGGCTCGGTGTATGTAGCATACAGGGGCACGGATGACACGCTGATCGGATGGAAGGAGGATTTTCTCTTTGCATATAAGGATATGACAGTCGGCCAGAAGGCATCCGTGGACTATCTGGACAGGACGCTTCTGTGCCTGCCAGAGGATCTGACGCTGTATGTCGGGGGACATTCGAAGGGCGGCAATTTCGCGGTATTCGCGGCAGCATTCTGCAATCAGCATGTCAGGGACCGGATAAAGACCGTATATTCAAATGACGGGCCGGGATTTGTCCAGGAAGTGATCCACACGAAGGAATATCAGGCTATCCGTGGGAAAATGATAAAGTACACGCCGGAATTCTCGTTTATCGGCGGACTCATGGCCGATGATGCAGAGCCTGTAGTAGTAAAGAGCGATGAAAACGGAGCATACCAGCATGACCCGTTCAGCTGGCAGGTGCTGAGAAATCACATGGTCCTTGCAGATGATATGACCGGCTCGAGCAAGCTCTTAAATGACGCATTAGGCCGCTGGGTATCAAACGAATCACCGGAGAAGAGGAAGCTCTTTATCAATATACTGTTCGACCTGTTCAAGGAGGCCGGTGTCACGAAGGCCAGCGAGCTCGGCAAGAACAGGCTGAAGACATCAGTTGCAATGATAAATGCACTGAGGAAGCTTCCGCCAGAGGACAGATCAGCATTCCTCTCGATCCTGAAGGATCTGGCGAAGAGTGGCGGCCATGCCCTGAAGGATGCAATTCTCGATGTGGAGATAGAATCAAAGAATAATACCTGGTAAATAAAAAAACACCACCAGCACAGGGGCGTATCAATGATGTGAGCCTGTCTGACGGCGGTGCATATATGGGATGAAAGGGACTCGAACCCCCGACAACCTGGTTGTGACCCAGGTGCTCTCCCAGCTGAGCTATCATCCCTCAGCCATCTGCTGCCGACACATCAGCACGTCAGCCTACGCAATAGAAAACACTGTTGTCAGCACGGAGCTCACGCTTGATGAGCTCTTACTCGCGAACAGGTGGCTAACTGATATGATACTACTTTTCATATAAAAAATCCACAGTAAATTTATTTTTTCTCATCCAGCGAAAAGAACCACGGCAGACGATCCTTTCCGTGCCCCTTCAGATTCGTGTACTGCAGGCATTCGTACTCCCATTCACTGTGGAGAGTGCCGGCATCACCCTTTTTCCATGAATGATAGTGACCATCGGTCCCGAGATACCCGAGGTGGTTGAGAGCAGGAATCTCCTTCTCGAGATTCTTGAGGTAATAGTTGTAATCAGCCATCTGCCAGCCGGTATTTTCAAGCATCATTGTGCCGAGATAGTTCGTGCTCGTGACAAGGTCCTGCTTCTCAGGAATGTCGTAGTTGGCCCATATAAAGAATGGAGTCGCGTACCACCTCTCCTTTTCATCGAGGGGCAGCTTGTCGATATCAGTTCCGCCGGACACGACGCTTGTGAAGTAGTCCGGAAGCGTCGGATAATGGTCGCCGAACATGACTATGATAGTAGGCTCATCGTAGTCCCTGAAATATCCGATCAGATACTGAAGTGCACGGTCACTGAGCTTTTCAAGAGTGAGGTAATTTTTCGCTTCATCGCAGGTGATCCCGCTGGTGGTGACATCCGAGCCTATATCATCCCGAGAATATCCGCCGTGATTCTGCATGGTCACATCGAACAGGAAAAGCGGCTGATCCTTGCTTTTTTTATGATCTATCACGTCGATTATCTTCTCATAATTCGCCTGGTCGCTGATGTGACCGTGGTATTTCAGGACATCCCTGTCGAAGTCATCCTGCGTGTAGAACCGGTCAAAGCCCATGAGGCTGTAAGCGGCTTCGCGGTTCCAGTTGCTGCCCTTGTATGGGTGCATGGCAGCAGTCTCGAATCCCTGTGCTTCAAGAGTCGATACAAGAGAGTACTCATTCTGGGTGAAATAGCTGACGTAGGGAACCATACCAGGGAATCTCTTGACAGAATTGCCGGTCAGAAATTCGTACTCGGTCTTTGCAGTTCCGCCGCCGGTGATGCAGACGAGGGTGTGGCCCTTGATCGTATTTTCCTGCATCGAATCATAGTACGGCATGATCTCGTCGGTAGTATTGAGCTTCCCGGCGTAATTGAGATCAGCCCAGGACTCATTCATTATTGCTATGATATTTACAGGCTTTATGGAGGTAATGGTATTCGATTTTTTCTCAAGCAGGGCCCTGCGGGCGATCTCTTCGGTCTCCCTGGCTGAATATCCGTCAGGCGGGGTCAGCCTCATGTATTTTGCAACGCAGAAAAAACCTACGGTCGTGCCGTATTCATGATAGGTCTTTATCGGGGCGAAAAGGTCGGTCATGATGCCCAATGCACCGTTCCAGTTGGTATTCAGGTAGACCGGATACATTGCTATCATGAACGCGCCGACACCTATACGCATCAGTATTTTTTTTATCCGATCCTTTTTCACGAGTACATAATCGAAGGGGATAAGGGTATAGAAAATGGTGAGCCCGATGCCAGCCATGATGTCGATGATAAGCGCCCGCGTAGGCCTGAAGGTATATGAACCCGCAACAGTGGCGGCAGTCCCGATACTGAAAAAGTCGATGACCTGCAGCGGCTCTCCTCTCTCAGCATATACTATGAAAAAGACTATGGCCATTGCAGACCATATAATATTTATCAGCAGGACCGACCGCTTCAGGCTGTTGAACCAGAAAAAGGCGATCAGGTTCATAATAAAAATGCCTCCTGTATTCAGAAGCATATAGTACCATTTCATCTGAAGCAGCTCAGGATTGTTCACATACTCCATTATGAAAAAGCACCAGGCATCGGCAATAAGCATCAGAAAAAGATGATACCACCGGATCTGCCGGCGCCTTTCCTTCGGACGCTCCTCTTCAGTTTCAGTCTGTAATTCAATGTCACTCATTACTATCTCCTGAGCAGCACACAGCCGTATCCGGAGATAGTTCCGTCAAATATCTTATCCTGAAGCAGTTCTTTATAGTCCCTGTATTCTCTGGCACTTACATCTCCATCCTTCGTGTGGAAGATCAGTATCTCGCCGGAGGAGAGGTGATATTCGAGGAGACCACGTTCGTCATCACAGTCAATTCGGTCATAGTCACCATCGGTGATCGCCCTTATTGTATGACGGAAGTAGGTCAGTCTCTGATACCAGTGGTACATATCCATATCCTGTTTCTTTTCATCCCAGAGCATTCCGCGTCTGTTGTCAGGATCATCTCCACCAGTCATTGCAATTTCATCACCATAATAGATAAATGGTGTTCCCGGTAGCAGCATCTGAAAGGCTGCAGCCAGAGCGAGCTTGCGCTTGTCGCCGCCGGCTCTCCACAGGAATCTGCTCGTGTCATGGCTGTCGATCAGGTTCCAGAGCACAGGCAGGACAGCGCTGTGATACTGGCCTTCAAGGAAGCTCTGCTGCGAGAGAAATTCAGATGGCCCTATATCTCCACTACAGATCATTTCACCGATATTTTTGTAAAATGCATAGTTCATGACAGAATCCCACTCATCTCCCTGCAGGAAATCAGGTGAGAAATGCCATACTTCTCCGACGAGAAGGGCATCCGGATTCGCAGACTTTACAGCCCTGCGGAACTTTTTCCAGAAATCATGACCTATTTCATCACCGACATCGAGTCTCCATCCATCAATCCCGAAATCCTTTATATAATGGCAGGCGACGTCGATCACATATTGGGCAGCATCCGGATTCGACAGATTGAGCTTCGGCATGAATCCAACATATGCAAAGCTCTGGTATGACGGCTTGTGCGTCCTGTCGCCTCTTACGACATCGCTGCTGTCGAGATAGTACCAGTCATAGTATTCGGAGTCTGTACCATTTTCTTCAATATCCTTGAATGCAAAGAAGTCTGGTGAAGTATGGTTGAATACGCCGTCGAGCATGACGCGCATGCCGTTCCTGTGTGCAGTGTTGACAAGCGTATGCAGATCTTTTTCATCTCCAAGAGAGGGATCCACAGCGTAGTAATCGATAGTGTCATACTTGTGAGATGAATTTGATCTGAAGATCGGTGTCATATAGATCACATCGACGCCGAGCTCCTTGAGATACGGGATGTGCTCCGTGATTCCCTTCAGATTGCCATGCAGATCATCGTTGAATGCGATAGGAGTCTTGTACCACAGTTCATCAGGCACATCCTCAGTCGTTGCGAATCTTGTCGGAAAAATCTGATACACCACAGCATTCCTGGCCCAGTCGGGAACCCTGAATGTCAGCTCTCTTCTCGATATCAGAGGGCAGTCAAACATGGCCTCGACGTCACCCGGCTCGCCTGAGAAGAATCTCGAATCACCGTACCATATCCTCGCGCCTGCTTCATCCACCATTTCGAAGAAATATCTGAGGCAGAGCATATCAGGATTCTTCTGGTACTGACCGGCCTGCGGTATATCAATATCTGCGGAAAAATAATCGTGGCCGAAGTCGCTCGCAATTTTTTTCATGCGGCAGCAGGCCCTTGTATCAGCAATGGCCGGATCTATATATTTGTCACGGGTATGCAGATAGATGGCATTCATATCGCCTCTTGCGGCAGAGATCCTTATACGGAGCTTTCCGTTTTCAAGGAAAAAGCAGTCACGCTGGTCTGCATAGTGTGAAATTCCTGAGTAAATCATTATGTCTCCTTCTATAAATCTGTCTTAATGTGACAGGAACTCATGTCTGAGCCTCTGGGCAGCATTTTCATCATGAACATTATAGGCATTCTTCAGCGCTTTTTCCATAAGAACAAAGGCTCTAAAGAAGTGATCAGGCTTTCTTCATGGGTATTATATATTTTTCCACGAGAGTATAGCCGTAGTTGTTGGCGGCTGCCCAGCCTCTGGTCTGCGCACGGTAGCTCGGAGAATGCTTCTCCCCTGTAGTGTATGGATTGTCCTTGATGCCGAGCCACTCGACGTATGGGGAGTTTCCGATACGTACATATTTCCCTCGAGGGTCTATCGTGTAGTCGATAGTCTTTATCGCACCAGCGTAGAGAGCTAAATGCATGGCCTGCGAGCGGATGCCTACATCTATGGCGTGCTTTCTGGCCTGATCGGCTGATGAATATCCGAATGCCTTGTAGTGAGAGGCACCATATGATCTGAAGTCGATTCCTGAGGCGCCATTACCAGTGGCACCGACACCACCGAAGTTGCACTGGCTGATACTTACATCTCCTCCGAACTTTAAGAATCCTGTCTCATTGCAGATCTGCGCGAAGAGAGCCTCGGCTTTTATATTATACCGTTCGGCCTCGCGGTAGACGATCCGTGTGAAGTCATTTATCGTCGGAGCTCCGAGAGACGCATAGACTGATGGGTAGGTGCTGCGCTTTGACTTATAGTACCTCGCCATCTGAGCCGCTGAGACCTCGGACTTACCCTTGATCTGATATCCGGTCCGGCCTGCGGCAGCTTTGCTCTTTTTACTGTAGGTGTATTTGCCACCCTTTTTCTTATATGCGCGGACGTAGTAGGTGTACCTGGTATGCTTCTTTAGACCTGTGATCGTGATCTGGTTTACATCCATGCCATTGATGCGCTTTACAACTTTGCCGCTCTTATTTAATATCTCATATCCGCTCGAACCATACACCGGGTACCAGTGGATCGTAAGCGACGTGCCTGTACGCTTGCTGATCTTGTCTGTATCGGCATCATACGGAGTCACATAGTCTCTTGTATCATTATTGTAATTATATGTATCGCTTGCCTTCCGGTTCATGCAGTCCTGATACGGGCTCCTAAGCTTTATCCTTGTACCTGTAAAAGAAGCTTGTGCGCTGACCGGGAATGCGGCAATTATCATTATGACAGCGAGCATTGCTGCCGGAACTCTTATTTTCATAGGATATCCTTTCTTCGTTTCAATGATAGCGTAAAAAAGGTATTTTGTCATCTTTTTCAGAAAAATATTGCGACAATTTCTGCTTTCGAATATAATATAAAAAACGAAAGGAGCTGTAAAAATATGGATAAGGAAAAACAGAAAGAGATCGCGAAGAAGAGCAAGGGGTTCTTTGCAGAATTTCAGAAATTCATCATGCGTGGGAATGTGATCGACCTGGCAGTCGGCGTCATCATTGGTGCTGCATTCCAGGCAATCGTGAATTCTCTCGTCAATGATATCGTGATGCCGCTGATCTCACTGATCACTGGTGGTATCGATTTCTCGAACTTGTTTCTCTCACTTGACGGCAAGCATTATGCGACGCTTAAGGCTGCACAGGAGGCTGGAGCGGCAACTCTGAATTACGGTACTTTTATTACAGCTGTCATTAATTTCGTTCTGATGGCATTTGTTATCTTCCTGCTGGTCAAGTTCCTGAACAGTGTTGCAGACAGGGTTCACAAGACCGAGCCTGAACCGGAACCGACCGAGAAGACCTGTCCGTACTGCCAGAGCAGGATACCTGTCAAGGCAACGAGATGCCCGTACTGTACGTCGGAGATTAAGGACTGATATCATTCCAGGACAAATTTGTCCACATAGTTTGAACTGATTATCTTCTTCCGGTAGGCGGAAGGAGTCATACCAGCGCAGTTCCTGAAGTCATGTATGAACTGAGCCTGATCATAGTACCCGCTCCTGAGAGCTATCTCTGTAAAGGAGAGGGTATTATTATGATTGAGCATATCTATCGCATTCTGAAACCGCGAAAACATACAGAACTTCTTCGCGGAAATCCCTATTATATTTTTAAAAATTGTATTGATGTATCTCTCGGAGTAGCCGGACTGCTCACAGAGCTCAGATATCTGACAGAGCCCTCTGGAATTCAGGATATATGAGATACATTCATGGTAAATATTTCTCTTGCAGATACTCACATTCTCATGCGGACCGTGGGAGATGAGATCCGTATATAATACGAGAAAAAAGTCTGCCCGCTCGCTGAACGAGTGAAGAGATGACAGACTCTCTGCGGCAGCATAGGAGAGCGTGGAATCGAGACTCGAAATATCTATCTCTGTATTCATCATTGCATCAGTGATCCCTATATAGAAGTCTGGCACGATGCCCGGCATGAATCTGACACCGAAGTATCGGTGACCTTTTCTGCGGATGCATTTATTGGAATGGGTGAAAATACCTGCACCAAATGCAGCAGGCCTTGGCTCTGTGAGATCCCAGAATATATCAAAGCTCCCGTCCGGTATTCCCAGATAGTCGGCCTCTTGCTCAGAGTTGTAACAATATTCAAACAAATGGGCGATCCCCATGCTGTTTATAATCCTCTTATGATAGTGTCGGCTCCCGAAAGCGAGGTAAGGCTGAATCGGATGTATCATAGTGCTGCCTTCTTTCTACATACAAAAAGAGCGCTCTTTAGAGCGCCCTTGCTTAAAATCTTAATGCCTATTTTAGGAGCATTACAGAAAAAAGTCAAGACTCGTATACAGTTTTTCCATCCACCATGGTAAGTATCGGTTTCGTCCCGAGTATTTCATCCTCTGGCACAGCGAAGAGATTCTTGTCGAGCACGACCACATCAGCGTAATATCCGTTTTTCAACAGGCCGATCTCATCCTCACGGTTAAGGGCACAGGCGGAACCATAATTGTATGCTCTGAGTGCCTCGGCGAGTGATACTCTCTGCTCCGGGATCCAGCCGTCCTTCGGATGACCATCTTCGAGCTGTCTCGTGACAGCAGCATATATACATCTGGCTGGATCGAAGTGGACTACAGGATAATCTGACCCAGTACCTATGATGGCGCCGGCATCGAGGACATCTCTCCATCGGAAAGCGCGACGGGATCTTTCAGGTCCCATGATTTTTTCTCCATCATCCACATAGAAAGTAATGTGACGTCCCTGCATATCACATACTACATTCAGATCCTTGAAGCGGTGCAGGTCTTCATCATTTACATATTCGAGATGTTCCATGACGTTACGTCTAGGCAGCAGTCCGTACTTATTCTTTGCTTCCTCAAATACATCGAGCACATAGTGAATAGCTTCGTCACCAATAGTATGGATTCTGACATTGATACCAAGGCTCAGGGCTTCAAGAATCTTGGCTTTGACCTGTTCTGCAGGGATAGCCGGATATCCAGATGTAGTCGGGTCATCATAATATGGTTCACTCATCCAGGCAGTATGTACAGATATTACGCCGTCTATCAGATTTTTAAGACCTGCGAATTGCAGCATCGGCCCGTTGTATTCTCTCTTATATTCATTGGCGAGCTCCGGAGTAAATGACATGAGCTCAGGATAGAAGCTCACGCGGACAGTCAGCTGATCCTCATATTTCTTATATAGAGGATAAGGCTTGTCAGCGCCGCATGGGAACATATCGCCGACAGCAGTGATGCCATATCTGTTGAGCTCTTTCATGAAGTTTATCAGAGCCCCGCCTCGTTCAAACAGCGGCCTCTGTACTATACGGGTCACAGCGAATGCTACGGTATCATTAAATGCACCAGTCAGTTCACCATTTTCATCCTTTATTATGCCATTATTCGGATCGGGAGTATCTTTTGTCAGACCAGTGAGCTCGATAGCCTTTGTATTTGCATAGTAGGTATGTATCTCCCAGGTCAGGATCAGTACCGGCTTGTCCGGGAAATATTTGTCTAATAGATGTACATCCGGTATTACAGGAGGAGTGAGATTAAAATAGTTATAGTTGATGCCGAACAGCACTTTAGCATCGGGATTTTCTTCTCCGAATTTCCGCAGGAGTGCTACTACATCATCGAAGTTTCTTGCCGGATCGAGATCTATACAGTATGTAGGATCCAGAAAATCCATTGCCTGCCCCATATGTAGATGAGAATCGATAAATCCCGGCATTATGAGCTTGTCACCATAGTCTGTGACTTCTGTATCAGGGGTGATATAGTCATTCAGCTCATCTTCTGGGAAAACGCCTGTGATCCTGTTTCCATCTATTACTAGTCCGCCCGATACAGGCCCATCGGAAATACCATCATAGATAGAAGTGCTTTTTAGAATTTTTCTTTCTGCCATAGTTGGTCTCCTTTCTTTTTGTATATGAAATGTTATCTGTATTATGTTTCATGATAGATTCTCATAATTGTAAAAATCCGCTATTGGCGTTTAAGCGCTTTTTTACAATCAAAATCTCTGCCATGGAAATAAAATCAGACACAACGAACGGGAGAGCAGACAGATAGAAAAGGAGGTTTGGAATGGCAGACGCAGTACTGAAGACAAAGAAGATCGGAAAATCTTTTGATACAAATAAAGGAATAAAGAAAGTCTTAGACGACATATCTATTGATGTGGATGAGCACGAATTCGTCTGCATCATGGGACCGAGCGGATGTGGTAAATCGACACTGATCCGTATCATGGAGGGAATCGAATCTCCGGATACAGGACAGGTACTGCTGGAAAATGTCCCGCTTCCGAAAAGACCGGAGAAAAGCATCCAGAAGAATTTCGGGATAGTATTCCAGCTAGACAATCTACTCGAATGGAAGACAGTATATAAGAATACAGATCTTCCGCTGGCAGCCTTTCATATGAAAGATAAGATGAATTCACAGAAGAGAGTCATGGAAATGCTACAGCTCGTAGGCTTGTGGGATTTCAAGGACTGCTATCCGAAAGAGCTGTCCGGAGGTATGAAGCAGAGAGCAGCCATCGCCAGGGCTATGGTTACAGATCCCAAGATACTGATGCTCGACCAGCCATTCGGAGCTCTCGATGCGATTACGAGGAGGATGCTTAATGTAGAGCTGCTCCGTATCTGGAATGAGACAAAGAAGACCTGCGTGATGATAACGAATAATGTCGAAGAGGCAATGTATTTAGGGCAGAGAGTGATAGTCCTGTCAAAATCCCCGGCGAAAATAGTAGAGGAGATAAAGATACCATTCTCATATGAAGAAAAGACCGGAGATGTCACTGAGAATAAAGAGTACTTAAGCATCAGGGGAAAGCTGCAGGGACTGATCAGATCGCTCGACTAAGGAAAGGAGAAAGAAATGGAGAAATCAAAGATAAGCCGTAGGATAGCTCCGTGGATAGTGCTCATAGTCATAATTCTTCTATGGCAGTGGATCTGCACAGCATTTCATGTATCAGAGCATCTCATACCTAAGCCGACAGCAATAGCAGCAGCTCTTCATGATAAGTTTGCACTATCTATATGGCCGGATGCACTGGTATCGATCAGGGTAATGCTCATAGGGTATGTAATAGCTGTTCCTATAGGATTCGTGATCGCAGCAATAGCGTCACAGTTTAAGTTCATCGTCAGGATGGTGCTGCCTATACTTATCCTGCTGATGGTCACACCTATGGCTACACTCGTACCGGAGTTCAAGCTGTTCCTCGGAGTCGATCCGAGTCTCAAGATCATAATAGTAATACTTCAGGTGGCACCGGTAGTAGCAGTAAATACCCTCACAGGATTTACATACGTACCACAGAAAAAGCTCGATGTGATGAGGGGATTCGGATGTGGACGATGGGAGACTTTTTTCAGAGTGACGGTTCCGAATGCAATGCCGCAGATATTTACAGGACTAAAGCTCGGCTCCATCCTCTGTACTATAGCAGCAATGAGCGCAGACCTGTCAGTAGGCCAGGGCGGACTCGGATACAGAATCTCGAATTCGGCAGCAGTCTCAGCTACAGATACTGCGTTTGCGGCAATAGTGGTAGCTGCAATCATAGGTGTCCTGTTCTATTCGCTGATAGCCATTATAGAAAAGAAAGTATCTGTATGGAATTAAGGAGGAACGGATATGGCTTATATATCGCTTGAACATGTAAATAAAAAGTTTGTGACCAGGCGCAGTACCATATATGCATTAAAAGATATAAATATGCATTTCAATAAGGGCGAGTTCGTATCTATCGTAGGTCCGAGCGGATGCGGCAAGTCGACTATCATCCGTCTCATAGATGACATCATAAAGCCCAGCAGCGGTACGATTACAGTAGATGGATTCACATATAACAATACGAGGCCGATCACAAAGGATCAGATCAGAAAGATGGGATTTATCTTTCAGGTGCCTAACCTGTACCCATGGCTTACGATCAGGGAAAATCTCGAACTTCCATTAAAGATTTATCACGAGGATATAGAAAAAAATACACCGCATATTGAGTTCCTCCTCGACTATGTAGGATTAAAGGAATATGCAGATTCGTATCCATCAGAGATCTCCGGAGGCATGAGCCAGAGAATAGGAGTCATCAGAGGAATGGTGCATAATCCGGATGTATTCATGATGGATGAGCCGTTCGGAGCTCTCGATGAGGATACGAGAGAGACGCTTAATATAGAGCTCTTGAAGATTTGGAAAGATACCGGGATGACTATCATTTTCATCACACATAATGTGGAGGAAGCGGTACTTCTAAGCCAGCGTGTATATATCATGTCGTCACATCCTGGTCAGGTAAAGACAGAGATGAATATCGATTTCGGCGGCAGAGAGAGGACGCTGGATCTCATTACAGAGCCTGATTTCCAGCAGTACTGTACGGATATAGAGAATCTGATAGGAAATATCAGCCTTTCAGAAATAAAGTAAAGGAGGAACCAAAATGACGAAATCTAAGAATAAAGTCGTATCAGCGATCAATCTGATGTATCCGCCGGTGATACTGATAGTACTGCTGCTAGTAGTCTGGCAAACAGTCTGTACAGCGAACGCTATATCGGTATGGATGCTCGCGAAACCGACTGATATCTTCACAGCTTTTGCGGCAAATACAAAGGAGCTTCTGCCGGATATATGGATCACCTATTCCAATGAGCTGATAGGATATGTACTCGCTATAGTGGTAGGCCTTGCACTTGCCATACTGCTGTGCGCATTTCCATTAGTGGGAGCAGCACTAAACCCATTTATCATCGTCGTCTGCTGTATCCCCATGATATCTCTCGTACCTACACTGATGCTCGTGCTGGGACTCGGCAGGAGCGTAAAGATCATCACGATAGTCGTGCAGTCATTTCCTATCATATGTATGAATGCGAGTACCGGCATCACGAATGTGGATCCGACGAGACTCGAACTCATGCAGTCACTCAAGGCGACAAAGGCAGAACAGTTCAGGTACTGTATCTTAAAAGATGCGCTGCCGGATATATTTACCGGTCTGAAGCTCGGAGCTGTGATGTCGATGATAGGCGGGGTTACAGCGGAGATGACCGGAGGCAATTCAGGACTTGGCAGTCGTATAAATTATTATATCGGTTTTTCCAAATCATCAGAGGCACTGTCATGCGTCATCTATATAATCCTGCTTGGCGCGATACTGTACGCAGTGGTATCAGCAATAGGAGCACACCTTATGAAACATCACTAAGTGTAACAGAGCACAGGCTCTTAGTCATATACAGTTTAAGAAATGGAGGTAACACTATGAACATCAGAAATCTAAAGAAGAAACTCGTAACATTAGGGCTCATAGGGGCGATGACGGTCGGCTGTCTAAGCGGATGCGGATCAGCAGGAGGTAGTGCAAAGGCATCATCAGGCCCGAAAAAGAATGCAGACGGACTCACCGAAGTGACATTCATATCTCCTACACCGCTGGAATCGTTTGATTATCTGTCTATGTATGTAGGCATAAAAATGGGTTATTTCAAAGATGAAGGGCTCGAAGTAAAGATGGTGGAGCAGACAGGTACAGATGATATGAAGATGCTCGCGTCTGGACAGGCTGATTTCGGATATCCATCGCCTGGTGTAATGTTCTCCTGTATAGATTCAGGTATCACAAATGTAAAGGCTGTACTGAATTATGATGTCGTACAGATCTTTGGTATTGCGGTAAACAAGAAGAGCGGGATCAAGGATATCAAGGATCTGAAGGGCAAAAAGATAGCACTCGCATCTGATTCATGGTCTTCGCTTATGGCTCCTATTCTCACAGATGGAGGACTTTCTGCCGATGATGTCGAATATGTAAACTATGGTGATGGCAGATTCGAGGCAGTAGGTTCAAATGAAGTACCAGCACTTGCTACATGGTATGCAGAATACTCCCAGCTCGTCGGTCAGGGATATGATCTCGACTATATCAATGGTAATGATTATGCACCGCAGGTATCCAATGCACTATGCACCAGTAACGATATGATAAAGAATCATCCTGAAATCGTGACCAAGTTCATCAACGCCTTTACAAAGGCATCATATTTCTGTTATCTGAATCCGGAGGCAGCAGCTGATATAACACTTCGTCAGTGCCCTAACCTTGATATTGACTGGGCCGGAGCTGTTGGAGCAGCAAAAGGTGATGTGTGTCAGTTCTTTGGATATACAGAGGATGATCAGAAGTCATATATCAGCAACGGAATTGGAAAATTCGATATGCAGATGTGTCAGAATGCAGCAGACAACCTGTATAGTTCAGGCGCTATCAAGAGCAAGTATAAGGCAGAAGATTACTATACAAATGATTTTGCAAAGGATTATGACTGGACCGAAGACGATGTGAAGAAGGATGCAGAGGCATATACCTGCACATCCAAGCAGTATAAGGCAGCGAACTGAGACTCGAAAAAAGGGAAGGAGGATGCGGATGCAGACTAATGTAATTACGATTACCAGGCAGTTCGGAAGTCTCGGCAGACCTATAGCAAAAAAGGTCGCCGAGATGATGGGATATGAGTATTACGACAGAGATATCATAGAAAGCGCTGCCGACAAGCTCGGAGAGCCGGTATATAAGCTAAATGAGTACGACGGACATACCATTACGAGATTTGGCAAGATGATGTTCCCTATGGGATACGGAGCGAGGAGCAAACAGAACAAGCTCTTTGAGACAGAGAAGAGAGTCATCCTCGAGTTCGCTCACAAAGAGAACTGTGTCATAGTCGGCAGATGTTCTGACTATATACTCGCAGATGCAGAGTTCGAGAAGAGGTTCAGCGTATTCATCTTTGCTCCGTATGAGGCCAGATATACGAACTGTCTGAAGACTCTGGGACTGACTCCTGAAGCAGCAGAGGTGTATATGGAAAAGGTAGATGTGGCAAGAGCCAGATTCTACAAGGACTATACCGGAGAAGATTTTGAGTCACTGAAATACCGTAATATGCTTCTTGACAGTTCGTATGCGTCGATTGATGATGCTGTCTCAATAATATGCGGGGCGGCAAAGAAAAAATTTGAGCAGTAAGGAGGAGATAAAGATGAGTGAAGAGACAGACTTTCTATACTTAGGAGAACCGGAAGTGATCGAGGCTGGGGTAGGCGATATGCCCAGATGCATCGATACGATGGTAGATGTGATAAAGCTCATAAATGCCGGAGACTATATGATGAGCGGAAAGAATCATAACTCACATGGAGCCATGGTTTCTTTCCCGGACGATCCACCATTTCCGAATATGCCGAAGAACGGACCAGACAGGCGGTTCATGGCTATGCCCGCGTATCTCGGAGGAAGGTACAATATTGCAGGAGTCAAGTGGTATGGCTCAAATACAGATAATAAGAGAAAAGGAATACCCAGATCAGTACTGATGCTCACGCTAAGTGATGCTGATACGGGAATTCCGAAGGCGTTTATGTCAGCCAACCTGATCAGCAGCTATCGTACGGGAGCCATGTCAGGCGCAGGTGTGAGATACCTGAAGCCGAAGACAGCTAGGGTAGTTGGGCTCGTAGGCCCCGGTGTCATGGGCAGGACGACGCTTCGGGCGATATGCAGTGAGTGCCCCGACGTGAGCGTGGTAAAGGTCAAGGGCAGAGGACAGCAGTCGTTTGAGGATTTTGTAGATTATGTCCATAAGGAGATACCACAGATAAAGGATATCAGAAAGGTCGACACATTAAAGGAAGTGGTGACGGACAGTGATATCGTAACGCTGTGTACATCGAGCGCAGTCGATATAAAAGACTGGCCGTTCATAGAAGAGAGCTGGATCAAAAAGGGCGCACTGTTCTGTCTTCCGGCTACCTGCAATTTCGATGATGATTTCCTCGCGAAGAGAGCAAGAAAAGTGGTCGACAATATGAAGCTCTATGATGCCTGGGCAGCGGAGTATCCGTATCCCACATTTGGTGATATCACGATCCTTGGATCTAAATTTACGGATATGGTGCATGAAGGAAAGATCAGCCGTGATGATATAGATGATCTCGGAGATATCATCCTCGGGAAGAAACCTGGCAGAAAGAGTGATGACGAGATCATCCTGTACTCTGTAGGAGGGATGCCGATCGAGGATGTCGCGTGGGGCAAGGATTTGTATGAATATGCAAAAGACCACGGTATCGGGACACAGCTGAGGCTCTGGGACAAGCCTGCAATGATGTGAGGTATATATGAAGCTGACATTAAAGGAACAGGAAAGACTCATTATCTTCGGTATCGCTGAGATGTCGAGACGGAGATGGAAGAGAGGACTGAAATTAAACTACATTGAGGCGGACGCGATCATCTGTGATGAGATACTCGAGAGAGCGAGAGCAGGGACAAATACCTTGACAGAACTGGTATCGATAGGCTCACAGATCATTTCAAAAGAAGATGTAATGGAAGGGACTCCTGAGCTCCTTCCATTCATCCAGCTCGAGGTGCTGATGCCTGACGGGACGAAGCTCGTGAGTATTCATGACCCCATCAGACTCGAAAAGAGAGAAGATACGATAAAGGATCTTCTGACAATGCAGTAAGGAGGATCGCACAATGTCTGGAATCGGAGAGATCATAGTAAAGGATGCCGACGATATAGTGCTCAATGCCGGCAGGAGAACAGAGACCTTTGAGGTCATAAATACCGGGGACCGGGCCGTACAGGTCGGGTCTCATTATCACTTTTTTGAGGTAAATAAAGCGCTGGTATTCGACCGTGAAAAAGCATTTGGAACGCATCTCGATATACCATCGGGGACAGCCGTGAGATTTGAGCCAGGTGAGGAAAAAGAGGTGACGGTCGTAGAATACAGCGGAGACCATTATATCCGCGGATTCAACGGGCTCACCAACGGATGTGCCTCTGACCCTGATGTGAAGAAACGCGCCATGGAGAAAGCATACGAAAAAGGATTCATAAAGAAAGGAACGGACTGATGGCACATAGAATGACCAGATCCGAATATGCCAATATATTCGGACCTACGACCGGTGACAAGGTAATGCTTGCTGATACCGGTCTCGAAATAGAGATAGAAAAAGACTATGCCGAGGGTCATTACGGCGATGAGGTGATAGCCGGAGGTGGAAAGTCTTGCCGCGATGGTATGGGACAGAAACCGGGACTCACAGCACCTGAGGGTGGCCTCGATGTAGTGATCACTGATATCATCATTATGGATCCATATCTGGGTATTATAAAGGGTGACATAGGCATAAAGGATGGAAAGATAGTCGGCGTAGGCAAGGCCGGGAATCCTGATATCATGGACATTACTCCTGGACTTGTGATCTGTCCGGAAACAGAAATCATCACAGGAGATCCGGGATGGATAGTGACACCAGGAGGTATAGACGTGCATGTCCATTTCGAGTCACCGCATCAGGCATGGGAGGCACTTAGTAATGGACTTACAACCATGATTGGAGGAGCATGCGGAGCCAAGACCCTTAGTATAGAGGCACCGGGAGCTTTCAATCTGGCACATATGATAGAGTCATTTGAAGACTTTCCTGTAAATGCGGGCATTCTGGGCAGAGGCAACTCGTGTGAACCCGGTGCTATAATTCATCAGGCGAAGAATGGTGCTATAGGGATGAAGATACATGAAGACTGGGCCGCTACTCCGGAGGTCATCAATACATGCCTGAATGTGGCAGATGACATGGATTTCTCAGTACAGATACATACTGATACGCTCAATGAATCGGGATTCTATGAGAGCACGGTAAATGCCATAAATGGACGTACAATGCATGCGTATCATACAGAGGGAGCCGGAGGCGGACACGCACCTGATATCATAAGGATCTGTGGGGAGCCGAATATTCTCCCATCGTCTACTAACCCGACAAACCCATATACGGTAAATACTGTTGATGAACATCTCGACATGATATTCGTAGCCCATCATCTGAATCCGGATGTACCTGAGGATGTCGCTTTTGCTGATTCGAGGATCAGGAAGGAGACCATAGCTGCAGAGGATGTGCTCCATGATATGGGAGCTATCAGCATGATAGGTTCTGATTCACAGGGCATGGGACGAGTAGGAGAGTCAATTCTTAGAACCTGGCAGCTAGCGTCCAAGATGAAGATGCAGCGTGGCAGACTTCCTGAGGAAACAGGTGATAATGATAATCAACGGGTACTTAGGTATCTGTCGAAATATACTATCAATCCGGCAATCACCTTTGGCATAGATGACTATGTGGGATCTATCCGACCTGGAAGAATGGCAGATCTCGTGATATGGAAGAGCCAGTTCTTCGGAGCAAAGCCGGAGATGGTCTTAAAGTCCGGATTCCTCGCCTGGGCTCCATGCGGTGATGCAAATGCATCCGTGGAGTGGGCTGAGCCTCAGCTGTACAAGAGACAGTACGGCGGTTTCGGTTCATGCAATAATACCCTGTCGAAGGTCTTCGTGACCCAGGCGGCCATAGATGACGGACTGCCGGGGAGACTCCCTGTATCGGGGCAGAAACTCGTGCCTGTACACGGTACACGAGGTCTCGGCAAGAAAGATATGGTGCGTAATGACTATGTACCTCATATGGAGGTAAATCCAGAGACCTATGAGGTATTTGCCGATGGACAGCTTTTGACCTGTGATCCGGTGGACTATGTACCGCTCGGACAGAAATACTATTTCAGATAGGAGGAACATGTATGATACTGGAAAAGGCAGAAGAGAATATCCCAGAAGGGAAGCTTGAAGGCATGCACCGTCATGCCCTCGTAATGGATGAATATGACAGGACTAAGGGACATCAGAGATTTACCACATCGGATGGAGTAGAAGGTGCTTTTTCGCTGCCGGACGGAGAGAGGCTGCATCCGGGAGATATATTTTTCCAGGGTGATGATGATTACGTGGAGATCGTGGCAGCAAAGGAAAAGGCCTTTGTGATAAAGCCGCAGTCAGCTCATGAATGGGGAATCGTAGGCTACAATACCGGTAATATGCATAAGAGAGCATATATAAATGGTGATGCTTTTCTCGTACCGTATGATGAGATATTCACCTCAGTGCTCGACAGGATAGGAGTCTCTTATACTGTAGAGGAACGGGAAATAAGTGGCACAGATGTCAATCAGTCCGCGCTCGAGCACAGAAAAGTACATGCCCATGGACATGTCTGAAGCACAGAAGCGACTGATCCTGATGCAGGTATTTCAGAGTACCTGGCCCGTCGGCACATACTCTCATTCATACGGACTCGAGACGATGATATCTGATGGCAGGGTACATGATGCACAGACAATGCGGGATGTACTCACAGCTATCATTGACTCTGTATATGAGCTGTTTGATGGGCCGGCGTTCTGCAGATCATATCAATACGGCAGACGAAATGATACTGATGCAGTCATTGAGTTTGATGACAGATATACGGCGATGTGTCTCACAAGAGAGAAAAGAAAGGCATCCGCGATGACTGGAAAGGCTTTTCTCAGGGCATGCCGGGACGCATTTGATTTCTTTGATATAGATATAAAGGAGCTGAACTATACTGTGGCGGCAGGTATGTTCTGCGGATATATAGAAACAGACCTTAAGGAGTCACTCGAATTTTTTCTGTTCAATGGGATCAACAGCTATCTGCAGGTAGGAATCAAGAGCATACCGCTGGGACAGTCTGTGGCACAGTTGCTGATCGCCGGAGTGCATGATGATATTTCTTCCCTTTCGGAGAGACTGTCTGTGATGGATGACTGGGAATGTACGAATTATCTGCCGGTATGGGATATCGTGTCCATGCAGCATGAGGGTCTGTACTCGAGACTATATATGTCATGATGAGGTGAATGCTATGAGAAAAGTAATACGTATCGGTGTCGGCGGTCCGGTCGGCTCCGGAAAGACAAAGCTGATAGAAGTCCTATGTAAGAGGCTCTCAGGAGAATACAGCATAGGTGTCGTGACTAATGATATCTATACGAAGGAGGATCAGAGGATCCTGACAGATGCGAAAGCCCTCCCGGCTGATCGTATCACTGGTGTGGAAACCGGTGGATGTCCTCATACGGCGGTGAGAGAAGATATCTCCATGAATCTCGATGCTGTAGAAGCTCTGGAGGAGAAATTTCCTGATATCGAGATTATATTTATAGAGAGCGGCGGGGACAATCTGGCAGCAACATTCAGCCCGGATCTCGTCGAAGGGATGATTTTCGTGATCGATGTAGGCGAGGGAGAGAAGATCCCGAGAAAAGGTGGGCCTGGGATTACGAGGTCTGATCTGCTTGTGATCAATAAGATAGATATCGCGGAGTATGTACATTCAAGCCTCGAAGTGATGAGACGCGATACGATCAGGATGCGTGGTGACAGGCCGTTTGTCTTTACGAATCTGTTCTCGGGAGAAGGGGTGGATTTCATCGTAGACTGGATCAAAAAAGATCTGCTGTTTGAAGATCTGTAGGTGAAGCCCATGAGTAATGGAGAGATCAGACTCGAAATAAAAAGAGATGCACGGGAGGATAGAAGTGTACTGTCGAAACAGTATTATAAGCTGCCGCTTCAGATCATGAAACCCTTTTATCAGAGGGATGACGAGGCGGTGTACTGCTATCTGTTAAACCCGAGCGGAGGTATCCTCGATTATGACGATCTGTATGTGAAGACCGTCGTGCATCATGATGCTTATGCCTGTCTTCTCACACCTTCTGCGACCAAGATATATATGAAGAGACAGTCTGCCGTCGGAGCCTGTCAGAAGAATATATTTAATGTCGCTGATTATGCTTCGCTTGAATACTATCCGGAAGAGATAATTCCGTATGCTGATTCTTCATTTGCACAGCGCACGCAGTTTAATCTGTGCAGTTCTTCATCGCTGATCGCGTGCGAGATCATCTCCGCTGGCAGAGTATCCAGGAACGAGATATTTGACTTCAGAAAGTATGAATCATATACGGAAATCACTATAGAGGGAAGGCTCATAGCCTGTGACCATTCACTCATCGAGCCTGATCAGATGGACATAGACGGGATGCTGTGTATGGGAGGGTATCTGTATCATGGGATAATCTATGTATATGGAGACTTCTCAGAGGAGAGTGCAGGTGAGTATATTGATAGTGTATCAGCGGACAATTCTGATTTGCTGACAGGACACACCTGTGTCGACAGTAAGATGATGATCATAAGGATTTTAAGTCGTAAGGCGACTGATGTGAAAAAAGCAGTGTGCGGCATATCAGATTTCTTCAGACATGATATGCTGGGCAAAGCTCCTATGATAGTACGCAGCAGATGATGCAGAATTTTACAATTTATTCCGAGTAAGACCTGATAAGATGATATCAGTTAAGCAATAAAAGACAGGAGGTAAGAATTATGGGTATTGGAACAAATTTTGCTGTGCCGGGTGAAGCGACTACGCAGGTGCTTACAGCGGTGCTTCTTCAGCTTCATATCAAAAAGGAAGCAATGACAATGGAAGAAGTAAATGAAAACATCGATTATGTCTTTGAAAACATCGACAGAGCATCAAGAGGTATGCCGGGATTTGATCTCGTAATCACTCCTGAAATCGTTCTGCATGGTGTATCAGAGAACTCCGTAAAGCTGGGACTGACCCGTGACAGTCCGGAAGTAAAGAGACTTCAGGACAAGTGCAGGCAGCTGAAGATATGGGGTGTATTCGGAGCAATGATGAATATGGAGGATGGAAGCTTCTGTGGGAACTGTGCTATTACTATCAATAGTGATGGTGAAATAGTGAATATATATCAGAAGACGAATCCATGGATCCCATACGAAATGGATACTCCGGGAGATGAAATCCAGGTATTTGATGGACCTAAAGGTTCGAGAATGGCCACGATAGTATGCTCTGATGGAGATTACCAGGACACCTGGCGTGAGGCCGGGGCAAAGGGAGCCAATGTGATCGTGAGGATCTCAGATTATATGAACCCTGGACAGACTGCCTGGGATATCACAAACAGAGCCGGAGCATATTTCAACAGAGCTTATGTGCTGGCTGTAAATACAGCAGGATTCGATAGTGAGTTCTGCCTGTTCGGTAAGAGCATGGTGGTAAATCCGGATGGACTCGTCATCACGCAGGCTCCGGAAGGCATAAATTATATGCTTAAGGCCGATATATATCCGGGACTATGTGATTATTACAAGAAAAATTCATATGGAGGAGATATGATATGGGGAGGAAAACATCGTGGAGCAAGCTGTCCTGACTGTGCGGCCGAAGGCGGCAAAGATCGCAGCATGTACACCTATTGATAAGAGACAGGAGGTAAGCATATGTTTAATCCAGGATCAAAACTTCATCTTTTTGTTAAGGCGCTGGATGCAGCCGGAGTCACCTTCCCGACTGATAAGCAGGAGGTAATCGACATGCTTGGAAATGCCGAAGTACAGGTGGCGGAAAATGAATTTGTAAAGGCAGCAGACATGGTGAAAAAATTCCCGGTTTCTGAATATCCGACGGGAATGGCTTTTATGTGTGCGTATTATGCTTCGATTGCCATATGATTTCATCTGCGTTATAATCATCCCATGTGGTATTTCAATCATATCTATATCGAAAAAGATGTCATGGATCATCCGCGTACATCGGAGATCCTTTCGAAATGCTCCTCACGGGGCATTTTTTATGTAGACAGATACATGGAGATCTTCGGACGGAAAAAGCAGGATATCCATTTCCAAATGAAGTACCGGTCCTTAATCCTCGCAAAGGCATCTGGGGAGCTCCTCTATAAGGGGTCTCCGATGTGTCAGGACTATGGCAGGCGGCAGTTCTATTATGTGTCTACGATGAAGAACTGTCTGTATGACTGCGAATACTGCTTCCTGAAGGGCATGTATGACTGCGGGTATATAGTCATTTTTGTAAATATCGATGATATTTTTGACGCAGTCGAACAGAAACTGTCGGAGATAGATGATGACCAGACTATGTATCTGTCTGTGTCATTTGATACGGATCTGTTCTCATTCGAGAGTCTGACGGGATACTGCGCTCTCTGGCGGCAGTTTGCCGGTGAGCATCCATCGTGTGAGATAGAGATACGTACAAAAGGGGCACCTGTTTTCTCACCGGATCAGGATGATACGGCAAATCTCATCACAGCATTTACACTGTCTCCTCAGTACATAATAGACAGATTCGAGCATAATACCGCTCCTCTCAATGCCAGGCTTCGATCTGCCAGACAGAGAATCGATACTGGCGGGACGGTCAGACTCTGCATTGATCCGATGATCTATGTCAGGAACTGGCAGGAGCTCTATGGGGAACTTGTGGATCAGATGGCAGAGGCACTTGATCTGTCTGCCGTGCGTGATTTCGGAATAGGGACATTCCGTATTTCAAAAGAATATCTGAAACGATTAAGGGTTGCAGAACCTGAAAGTGAAGCAGTTCAGTATCCTTTTGAAACTGCCCGCGGATACGCCGGATATGCGCAGAAAATCCGCGAAAATATGATGGAATTCATGCGTCAAAAGTTGTATGATAGGGGCATTAAGGAGGATTATATATGGCAGATTATGTGATGGCACTTGATGCCGGAACGACCAGCAACCGCTGTATACTTTTTGATAAACAGGGGCACAAGGCAGCGGTAGCACAGAAGGAATTCAGACAGTATTTCCCGAATCCGGGATGGGTAGAGCATGATGCCAATGAGATCTGGTCTACCATGCTCGGAGTCGCAGTACAGGCAATGCAGACCGTAGGGGCAAAGGCCAGTGACATTGCAGCAATAGGAATCACCAATCAGCGAGAGACAGTGGTTGTCTGGGATAAGGAGACAGGCGAGCCGATCTATCATGCCATCGTCTGGCAGTGCCGCAGGACATCGGCTATAGCAGATGCGCTGAAGGCAAAGGGGCTCACAGAGACCATCAGGAAAAAGACAGGACTCGTGATCGATGCATATTTCTCAGCGACAAAGATCAAGTGGATCCTTGACAATGTAGAGGGCGCCAGGGAAAAGGCAGAGCGGGGCGAGCTGCTGTTCGGTACGATCGAGACCTGGCTTATCTACAAGCTGAGCGGCGGCAGGCTGCATGTGACAGATTATTCGAATGCATCCAGGACGATGCTTTTTAATATCAATACCCTGGAGTGGGACAAGGATATCCTGAAGGAGCTTGATATCCCTGAGAGCATGCTCCCGACACCGGTTCCGAGTTCGCAGGTCTATGGATATACAGATCCGCTGCTGCTCGGTGGTGAGATCCCGATTGCGGGTGCAGCAGGCGACCAGCAGGCTGCTCTTTTCGGGCAGATGTGCTATGAGAAGGGACAGGTCAAGAATACCTATGGTACAGGCTGCTTCCTGCTCATGAATATCGGTGACAAGCCAGTCTTTTCAAAGCATGGACTGCTCACCACAATTGCATGGGGACTCGATGGAAAAGTAAACTACGCTCTTGAAGGCTCTATCTTCGTCGCCGGTGCTGCGATCCAGTGGCTGCGTGATCAGGTCAGGATGATAGATTCGGCAGAGGACTCTGAGTACTGGGCCAACAAGGCTCATGGAACCCACGGATGCTATGTGGTTCCTGCCTTTACAGGACTCGGTGCCCCATACTGGGATCAGTATGCGAGAGGCATCATCGTGGGCATCACCCGTGGCACGAACAAGTATCATATCATCCGTGCGACGCTTGAGTCGATTGCATATCAGGTATGTGATGTCACGAATGCAATGGAAGAGGACTGTGGCCTGTCGCTAAAGTCACTCCGTGTAGACGGCGGCGCCTGTGCGAACAACTTCCTGATGCAGTTCCAGGCTGATATGCTTGGAAAGCCTGTACACCGCCCATCAAATGTAGAGTCGACGGCACTTGGCGCAGCATATCTGGCCGGTCTCGCAACCGGATTCTGGAAGGATATCAATGAGATCAAGGCCCTTCCTGATGAGGATGGCAGAGAGTTCGTTCCACAGATGTCTGATGAGGAGAGAGAGCAGAAGCTGAAGGGATGGCACAAGGCTGTGAAGTATTCGTTCGGATGGGCGAAGGAAGACTGAGCTTCGAGTTTTAAGTCATAGAGATTGAGGAAAAGTGTGGAGTACGAGGAAATAGTGGATGGAAGTAAATTGGAATGGAGATACTAAAAGAGATATACGACAGGTGCGTCTCGATATTCGGAAATATTTTTTTCTGGATGGGACTGCTAGGAATTGCACTGACCATTATCGCAAATATCAGGATCCGTAACAGGGCCAGGAAAGGTTCTGTTGCCGGAAATCGTTCAGCAAAGAGGATAGCCATCGTGACCGGAGCATCCAAAGGACTCGGACGTGGATATGTGCAGGCCATAGCCAGACAGATGCATGATTTCGATATCGAAGAGTTCTGGATCATCGCAAGGAATAAAGACGCGCTCACTGAGCTTGCAGAAGAAACCGGTGCGTGTCTGCCGATCTCACTTGATCTCACAGACCCAACGTCATTTGATGTGATAGGAGAGATGCTCAGTTCCGGAAGCTATGATGTGAGACTTCTTTTAAACTGCGCCGGAATGGGACTGTCAGGTACTTATGCTCAGATCGGAAATAAAGGCGAGCAGGCTGAGATCACCCTCAATGATTCAGCGACAGTAGCAATGGTTCAGACCTGCCTGCCATATATGAGTGCAGGAAGCCGGATCGTAAATATCGCATCCATCACATCTCTTCAGTCGCTTAAAGGATTCAATGTCTATTCGGCTTCAAAAGCCTTCATACTTTCATACACCCGTGGTCTCAGGCAGGAGGTCTTATCTCAGGGCATTTCTGTAACAGCGGTATGTCCGTACTGGGTCCGGGATACGGGATTCATAGAGCATTCGACAGGAGCGAAGTCGTCTCCATTCCTGTCATCAACTACTGACCGCGTTGTCAGGCGAAGTCTTCGTACAATAAAAAGACGAGGAATGGCATCAACACCATCCATCGTCTCGTTCCTTGACTTCATTCTCGGGCCGCTGTTCCCGGATATAGTCCTGTCAAAGATTGCTGGTATCCTCAATCTCAAAAGGAGATAATGAAAAAGTGGATTTGTCCTTTTATTTTTCTGAGAATCCACGTATAAAAAAGGCTCTTTCCTGTAGTATCTGCTGAAATGCAGATGCCTGGAAAGAGCCTTTTGGTCTGAGTGTTCAGTATGTTATGCCTGCGGCAGGAAATCAGAGATCTGCTGTTTGGTATGTACTCCGACCATCTGGTGAGCGACCTCACCGTTCTCGATTACGAGAAGAGTAGGAATGCTCATAATGCCGTACTTCTCAGCGATTTCAGGATTCTCATCGACATCGAGCTTTCCGACCTTCACATCGTCTCTCTCGTTGGCGATCTCCTCAACGATCGGTCCCTGCATTCTGCATGGAGCGCACCATGTAGCCCAGAAATCTACGAGTACAGGCTTGTCAGACTTCAGTACCTCTTCTTCAAAATTATCTGTAGTAAACTTAAGTGTTGCCATATTAATAATCTCCTTTCGGGTTTTTAAGTACTTCATGCACTATATCACAAAGATAGATTGTGTGCAACCTATTTTTGCAAAAAAAAGACAAGGGTACGGTTCTCCTGTCTTATCACCACTTGACATATACCCGATGGGGGTATATTATAAACTTGCGTATCCCGCATAGGATATGCTTGTTTTTATATTTGGAGGTGTGTTTCATGGCAGCAGTGAAAGAAAAGGCTTCGCAGGCTGTAGAAAAAGAAGAGGCAGTCTGCCCGCACTGCGCACAGGCTAATGCAGATATAGTGGAGAATGACGGCGGCGGTTGTGCCCGCTGTTCAGGTAAGATGAAGGAGAGATCAGAGAAAGAAAAGAAGGATCTGATCAACCGTCTCTCTCGAATTGAGGGCCAGATCCGGGGCATCAAGCGGATGATAGATGAGGATGCCTACTGCATAGATGTGCTCCGTCAGAGCACAGCAGCATCGGCAGCACTCAACAGTTTCAACAAGGTGATCCTGAGCCGTCATATCAGGACCTGCGTGACAGAGAATGTGAAGAATGGCAACGAAGAGGTCATCGACGAGCTCGTCGATACGATCCAGAAACTCATGAAATAATCATATGATAAGCCTCCTTATTGCAAGGGGTAGTGTCAACTTTGTTACTAATAACATCTATTAATCCTTGAAAATTCTCAAAAGGAGAAAACAAAAGAGCGTTTACCTCCTTTTCTGGTATAATGTC
>OMZG01000018.1 GCA_900315505.1 uncultured Lachnospiraceae bacterium
AACTGGAAAAATCCGTTAAATGAACATTTGTGTGAAATTTTCAAGGTACAGATGGGAGTAACAGGACCATTAGCTAAAAGCTTCTGACCCTAACATCATCTTATATAACTCTATATAACTTCTGATTTCTTATATAACTTTATATAACTTCCTGTCAAGCTTACGCAAAAAGGAGCCCCGGGCTTGCCGGGACTCCTGCATCATTCTTATAAAAAATCTGTGATCAGATCTCAAGCAGATCTGCGTATTCCTTCAGTGCATCTGAGATGTCGCCTGCGAGGACCTTCTTCGCGAGGGTCTTGCCGAGCTGGACGCCTTCCTGGTCGAAGCTGTTGACATTCCACAGGAAGCCCTGGAACATGACCTTATTCTCGTAGTGAGCGAGAAGTGCACCGAGTGCCTCAGGTGTGACCTCATCACCAACGATGATGCTTGAAGGTCTGCCGCCCTTGAAGTTCTTATTGAGATTCTCATCATCCTTGCCGCAGGCAAAGGCTACGATCTGTGCAGCTACATTCGCCTTCAGCTTCTGCTGGCTCGTAGAGCCCTGGATATCTACATCATTCTCGAGCTGGCTCTTCTTGAATCCGATGAACTGGAGAGGTACTATATCTGTTCCCTGATGGAGCAGCTGATAGAATGAATGCTGTCCATTGGTTCCCGGCTCACCGAAGATGACCGGACCTGTAGGATATGATACAGGCTCACCGAATCTGTTCACTGACTTACCATTCGACTCCATATCGAGCTGCTGGAGATGTGCAGGGAAACGGCTGAGTGCCTGTGAATATGGCAGGATAGCCGTGCTTGGATATCCGAGTACATTCCTCTCATATACTCCGATCAGGGCATCAAGCATATCAGGATTCTTCAGAGGATCCTTCTCAGTAGCGAGCTTGTCCTCCTCTGCTGCGCCCTTCAGGAAATCAGCGAATACCTCCGGTCCGAATGCAAGTGAAAGGACTGCTCCACCGACTGCTGAAGTAGATGAATATCTGCCACCAATATAATCATCCATATAGAATGCTGCGAGATAGTCCGGACTGTCTGCAAGAGGAGATGTCTCACTAGTCACTGCGATCATATGCTTAGCAGGATCAAGGCCATCCTTCTTCAGGGCATCCATTACGAATGACTGGTTCGTAAGAGTCTCAAGAGTAGTACCCGACTTCGATACGAGAATGAAAATGGCGTGAGCCACATCTACATCTGCAAGAACTGCTGAAGCATCATCAGGGTCTACATTGCTGATGAAATGAGCATCCATAAGGAACTTGCCGTTCTTCTTCGCCCAATTCTCGAGAGCTATATACATGGCACGAGGACCGAGGTCACTTCCGCCGATACCGATCTGAACTACAGAGGTGAACTTCTCACCCTTCTCATTCGTGATCTCACCGCTGTGTACCTTATTTGCAAAATCAGCAATCCTCTGCTGCTGCTCCTCGTAGAATTTCCTCTTATTCGTGCCGTCGGCTACGACATCATTCCCGAGCTGGCCTCTCGTCAGATGATGGAGAACGAGTCTCTTCTCACCTGTATTCACCACTGCTCCATTGTAGAGCTCCTCGAACTTGTCACTAAGCTGTGCCTCATTGGCCAGAGCCACGAGAGTCTTCAGTATATCGTCATCAACCTGCTTAGCCGCATAATCATAGGTGAAGCCTGCTGCCATCGGGATCCGGTACTCCTTCACCCTCTTCGCGCCGCCCTCTCCGGTCATGGCGTCCTTCAGATCTACGACGTCAGACTGCAGCAGCTCCTTGTATGAAGCTAATGTATCAAGATTGTTCCAATTCGTCATTTTGTACCTCCAATAAATGTCCCTTGACATTTTCAGAATGAATTGTATCATAAAACTGAAACTTTGAACACAGGAACTTCATAATATAATAGAAATTTAATTTTTGCACAAGGATTCGTCATGAAAAAAATAGTTCTCACCGGCGGAGGTACTGCCGGACATGTCACCCCGAATATCGCCCTGCTCCCTGCACTGAAGGAGGCCGGCTTCGACGCTGAGTACATCGGCTCATACACAGGCATAGAGAAGGATCTGATCACGAAGGAGGGCATCCCGTATCACGGCATCAGCTCCGGTAAGCTCCGTCGCTATTTCGACTGGAAGAATTTCTCTGACCCCTTCCGCGTGATCAAGGGCTACGGCCAGGCGCGCTCTCTCCTGAAGAAAATACAGCCGTCCATCGTATTCAGCAAGGGCGGATTCGTATCAGTGCCTGTAGTCCTCGCGGCAAAGTCGCTTCATATACCGGCAATCCTTCACGAGTCAGACATGACTCCGGGCCTCGCGAATAAGATAGCGATGAAGGGTGCGGTGAAGATCTGCTGCAATTTCCCTGAGACGATCAAATACCTTCCCGAGGGAAAGGGCGTGCTGACCGGCTCTCCGATCAGGCAGCAGCTGCTGCACGGTGACAGGCAGAAGGCTCTCGACTTCACAGGCCTCAGGGGTGACAGACATATCCTGCTGATCATCGGAGGCTCACTCGGGTCAGTATTTATCAATAATGCAGTCCGTGGTGCTCTCGGCGACCTGCTTCAAAAGTTTGAAATAATTCATCTCTGTGGAAAGGGAAATCTCGATCCGTCTCTCGATGGAAAAGAGGGATACGTGCAGTACGAGTATATAAGTAAGGAGCTCCCGGATCTCTTCGCAGCCGCAGATCTCGTGATCTCCCGTGCCGGAGCCAATGCCATCTGCGAGCTTCTCGCTCTCCACAAGCCGAATATCCTGATCCCGCTCTCACGCAATGCTTCGCGTGGCGACCAGATCCTGAATGCAGAATCCTTTAAGAAGCAGGGCTTCTCCTACGTCATCGAAGAGGAGGATGTCAATGAGCAGACACTCTCCGAGGCCATCCACTATGTAGCCGACCACAAGGACGAGTATAAGAAGGCCATGACCGACAGCGGACAGATGGATTCAATAAGCAGAATTGTATCTTTAATAAAGGAATACGCTATATAACAAAATGTTCGTTTAGTAACGTATAACGTCAGCCATATAGAGGATTATCTGAATAGTCCTCTATATGGCTGACGTTATTAATTATTTCAATTCTTCACAAACTTTTTTAATCTCATCTTCAGACAATCCTGCATGCGTGAATCCGAGCAGGCCCTTATTATTCGGAGCATCCTTGTATCTCGGGATCAGATGCAGGTGGAAGTGGAATACAGACTGCCCTGCGACCTCTCCATTATTCTGGAGGATATTGAATCCGTCGCAGTGCAGCACGTCCTTCATATGAGTGGCAAGCTTCTTTGCAAGAGTAAATATCTTCGAAGCCTCTTCATCTCCCAGCTCGAATATATTCGCATAATGATTCTTCGGCAGGATCAGCGCATGGCCCTTACTCACCGGGTCAGCATCGAGGATCACCGTGAAGAGATCATCCTCGTAAATCTTATTCGTAGGGATCTCTCCATTAGCCAGCTTGCAGAAAATACAGTTATCATCAGTCTTCATAGTATTGTGCCTCCTGTGTGATTCTCATGAAAAAATAAATATATCGTCAAGTGTCCTCAGATCCGCAAAGGTCCCCTTCGCAGTCATATCACCTGTATTGAACGCTCTCTGGAAGGTCTCCCTCCCCGAAGTGATCTCATTCATCGCACCCTCAGTCAGATTCGCGATCACCCTCGCATCATTGCATTCCTCATACGAGGCCGTGATATCATCGCCATTCACCCTGACTACGAGAGGCTTCTTTCTGCCCTCGATATTGAAGGCAGCCACCATCTGCACGCTCTCCTTCGGATGGAAATGCGACTGGAAGGAATTGATGAACTCGGTCTCTGCCTTCTCAGCATGATCCCCAAGGAGATTCCTGTACATCGAAGAGAGCTCTATGATATCCTTCTTCTGCTGCTCCACATACGCATCGTCCGAAGCATACTCAGACAGCTGCTCGCTCTCCTGCGGAGTCAGCTGCATCGTATGAGTGCGGAGCACCGATCTCCTGACAGCCTGGTTACTGCTCGGAAGGCTCCTGGTATGGGATGAGATGGCACGATAGAGACTCTCTGCCTTCTTCTCGATGATCCTGTGATACTCGGGATTGTCCCGAAGCTCAGCAGTACTCTCCACATATCCGCAGAACCCGCCGCACAGCTGGCCCCCGAGGATCTGCCATGCATTCTCGAGAGTGAGCACCGCCTCGCGCTCTCCGTAGGTAGTCGAGATCACTACCGGCTGCATATATATCCCTGCGATCTCTTCCTTGTCCCCGTAGAGCCAGCATGCATCGAGGAACTGCGTCATATATCCGCCGATCCCGAGCCATTCCACCGTGGTCGCGAGAATGATACCATCCGCACCCTTCAGCGTAGACGGAAGAGTCGCAATGGAATTCTTCGATTCGTATATATTGTACCGGTTCACCTCCACGCGGAGCTCGCCGAGTACCTTTTCAGTCTGTGAAAGCACATATATGGTCGGGTCATCAAGCACGCCCCTGCCGCCATAATATATATTTATCCTCATGATCTTACCTCTTACTGTGTATAATACCTATAGTTTACCACATCAGAGGGCTATTTCAAAGGCCCAATCACACAATATGATATGCCACATCCGCAAATACTATCTGGTCCATCCGGTTCAGCTTCACCCGATTATGATACGGCAGAAGCTTCCCGTTCAGGTATGTACCGTTCGTGGAGTTCAGGTCCTCGAGGAAAAAGTCTCCGTCCTCCTTCGTGATCATAGCATGATGGCGGCTCACTACCTTCGAATGCAGTACCGCCTCATTCTCCCCCTCCTGGCTTCCTATACGGAAATTCCCGGTCCTGATCTGATAGTTCGTCTCTCCATTCTCTCCCTCATACACGAGCAGTCCCTCAAAGTGGTCCTCGTATTTTCTCTCCTTCTCTCTGTCCGAAGGCCTGCGCATGAAGACAGTCTTCTGCTGCAGCTCGGTATCAGGATCGAATACGAAGTCCTGCGAGAAATCATGCGGCCTCGGAGCATCCTTTTCCTCGTCGGCCCTTCTGCCCTTCTTCGTCATAAGCCTCGCGAAGGCAGGGAACCTTTCTCCGATATAGGCTCTCACCTTATCAGACAGAGCAGGCCTGCCCGGCTTCTCCTTTTTCTTAATGACCACAGGCTCCTCGGGCAGCGGTTCCTCCGGGAGAGGCATCTCATCTGAGCTGATGCTTATCATCCTCTCCTCCGATGGCGTGAAATCCTCTATCACAGGCTCCTCCTGCGCATCCTCCGGCATCTCCCGTCTCACTGCCTCCACGAGCTCGTCAAGTGTCACCGGATTCCGGCACATCTCGTAGAGCCTGTAGACCAGCCTCGTGATCTGCTCCTTCGTATTGTCCACCTCGTCCATATAGAACTCGAAGAATCTCTGCAGCTGCTCCTGAAAGCTGTCATGCACCAGCGGGCAGTATGACAGCCTGACATTCGCAGGCTCCTCCCTGTCGAAGTACACCGTATCAGGGTCCATCAGGATATTCTGCTGACTGATGAGATACTGTGATAGCATGGAAAAGGCTCTCGCCACGCTTGACAGAACCATGTACAGATTCTCCAGCGTCACTCCCTCCTGCTTCACTATATCCCTTATTGAGCGAAGCCTCGTGATGTCATACCACACCTGCATCCCCTCATCGAGCTCCACCATATAGAATGACAGCAGAAGCTTCACCGCATTCTGCCGCAGCATCTCCTGCTCATATCCACACTCCCCGTCCTCTCCCGTCAGGATCATATAGCTCCTGTTCGGGCTTCTCTGGTAACTAACCTGCATCCCCGTCAATCCTCCTTTGCTTCCCCGCCGTTCCTTATCCGTCCGGCCAGATCCTTTGTCATGCTGATCCTCCTGAATTCTGACACTGCCTTTATCTCAGGTGGCTCCCTGCCGGCTATATCATCATAGGTCTCCCCGTACAGCCTGATCGTAAGCAGGATTACTCCCACGAATATGACCAGCGCCAGGCCGAACATCCACGTCGCCTCCAGTGTATAGAATGCCTTCTTCCTCCTCATCGTCCCTCCATGATCATGATCACCGCTTGGCCTGCTGCTATATATGGTATGAGCGGCATGGTATCATCCCCGCTTCTGCGCAGTATCACCACTGCCACGAGCGAACCGAGTCCTGCCAGTATCATGCTCACCATCATGAGAAACAGATTGTGCAAAAGCCCCAGGTATGCTCCCGTCGCCGCGAAGACTATCCCGTCCGCGCTTCCCAGCTTCTCCGGCATAATCTGCGAAATGATCCATAGCATACCGCCACAGGCTATGCCGCCTGCGAATCCATAAAATGTCACCTGTCCTCTTATGAACCAGACCACGATCCCGCTTGTCAGAAAAGCATACAAGAGGATGCTATGCACTTCCTTCCACCTGATGTCCTCGACACTAAGAATCATCAGAAACCCCAGCATGATCACTGCTTCCATGACTCTCTCCCGATCCGCATTTGCTGCACGGCCTGTACCTCTTGATTGCTTCCTTCTTTGTAATGGTTCTCACAGTCCGCTTCAGCTTGCTGCAGGTAAGCGATGAATGTGCCCGCTCCCCGTAGTCCGTGTAGTAACAGACTCCTGAGATACTGTCCCCGCACTCCTCGCACGGGTGGTAGATGTGCCCGCTCTCACTTCGTATCACCGTAAGCTGCGAGGCCTTCGCCGTATGAATCGACAGCCTGATAAAGGTACACGACAGACTCGTATGATACACCTCTCCGCTCTCGGTCACATATACGACCGAATCATCACTCTCTCCCTCAGCCGGATCATATCCATTCCACCTGCGGATGCAGACCCGTGTCCCGAGCTCATACCCCTTTTTCCCGAAAAGCCTCTGCCCCGCAATAAGCGGCATCAGATAGCCGGCCTTCACATCAATGTCCCTCTCTGTCACCTCGGTTCCCGCGAAGTCCATGAATATGAGGTCATGCGAGAGAAACCTGGTACTCACCCCGTTCTTCTGCACTGAAGCCTTTGCTGCCGCATACACTGACAGTGGGCTGATCTCACTTATCCCGTCCTCTCCTCCGACCATTCCGTCCCCGTAGAGAGCGATATGCGCGCTGCTTTCATAAACGGAACTGAACAGCCCCCATTGAAATGACAGGCTGCGGAAGACAAGCAGAAATACCAGCACAAAAAATGCGAATAACGGCAGAAGAACTGCTGCTTCATATGTGTAAAATCCTTCTTTCTTATTTTTCATAAAATCCATAAAACAGGCGCTGCCCCGGGATGGTGTCCCTTACCGTATAAAAAGTGTTACAGGGTATAATAAGGGTAGGAGTATGTATTTTCATGAGTGCCTGAAGAGTAGTGTGATAAGAAGGGACACCCTCCCCAGACAGCGCCTGTATATCAGTTGGTCCTGTCCAGATAGCTCATCTCCCTGTGCGTATCTATCCCAAGCACTTGGAACGTCTCTGACGACAGTGCAAACAATGAGAAAAATGCCGGCGCAGAGCTGAAGCTGTAGTCGATCGAAGCACTCACAACCATCTGGTCCACGGCCGAATTCTCATAATGCTCGTGCAGTTTGAGAGAATTCTCCAGGATATCCAGACCTCGTAATCCAAGCGCCTTATCAGTCTGCAGAGCCGACATCGTAAGCAGATAACCCTCGTACGTAATTCCATGCCCACACTCCTTTGCTTTCTTATTCACATCGAAAAAAGATGCGAGCTCCAGCAGGTTCGTTGTAGTCCATTCGGACGATGTTTTCACCAGAGAGACCTTGCCTCCGGACAGGAGAAGCCTCACATCGAGCACACTCTCCGTATATGCCCAGGATGCTATGAGTCCCCACTTCACGGCATCCACTATTGCCGGATTGGCGGTCCAGCCTGCTATGCTTGCTGCCAGAGCCTCGGCCTGTGCCACCTTTGAAGAATCAGAGAGCAGGCTCACCATATTCTCCGCCTCACGGAGTCCCAGGAGCCTCGTGACTGTAGCCGTCAGATTCTTCTTATCCGAATCCTTGCCGCACAGCACATATTCCCACTCGTATTTAAGCCCGTCATGCCCCAGATCATTCCTGTAGCAGGAGAAATGAGTCTTCTCATAATCTGCAAAAAGTGCCTTCTCTACTGCATTCAGACTCTCTATGCTTCCATTATTCCCCTGAGCCAGAGTCCTCCTGGATACAGCATTTGACAGGTCTATCTTCTGTGACGAGATCCTTGCTGACTTCGGAAGCACCTGCGAGAGGATGCTGTCATTCATCCAGTCCGTAACATCATCCATCGGATTCTCCACGTCCTCTGCCTTCTTCGCTCCCTTCAGATCCACCTCTCCCTGCGTCTTTGTCTTATCCACGACGACTGCCGACAGTGGCACGGCCCTGACCACAGAATCCCCCGAGACTGCGGTCCTGTCAGCCTTCTTGCCGGACGAGGCCTTCTTCTTTAATTCCTCCGATTCCTTCAATGCATCATTTCCCGCCTGAAGCAGCTCGTCCACCGTGTCATTCTTCCCCGCATCGTCAGTCACCTGGTCATTTCTGTCCACAAGCGTATCAAGGGCCTGCTCAGGAAGCTCATATTTCTGCTGAAGCGCAGCCTGCTTCAGGAACGCTCTCCCGTTCTGATCCGTCAGCAGTCCGTACTTCACCACCTCGCACTTCTCCGTATTCAGCTGGTACAGATCTGTACCATACGTATCAGGCGAGGTGCCGTTCTTCAGCAGATACTCCCCCATCCTCGATTCCATCACTGCGAAGTCTGCTCCGCCTCCCGTGCCATACGACGCATCCACCGCGAGAATACTGTAGTTGTCCCACAGATACCTGTTGTAATCAGCAAATACGCTCATTATGGCTATATCAGAGATGGTCTCTGCCTTCTGCCTCTGGCCCTTAAGCCTTGCCATATCGAGCAGCAGAAACGTGATCAGCATTACTCCCGCAAGAGACAGTGCCAGGAACACAGTGATGCTCCCTCTCTTCCTGTGCATGGTTTACTTGTCCTTTATGACCTTGTCGCTGTCTTCATTGATCTTCGTCAGGGCCTCTGTCACTATCTTCTTGATCCTCTCCCTGAACAGGATGACCAGCACTACTATTACCACCAGCAGAAGCACTACCTCCACGGTTCCGACTCCGTCATCCTCTTTTATGAAATTCCTGAATCCCATGACTTCCTCCTTTTGCTATACCTATCCCATCTGCATGAATGCAGGTACCATCAGCACTATGAATATGACTCCGAGCAGCCCCATCATCGGCATCAGGAGCTTCAGCGAGGCCTCCTCTCCCGCGACCCTCGCATCCATTCTCCTCCTGTCATAGCTCTCCCTCTCCTCCTGCTCCATCTGGTCCCTGAGCTCGGCGTTCCCCTTACGCCTGCTCTGTGCCAGAAGCAGAGTGAGCTTTCTGAAGCCCTTATTCTGAAGGCTGTCTCCGAGCGCATTTATAGCGCTTTCCTCATCCTCTCCGTCCTTTATCTTTCTGTTCATCCGAAGCACCGCCTCAAACGCCGGTCTCTGCGGATGTCCCCTGCTTCTCCCCGCTGCATACGCATTTCCGACCTGCATGAAGGCCTGTCTCACCGAGAAGCCTGCCCCTATGTACATCGACAGCTGCGATACCATTTTCGGATAGTCAAGCGAGATCTCCTTCTGCCTCCTCTTGTCCAGATCCTTCTGTCTGTACCTCATGTAAAAAATATACAGTCCCAGCGCCACTGCCATCAGTATCACAAGCTTCAGCCCGTCATCCTCCTGCTTCTCTGTAAAGCGGACCGTCTGTCCGTTTACCTTCGCCGGCAGACTGACGTATCTGCTGTTCGGATCCTTCTCATCCGCCTCTGCAAGGGCCTTGTCCAGGTAATATTTAAATCCCATCTCTGCATCCGCCGGAACAGGCACTGCCGTCACGTGGAGCTCCACCATCCGGCTTTCCTCCTCACAGGTCAGCAGACACCTGACTGCCGCCTCCGTCGGCTCATCGACCTCTGCATTATTTATGACTCCGTCACTGTCAAATATCCCTGTCGGGCTTGTCTCCCACTCCGCCGTGACCGTCTTACAGTATGATGATTCGAGATTTAAGTCCCTGTAAACCTCCGTGCTCTTCTCATTTTCTCCCAGATAGCCTTTCCGTAATTCCTTCTCCGCCCTGTCTATGGCCTTTACCGCTTCCGTATCAGTCAGCTTTCTTTCCGATACACTCACCTGTATTTTCTCTTCCTTTTCGCCGCTCCTTGCCGTTATCTCACGTTCCTGTGCGGAAGCGCCGGCCTCAGGCCTTTTCACCCTCTTTACCACTGCATTGCCGGATCCGCTCATCAGACTCATAATACTGCCTGTAACCTCAAGTCCGATAATGCAGGCAGCAACCTTTGGCGGTATCCTCTTCTCCCGCTTCCCCATAATAAAAATGGCCGCCGCCGTAAATATGGTTATGATTATCGCGATCAGATGCCTCACCTCCTTTCACACTCTGATGTCTGTTATCTTCTTTCCGAGTATCAGACAGCCCGCATACAGTGCGAGAGCGCCTGTCATCGTGGCTATTCCTATGATATTTCCATACGATGAATTCAGGAACTCGGGTGCTTGGATCTTCATGTATGCAAGGATTCCCAGCGGCATCACCGACATGGCCTTCAGCTCGAGCTGCTGCTGGGCTATCGACGCCCTGATCTCCTGCCTGACCTCGACCCTCTGTGATATCCGTTCCGTGGATTTCCTGATATTATTCACATACTCTCCGCCAAGTCTTTTCCCGAATCTGAATATCTGCGCGAAGTCCGACAGGTCCTCATTGTCGAATTTCTCTGCAAGCTCTGCGAATGCCTGCTCCACCGGCTTCCTGAGTCTCACCTTGCTGTTCAGCTCCACTATATGCGGCCGCAGGATGCTTTTCTCCCCATACAGCATCCGAAGTGACTCTCCCGCCTCCACAAATGAATGTTCTATGGAATACCCGGTCTGTAATGATCCGGTAATCGAGGTAAACATCTCCCTGTATTCGAGCTCCAGCTGCTTCGAAAAGTCCTCCCCGGCCTCATTCTTCATCCTCCGTGTATTAAGGAATGCTATCAGCGGAAATACCAGACACCCGAGAAAGCTGTTGTAGAATACCCACGCTATGAGCGCCGTGATCCCCACATTCTCCGCTAGGAGCAGTATTTTTCTGCGTCCTGATATAGTCCTGCCATCAATAATTTCTGTGTGTGGTTCAGCTTCCCTTGTCTGCTCCATCCGCCCTCTCCATCGTACTTATAGATCGTCTCCGTGATTATCTCTCCGTCTTCCATCCCCATGATCTCCGATACCTCGAGCAGCTTTCTGCTCCGGTCCGCGAGCCTCCCCAGATGCACGAGTATGTCTATCCCCGACGCTATCTGTGATCTGATCGCCGCCACCGGCAGCTCGAGCGAGCCCATCAGCACCATGACCTCAAGCCTCGACAGCATGTCTCTCGCCGAGTTCGCATGACCGGTGGACATGGAGCCGTCGTGTCCGGTATTAGATGCCTGTAGCACCTCGAGTGCCTCTGCTCCCCTGCACTCACCGACTATGATCCGGTCCGGCCTCATTCGGAGGCTCGCCCTGACGAGGTCCCTGATCGTCACCTCGAGATTGCCCTCGAGATTCTTGTCCCTCGCCTCGAGTCTCACGAGATTGTCTATCCCTATCAGCTGCAGCTCCGCTGAGTCCTCTATCGTGATGACCCTCTCTGTCCTCGGGATGAATTCCGTCATCGCATTGAGAAAGGTGGTCTTGCCGCTCCCCGTTCCGCCACTGATGAAAATATTATATCTGGCCCGTACGAGTATCTGCAGGAACTCCACCAGCTCCGGGCTTATCGAGCCGAATTCCAGGAGCCTCTTCATCGTGATCGCCTCCTTCGGGAACCGGCGTATCGTGATGACTCCCTGATTCAGCGAGACCGGCGGCAGGATAATATTGATTCGTGAGCCATCAGGAAGTCTCGTATCGACTATCGGTGACGACTCATTTACTATCTTGTTCTGCTCCGCCGCTATCTGCTGGATCACATCTGACAGCTTCTCTGCCGATGAGAACCTGAGCGGACTGCGATACAGCTTCCCCGCCTTTTCGATAAAAATATTATCCGGGCCGTTCACCATGATCTCCGTGATCTCATCATCCTCAAGGAGCTCCTGAAGTACATCCAGCTTCCTCAGGGAGTTGAATATCCTCTGCTCCATTGCGAGTCTCTCCTGCAATGGTATAGAGTGCTCATGTCCTTCATCGAGAAGCCTCTCCCTGATATGCAGCCTGATCTCTTCATCCGTCAGGTCACGGCTCAGATCTGCCTCCCCTATGATCTCCTGCCTGATATCCTCCGCAAGCCTGCGGCTTTTTTCAGACAGCGCCTGCATTTGCAAACTCCCTGCGCACGAATCTTCCGAGGTTTCCACCCATCATCTGTTCTGCCGCCGGGCTTCCATGCCCCTGTGCCGCTGCCGACATCGGAAGCAGCATCTGACGGCACTTCTCCGAGAGTCCCTCCATGCTCATTCTCTCCGCAAATACCCTCATGCTGTACGTATAGTACTCTCCCGGCTTACCGAGTAGCAGGATCTCATCGGCCGCCTGCAGGATCTCATCCATCCCGTTCACCGACGAATCCATGAGTATCAGCACCTGCTCGAATTCCGACTTTCTCAGATTCCCTATGAAGCTGATCCACTGCTCAGGTGTCACCTGCGCCAGTGCTGCAAGCCCCTTCATTGGCGCCATGTAGTAGAAGCTGTCATAGAATCCGATAAAATCAGTCATATTGCCGTCAGGCGCTGTCTGCCCCGCCATATGATACAGATAGTCGCCGAGATCCCTCTTCACCTCCCGGTCGAGAAGTTGCTGCATGATCGAGATATCCTCCATATCGACGAAGAGCGTCTGCGAATTCTCTCCCATGATCTTCGCCATCGACAGTGCGAACGGAAGTGCGAGCTCATGATGCATCGGTGAAAAGACCACCCTGATATTCTGCGATTCATTCACCATGCCGCTAACCCTTGTGTCCACATCATGGATATTCACTGCATTCCTCATCTGCTCGATAAAGGTGCTCATGTTCTGAAACTTGTAGATCTGCTCGAAATCGGTCTTTTCCTCATCGAGTGAATCCGTCAGGTGCATGATCCGCGTGAACTGCTGCTTTTTCACAGGATGCTTCCTTACCGCATCGATGAATTCTCTTCCGAGAAGTCCGAGCGTGAAGTCATTCGCCTCCCGGATGAATCTCCCCACATCCGTATATCCCGTGACCTCGTACTGGTTCCCCGTACCTATCAGGTACCTCACGAGTGCGTTAAGGTAGCTTGAATCTGTGTCTGCGATCAGAAGCCTTATCTTTTTCATGGCAGCTCCTTTCTGAAAATTAGTGTGAACAGGTATCCTAGTGAAATATATATTGCAAAGTGCAGGTATCCCTCCTGCTCTAATGCGCTGTATGATACTAATTTCCTGCACCTGATGCAGGTGATGATATGGGAAAAAAGCAGATGAAATCTCAGATACAGCTGTCTCCTCTTCAATGCGAAGATGAGTGCCGCCACCCCTGCGAAAAGCAGTGCGTAGTAGGCGCTCCGCCACATGGCCGCCATCCCGCACGCCGCTCCTATCACAGAGAAAAGCTTCACATCTCCCGCTCCGACCGCTCCTACCAGATAAAAGATATACAGCGCCGCGATCGTCATTGCTCCCGTGACTACTCCCATCAGTACTCCCGTCATTCCCTCTGTCATATATCTGGTGCAGCCGGCCATCAGATACCCGATCAGTATCAGCTTGTTCGGTATTCTCTGCCATTTCAGGTCTGCTGCCGTCACTGCCGCCAGATACACTGCCATCATCGTCTCTCTCACTCCGCTCCTCCGTTCTCATTTCCGTGTCGCCCTTGTGATGAATCCGATTATATGCCGTGTTCGATTGAAATGTCACTCCCAAAATCTTCGTTTTTTCCTCTTGTGAAAACTGCACAAAAAACCGATATGTGAAAATTTACCAGAATTTTATCTCATTTTTTCATAAAAGCACATAAATTTCATGAAAAATTCCGAATAAGCAGTCCTATAATAATTCTGTGCAATAAAAAAATCCCGGAGAGAAAAAATTCTCGCTCCGGAATCCTTTGGTTATCGTGTACAGCCACGAATAAATCTTTTTTATATATTTATATCACGTTGATAAATCCTTAGGCCAGATAGCCTCTGTTCGATTCATCAGATAAATCCGCTTCATCCACACCTGCTTTTCCATAGGTGTATCCAGCCACTCTCTCAGGCACATTATCCATCACAGGGCCTGTCTTATCGTCTGAGGAAATGGTGTCAAATGCGTCCCGCAGAGGCTTCAGCAGGTTCACAGCCTCAGTTGCTGAGCTGAAATCGCCGCTGTATATAGTCTTTGCTATGAGCTCCTGACAGTAGCTGTAAATGGAGTACATCCTGCCGCAGAAGTCCTTGTCCTGCGAGAAATCAAGGTCGCTCTTCAGGTGATTGAGCACCTCATTTGCCTTGTCGAGAGAGGCCTTACTGTCATCACTGCCCTTCGCGCCGTCCTCATAGCCTGCTGCCGCCTCGTTCACATACTCCGTGAACATATCGTAGAGCACCACTATGAGCTCCGTGCGGTTCGCATTCGTGATCCTGTTTACAAATTCCTGCTTTTTCTCGTCTGTCATTTATTTTTCCTTTCAAAAAGATGAAAAAGGGACCCGTCCCCTTTTTCATCTAAAGAGGTCGCCGACCGTCTCCACGAAGCCCTTCGCTATAGAGTACAGAGTCTTCGTCTGGATCTCACTGCTGCGGTCCTCTGTGGTCTCGAAATCCACGGCTGTGTCTGTAAGCACTGCTGCTGCATTCGTCCGGCCGTCGTACTCCGTGACTATGCTGACCGATGCTCCGTCGAGCTTCTCCTGGATCGAGGCGGCAAGCGACTGCAGATTCTCGCTTATCGTATCGCGGCTTGAGATACGGTCGGTCCGTATCTTTCCATCTATGCCGCCGTCTGCATTTGCCTCGAAGCGGGCATATACGGCTCCGGTCGTATCGCTGTCGAGCGCGATGTCGAGAAGGCCCTTCTTCTCATCCTTGCCACGGACGATCTTCAGGTTCATATTGCCCAGTTCATCGCCGACCATTACAGGGATGGCGTAGGTCTCCTTTTTCTCTGACAGCTCCTTCATCACGGACAACTGTCTCACCGACTGCCGGATCAGCCTGATGTCTATCCTGCCCTCTGCCGCATCATCTGCAAGCGACCTGCGGAGGGCCTTCTCTGCTGTATTATACAGCTCCTCCTCCGCCTTTGCCAGCTCCTTCGGCTGCTCCATCGCATCGGAAAAGTCCTCTATCAGCTTATCCCAGGCTGAATCGAGATCGTCCGGAGCCGCTGCTATCTCATCAGATATGCTGCCGAAGGTCCTCCTGCCGCCGGCCCCGTAGAGCCTCGTGTATGAAAGCCTCTTTTCACGAAGCATCTGATTCACTGCCATGAGATTCACTGCCGAATCAGGCATTCCTGCATCCGTGAGTACCCTGTATGTATTCTCATCGGCCTCTGTGGCGGCCTTCTCTATCTCAGCCGTTCTCTGCTCATAGAGCTTCTCATCTGTATCAAGCGAATCCTGATTATCTGACTGCTCCTCGAGGGCCGTAGCCAGCTCATCAGGCGACATAGGCATGTATGCCTTCTCTCCGCCCATTGCCTGGAGCTTATCAGGCGTCACAATGGCCTCTGCATCCCTGATACGACGCGTCTGGAAGGCCGTTTCTATCTGATCTGTAATTGAATTCGTGATAGACGAATCCGGCTTGCTGAAGCTGTCGTCTACCCTGTAGTCCTCGCCCTCATTCCTTCTCGAACGGGCTGCCACCATCAGGTTCTCCATCGTGACATCTGCTCCCTGTGCCAGCAGCGCACCGATCGGTGCTCCGTCAGTCACATCTATCTGGTGCATGAGTCTGTAGAGTCCGATGAAGCTCTGCTCCTCCTCATCCGTGATCCGTCCGCTCTGCTGCGCCTTCCATAGGAAGTCCGCATAGTCTGAGGCATCCTTGTCTGCCTGTGAACCGTTGCTGGCCATGACCTTTTTGATATCTTCGGTCTTGTCATAAAGCTCGTTCATGCTCATCTTGAGCGGATTTTCGCCTTTCCTGATGAGCTTCATCACAACTCCCGGTGTCAGATTCTTAAATACATTCTGCACCTTTGTATCGGCGGCCTTCACATCAGCCACATTCTCTTTCGTGATCTCACGGCTGTTGTATGCGAGAATCCTGACGGCTCGGCGGTTCTCATCGTTTACATCAAGACCCGTCTCTTCGAGAATATCATCTACATTTGCAAACGCCTTTTTAATCGAATCTCCGAGATCCGGTCTCACCTCTGTAGCAAGCGTCTCATAGGCTGTGCCCGCTTTCTTCATCAGCAACTGTGTATTTTTTCCAGAAGCGATATCTGTCAGATCAGATGAAAAAATATCATCAAACGTCTTAAATGATGAAATTATCGCAGCCGGTGCCTGCCTTGCACTATTGACCGTCTCTGTCGTATCATCAAAAAGCTTCGCTGACTTTATGTCATCTGGGAAAAGTGCCTGTCCAAGGGTCTTCTCCTCGGCCTTCAGATCCTCTACAAGCTCCGAGAGCTCAGTCGTATCAATCGACACGCCATTCTGTATCAGCCTGAAATTGGCCTCTGTCGTCATTACAAGCCTTGTCTCTTCAAGCTGTCTCTGCGCTGTCACAAGCTTCAGGCTGTCTGCATTTCCTGCCGGCCTCTGCCCGTCATTCATGGCCGCCTTCAGATTCTCTATCGTGAGCGGCTGGTCCTTTTCCACGACCCTTGCCACATCCCAATCCGTGGCATTCGTGATCACATCCATTGCGTCACGGGCCTTATCCATTGCAGAAAAGCCCCGTACTGCCATCGCATCTGTCGGCTCTTTTCCTTCCTTAACCGAATCGGTGATAGCCTGCGGGATCTCATCCTTATCTACGACCTGTGCGCCATTTAAATCATTAAAAAGTCTGATATTTTCTTCTGTCAGCGGCACATCATTTTTCAACAGGAAAACTGCATTCGCCACCTGCGTATCATCTGCCGTGAGCCCTGCTGCACCTATCTTCTCCTCTATTTGTGGAAGAAGCTGCTGTATATCTGCATCCGTAAGTGCGCTCTCCTGCGAAATATCCGTATTCCCTGCAAAGGAAGCCGTGAGGACATTGTTCACCGTCGGCTGCATCTCATTTTTCACGAGATATGCTGCCGTATTCTGGTCAATGGTCTGCGGAAGCTCTGCGGACTTCGTGATTGTCTCCTGTGCCTTATCAAGCCTTGCCTGATCTGTTGGCAGGTCTGCATGATCGAGTGCCTGCTGCACATCCATCACATTTCCGCCAGCCTGACTCATGACATCTGCTGACAGATTCGCAGAGTCTCCTGACGTCTGCTTCACCGCGCTCTCCAGTGCATTTGCCTCGGCCGCTGAGCCTGACATCGCCTGGATCGCGTCCCTGGAAATGCCTCCTGTGATAGACACGTCATGCCCGCCCTTTACAAGCGCCATACGGATCCTGTCTGCAATCGTCACAAAGGTCTTCGAATCCGTATCCTTCGGATCGAAGCCGTTCTCCTGCATTTCCTGGTAATCCTTCTTCGAAAGGGTATGCGCTGCGAGGATCATCTCGCTCGAGGCTGTCCTCTCGTCCATGCCTGTGGACATCTGCTTCTGATAGGCCTCTGCAGCTGTCCTGATGGTCGACCTGTTGTAGACCGGTGACTGGACCTGCTTCCGGTCGCCCTTTTCCACCTTTACTATTGAATCGGTGATATCAGAATCCACGCCTGTGAGGCTCACTCCCGTGGAATTCTTCTTATATTCTGAAATAAGCTGTGCTGCTTTATCTGACTTCGTATGATCTGTATTAGTTCTGGTAATTAAATCCTCTACCTGCATTCAGGCACCTCCATACATATTATATTTCGGAAAGCTGCCCGATTTTCTTAACAAAAAAGCGGGACCCGGGCCCCGCTTCATCTAAATTTCCTTGCGGCCCTCAAGGGCGCGCAGGAGTGTTACCTCGTCTATGTATTCGAGATCGCCGCCGACCGGGACGCCGCTTGCTATACGGGTCACCTTAATGCCTGTCGGCCTGATCAGGCGGCTTATGTACATGGCTGTCGTCTCACCCTCGAGTGAGGCATTCGTAGCTATGATAACCTCCTTCACCTCGTCGGATGAGAGGCGGGTCATGAGCTCCTTCAGCCGGATGTCATCCGGGCCTACTCCCTGCATCGGGGAAATGGCTCCGTGCAGCACATGATAGACTCCGTGGTACTCGCCCGTCTTCTCGTAGGCTGCGAGATCACGGGTATCCTCTACGACCATAATCGTGCTGTGATCACGCTTCGGATTCGAGCAGATAGGACAGATATCCTGATCGGTGAGGGTGCAGCAGACCTTGCAGTACCTGACATTGTGCCGGGCGGACTTTATCACGTCAGAGAGCTTATCTACCTGATCTACCGGCATCGACAGTATATGAAAAGCGAGCCTCTGCGCCGTCTTCTCACCAATTCCCGGAAGAGACGAAAGACCTGCTATCAGGTCTGATATCTGCTTAGAATAGTAATCCATTAAAACGGAAGGCCTCCGCCAAGTCCGCCTGTCATTGTGCCAAATGCCTTCTGTGTCTCTTCATCAACCTGCTTCATGGCCTCATTTGTGGCGGCCATTATGAGATCCTCAAGCATCTCCACATCATCCGGATCTACTGCTTCCGGATCAATGTGTACCTTGGTGACCTCTTTTGAACCGGACACAGTGATCTCGACGGCTCCGCCGCCGGCTGTTGCAGAAAACTCTTTCTCAGCGAGCTCTTTCTGGCTCTCCTCCATCTGTCTCTGCATTCTCTGTGCCTGCTTCATCAGGTTGTTCATGTTTCCAGGCATTCCGCCCTGAAATCCTCCGCGTCTGGACATTATTCTTCCTCCGTTACTATTTCCATGTCTGTATCCAGTGCCTGCTGCATGTCATCATTCGTCAGCCCCTCGAACTGCTCTGATGCCGGCACGGTTCCTGTATTGAACTTTATCTCGACCTTTACCCTTGCACCGATCTTCTTCTCGATCTCATCCTCGAGAAACTCTGTCTCATCAATGAAGGTCTCATACGCTCCGAGCTCATCAAAGTAGATGACTAATGCATTCCCATCTCCCTCGGCTGTGACCTGATGCTTGCCACGGTCCCACCATGCCGTAAGGAACTTCCTGTGTGTCAGCGATTTGATCACCTCATTGATGACGCCTGCTGCTCTTCTTACATCTGCTGCGATCTCAGCAGGCAGCTTCTTTTTCTCTACCACAGGCTTCGGTGCCTGCTGCTCTGCCGGCGCTGCGACTGACTGAGAGGCTATGACTGCTCCGTTCTTTATCTCACGTTCGATATTCTCCATGCGGTTGATCAGAGCGTCATTGTCACTGTCCATCTCCGGCCTGCAGAGCCTGATCAGAGCGACCTCGAGGACTACCCTCTTGTCTGTCACCTGTCTCATGCGGTTCGTCAGGTCACTAAGAACGCTGATATATCTCATCAGGACCTGTGCCCCTGCTCTGCCGGCGTTCTCCTCGAGCCTCCGGCGGTTCTCGGTCGTCATGTCAAAGGTGGACGCAAGCTCCGGTGAATTCTGATAGAGGAGCATGTCCCTTAAGTACCAGATCAGATCCGAGACAAAGGTATTCAGATCACGGCCCTCTGTCATCACCCGGTCGATTATCTCACATATATGATTCACGTCGCTACCAAGGATAGCATTGAAAAGCTCTGACAGGACCTCTGTATCTACTGCTCCGAGGACCGACAGGACCTTGTCGTAGTCTAAGTCCTCTCCCAGATAAAAATTGATGCACTGATCCAGAAGGCTCAACGCATCACGCATCGAACCGTCCCCCGCCCTCGCGACATAGGTCAGGGCATCATCCGTGGCCTTCACGCCCTCCCTGTCACAGAGCTCGCGCAGCCTTGCGGCTATCGTCTCCACCGATATCCTGTGAAAGTCATACCGCTGACATCGGGACAGGATCGTCACGGGGATCTTCTGCAGCTCAGTAGTCGCCAGTATGAAGATCACGTATGATGGCGGTTCCTCCAGCGTCTTCAGGAAGGCATTGAACGCTCCGGCACTTAGCATATGTACCTCGTCTATGATATAGACCTTGTACCTGCCTGCTGCCGGCGGGTATTCGACATCCTCGATGATGCTTCTGATATTCTCGACGCCGTTATTTGATGCCGCATCTATCTCTATCACATTCATCGAGGAACCGCTGGCTATCGCCCTGCACGTCTCACATTCGCCGCACGGGCTTCCGTCAGGCTTCGGGTGCTCGCAGTTGACCGCTCTCGCGAAGATCTTTGCTACAGTGGTCTTTCCTGTTCCCCTCGTCCCTGTAAAAAGATACGCGTGGCCTATCCTGTCTGCCGCAATCTCGTTCTTCAGGGTCGTCACTATATGATCCTGGCCCTTGACCTCAGAGAATTCCTGGGGTCTGAACTTTCTGTACAGGGCCATATATGACATAATTATCTACCTCCGAACTCAATCGCCAAAGCTGATTCCGATCCTCTTGGCTTCCTTTATCATCTTGCAGTCAGGATCTACCATCTTGAGCTTTCCTGCCACATCTGCGAGCGGAACGAGCTTCGTCTCGCCATTTATCATTGCTACCATATTTCCGAACTTACCATCCACGATGGCTTTTGCTGCTGCCGAGCCGAGCCTCGTGCACAGAATCCTGTCATAAGGGCACGGGCTTCCGCCTCTCTGTGTGTGTCCCGGAACTGTGACTCTTGCCTCAGAGCCGGTCCTCTCGGTGATCATATCAGCAATCTTATATGATACTGAAGGCCACTTCTTTGCTTCCTTTGCCAGCTTTTCCTTTCTCTCCTTCTTCGGAAGAGCGGCATCTGCCTTCGAGATCGCGCCCTCTGCTACAGCAAGGATCGTGAAGCCCTTACCCTGCTGGTGTCTCTTCTGGATGGCCTCTATTATCTTGTCATCATCATACGGAATCTCCGGGAGCAGGATGATGTCGGCTCCTGATGCTACTCCTGAATACAGGGTGAGCCAGCCTACCTTGTGTCCCATGACCTCCACGATGAACACTCTGTTGTGTGAGGCAGCTGTCGTGTGTATGCAGTCGATACACTGGGTAGCTATATCTACTGCTGAATAGAAGCCGAAGGTGATATCCGTACCATAGATATCATTGTCGATGGTCTTCGGGAGATGGATGACATTGAGTCCTTCCTCGCGGAGCAGGTTTGCTGTCTTCTGGGTTCCGTTTCCTCCGAGGATCACGATACAGTCAAGTCCGAGCTTCCTGTAATTCGACTTCATGGCCTCGACCTTGTCCAGACCGTTCTCATCAGGTACTCTCATGAGCTTGAACGGCTGTCTGGATGATCCGAGAATCGTACCGCCCCTTGTCAGGATTCCAGAGAAATCAGATCCTGTAAGCTTGCGATAATCTCCATAGATGAGGCCCTTATATCCGTTCAGAAAACCATAGATCTCAACGTCTCCCTTAAGAGTCTCCTCAAGTCCCTTGACTACTCCTCTCATTGCTGCGTTCAGAGCCTGGCAGTCTCCGCCGCTTGTAAGCATTCCGATCTTCATTTTGCCACCTGTCCTTTCTGTAGAATATTCTACTTTTTCTTTCTGTCCATGTATGAAATATACACATTGTCTCCTGTCAGAGTATCTACTCTCTCCCATTCCCACTTGTTCTTCAGGGAAATTTTCTTCCGCTCGAGGATGATCTCTGCCTTGCCATTACCTCCCTCGAGCACCTTTCTCTTCTCGCCCGATGGGGTGTCAAAGACCACCAGCCTCATATCCGGCTTCTTCGACAGCACTCTTATCTTGATCCTCGTGGTCGGAGTCTCCTCTATAATGGTAAAAAGGATCTTATTATCATTCTGTTTCACCTGGATCTTGTTCTGGGTCAGAGTCCACACCTTTGAGAAATTGAACTCGTAGGTGTCTCCCTCGAGGTAAACTCCGCCGATCACCTCATTCTCTGTATCTATCGGTCCTACCTGAATCCTCATCCCACGGCCGAATGCAAAGGCGCTGTCTGTCAGCCGGCCATTCCTCCTGCTCGTGAGATCGGAGCAGTTGATGAATCCCCAGCCCTCTCCCTGAGCCCGGCCCCAGACCTTATCCGCTATACCGTATGAGGTATCCGGCTCTACCGAGTATTCCTCGCCGTTCCAGATTATCTCGCCGCTGTAGCATGCCTTCATCCCCTCGGTATGCCAGTATGCGTTCATGATCTCCGCAGTACGGAGCGGTCCCGATGTACCATAGCCCAGGTTGAAGGCTATCTGCTTATCAATCTTCAAGTCCCAGACCAGCTTCCCTACATCAGGATATTCATCAGGGTGTGCTTCCTTATCTGAAGCGCTCACATCGATCCTACCCATTGTGCGGGTCTCCGAGAGAAAGCAGTCCTCTGCGCTTATGAGCAGATCCATTTCCTTGCCTGTGCTTACCTCGTCCCACGGGAAATATCTGATCAGCGTTGATCCGTCCTCTCCGAGCACGACCGCCCTGATGCATACATACGACGGCTCTGTACCCTTCTTCGCGAAGACCGGCACATCCTCACGGAGCTGTGGATTCACGCAGTAATACTCCAGTATGAAGCTTCTCCTCTTTCCGCTGGTCCTGCTCGTCGCAACAAAGCAGTGACGCCACAGATCGAAGCCCTGTTTCGCAAGAGCGCCCTTCAGCATGAAAGAATCTCTTTTCCTGTCTGACTTATTAAAACTCAGGTCTACAACACTTAGCGGGTTCGGAATCATTTATCCTCCTGTAGAAATTTGCCCTTGTCAAAAATAATCTCTTGTAGTAAAATACAACTTGCGTTCGGAGACGTATCGAAGTGGTCATAACGAGGCGCACTCGAAATGCGTTTGTCGCCTAATCGCGGCACAAGGGTTCGAATCCCTTCGTCTCCGCTCCTTTACCACCCTGTATGGGTGGTTTTTTAATACTTACTTATCTCATCATCTGATGCATCGGTGCTCTGGTCGATGGCCCTTATCTCTACCTCGTATGAGTAGTCATCATCGACCCTTACCATGACCTTATCGCCGACCTTATGTCCGACCAGGGCCTTACCGAGCGGCGACTCGATCGATACCTTTCCCTCGAGGGCATTGCTCCTGATGCTCGTAGTGATCTTCACCGTCTCGGTCTCATCGTCCTCGGGCTCATAAATGGTCACGGTATTATTCATGCCGACCACGCCCTCATGCGATTCCTCAGATACTATAGTGGCATTCTGAAGCATCCTCTCGAGATACCTGATTCGGCTCTCGTTACGATTCTTCGCTCCTTTGGCTGCGTGATACTCGAAATTCTCCGAGAGATCGCCCATCGCTCTGGTCTCCTTGACCTCCTCGATGAGTTCTGGTCTCATCTCTTCCTTGCGCTGCCGCAGCTCCTCCTGTATCTTCTCTACGTCTGTCTGTGTAAGTCTCTCACCCATTATTTACTGTACTTCTTTTCTATCTCTGTGATCAGATCGACCCTGTCCTGATGCCTGCCGCCAAGCGGCTTCGCATTGAGGAAGGAATCTACTATATCCTTTGCCAGCTCTGTTCCGACTATTCTGGCTCCGAGTCCGAGGATATTTGCGTGATTGTGCTCTCTTATGAGATGAGCCGTCGTGGTATCATAGCAGGCTGCTGCCCTGATCCCCGGAACCTTATTCGCTGCAAGCGTGATGCCAATACCTGTGCCGCAGATCAGAATTCCGAGATCTCCTTCGCCGGCTACAAGCGCCTCTGCTACCTTCTGCCCGATCCGCGGGTAGTCCACGCTCTCCGTGGTATCTGTACCGTAGTTCTCTACCTCGTAGCCCTCATCCGTGAGATGCTTCATTATCACGTTCTTGAGCTCTGTACCTGCATGATCGTTTCCGATTAGAATAGTCATTTTGTTCCCTTCTTTATGCTGTGAATTTATATACCGTGCGCGTGTGGAACGGCTTCCCGGCCTCTATCACCGGCTGCTCGAACGACTGAACGTTTATCGCATTCGGGAAGAACTGTGTCTCGAAAGCCACGCCTCCACGCCGCGGATACATTTTACCACATTTTCCGAGATCGTGCCCACTAATATAATTCCCTGTGTAAAGCTGGATTCCCGGAAGGTCTGTATATACCTTTGCCTCTATGGAATCATCTGCTGCCCTGAAGCCTGCTGCCTCATACTCCTTCATCCCGTCATGATCATATTCCACAGCCCTGAGCTCATCAGTATGCCTGAGCACGTAATTGTGATCGTAGCCGCCTGCCTGCCGCAGTGCCTCATAATCACTGTTTATCCTCTCCCCAAGCGAATGATATGTCCTGAAGTCCATCGGCGTACCCGTCACATCTATCAGCTGTCCGTCCGGCACGGACTGTGCATCTGAATGTGTGAAGCTGTCTGCATTTATCTGTACCTGTGTATCGAGAATATCGCCATTCCCCTCGCCCTTCAGATTGAAATACGAATGATTAGTAGGGTTGAAGATCGTCCTCTTGTCTGAAAGCGCGCTGTAATCTATTATCACCGCGTCATCCCTTATCGTATAGGTGACCGTGACCTCCATGTTCCCAGGGAATCCGAGATCCCCGTCCGGGCTCTTTATTGAAAAGGTCACATGGTCTGCGGCCTCATCTGCCGTCTGCCATATACGTCTCTGCAGTGAACCGCTGCCGCTATGAAGCGTATTCACTCCGTTGTCATTTTTCTCGAGAGTGTATCGCGCGCCGTCTAAGGAAAAGGCGGCTCCACCGATACGGTTCGCGCATCTGGCTATAGTGCATCCGTAGTTCGGATCGTTGTCGAAATAGTCCTCAATATTCTTATGGCCGAGGACCACATCACGGTCTCCATCTCCTGTCTGTACATGGAGCTCGAGAAGATTCGCTCCGTAATTCATGACCTTAGCCCTCAGAATACCCCCTGAAATCTCATAGGCTATGATGTCATCTCCATCCCTTGTCCTGCCGATTATCTGCCCCATTTATATGGCCTCCTTTTATTTTTCTATAAGAAAACTCAGCGGATTGTTGATATAGAGTGTGTCAAGGAAGCTGCTGCTGTTGATCTGTGACAGAAGCTTCTGTCCGTTCGGTGTGATCGAGAAGCACGTCACGAAATCCATGAACAGCCATACTATGACGAGCACCACTATGATCCCCCAGACTCCTCCGAAGAATCTTGATATACCGCCTATCACCGGCGCATCTCCGAGCGCCTGCCCGATCAGAGCGATGACTCTCGTGATGATGAGTGCCAGGAGAAATGCCGTGAGCAGTGCGAGTCCTCTTACCATCAGTGTCGCTATCGGTGTAGAAACCGTGCTCACTATCGTATCATTCGCTGATGATATCTTATTCTCGGAATCTGCCGTGATATTCGATACAAGCTCTGCCGCTGCATTCGTCGTATCGTCGACGGCTCTGGACACTATCCTCGTCACCTCTGACGGGAGGTCTATGCTTATCCCGGCGAGGAAATCCTTCATGCTCTGTGCATCGCCGAGCTCTATATCCGCCTTCTTGTTCTCTGTCTCCGCAGGTGTCTCTGTCGTGGTATCCACAGTATCACTATTGTTATCAGCCTCGATCTGCTCATTCAGCTTGTCTATCGCCTTGTTTTCATTCGTCACGAGACCATTCGATACATGATCAGAGACTGTATTGTACATCTTTTCATAGACGGGTCCCTTCGCATAGGCCTTCTCTATGGCAGGTGTTGCCACATACATGACGCCCAGTATGATGACCCATGACAGAATCCCCGTCAGGATGCCGATGAGTCCCTTTGCCCATCCTATGATAAATCCGACCAGCAGCGCCGCCGCTGTAATAATCAGTAAGTAATTCAAAATATTTCCTCTTGCTTCAGCTCACCCTTATGATCTCTGTTGAATCACGCTGCACCAGGAAGAATTCCCTCGGATCCTCTGCCGGCACGAATGCCTCCACTTCATCAGGGAATCTGTATGAGAACCTTTCCTGTCCGTTCTTCCCGAATATCTCTATGCACTTTCCGCTCTTGACCATCACCTGTCCGTTTCCGATCAGGCTGCTGCTCTCATAGGAGCTGCGTAATTTTTTTGAAAAAATTCTCTTCCCGTCCTCTGAATAGACGGCAAGTATCCGCCTGTTGTCCGAATCCCTGTGGATCAGGCCGAATCCGTCATCACCGCTCACCACTGCGCTGATATCGTACTTTACCTTTACTGCCGCGGACTCCTTCACTGTATTCCCCGACGAGTAGATCCGCGCTCCGCTGTCTGTGAACGCGTATGCACGGCCGTCAGAGAAAAATTCCACCTGCGGGCAGACCGTATCCTCATACTCGAAGCTCGCTATTATATTATCCTTCTTCCTGTCGCCGGCCGATGAAAAGTCGTATATATTTATCCGGGTCGACAGCCTCGTGGATGCCGCATACTCGAACGATACGATAAGCCTCTGCCCGTCATCCGAGAGTGCGAGTGACATCGGATAGCCTGTCTGTGACAGATGTACCTGTCCGCCTGCTACGGACTTGCCGTCATCGCTATAGAGATTGATATATCCTGTATCGCCCTCCTGCGTGAGGACCGCCACCGTGCCATCGGATGCCACCGAAGCCATGACTATCGTATGATTAGTGGAGATCACCGAGAGCTCCTTCGTCTCAGACATGACTACCACCGAACTGCCCTGTCTGTCATAGACGATCAGCCTCTTGTCACATGTCTTCACGACCGGTGACTGCATATTATACGATTCATTCCAGATAGTGAGTCCTGACGAATCATAATACTGCGCGCCGTCTCTCGAATATGACAGAAGTCCTCCTGCGAACGGCAGGAAGCTGAGCGTCTGTGCGCCGTCGATGCTGAAGCTGTCCTCTATATCATAGTTATCGTAGCTTCTCTCGCTGCTCCAGACCGCCGCTATGACGATCACAGCCACGAGAGCCGCTGCTATGGCGATCGTGATTATCGTCCACCTGCTTAATTTCTTCATCCTTTAATAATCGAATGTGAAGAGGACCGCTCCAAATCCCGGCAGCGGATATCCGATCGAATAATCCTTACCGTCACACGGCTTTGCCTCCGGAGTGTAGATCTTCTTCCTTCTTGCCTTGCTCTTTGCCTTACCGTAATACTCAGGCTCCTCGCTGTCGAGGATGAGCGTATGCTTCTTTGCCGACGCCACGCCTACCCTGTAGTCTGAATAGTTCACCGGCGTCATATTTACTACGAACAGGATATTCTTCGTGCCGTCCTTGCTCTTCCTGACGAAGCTGAAGATGCTCCTGTAATTGTCATTTGCGTTGATCCATTCGAAGCCGTTCCAGTTGATGTCCTGTTCCCAGAGTGACGGATACTTCTTATACGTATGAAGCAGATCCTTTACCCATTTCTGGATGCCCTTGTGCAGCGGATTCTCGAGCTCGAACCATGACAGCTCGGTCTTCTCATCCCACTCATGCGACTGTGCGAATTCCTGTCCCATGAACAGAAGCTTCTTGCCCGGATGGCACATCATGAACGCATAGCCGGCCTTCAGGTTCCGAAACTTCTCCTCTTCATCGCCCGGCATCTTATTTATCATTGAATTCTTCAGATGGACTACCTCATCATGAGAGATTACGAGGATGTACTTCTCGTACTCATTGTAGCTCATCGCAAAGGTCATCTTATTATGATTGTCCTTGCGGAAGAACGGATCGAGCTGCATGTAATCGAGGAAATCATGCATCCAGCCCATATTCCACTTATATGAGAAGCCGAGCCCGTCATGATCCACATCCGTTGTCACCTTCGGCCATGCGGTAGACTCCTCGGCTATCATCACGAAGCCCTTGTATCTGCCGGTCATGAGTGAATTGATATGCTTGAAAAAGGCTATCGCCTCGAGATTCTCATTGCCGCCATACTTGTTCGGAACCCACTGGCCTGCTTCCTTGCCGTAATCGAGATACAGCATTGATGCCACTGCGTCCACCCTGAGTCCATCTACATGATACGTCTCTGCCCAGTTGATGGCCGATCCGATCAGGAAGTTCTTCACCTCTGTCTTCCCGTAGTCAAAAATCTTCGTCCCCCAGTCCGGATGCTCGCCCTTTCTCGGGTCTGCATACTCATACAGCGGCTCTCCGTCGAAATCCGCCAGGCCATGCTCATCCTTTGGAAAATGTGCCGGTACCCAGTCGAGGATAACTCCGATATTTTTCTTGTGGAAGGCATTCACCAGATACATGAAGTCCTGCGGCGTACCGTATCTGCTGGTCGGCGCATAGTATCCAGTCACCTGGTAGCCCCATGAGCCGTCATACGGATACTCGGAGATCCCCATCAGCTCCACGTGGGTATATCCCATCTCTGCGACATAATCCACAAGCCTGTCTGCGAGCTCTCTGTATGTATAGAACCCATCATCGCCAGTTCCCGGATGTCTCATCCATGAACCAGGATGCACCTCATATATCGACATCGGCTTCTCGTAATATGGTGTGTCATCCTTTCTCTTGTGCATCCAGCTGCTGTCCGACCATGTGAAGCCATCTGTATCCCAGAGCCTCGATGCAGTCCCAGGACGCATCTCTGCATATACTGCAAACGGATCTGCCTTGTAATGCTTCGCACCATCGCTGCCGAGAATAAGATACTTGTACAGCTGTCCTTTTCTGGCACCCGGAACGAAGCATTCCCAGACACCTATTTCCTCTGAGGATACCTTCTCCATTGGTGATGCGTATTCATCCCACCCATTGAACTCACCGATCACATGGACCTCTCTGGCATGCGGCGCCCACACGTCAAAGAAGTATCCTTCCTTACCGTCCTGTGTCCCCGGGTGTGATCCATGCTTTCTGAAAATGTCGTAATGTGTTCCCTGTCCGAACAGATATGAATCTAAATCTGTAAAATGGCTCATTTCCCTTCCTCCTTGTGTCAGTAGTCAATGATATCCTTTTCCTGAAGCATCGGTCTGCCTTCATCGTCTGTCATCCTTGCTGAGAGACGCCCGAACAGGCCCCTGCTGCGCTTCTTATATCTTGCTATAGCGTCGTCTATAACCTCCTTGACGGCGTCTAGTCCTACATCCGCATCCCCGCTCTGCATGATCCCTATCCTGTCATACAGTGCGAGAATCCCCATATCTTCCATCGAGTATCCGCATTCAAGCACATATACCTTCGCGAAATTCACGAGCTCGTCAAGCGTCATCTGCGGTATCTCGATATGCTGCGTGAAATATTTCCACAGCTTCGGCGTGCCTGCCGCCAGCCTGTCGAGATTCTTCCGGCTGTCCTCAAGAATAAAAAGCGTGCCGCTCTTATCATTCTCTATCAGCAGCGAAAGCGAGATCGATGTATTGTGGTTCATCCCGCCTGCCTTCTCTATCATCAGGCTTCCGCCCTTTACCTTTGAAATAATAGCATTCAGATCCTTGGAATTGAGGCTGTCACCGGAAATACGCCCGGCCTCCCCGTTCAGCTTCCCCGTAGCCTTCTGCGTCAGCTGGACGAGCCTGCTCGCCAGCGTCGTCTTGCCGCAGCCGTCTCCGCCTGCTATCGTGAGATTGCCTGCACGCATATTCCCTTCGGACTCACACTTTACCTTCAGTGCGCTGAGTGCCGGCAGCAGCTGCTCCTTCATGCCGTGTATCTCTGTGAAATACGTCAGCACGTCCTTCTCATCATCCGTGAAATCCGCTTCTACCTTCTCGTCATCAAGCGCCGCGCTCTCTATGGCATCTGCAAGTCCCGAAAGATCTATTCCGTGACGGACCTCCTGGGTCTGAACCTTCAGATCTGAGAGATTCTTCGTCTTATCATCAGGCTTTTCTTCTTCCGGCTTCTTCTCTTCTTCCTCAGGCTCCTCTGTATTTTTCTCTTCTTCCTCTCCCTCAGGATTCTTCTCTTCTGTGCCTGGATGCTTCGGTTCTTCCGGCTTCTTTTCTTCTACGGCAGGCTCCTCTGCGGTCTCCTCCGGATGCTTCTCTTCCGGAGAAGGTAGCTCTTCCGGTTCCTCTTCCTTTTTCTCAGGAGCCTCATCCTCTGACATTGTATCTATATCATGCTGGAGCATGTCATTGACTCCGGCCATGATCTGATCCGGCTCCTTGTCATCCACCTTCAGATATTCCTTCTTCAGGATCTCCTCAGGAGCCACGCCTGCTTCAAGCTGCGGGGAAATATCCACGAGCCTGTCCATGATCTGATTGGCCTCACGGAGCGCCAGCTCCTTGGCCTTGTCTAATTCCTTCCTGCGTGCCTCATTCAGGGCGGCCTCCATCGCTCTCTGCTTCCTGCCCCAGTCCTCAAGGACATCGTCTATAGTCAGCTGGCCCTCTATCTGATCATCATCTGCATGCGCCGTCAGATTCAGTGCCATCTGGCCGTCATACTCCTCTGCGAGGTACTGCTGGTATGCATCCTCTATCGGCGTCTGTGACTCCTCCTTCTCCGGCTCCGGCTGCTTCCTGTGCTTATCAAGAGCACTCTGTCCGGCTGTCACATACGGGATGTCGCCCACCAGATCCTTTATATTGTCCATATTCGCAGAGACCTCGCCCTTCTCTGTGGCGAGCATTATCTCCTCAATATTCTTCCTGATCTCCGCCTGGAGATTCACCGTGTCGAATTTATCCGGAGTCTCTTCTATCTTCGGAATTGTGATCGTATCTGACTTCTTCTTCGCAGCGGGATCTGCGCTCTCTGAGCTCGTGAGCTGTCTGTACTGCTCCTCCTGCTCCTTCGTCAGGGGCTTGTAGAGCATCTTCATCTCGAGCGCCTTCTCTACATAAGGGCCCTCGCCGAACCAGAGCGCTATCTGGTCACAGATATCCACGCACTTCTTCTCGTCTCCGTGCGTCCTGTACAGACAGGCCAGCTCGAAGGCCCACTTGTCTATGAAATCCTCCTTGCAGAGCTCCTCAAGTATGGAAATGAGTTCTGTGGTATCTGCCCCCTGCGCCTTCCTGATCGTGTACTGTATGACGAATCGGAGTCCGTCGTGCGGCGCCAGATCGATGAATTCGTTGTAATAGCTCTCGGCCTCTTCGAAATCCCCCAGCTTCACTGACAGTAGTGCAAGCTTATATATGGTCATCCTTGCCATCGGCGACTTCTCATGTGCAATCTCGAGAATCTCCCTTGCCTTCTCCGGCTCACCTGCCATATCACACACATCACTCGCCCTCAGGAGGACATTTATATTTCTTATCTTGCGATAATTGAGATCTGATATGGCTTCCACAGCGCCCTTCAGATCTCCCTGACGCACCAGATTCTCCATCTGGTCCATCCTTATCTTGTACTCTGTCTTCTCCAATGTATATACCTCAAAAAAGCGTCGCCGCTTTTCTTTTAGTCAAAAAAATCCGAAAAAATCCGCCAGGCACTGTCACGATTTATCCTGTGCAGATGACGCAGGATAAATTCGCAGAGACAAGGCGGAGGAGGAAGCCGTGGCGGGCTACGGCGACCGACGACAACGAAGTATCTGCGGATTCAGACAAGTCAGATGTACAGGTAAGAACTGCTACAGTGCCCGACTATATAGTATCATAGTGGGCGGATACTGTCAAAGTCCCGCGAATGCGCCGATCATTTATGTTTATGAAAGTGGAATCCTTTTATTACCTGCCCGTTGTGCCGTAGTTCATGAGTTTTCATAACGGGTTCCTTTGTCTTCGGATCTATATAGTTCAGCTTTCCATAATCGACTACCTCGACCGGCATCTTTCTACGGCTCAGATAGTGGTCTGCTATCCGCCTGATGATCCAGAGGATGAGGGATACCGTCGGCACTCCGATGATCATGCCCGGTATTCCGAACAGACCTCCACCGACTACGATCGCGAATACGACCCAGAACGGCGACACTCCGGTCGAATCCCCGAGGATCTTAGGCCCGAGGAAATTGCCATCGAACTGTTGCAGCACAATGACGAAGATCAGGAAATAGATTCCCTGCATCGGGTTATTGACAAATATCAGGCAGACCGTCGGCACTGCTCCGATATACGGTCCGAATATCGGGATGACATTTGTGACTCCGATGATGACCGAGCACACGATGGCATACGGGAACCCGAGTATGAGCATGAATACATAGCAGATGATTCCGATGATGATCGAGTCGATGATTTTTCCAATAATGAAGCCATAGAAGATCTCATCTGCCTTCCTGACGGTTTCCACAATATGATTCGCCGGTCTCACCGGGAAGATAGCGTAGATAAGCTTCTTCGTCCATGACTTGAACGACTCCTTATCGATCAGGACATAGGCACACACGAAAATCCCGATTATCAGATTGACGACGACCTTGCCGACGCTCATGCCCCATTTGGTGAGCGTGGAGACTATCTGGTTCTGGCTCTCGAGATTAAAATATTTCCTGAGAAAATCCACCAGCTTATCAAGGGTATTATCGATATTCTGATTATCTCTCGCCGAATCCATCACGTCCTTGAACCGGTAATTCGTGATCCTGTCCGCCCAGTCGATGACACCGCGGACCTTCTCGTGGATATTATTGACCAGCTCATTCATCGTTGACACGAACTGCGGCACCACGAGCACCATGAATGCCACTACCACTGCAACCAGCACGAGTATTGCAAGGATCGATGACAGGACCCTGATCCATTTTACTGGTCTGCCGTTTGCCGGTTTCTTCCGCGGCTTCTTTCTCTTCTTTGCAACTGCATCTGCAATGCCATTGAATATACGTGAGAAAAATTTCATGATCGGGTTCGTAAGGTAAGCCATCACGAATCCGAAGAGGATTGGCTGGAAAACCTTCTGTACCACGCTCCAACCGCTTGAGAGGCTTCCCCATCTCCTGATCACGAAATAAAAAGCTATGAGAATCGCCCCGACGATAAGGACCTTCTTTGTCACGACCCGGATCCTGGCATTTTCCTCTTGCGAAAGATACTCACAGTCCCTTTTCTTCCTGTTGTTATCTCCGTCCGGCATAAAATTTCTCCTCGTAAAATATCCTGCCTGATTTTTTTGAATCTCACCTATTGTGGCATACTTTATGAATAGTTGCAAGAGTATGGAAAACAAACGGCGCAAAAACAACTTCTGGTCTTTGCGCCGTACAGATGATCTGTCATTTATTAAGGGCTTTAACTCGTCTTCTTGAGGCATTCCTGTATTTATACAGGTCCATTTCCTTAAGATGCTCTTCGCTCATCATCCGAAGATCAACCGCCTCATATACACGTACTGTGGTCCCCTTCTCCCAGACCCTTGCAGCGTAGCCGTGATACTTTGACATCTTTTCATTCAGATCACTCCTGTATCTGTCAGCGGCCCAATCCGCCGCGTCCAAAGAATCGAATTTTTCCGTCCTGCACTTAGTGACCTGATAAGCCCTTCCCCTGTGGAAATTATAATCTGTCACAACCTTTGTATTGCTGCTAACCGATCTGACCCTCACAGCACTGCCTTCGCTCATTATTATGTATACACTCCAGAAAGCAACCTCACACACAATGACCACCAGTATGATGAGGAGATATTTCAGGATTTTCCTGCCACTTTTTTTATTTGATTCTTCCATATTTTAATCTACCCACATTCCGCTCCGGATCCCTCCGGTTATTATCTGAAACCCCTCTATCTGACGCTTCCGAGTGTATTCATTTTTGTAACTGCTTAAACCCAGTTCCTTAATCTGTTTATTATTCAGCAGTCTCAGGTCAACCGTCTCATAGCTGAACAGTTTGTTCCCGTCTGTCCAGCAATTCATTACACACCCCGGGTTTTCTGACATCAATCTATTAGCAACCGCTCTTCTTCTTCCCAGGTATTCCTTCAATTCTTCTGGTGAATCGAATGTATTGCAAGTGTAATCAGTAATCTGATATACCCCGTCGTTGTAAATATTGTAAGTAATCTCCAAATTTGTCTCATTTGTCAGAACATCAAACATTCTGACTCTAACTGTATCTCCAGTATATTTAACTATGAAGAATCGCCATAGAAAAAAGTTTCCAATAAGAAAAGCGAGTATAATCAGAACGTATTTTATAATCCTTTTTTTAGTCATAGACCTCATCTCCATATTTATAAGTCAGATGAACACCAGACATCCCATCATACTTGTTGCTTATTGAAGATGAATTAAATTTAACGACTCCTCCAAGCCCTGACGGATCAAACGAATAACTCTTCGAATCACTTAATGAAACAGAAGACTTTGCATGCTGATACGTCCCATAAACTGTAATATTATCTGCCCCAGTCAATAACTTTACAGTCATCGAACTAGACAAGCTTGAGTTTGCGGAGTCCGGAATATTCATTGATATTCCAACCCCTCCATAGGCTCCCGTCAGGATATTTGAAATTTTCACATTGTCACTCTTTCCTGAATAAGTCACCATCTGTCCATTATTATAATTGTCGCGCAGCTGATAAGCAGTTGCGTCTTTTGTAACTTTCTCATAAAAACTCCTTTCATTCATGTTCTCCAAAAACCTTCAACTCATTCTTTTATATCACAATAACTGTTATTTTTCAATGTATAAATCATTCTTCTGAAATAGTTCTTAATTATCCGAAAACAATAGTCTCTGGCGGACCGCCAGAAGACAGATCATATTGTCTGTTGCAGAAAAATTGCATAAGGTTTATTATTAGGAAAAAAGCAAAAAGGACAGGTGATAATCTTGAAACCAAAGGAGGCAGAAAATATGATCTGGCTGTTATTTGCCATTGGTTCTGCAGTTTTTGCTGCACTCACTTCTATCCTCGCAAAGGTCGGTATCGAAGGTATCAACTCAAATCTGGCTACGGCTATCAGGACCTGTGTGGTTCTTATAATGGCCTGGGGTATGGTGTTCCTGACTCATGCACAGAGCGGCATCAGCACCATCGGCACAAAAAGCTGGGTGTTCCTGATCCTCTCCGGACTTGCCACCGGTGCTTCATGGCTCTGCTACTACCATGCACTCCAGCTTGGCGAAGCATCGAAGGTGGTTCCAGTCGACAAGATGAGCACAGTTATCACCCTGATCCTCGCATTCATTTTCCTGCATGAATCATTCACATTCAAGTCCGTGATCGGGATGATACTCCTGACCGCCGGAACACTCGTGATGGTGATGTAAAATGGAGCTCGAAAAAGCTGACCATACCTTTGGTCCATTCTATGACAGCTCATCAAGGATATTGATTCTGGGGTCTTTTCCATCTGTGAAGTCAAGAGAGCAGGGTTTCTACTACGGTCATCCATCAAACAGGTTCTGGAAGGTGATTTCCGCCATTTTTGAAAAAGAAGATCCTCATGACATTGATGAGAAGAAAGCCCTTCTTACTGACTGTCATATAGCTCTGTACGATGTGATTGATTCCTGCCGGATAAAAGGTTCTTCCGACAGCTCTATCACTGATGTGAATGTCACTGATCTCTCGCTGATACTGAAAGCTGCTGATATTGGTGAAAGAATCTTCGTCAACGGGAAGACAGCTTACAATCTGTACATGAAGTACCAGTATCCGGTCTACGGCATCGAACCGGTCTGCCTGCCATCTACTTCTTCGGCAAATGCAAGATGGAGACTCGATGATCTGGTCAGAGACTGGAAGATAATCAGGCAATAAGACAAGGGGACGGCTCTCCGATCCCATAAGTCACATTCATTTCAAGCAGAAAAAAGCACCGGTGGCCATTGGTCGCCGGTGCCTGTATATACCTGATTTACTTATTGTTCTGTGCCCTGTAATAGTTGATCAGGCAGCCGTCCTCGATGATCTCACGCTCATCGTCAGTGAGCTCACCCATTGTGAGAGTGAACGGTACCAGACCACCGTCCTTTACTACATATGCCTCGATTGAGGTATTCTTGTTCCTGATGTCGTCGAATACATTCGGGATGAAGAGGTAGTCACCAAGCGCAAATGGCAGGTCGCCGGCCGGGATCGTAAATGGAAGCATGCCCCAGTTGATCAGATTGCTTCTGTATCTCTTCGTAGCATACTCATTCGCAATATTGGCCCAGCCACCAAGTACCTTCTGACAGCTTGCAGCCTGCTCTCTTGCAGAACCGTCACCCGGCTTTACCGCAAAGATGGTGCTTCCTACTCCGATATTATGTCTGTTCACATCCGGAAACCTCGTATGAATAGCATTCATCACCTCGTGGAATCCTGGATCTGCATCTCCCGGACAGCTGTCAGCCTCTATAGCACGCTGGATCTTCTGAACCTTCTTTGCCCTTCCCACATACTCAGGATCCTTTCTCGAAAGAGCGAACTCCGCAAGAGCCAGAGGATTTGATCTGTATGATGAGGTCTCGCCGGACGGGATCAGCTCGTCTGTGGTAGTCACCGGATCATGTATCTCGGAAACGACCTTCAGGATAAGGTTCTCAGGAAGGGCTACCATAGCCGGCCAGTCCTTGATATTCGGTCCGAACTTGACCTCTACTGACGGATCAGCTACACCGTGACTGTCGAATACACGGTTCTTGTATATCTCTGAGTCGAAGAAGTACTTCGGCTTCGTGAAATCAACTCCATCAAGCTCGTCAGCGCCAGTCAGGAAGCCCTTATTAGCAGCTGTAGCAGCGATAGAACGAGCATCCATAAGTGCAACTGATGCTATCTGACCGTTCTGGATCTTTGAACCCTCTCTGTTAGGGAAGTTCCTTGTAGAATGTCTGATAGAGAAGCCCTGGTTGGCAGGTGTGTCTCCGGCACCGAAGCACGGTCCGCAGAATGCAGTCTTTACGATAGCACCGGTAGCCAGAAGATCAGCAACAGCTCCGTTCTTCACGAGCTGCATGAATATAGGTGTAGAAGCCGGATAAACGCTAAGTGTGAAGTCATCATCACCTATTGACTTGCCACGGAGGATATCAGCAGCATCGCAGATATTCTCATATCCGCCGCCTGCACATCCGGCAATGATACCCTGATCTACATAGAGCTTGCCGTCATGAACCTTTTCCTTAAGCTTAAGGTCCGCATTCTCGCCAAGAGAAACCTTTGCTCTCTTCTCAGTCTCTTCAAGGATATCCATGAGATTGTCCTTGAGTTCTGCGATAGTATATGTATTTGACGGATGGAACGGCATTGCGATCATAGGTCTGATCTCTGAGAGATCGATCTCTACGCAGCCATCGTAATATGCGACATCAGCCGGATGAAGCGGCTTGTAGTCATCCTTTCTGCCGTGGATCTCATAGAACTCCTCTGTCTTGTCATCACATTCCCAGATGGATGAAAGGCAGGTAGTCTCAGTTGTCATGACATCGACACCGATTCGGTAATCTACAGACAGATTAGCGATTCCAGGTCCGACGAACTCCATGACCTTATTCTTGACATAGCCCTTCTTGAAGACTTGGCCAATGATTGCAAGTGCGATATCCTGAGGTCCTACGCCCTTGACCGGTGTTCCCTTCAGATAAATAGCGATGACACCCGGCATATTGATATCATAGGTCTTGCCAAGAAGCTGCTTGACAAGCTCCGGACCGCCCTCGCCCATAGCCATCGTACCAAGAGCTCCGTATCTGGTGTGTGAATCGGAACCAAGGATCATCTTCCCTGTACAGGCAAGCATTTCTCTGGCAAACTGGTGAATGACAGCCTGATGTGGCGGCACATACATACCACCGTATCTCTTGGCACAGGAAAGCCCGAACATGTGGTCATCCTCATTGATCGTTCCGCCTACTGCGCAGAGGCTGTTGTGGCAGTTCGTCAGCACATACGGGATAGGGAACTTCTCAAGGCCTGAAGCCCTTGCGGTCTGAATGATACCTACATATGTGATATCGTGGCTGGTGAGCTTGTCAAACTTGATCTGAAGCTCTTTCATATTGCCTGAAGTATTGTGGCTCTTCAGGATTCCATAGGCCATTGTGCCTTCGGCAGCCTGCTCTTTGTCTGCCTTCTTTCCCATAGAGGAAAGCTTCGCAGCAGCTTCATTGTCATCTGCGACAATATCGGTGCCGTTTACTAAGTACACTCCTGTGTCGTATAATTTCATGGTTCCTCCAATCTATATACTCGTTTTCACCTTGTTGCATTGTATCATTTTTTGAAAACACTGAAAAGTCCCTTTTTCCTGGGTTCATCATCTTCTGAACCGTCTTTCCAGTCAAAATATTCCCTGTCAAGCTCATCAGGATCCATCGGCGCCTGCTGCTCTGATTCCTCACCGTCGGCTATGGTTCCGTCCGGGATATCGCCGTTTTTGAAAAATGCAGGATTCACGTGGATCTCAGGCTTCACATCCGCATATGACGGTGTATCTGCCTCCTCCGTGAATTCACCAGAATGCTTTTCCTTCTCTATCCGGCGATTCTCATCCTCGATCAGCTTCAGATACTCCTGCGTATCCCGCAGATCATTCAGCTGACCCTTCAGCTCGTACTGGTTCTTCCTGATTCGCTTCTTCTCATCCTCTATCTGTTCCATCAGATCAGAATGTATCTTCTCTATCGAATCAGATGCGTCCTGGACAATCTTATTTATCTGGTTCAGGGCCCTGTCAGAATACATGAGCGATCCGGCGTAGATATCCTCAGCCTTCTTTCTCGCTCTCTCCTCGGTGAGGTCGGCCTGCTTCTGCCTGCTCCGCTCAGCCTGGTCATGTGATGACTTCGTCAGCTCAGACTCATCAAGCATTGCATACAGACAGTCCCCGAGCTCCTTCAGGATACCCTGTATCTCTTCCTTATCTATAACTACCTTTGAATCGCTTCCCGGCGCATAATCCGCATTAGCCACAAGGATATGCATGGCCCGGAGCGCATCTTCTGTCCTCTCCTGTGCGCCCATATTAACTCCTGTTTTCAGCCTCGTTCCACTTCATCCGAAGAAAATGGTGTCAGCACCCTTCCCAGAATACCATTCAGATATGCGATGAGCACTCCATAGTTCGTGATCGGCACATTCTGCGACTTCGCAAGCTGCATCCTGTACCTGATCTCACGTATCGGCAGTGTGCACGCGCCACAATGGATCACGAGCGAATACTTCGACAGATCCTCAGGGAAATCGCCGCCGCTTGTGAATTCAAATGAAAAATCCTTCCCTGTCTTCTTCCGTATCAGTGCCGGAAGCTTCTGCGTGCCTATGTCCCCGCACTGTCTGTGGTGTGTACAGCCCTCGCTGATCAGGATTCTCTCTCCGCCCTTCAGCTCGGAAAGGGCCTTTGCTCCCTGCGTCTGCAGCACCAGATCACCCTTATATCTGCTCATAAGTATTGAAAAGGAAGTGAGCGGCACTTTCTTCGGTACTATATCTGCCACGACTGCGAAGGCCTGAGAATCTGTAATCACAAGGGCCGGAGGCGTCTTCATGTTTGCAAGCATCTGCGGCAGCTCCCTGGTCTGCGCCACAGAGCAGAAGCCCTTCGCATCAAGCACATCCCGGATGACCTGCTGCTGCGGCAGAATGATCCTGCCCTTAGGAGCTGCATAGTCCACAGGGATCACGAGCACTACATTATCACCCGGCCTTATCAGATCACGGACCAGATACCTCTCCTTCTCATCTGTTACGGCCAGCTTCCCGATCTCGATTCTGAGAAAATTAGCATTGACCGAAGGATTCGTCACTGTACTTGTCAGAAGAATATGTTCAGGCCTGTCGTGAAGCTCCTCTGCGAGATCAGCCTTCATCTCCTCCTTATTGATATCATCACCAAGCAGATCGGTCTTATTTACCACGATGATGTATGGAATATTTTTCTGCCTCAGCTCATCAAGGAGATCATTTTCCGCCTTGAAGCCAAAGCTCCCGGCCTCGATCACGAGCAGTGCAATATCCACCATGCGGAGGACCTTCCACGTCTGCTCCACCCGCTTCGAGCCCAGCTCTCCGAAGTCGTCCATCCCCGGCGTATCAATAAAGGTCACCGGGCCTATTGGCAGAAGCTCCATCGACTTCTTCACCGGATCAGTCGTCGTACCCTTTACCTCAGAAACCACGGACATGGTCTGTCCCGTAAGCATATTGAGAATTGACGATTTGCCAGCATTCCTTTTTCCAAAGATTCCTATCTGGACTCTTTCTCCTGTCGGCGTCTCATTAAGACTCATTTATAAATACAGCCTCCATTCTTCTTTCCTTTTCGTCCATTATTCTATCACAAATGCCAAAGATGAAAAAGGGGACAGGTCCCTTTTTCATCTTATGAATCAGAAAGAACCTGTCCCCATATATTACAACATAAGCCGGGCTTCTGCTGTCGAACCGCTCCCATGAAACGTTACCTGTGCAGTTAGCTCAATCCAGGCGACCCTGCGGCACATGAAAAATCCGGCTTAGTGCTGCTTCATTCCTGACCTGACACGGTTCACCGGCATCCATTGCGCAGGACCCGGATATCAACGCCACTTACTCAGGGCAGCTGACACGAAATACGGCCCTCGAACAGAAATCACCCCGGCGTATAGCGGATATTCCGGTACAGGGGACCGCTGATCCCCCGGCTGCCCGACAACTATTATTGTACAATTTTTCACTATATGAGTCAACCCAATAAAAAGACGAAAAAGGAACCACGGTTGTCCGCGGTTCCTCTTACTTGTCTTATGGATATCCTTATCAGCCCTTTACAGCACCTGCGGTTGTTCCACCGACAATGTACTTTGAAAGGAAAAGATATACGATGATTACCGGGAAGATGGAGAATGCTATCATAGCATAAACCTGGCCCATATCAAACTTCAGGAAGTCTGCACCTCTCAACTGAGCAATGAGGATAGGCAGGGTCTTCATGTAATCCTTGTGCAGGATCAGGGCTGGCTGGAAGTAATTGTTCCATGCCGAAACGAATGCGAAGATTGCCTGTACTGCGATAGCCGGCTTCATCAGCGGAATAACTATCGTATTGAAGATTCTCATCTCACCTGCTCCATCTATTCTGGCCGCTTCCATCAGTGATGCCGGAAGCGTCGCATCCATCGACTGCTTCATATAGAAGAATACTACCGGAGCTGCGACCGAAGGAACGATCAGAGGGATGAAGTTGTCCATCAGTCCCCAACTGGTCATTAACTGAACGAAACCAAGTGCAGTAACCTGTGTAGGAATCATCATGATTGCAAGGACGAAAGTAAAGATTGCCTCTCTTCCTTTGAAACGATATGCATGGATAGCAAATGCCGTCATAGCTGAGAAATATGTCGTCAGTACCGCGCATGAACCTGATACGATTACCGAGTTCAGGAGTCCTCTTGCTACAGGCAGTGTGCCATGCAATACATTGTACAGATTACGTCCAAGGAAAGTGCTCGGAAGGAGCGTAAATCCTTTTGTCAGCTCTGCATGAGATCTGGTCGCATTGATAAACAGGATGTAGAACCAGAACAGACAAAGGATGGAAATAATGACGAGTACGATGTATGAAATTACTCTACGAACATGAGTCGCTGTTGTTATTTTTTCTTCCATTATTATACATGTGCCTTTCTTCGAAAGGCATCAAAGTGGTTATGAAACACAGCTTCTGGCCTTTCGATTTTTCTAATTTCCTGTTATTCTTAT
>OMZG01000002.1 GCA_900315505.1 uncultured Lachnospiraceae bacterium
GATAGATGTAACTATGGATGGAAGCCCTCGGATAGAAAGTATCTCGGAAGGAGAGGTCGTTCTTAATAGTGGCATTTAGGGTAATTCCATAAAATGTAGGAATAGTTAAGCTATCTCATTTTATCCAGCTAATAAGGCATCTGAGGATTCAGGTGCCTTTTTTTATGCCACATTTCAGGAAGGAGGACAGCGATGGCTGACCGTATTAAAGGAATCACAGTAGAGATCGGCGGCGACACCACGAAGCTGTCCGACGCCTTAAAGAATGTAAATAAGTCCATCCGCCAGACACAGGATCAGCTTCGGGATGTAAACAAGCTCTTAAAACTTGACCCCGGCAATGCCGATCTTCTCGTCCAGAAGCAGAAGTACCTCTCCGCGGCGATCTCCGACACAAAGGAGAAATTAAAGCAGGAGCAGGATGCCTTAAAGCAACTGCAGCAAGGACCGCAGACCGAGGAGACCATCAAGCAGCAGGAGGCTCTGACCCGTGAGATTGAAAACACCAAGCAGTCCCTTGAAAAGCTGAAGTCCGAGTTCAAGGATGTCGGTTCTGTGGCAGGTGTCCAGCTTCAGCAGGCAGGACAGAAAATGAAGGATGTTGGTGACAAGATCACAGGTGTCGGCACTTCCCTTTCCACCCAGGTGACCGCCCCGATTGCCGCCGTCGGTGCGGCATCCCTTGCCGCTTTTAAGGAAGTGGATGAGGGAGCTGATATCGTAACGCAAAAGACCGGAGCAAGCGGCAAGGCATTAAAGGAAATGCAGGATGCGGCAAACGATATTGCGACATCCATCCCTACCGACTTTGCCACGGCAGGTTCTGCGATCGGCGAGGTAAATACCAGGTTCGGCCTTACCGGGGATAAGCTGAAGAAGCTCTCCCAGCAGTTTGTTGAGTTCGCATCCTTAAATGACACGGATGTATCGACTTCCATTGATAACGTATCGTCAGTCCTTAATGCGTTCGGCATGGATGCATCCCAGGCAGGCGGTATGCTTGACGTTCTAAACTCTGTCGGACAGTCCACAGGACTTTCCATGGATACCCTCGCACAGGATCTCTCGCAGAACGCGGCACAGCTTCAGTCTATGTGGCTTAACGCCACGCAGTCCGCACAGTTCCTTGGCAATGTCGAGATGTCTGGCCTTGACGTAGGCGTTGCGATGGCAGGCATGAAGAAGGCCATGAAGGAGGCCGCTGGGAACGGGCAGACCCTTGACCAGGCGCTGAAAGGTTTCTCGGATACCATGCACTCAAACAAGAGTGATACCGAGAAGCTGCAGGCCGCCTACGACCTGTTCGGCTCCAAGGCAGGTGCCTCGATCTTCAATGCAATGAAGACCGGCAAGCTCTCCCTTGACGGTTTCTCCTCCGATATGAGTTCCTTCTCCGGAAATGTATCAAAGACATTCGATGATACTTTAGACCCAATTGATAAGTTTCAGACCACGCTTAATCAGCTTAAAATTACGGGAGCTGAGATAGGAAACTCCCTCTCCGCTGTCCTTGCTCCGATGCTTCAGCAGGCGGCAGCCGCCTTAAAGCAGGTCGCAGGCTTCTGGGAAAAGCTGCCTGCGCCAATGCAGCAGTTTATCATAAAGGCAGCCCTTGTTGCTGCAGCCGTAGGGCCTGTCCTAGTAGGCATTGGCAAAGTGACAAGCTCCATCGGCACGATCACATCAGGCATTGGAAAGGTCATGACGCACCTCGGAGGGCTGTCCGGCGCAATGACGGCATTCAGCTCGGTCGGGCTTCTTCCCATGATCGGGATCATCGCCGCAGTAGTCGCGGCTGTCGTTGCTGTCATTGCGATCATAAAGAACTGGGGAGCAATATCCAACTGGTTTAAGGGAGTCTGGGAAGGCGTCTGTAACGGCGTAAAGGCGGTAGGAACAGCCCTCGGAAACTTCTTCACCGGGCTCTGGAACGGCGTAAAGACTGTGACAACTACAGCGTGGAACGGAATAAAGACAGGCGTATCTACGGTCTGGAACGGCATGAAGACAGGTGCATCCACCGTATTTAACGGGATAGAGACACATATCTCGAATGCCTGGAACAATGTAAAGACCAATACCTCCACGGCATGGAGTGCGATAAAGACAAGCGTCGCCCAGCACGGTGGCGGCATCAAGGGCGTGATCGGCACTGCTATGGAGGGCTATAAGGCGATCTGGAAAACAGGCTTTGACATCATAGATAAGGTGACCGGAGGAAAACTGGGAGACGCCCTTTCCAAGGCAAAGGAAAAGACCGCCGGGATCAGGGATGCCTTCTCCGGCGCAATGGACAAGGCAAAGTCCGTGGTAAGCGGAGGGCTTGAGCGGATCAAAAACTTCTTTGCCGGATGCCATCTTTCGTTTCCGAAGATCAAGCTTCCGCATTTTTCAATCAGCGGAAAGCTCTCCATCAAACCGCCTTCCGTTCCGCATCTTTCGGTCAGCTGGTATAAGAAGGCCATGAACGAGCCGTACATCCTCCAAAGTCCTACGATCTTTGGAATGTCCGGTGGCAGTCTTCTCGGCGGAGGCGAGGCCGGTGAGGAAGCAATCGTAGGAACGGACCGGCTCTCGTCCCTTGTGACGAACGCCGTCCTTGCGGCTAATGGCGGTGCCCAGACGATCGTTATCCCTGTTTATATCGGGCAGGAACGGATCGATGAACTGGTGGTGAAAGCCACACAGAGAACCAACTACAGGTCAGGAGGCAGATAATGTTAAAGAAGGATTTTCCCATCTACTTTGATGATACGAAGCTTTTCTGGCCTGTGAAATGGGACGAGAGTTACGAGGTCGTGGAAAGCAAGAATACCACAGAGGCGGGCACTGATCAGATCATCGTGACAAGATACGATAAGCTGACTGTCTCCGCCTCTTTCCAGTGTTCCGACAGATGGGCGGCGGTCTTTGCATCCTTCCGCGATAAGGACAGCATCGCCGTAAGGCTTTATGACATAAAAACCAAAGGCTATAAGACAAGGACCATGCGGATCCGGAACTTTAAGACCGGACCGGAGAAGAACTCGGAGAAGACAAGAGGAACGAACGGACTCTATACCGTGAGTTTTGACCTGCTGGAATTTTAGGAAGGAGGTGCTTCATATACGCCGTAAGCGACAAATATAAGGCTGCCATGAAGCAGCCGGTACAACATTTTTCCATGAAGGGAAGCATTGGTGATACCTTTTTTTGTGACGACAACATCCTGTCCGGTTCCTGCCAGATCACCAATCAATGCTCTGACGATACGATGATTGGTATCGGGCAGGTTTATATCGGGCAGATGGACATCACTCTAATGAATCTGGATCTAAAGCGATACTCTCTGAAAGGAGAAAAGATCACACCCTTCTTCGGACTTAAGCTTGCGGACGGTACCTACGAGTACATTCCTCTCGGTGTGTTTAACATTTCCGAAGCCCAATGGACACAGTCCGGTGTCGTGATAAAAGCCTATGACAATCTGTCGCTTTTCGATAAGACCTGCCCGGTAGGCACTACTTTGGGAAAACCATATGATCTTGCAAAAATGGCCTGCGAGAGTTGCAAAGTTCCGCTTGCTACTACAGAAGATGAATTTAAGACATTCGCCAATGGTTCTGAGAACTTTTCTCTTTATTCGGAAAATGATATCGAGACATGGCGGGATTATCTGTCATGGCTTTCCGCTGCTCTCGGGTGCTTTGTGACCTGTGACAGAGCAGGAAGGATAAAGTTCTGCTCCTACAGTAAGTCTGTCGTGGATATAATCGATGAAAGTCATCGGTTCAGCGGAGGCTCTTTCTCTGATTTTGAAACAAGATACACGGGTATTTCCTGCGTGAATCTAAGTGACAAGACTACCAGTTACTACGGGATGGATGAGGATAACGGACTGACCTATAACCTCGGCAGCAACCCCTTCCTTCAGTACGGAGTATCGGAAAGTCTTGAAAAGCAGCGGCGTGCCATTCTTACAGCGCTCCAGCAGATCGATTATGTCCCGTTCAAGGTTACGATGATCGGAAATCCCGCCTATGACTTAGGAGACGTGCTTTCCTTTCCCGGAGGGATAGGTGATGCCAATAAGCTCTTCTGTATCACAAAGTACACCCTAAAATACAACGGCTCCTATGAGATTCAGGGTGTCGGACAGGATCCTTCCCTCGCTTCCGCAAAAAGCAAATCCGATAAAACGATTGCCGGACTGCTTTCGTCACAGACGGACAACGACATGCACTATGTGCTCTACCAGAACGCTGAAGCTGTAAATATTGACGATGGAAAAGAAGGTTCTGTCATGTCCGTAAAGTTCGCGGTCCAGAAAACCACGCACATCTCCTTTGATATGGAAATCCTGCTGTCGGTTGATACAACGGAAGGCAAAGATACTGGAAATGTCTCGGAGGGAGACGCTTATGTAAAAGCTACTTATTACTTAAACGGTGATGGAATCAGTACAAGGCATCCTGTGGAAACCTTTCAGGACGGCGAGCACATCCTGCGTCTTCGGTATGAGCTGGAAGCTGTGGAGGCGTCTATTCATACATGGAATGTTGTACTGTCCGTAAAAGGCGGTTCCCTCTCGATAGTAAGATACGGCGTTCTCGGAGTCGTAAGCGGCATGGGACTGGCAGGCAACGGCGAATGGGACGGCGAGATCACGGCGGAGGATACAATCGACCGTATTCTTATTAACCGGATAATGAGCTGCTTCTCAGATACGGTGGACATCCGTTTACTTCATGATACACCATGCCTTGCTGTAGACCGTGTGGCTAGGGTTAATATCGCGTCTATCTTTGCTGGTTTTGCAGAGACTGTAGAATCCACTTCCGACATCATGGTTTTCTCGCCGTGGGCAAACGCTGACAGGGTCGCTACTTCCTGTGAAGTAAAGGATAACGGCTGGATCGGCTCCGGCTCTACAACACTAAAAACAAGTCTTTCGGTTACTACCGGTGCTGTATACGGTGCAAAACATATCACAGCGGATTCAAAAAATGCCATATTTTATATTTCCTTTGACGGCGGCTCTACATGGATGGGCTACGCTGAGAATGAATGGAAAGAAAATGTCGCAATGACAGAATCCGATATCGGCGAGATTCCGGAGGATGCCTTAAAACAATATGACCATCTGTCGGTAAAGGCCGTGCTGGAAAACGACTCGGTTCTTTACGCAATCAATCTATACGGAGGAAGGATACAAAAATGAAAGGACATGTGAGTATTGAGCTGCATAATCATAACAGCGGATTTACCGAGCGGATTGAACAGGACAACATGGTGACAAACGCGCTTACCTACGCTATGGGCCATGCTGTCTCCTGCGGTGCCAATCTGTCAGACCTGATGCTCCCGGTGGCAAAAAGAGGACTCGGAGGACTTTTCCTTTTTGACGGGAAACTGGAAGAGAACGCAGAGAATGTGCATTTTCCCATGGATGTCCATCTGATAGGGCATGCAGCGCGAACCGTAAATACGGATGATCCCATGCGTGGAAGCATTAACTCTCTGGAAACAAAGAGGACTGACACAGGCTATGTCACTGTCTGGGACTTTTCCACTTCGCAGGCGAACGGAAATATTGCATCCCTTGCTCTTACCAGGAATACGGCAGGAGAAGATCCCCTCAAACTCTATGACGGAGAATCAGGAAGCACGACGGACTATGAATATGGCCTGGCCTACGATGAGGATCAGGGATTTTTATACAAAGCGGATCGCTACGGCAACATCATCCGTCAGAAAGTGCCGGACTGGAAGCTTCTGGTATCCGATCCTTACTGGGGACCGGATGAGAAAGTAGTAAATCTTACCGGAACTGACAACTGGGACAACTGGATCATCTCAAACGGACAGGACGGATATCTGTATCTTATCCGAATGAACCGGCAGGAACATAGTCGATGGAACGGCAGTGAATATGAAAAGTACTACACCTACGGCATGGAAAATTCTTCCGGCAACGCACTTCTTTTTGTAAGAAAATATAAGATCAGTGATTTCAGCTTCACACAGGAAGGCAATGAGCAGACGATTGAGTTGTCATCTGTGACAGCAAAAAACGATGCCGTTGTGTCAAGAGGATTCTACTACGTGCGAGGTTATGATAACCACAGCGTCTATAAGGTCGAGATGGCAAATCCGGTAAACATCGTGCTCCTAAACCAGTTCAAGCAGTACGATGTCGGAGGGCTTTACCCCATGTATAACGGCGGTGTGATCACAAACAACGGGCTTCTTATCTACCCGGACGGATCCTACATCAAAAAGGATAAAGTGGCGATACCGGATTACGGCTACGAAAGCCCTCACTTGTTCAGTTTTCACTACAACAGTTATCCGAAAAAGTCCATTCCGTCCTCCTATATCGGAACAATATGCAACCTTTCATCTCCGGTCACAAAAACATCCGCCACTTCAATGAAGGTGACCTATACGCTTACAGATCTAAAGGAGAACTAAGATGATGATTAACTATACAGGGAAAAGTAAGGTGATAAAGCGGCTCTGCGAAGCGGTGAATCAGCTGACCACAGGAGAGGATACGCTCTCGAAATTCGACGCGGATGGTGACGGTGTTGTTGACAATGCTTTAAAGGTAGACGGTCATACCGTAAAATCGGACGTCCCGGAAGGAGCAGTCTTTACCGATACCACCTATACGTTTGAGCTGAGTGACGGTAAGCTTACAATCCGATCCTCCGCCGGAACTGAGCAGATATTGAACTTGAAAGGAGATGATTCTATTGCTTGACTTTATTCTGCGGTACTGGGTGCAGGAACTTTTCGCACTCATTATCGCAATGATCACATGGATGGTAAGATCCATCCACAAGAAGAAGGATGAATACGATGTCCTCCGGGAAGGAATTCTCGCCCTGCTGCACGACCGGCTCTACCAGTCCTGCAGCTTTTTTATTGAGCAGGGTTTCTGCACCATCGAGGACCGGAACAATCTCGAATATCTCTATACGCCGTACAAGGCACTCGGAGGCAACGGCACCGGAGAATCCCTGTACAAGAAATGTCTGGAACTGCCAATCACGGCAGACAGAAATAAAGAAAAGGAGGAATGACTTATGGACTTTGGAATCGCAAGCGTAGCGGCAATCACGGTGATCGCCTACCTTGTAGGTGCTGCATGTAAGGCTTCGCAGAAGGTTTCCGACAACTGGATCCCGGTGATCTGCGGGATTGTTGGAGCGGCATTAGGCGTCGCAGGGCTTTACATCATGCCGGACTTTCCGGCAAAGGACGCGGTCAACGCCCTCGCAGTCGGTATAGTATCCGGCTTTGCGGCAACCGGCGTAAACCAGGCTGTCAAGCAGCTCAGCAAAAATACGGATTGAAAGGGGGCGATCCTACTATCCCGGCTATCCCTTCCGTCAATGGGACGTTGCTTTCTGCTGCTCTCCGGCTAATCCCCGGAGGGCTTTTATTATGGAGGAAATGACATATGAGCAAAACAGAACAGGCCATCCAGTGGATGGAATCTCACGCTAATGACAATAGACACGGCTATGACCAGAGGTACCGCTGGGGAGAAAGAGGCGACTACGACTGCTCCTCCGCCGTGATCTCGGCATGGCAGGCAACCGGAGTTCCGGTAAAGACGAAGGGTGCGACCTATACCGGGAACATGCTCTCTGTTTTCAAGTCCTGCGGATTCTCCGATGTGACAAGGACTGTAAACCTTGCTACCGGAGCAGGCTTAAAGCGCGGCGATGTGCTTCTGAACGTCCGCCACCATACCGCGATGTACTGCGGAGGCGGCAGGGAGGTCGAAGCTTCGATAAACGAAAAAGGCACAGTCACAGGAGGCCGTCCCGGCGACCAGACAAGCAGGGAGTTTTTGATCCGCTCTTACCGGAACTACCCGTGGACAAACGTGCTCCGCTTCAGTGAGGCGGTCTCCCCGTCAATCACGGTCGAGCAGGCGGCAAGAGACGTGCTCGCCGGAAAGTATGGAAACGGCGAGACAAGAAAGAGAGCCATCAGCTCCCTAGGTCTTGACTACAACGCCGTACAGCAAAGGGTCAATGAGCTTCTGCGTGGAAGCTCTGCTCCCCAGAAGTCCCTTGATACGGTTGCCCGGGAAGTGATCGCAGGCAAATGGGGAAATGGCGCAGAACGTGTAACGCGCCTTACCAGGGTGGGCTTCAATGCCTCCGCCGTACAGAAAAAAGTGAATGAACTCTTAAGATGATCATGCCCCGCAGGCGTTCCTTAAAAAGGAATTTCCTGCGGGGCCTTTTTTTGTGTAAAAAAGCTCTCCTTCTGGGTGTGGATAAGCAGAAGGAAATTTGCGAGGCAAAACACCCCCTCAAAACGTCTCCCAAATGTCCGTACTATGAAGGAGGCTATACCCATGACGGAAGAAAACAGCTATTACACCAATGATCGGATAAAGAATCATCTCGACTACTGCCGTGCTCAGAAAATTGCCCAGACGATGCTTGACGCAGGACTTATAAATGAGCACGAATTCGAGAAATTATCCGACATCAACCGTGAAACCTTTTCACCATTGTTTGCGGAAATATATCCAAAAACTGCTTGCTATGTATCCGGATCAGAGTGATGTATGGACACTGACAAGGAGGCTAGACAATGCGGAAAATAACAAAACTAGAACAGGCAAACAAAGGAAATAAGAAGGCAGAGAAAATCCGCGTTGCGGCGTACTGCCGCGTATCTACGGACTCAGACGAACAGCTGGAAAGTCTTAATACGCAAAAAGCGCATTATGAAAGCTATATCACTTCCCGTGATGACTGGCAGCTTGCCGGCATCTACTACGACGAGGGCATCAGCGGCACCGGCAAATCCCGGCGTCCGGAGCTTGAACGGCTCATGCAGGACTGCAAGGCGGGGAAGATCGACATGGTCATCACCAAAAGCATCAGCCGCTTCTCCCGGAACACTACAGACTGCCTTGAGCTCGTCAGAAAGCTCCTCGAACTGAACATTCCCATCTGGTTCGAGAAGGAGAACATAAACACCGACTCCATGGAAAGCGAGCTCTTTCTTTCCATTCTTTCCAGCATGGCGTCGGACGAATCCCTTTCCATCAGTCTGAACAGCAAATGGAGCATCAAGAAGCGCTTCGAGAACGGCACGTTCAAGATCAGTTACCCGCCATACGGGTACGGCTGGAACGGTGAGACGATGACCATCATCCCTGAGCAGGCACAGATCGTAAAGCGCATCTTCTCAGAAGTTCTTGCCGGAAAGGGAACCACGGCCATTGCCACAGAACTCAATCAGGAGCACATCCCAACGAAGCGAGGCGGCCGCTGGAGTTCATCCTGCATCCGCGGGATGGTCGCAAACGAAAAATACTGCGGCGACTGCCTCTACCAGAAGTCCTGGTCAGATTCTTCCTACAAGCGGCATTTAAACCATGGCGAGCAGACACAGTACCTGCAACATAACCACCACGACCCCATTATAAGCGATAAGGACTGGGAGGCCGCACAGAAGGTCATTTCTCAGAGGGCGCGCGAGAAAAGCATTAGTAAAGGCGATGAGAAGTACCAGAACCGTTATGCATTCTCAGGCAAAATCATCTGCGGCGAATGCGGCGCAAAGTTAAAGCGTTGCACCCACTATACCACCAACGGAAGCTATGCGATATGGAGCTGCAAGACACATATTAATGACAAAAGCCGCTGCTCCATGCTGTCCGTCCGGGACAGCGACATCAAGCTTTCCTTTTTGACAATGATGAATAAGCTTATATTCTCACACCGGTTGATCCTTAAACCCTATGCAGAGAACCTGAAACAGAATTCGACCAGTCAGACCCTTCGCCATATAGCGCAGCTTGAAACAAGCCTCGCCGAAAACTCTGACAAGCGCAAAACCCTGACAAAGCTCATGGCACAAGGATTTATCGATCAGGTGATCTACAGCCAGCAGACCACAGAACTCCTCTCAAAGGCTGATGACATTAGAAAAAAGATAGACGCCCTGAAAAACACGACAAGCAATGAAGCCACAGCTCTGATGCAGGCGGAGGAACTGTTACGGTTCACCGAAAAAAGCCCTATGCTTGAGATATTTGATGGAGACCTTTTCACGAGGTTCGTTGAACGTATCATCGTCTGCTCCCGGCATGAGCTGAAATTTGTTCTCAAGTGCCGCCTGACGCTTACAGAAAGGATGTGAAAAGACATGGGACACACACCATACGGATACAGAATTGAAAACGGTAAGGCGGTCATCGAAGAAGATAAAGCCGAGAAGATAAGAAACCTCTACAGGAACTACCTTGACGGAATGGCGCTTGCGAAGGCTGCGCACGAAGCAGGGATCGAGGCATGGCACGGCTCGGCAAAACGCCTGCTTGAAAACAGGCACTACCTCGGAGACGACTACTACCCTCCCATCATCGACCAAAAGACCTATGACAAAGCACAGGAAGAACGCCTGCGCCGGGCAAAGGTGCTCGGACGGACGAACAGGAAAAAGCAGCCTCCGGATACACAAAAGCCGCCAACCAGTTTCATTTTCTCTGCTCTTAAGAAAAATTATGACAACCCTAAACAGCAGGCGGAATACCTGTACAGCCTGATTGAAAGCGAGGCGCAGTGATGGCAAACGTGACAATCATCCCTGCCAGACGGCAGGTCGGAAACAACGTCAAACAAGCCGAGCAGCCGAAGCTCCGCGTAGCCGCATACTGCCGTGTCAGCACCGACTCTGATGAACAGGAAACCAGCTACGAAACGCAGGTCTCCCATTACACAGAATACATTAAAAGCCACTCGGAATGGGAACTCGCTGGAATCTTCGCTGACGACGGAATCAGCGGCACCAACACAAAGAAGCGTGATGAATTCAATCGCATGATCGACGAATGTATGGCCGGAAACATCGACATGGTCATCACCAAATCCATCAGCCGCTTTGCCCGTAACACGCTCGATTGCCTCAAGTACATCCGGCTCCTCAAGGACAAGAACATCGCGGTCTGGTTCGAGAAGGAATCCATAAACACTATGGACTCCAAGGGCGAGGTCCTGATCACCATCATGGCAAGCCTCGCCCAGCAGGAATCACAGTCACTTTCCCAGAACGTGAAGCTAGGGCTTCAGTACCGCTACCAACAGGGAAAGGTGCAGGTCAACCACAATCACTTCCTCGGATACACCAAGGACAGCGACGGTCACCTCGTCATCGACCCGGAGCAGGCGGAGGTCGTAAAGCGGATCTACCGCGAGTACCTGGAAGGAATTTCAATGAAGAAAATTGCCGAAGGTCTGGAGCGGGACGGCATCCTCACCGGCGCGGGCAAAACGAAATGGTACGACTCCACCATCAACAAGATCCTGAGAAACGAGAAATACATGGGTGACGCCCTGCTTCAGAAAACCGTAACCACGGACTTCCTCACCAAGAAACGCGTACGCAACACCGGTGCCCTGCCGCAATACTATGTGGAAGATGACCATGAAGCCATCATTCCGAAAGAAATCTTCATGCAGGTGCAGGCGGAGCTTGTTCGACGCAGGAAGGTTCACACTGGGCCGAACGGCCAGAAACGCATCTACTCCGGCAACAACTGCTTCTCCCAGATGGTCGTCTGCGGAGAATGCGGCGAGCTCTACCGGCGCGTCCACTGGAACAACCACGGCTGCAAGAGCATCGTCTGGCGATGCATCAGCCGCCTTGAACCCAGCCGTGCCGCCATGAACTGCACCAGCCGAACCGTCAAGGAAGACCTATTGCAAGAGGTCACGGTCAAGGCCTTCGATCGGATACTCACCGATAGCGACGGCTTCATCCGGCAGATGCAGGAGAACATCGCAAAAGCGATAACAACTGCCGACACGATGAGTCCCGACGGCATCCAGGCGCGGCTCGACGAACTGCAGAAGGAGCTCATCAAAAAGGCCAACAGCAAACAGGACTACGATGCCATCGCCGATGAAATATTTACACTGCGCGAGCAGAAATCACAGGCCGAGGCCGATGCACGCAGCCGTGAAGAAAGGCAGAAGCGCATGAAAGAGCTGCAGGACTTCATCCGAAAACAGCAAACAGATATCACAGAATTTGATGAGAGCCTGGTCAGAAAACTCATCGGGCAGATCACTGTCTATGACGACCACTTCACCGTCCGGTTCAAATCAGGGCTTGAGATCGACATCAACGAATAAGAGCAGGTCAGCTCTCAGGATTATTCCGGGAGCAGCCTGCTCTCTTTTAGTCTTAAATTTCGTTTTACCTTTCTCTTTTATATCTTTCAATCAACAAAAGAATTAGCATAACTGCCCATATTATCCATGCAATCAGCATTCCTTTCATAGGAAAGGTATAGTCAATGACTGCGCCGATCACAAAGGGAATCGGCCATAACATCATCCGCTTTCCGTAATCTTTGCACATTTTCTTCTCATCATACTTTTTGCGTTCTTCAGCGGACTTCATATTATAGCCTGTTAAGAAGTTCGCTGCTTTTCCGTTTGATTTATAAAACCAGATCCCAATCAAAAAGAAAATGAAGGCCATCACCAAATCAAAAATAATGCAAAATTCTCTCATCGACATATCTTATATCTCCTTACTATTGTTGATTGTCCGGCGATTGCAGAATCAAGTTGGACATCTGAATAAAGGAAATCCTTGCGCAGCTTTGACATCCAACTGGAACACTACATCCAATCACGAGTCACAACCTACCAAATATCTAATCACGAGTCTCAACCCTATAAAACAGCTCGTTCGATAAGTTCCCCCCAGAGAGTTTTTTCTTGGTTGAACCATCCTTTTGTAAAAAGGTCAGGTGTACAGGAAAGGCTTAAAATAAGCCTTTTCTCACCCCTTAGTCCCTGACCTTTGACATCAATACTACCGTCTCCACATGGCCTGTAAACGGAAACATATCCACCGGCTGAACCTTTTCCAGTCGGTATTTTTTTGACAGTACTTTCACGTCGCGAGCCAGTGTCTCTGGATTGCATGATATGTAGACGATCTTTTCCGGTGCGGGTCTGAGCAATGACTTCAGGAATTTTTCATCAGAGCCTGCTCTTGGAGGATCCATGAAGACTACATCCGCCTGTATATTTTTCTCTGTGAAAAGTTCTGCCGCGTCACCGCATATATATCTGGCGTTCTTTACTCCATTTGCCTTCGCATTAAATATTGCGTCATGAACAGCGTCACGGTTATTCTCAATTCCAATAATCGACGAAGCATGGTCTGATGCGCAGATTCCTATCGTTCCAATCCCACAGTAGGCATCGATTATTTTCTCATTCCCTTTGAGATCAGCAAATGACACAGCTGTCTGATAGAGCTTCTTCATCTGCTGAGGATTCACCTGATAGAAGGCAAGCGGCGACAGGCGGAACGACTTTCCCATTACCTTGTCTGTCAGATATTTTTCTCCATACAGAAGTGTGAGATCATCCGTCAGGACCATGCTGTCGGTACGCTTATTGATATCGAGGTATATGCTTTTTACCTTTGGGAAATTCTTATGGATCTCTTCTATCAGATGCTTCTTTCCAGGAAGAAATGTATCTGCACTCACGAGGACCAGCATTATATCGCCTGTCGCGAAGCTCTGTCTCATGAAAATATACCTGAGATTTCCGGTATGATCATCCTCATCATATACCTTGATTTTTAGCTTCGGCAGCAGATCTGTAATAAAATGAGCCAGCTTCTGGCAGTCCTTTGACTCGATCAGACAGTCATCTATCTCGTACAGATCATGACTTCCCTGACCATATTTTCCACAGACTATCTGTCTCGACTCATAGTCGTACCCAAGGGCATATGTAACCTTGTATCTGTAGTAATACGGGAAATTCATGCCGATGACTGGCATGATATTTTTCCCGAAGAGGTTTTCCATGTTCTTCTGTTTCAGGTCAAGAGTTGCCTGATACTCCATATTGATGTGGTCACACGAGCCACATTCATTTTCATATATACATTTCATGAAAAATATTATAGGAATTTATCATAAATTTTGCAATTAAAAAAGACAGGAGAACCGTCTCCTGTCTCTTCATTTACGACGCCCGAATGGGCCTTTAGATTTTTTTTGTGAGGTGAGCGTTCCACCACAGGCTTCATCAAATGCCTTGAGTGCTGACTTCTGTGAAGAATTCAGTGCACGTGGTACTGTGACGTTGAGTGTCACATAATGGTCACCACGAACGTTCTTGTTACGAAGAGTAGGGATACCCTTGCCACGTAGCCTGATTCTGGTTCCCGGCTGTGTACCAGCCTTCACCTCGTACTCCACCTTTCCGTCTATAGTATTGATTATAATATTGCTGCCAAGTGCTGCCTGAGCAAATGAGATAGGTACCTCTGAATAGACATCAAATCCATTTCTCTGGAACTCGTTGCTTCTTGCAACCCTTACCTCAACAAGCAGATCCCCGCGAGGACCATTGTTGATTCCCGGATCTCCCTTGCCACGAAGACGAACCATCTGTCCATCATCTATGCCGGCAGGAATTGATACAACTATCTTCTTCCTCTGATCTTTGAAACCGGTTCCATGACAGTCAGGACACTTGTCCTTGATGACCTGTCCTGTTCCGTTACATTCCGGACATACGCTTGTACGCTGTATTACTCCGAAGAGCGACTGTTCCGTCGTCACGATATGTCCTGAACCTCCGCACTTCGTACATGTGCTCTTGGAAGTGCCCGGCTTGCATCCTGTTCCATGACAGGTAGGACATGGATCCTTGAGTGTCATTTCCAGTTCCTTCTCACAGCCAGAACATGCTTCCTGGAATGTGATACGAACCGATGTCCTGACATTGGCACCCTGCTGAGGGCCATTGTTGGCGGCACCTCTGCTTCTCGAGCTTCCTCCGCCGAAGAAGTCTCCAAAGATATCCCCGAATCCACCGAAGATATCATTGAAATCCATATTGTTGAAATCGAAACCGCCGGCACCGGCACCATCTGCATTAAATCCGAACTGATCGTACTGCTGACGTTTCTTTGGATCAGACAGAACGGCATATGCTTCGGAAGCTTCCTTGAACTTTGCTTCGGCGTTCTTATCTCCGGGATTCATATCAGGGTGATATTTCTTTGCCAGCTTACGGTAGGCCTTTTTGATGGTCTCCTCGTCGGCATTTTTATCTACCCCGAGAACCTCGTAGTAGTCTCTTCTCTGTTCTGCCATTTTGTTCCTTTCCTTATCAGGGACTAGGGAACAGGGATTAGGGAATAGGGACTTTTCTCAAAAATCAGACCTGATCCCTATCCCCTATATCCTATATCCTATCCCCTTAATCAGACTTCTTTGAAATCTGCATCTACGACATCATCGCCGTTATTACCGCCGGCATTTCCACCGTTATTGCTATTGTTCTGTGGACCTGCGCCAGGATTTGGTCCTGCCTGTGGGCCGCCAGAAGCTGCACCGGCTGCCTGAGCATTCTCGTACATCTTGGTAAATACCTTCTGTGCTGACTGCTCGAGCTTCTCCTTGGCATTCTTCATCTCAGCGACATCCGAGTCTGACATATCCTCCGGCTTCTGGAACTTGTTGACGAGATCCTCTACTGCTTTGAGGTCAGCCTCCACTGCACTCTTGTCACCCGCATCAAGCTTGTCGCCAACTTCGTCAAGAGCCTTTCTGGTCTGTACTGCAAATGCGTCTGCATCATTTCTGGTGTCGACTGCTTCCTTACGTTTCTTATCCTGGGCCTCATACTCAGCTGCTTCCTTGACAGCCTTATCGATCTCTTCATCGGACATGTTGCTACCTCCGGTGATCGTGATGTGCTGCTCTTTGCCTGTACCAAGATCCTTGGCGGATACTGTTACGATACCATTTGCATCGATATCGAATGTAACCTCGATCTGTGGAACACCTCTTCTTGCTGGTGGGATTCCATCGAGACGGAACTGACCAAGTGACTTATTGTCACGGGCAAACTGTCTCTCACCCTGTACTACGTTGATATCAACGGCTGTCTGGTTATCCTCTGCGGTTGAGAAGATCTGGCTCTTCTTTGTAGGGATAGTGGTATTTCTCTCGATAAGGTGAGTGGCAATGCCTCCCATTGTCTCGATCGAAAGTGTAAGAGGTGTGACATCGAGAAGAAGAACTTCTCCAGCGCCCTTATCTCCTGCGAGCTTACCACCCTGGATGCAGGCACCGAGTGCTACGCACTCATCAGGGTTCAGGCTCTTTGATGGCTCCTTGCCTGTGATCTGCTTTACCTTTGCCTGTACTGCCGGGATACGTGTCGAACCACCGACAAGAAGAACCTTTGAAAGGTCTGCTGCAGTAAGTCCTGCATCCTTTAATGCATTCTGTACAGGGATTGCTGTCTTCTCAACAAGATCTGATGTGATCTCATCGAATTTTGCTCTTGTGAGGTCGAGATCAAGGTGCTTCGGTCCATCAGCTGTTGCTGTGATGAATGGCAGGTTGATATTAGTTGTTGTAGCATTTGAAAGCTCTTTCTTAGCCTTCTCTGCAGCTTCCTTGATACGCTGCATTGCCATCTTATCGCCTGACAGATCAACGCCTTCCTTAGCCTTGAACTCATCAATCATCCACTGCATTACACGGTTATCAAAATCATCACCACCGAGATGTGTATCACCGTTGGTTGAAAGAACTTCGATGACTCCATCACCGATCTCGATTACTGATACATCGAATGTACCACCACCAAGATCATAAACCATGATCTTCTGCTCCTGCTCATTATCAAGTCCATATGCAAGAGCTGCTGCTGTAGGCTCGTTGATGATACGCTTTACATCAAGTCCTGCGATTTTTCCGGCATCCTTTGTAGCCTGACGCTGTGCATCATTGAAGTAAGCAGGTACTGTGATCACAGCCTCTGAAACCTTCTCACCAAGATGTGCTTCAGCATCGCTCTTAAGCTTCTGAAGGATCATTGCTGAGATCTGCTGTGGTGAATATTTCTTGCCATTGATTGTAGGGCCGTCATTTGTTCCCATTTTTCTCTTGATAGAAGAAATGGTATTTTCAGCGTTTGTAACTGCCTGACGCTTTGCCGGCTCACCTACAAGTCTCTGTCCATCCTTTGTAAAAGCTACGATTGAAGGGGTAGTTCTCATACCCTCGCTGTTCTCGATTACTGTAGGCTGTCCGCCTTCCATTACTGCTACGCAGCTGTTTGTAGTACCAAGATCGATACCAATTATCTTACCCATAGTGATTATCCTCCTTATGTTAATTAGCTACCTTTACCATCGCATATCTGATGACCTTGTCATTGTATGTATAGCCCTTCTGAAGGACTTCTACAATTTCCTGCTCGCCCTTATCCGCATCATCCACATGCATCACTGCATTATGGAAATTCGGATCGAAGGTCTTGCCAAGAGCATCTATCTCTTTGACACCCAGATCATCAATTGCTGTCTTGAACTGCTTGTATATAGCAAGCATTCCTTTCTGGAAAGCGTCCTCCGTATCGTCCTTTACATCTGCAAGTCCACGCTCGAAATTGTCAAGCACCGGAAGGAACTTAGTGATCACATCGCCTGCTCCTGAGCTGTACATTGAAGACTTTTCTTTTTCTGTACGCTTACGGAAATTATCGAACTCTGCCATCTGGCGGAGCACCTGATCCTTAAGGGACTTGATCTCCTCATCCTTTGGATCCGGCTTCTTTTTCTTATCCTTTCCAAAAGGTCCTTTCTTTTTATCTTCTGAAGGCTTATCGTCTTCTTTGGATTCTTTCTTTTCCTCTGAGGTATCTGCTTCCTTCTTCTCTTCCGGCTCCTTCTCTTCAGATGCCTTCTCTTCGGAAGTCTCTTCCTTTACCTCTTTGGTGTCCTTCTGTTCCTTTTCTTCACTCAATTCCAGATACCTCTATTCCTTCTTCTTTGTGATTCTCTTCGGTTCTTCCTTCTTCTCCGGAAGCCTCGACGTTGCAACTATATCTGAAAGCTGCTTCTTGAGCGACTTCAGATTCTTCATTACATTCTCATAGTCCATACGCTTCGGTCCCAGGATTCCGATGGTGCCCTTGAATCCATCACCGAGATCGTATTTCGCGGTCACAAGCGACACATCAGGCATATTTGGTATATCATCACCGATGTAGACCTGGATTCCATTCGGATTCCCTTCTTCATCGGATTCGATGTCATTTATCAGATTCTCAAGTTCTTCCTTATTTTCAAATGTTGAAATCAGGTGGCTCGCTCTGTTCGCATCAGAGAGCTCTGGATATTTGAAAATATTCGTCGTACCGCTCGTATAGATCGTACGGCCTTCATCCTGCTCTATCGTTCCTGCGACATTCTCCAGGACATTCTCAATGATGTCTGCATATTCACCTGCAGACTTCTTCATCTTCTGGATCAGCCCAAGATTGATATCATTCACCGTAAGTCCTGAGAGATTTGTATTCAGAAGCATATTAAGCTTCAGAAGATCCTCTGCATTAAGTGGTTCATCTATATCTATGATACGGTTCCTGATCGCATTGCCATCCATCACGACCACGGAGAGCAGCTGATGATCATTCACGGCTGACAGCTGTACGAATCTGACTCTCACTCCTGTGATAGCCGGTGCTGAGATCATTGATGTATACTGCGTATTCGCTGCCAGCACATCTACGACCTGCTTGAGCATCTTCTCCAGTCTGTCTGTCCTCTGAACGAGCATCTCGCTCGTCGAATCAGCCGGTGGAGAAGCTTCCTTCTCTGTCATGAGCTCATTCACATAGAACCTGTATCCCTTATCTGAAGGGATTCGGCCTGCTGAGGTATGCGGCTGTAATATATAGCCCATCTCCTCGAGATCGCTCATCTCATTCCTGATCGTAGCTGAGCTAAGGTTCAGATCCGAGTTCTTCGAGATTGTCCTCGAACCTACCGGCTCGCCGGTCTCTAAATAATTCTTGATGATGACATCTAAGATCTTCTTCTGTCTCTCTGTCAACTCTTCATCCTCTGCCAAAAGCTCACCTCCTGTCGGATTTCTTTGTTAGCACTCAAATGATTGGAGTGCTAATATCATCTGATACATAATATACGCCTGTTCGGAATATTTGTCAACACTTTTTTGAAAAATTTACACAAAAAAAGATGGCCACAGCTTTTCTACTCAATGAGTGTGTCAGCCATCTTTAACTACTAATCCATAAGGAATAGTGACATACAGTAATTTGAAATATCAAGTCCTCTGTCATTAAGCAGGAGATGGTCTCCATGCTCTTCGAGCAGTCCCTCTCTCTCCAGCTTCTTTATCGGAACCTCGTATATCCTCTCTATTGATGTCCCGAAATATTTTTTGAAATCTGATCTGCTGACTCCCTCTGTCATGCGAAGACCTAAGAACATGAACTCTTCCATTGCTGCCTTTCGGGTGAGCTGGGTAGCTGTATCTATTGTAGGAATATCAGTGAATGCTGCCTGGGATGTGATCTCATTATAATGAAGCGTATCTTCTATATAATCATAGATATAGCGTTCATTGGATGTGCGCCATTCCAGTCCCATTCCACCAGTCTCTTCAGGATCCTCAGGCTCAATCGAAAGGTATCCCGGAGGAATGAGAGACGCTGCCCCGATTCCTACCCCCAGATACGGAGTCCTTTTCCAGTAGCCGATATTATGGACACACCCTTTCCCGAAACGGGCATAGTTTGATATCTCATATCTGTTATACCCTTTTGAAACAAGGAAATTCTGTGCCCGCTTCGTCAGCTCATACGCCTGATCCTCGTTCGGAAGCAGATAGGTCTTCTCACCATTCTTCTGACGGACATCATCGTCATGATATCTCTCGTAAAAAGGTGTCCCCTCTTCTACAATAAGTGCATAGCAAGAAATATGCTCAGGACGAAGCTCTGTCACTGACTCCAGTGTATGAAGCAGCTTTCCCGGATTTTGCAACGGAAGACCTGTCATGATATCGACATTTATATTATCAAAGCCTGCCTTGCGAAGGATCTCATAAGTATTCAGAAATTTCTCAAAGGTATGCACCCTTCCGAGAAGCTCCAGTTCATCATTATTAGCAGACTGCAATCCAACGGAAATACGATTGATTCCGACCGAACGATAGGTATTTGCAGCCTCCTCTATTATGGTTCCCGGATTGGCTTCGATTGTAATCTCAGCAAGCGGATCTACATTATAATACTCCTTTACCGTCTGCATTATCTCTACTATATGATCAGGCTTTATCCAGGACGGAGTCCCGCCGCCTATATATATTGAGCTTACAGTCCCGTGTACACGCAGGGACTGGTACTCAAGCTCTCTGATAAGCGCACTGATATAATCACTCTGATCAGAAGGTCCATAGACACCCGACAGAAAATCACAGTAATTACACTTCTTCACACAGAATGGAATATGTATATATAGTTCAAATCTTCGATTATCTTCCATCTTATTCGTCATCATCGAGCTTCAGCACGCTCATGAATGCCTCCTGAGGTATCTCGACATTTCCGATCTGCCTCATCCTCTTCTTTCCTTCCTTCTGCTTCTCTAAGAGCTTTCTCTTACGGGAAATATCACCACCGTAGCACTTGGCCAGGACATCCTTTCTCATGGCCTTGACCGTCTCACGGGCTATTACCTTGCTGCCAACAGCCGCCTGAATAGGTATCTCGAAAAGATGACGCGGAATATTTTCCTTGAGCTTCTCGCACATCTTACGAGCCCTGTCGTATGCAGTATCCTTGAACACGATAAATGAAAGGGCATCAACTCTTTCATGATTGATCAGGATATCAAGCTTGACAAGCTCAGACCGCTGATAGCCCTTGAGCTCATAGTCAAAGGAAGCGTAGCCTCTTGACCTTGATTTCAGCACATCAAAGAAATCATAGATGATCTCATTAAGCGGCAGTACATACTTGAGCACTGCACGGGTCTCCTCAATATATTCCAGCGAAACATACTGACCGCGCCTCTCCTGACACAGATCCATGATAGGTCCGATGTAGTCGCTCGTCACCATGATCTCGGCATCCACAACCGGTTCTTCCATATATTCAATTTCTGACGGATCTGGAAGGTTCGACGGGTTTGTAAGTTCCATCACACTTCCATCAGTCTTGTGAACCTTGTACACAACGCCCGGTGCCGTGGTCACGAGGTCCAGATCATATTCTCTTTCAAGTCTCTCCTGAACCACATCAAGATGAAGGAGTCCAAGGAATCCGCATCTGAATCCGAATCCGAGAGCCTGTGACGTCTCCGGCTCAAAGGTAAGAGCAGCATCATTCAGCTGCAGCTTCAGCAGAGCATCCTTAAGCTCAGGATACTTCGCGCCATCAGCAGGATAGATTCCACAGAATACCATAGGCTTCACAGGTCTGTATCCTGGGAGCGCCTCTGCCGCCGGATTGGTGGCCAGTGTCACTGTATCTCCGACCCTCGTCTCTCTCACATCCTTGATAGAAGCTGTGATATACCCTACCATTCCGGCTGAAAGCTCATCACATGGGATGAACTGACCAGCGCCGAAATATCCCACCTCCACGCAGTCATATTCAGCACCAGAGGCCATCATCCTGATCCTGTCCTTCGGCCTTACCTTTCCCTCGCGGATGCGGACGAATACGATAACACCCCTGTATGAATCATAGAGTGAGTCGAAGATCAGAGCCTTGAGCGGTGCATTTGCATCACCTGTCGGAGCAGGGAGCACAGTGATGACCTGCTCAAGGACTTCGTCTACACCCTGTCCCGTTTTTGCAGAGATGCGCGGAGCATTCTCACAGTCGAGGCCGATGACATCCTCAATCTCCTTTGCCACCTTGTCAGGATCAGCAGAAGGCAGATCGATCTTATTGATGACCGGAAGCACTTCAAGGTCATGATCAAGTGCCAGATACACATTGGCAAGTGTCTGTGCTTCTATGCCCTGAGCCGCATCTACTACGAGGATTGCTCCGTCGCAGGCTGCTAGTGACCTCGAGACCTCATAATTGAAATCCACATGTCCGGGAGTATCAATGAGGTTGAAAATATATTCCTCTCCATTCTTCGCATGATAAATAAGTCTCACCGCCTGTGACTTGATCGTGATTCCTCTCTCACGCTCCAGGTCCATATTGTCAAGGACCTGATCCTGCATCTCACGCTTAGTGAGCGTGTGAGTCATCTCGATCATCCTGTCCGCAAGCGTCGACTTGCCATGATCTATATGTGCAACTATACAGAAATTTCTGATATGTGACTGATCCATTCTGGTCTCCTTATATTAGGGGTTAGGGGTTAGGGGTTAGGGGTTAGGGAATAGTACCCTAAACCCTATCCCCTATCCCCTATCCCCTATCCCCTATATCCTATATCCTGTCCATTATATCAGACAAACTCCCCCTTGACAAATGCAACCCAAGTCTGTATTATAGAAAAGTATGATTGCTTGGGAGAACCGTGTCAATCCCCTGCATTCATTATCATATGATAATAATATTCAGGAGGTGAATAGAATTGGCAAACATCAAATCTGCAAAGAAGAGAGTTTTAGTATCTGCAAAGAAGGCAGCCCGCAACAAGGCTATCAGGAGCAATGTCAAGACAGTTATCACTAATGTCGAGAAGGCAGTAGCAAGCGGAGACAAGGCAGCAGCTGAGCAGGCACTCAAGGTCGCTCAGGTGACAATCCCGAAGGCAAAGTCAAAGGGAATCCTTCATGCAAACAATGCAGCAAGAAAGGTATCACGTCTTACCAAGGCTGTAAGCTCAATGAACTAAAATTTTTAAATATAAAGTAAAGCCCCGTCTGGTACCGTCATTCCAGATGGGGCTTCTTTAATGCTTCCATAATCAGCATCTCAACAGCAACCGTATCCTTGAGCCTGCTTCTCTTGTAGGCCTCTTCATACTCTTCTGCACATTCAAGAAGGTGCGCAAGCTCCGCGGAAGAAAACTTTTTTGCAAAGCCGGATAATTTCCCCAGAGCCCAGTCATTTCTCACACCGGTCACCCTTTTCCTGGTATCTGCAGAGGCATGATCCCTGTCCATCTGCTTCAGCTGGTACAGCTGCATCAGCTGCCTCTCAATAAGAGCAAAAATAGCCGGTGCCGGTTCATTCTGCCTCAGCATATCCTGATAGGCCTCGAAAACCCTCGTCGCATTCCTTGATGCAATAGCATCAGTCAGTGCAAAGACCTTTGTCTCTGAAGCATTGACGCAGATAGTCTCCACATCCGACTTCTCGATTATTTTTTTCTCGAAGCAATATGCAGAAAGCTTCTCAAACTCTTCATTCATCAGATCCATCGAAGAACCGGTGCGCAGATAGAATTCATTCCACGCATCAGACTTCATCTGCATCTCATAGCCCTTCAGCCGCATTACTATCCAGGCCTTCAGCTCGTTTTCCTTCGGGAGCGAATACTCCTCGGCCGTACCGGTCTTCGATACTGCCTTGTACAGCCTGTCACGCTTGTCGACCTCATCCTCTATGAATACGATGACCGTCGTATCAGGAATGTCCGGTATGTATTTCACCAGAGTATCCTTATCCTTCTTATTCCCCTTGAAAAAGCCGGAATTGCTGACAAGGATCACCCTTCTCTCAGCAAAAAAAGGAAGCGTGTCGCTGTCTGCGATAAGTGATGTGACCGAGAAGCTTTTCTCATCGAGTCTCGAAAAATTCATATCGGTCTCATCCGTGACACCGAGAGCCTTAAGAAGCTTGGTCCTGGCATATACCAGGAGATAATGCTCCTTCCCGAAAAGCAGATATATTCTTTTGAAGCTGCCGCTTGCTATCTCGCTGTCAATCGACCTCATCTATCATTTCCCTGTCGTCTCTATCCGCTGTCCCAAGGACATCGTCTATTCTGTCATCGTGCATGTGAAGGAACTCAGTGACCGCGCACCACTTGTCCGCAATAGTGATCATCAGTCCCTCCATAGTCTTCGGGCGTTCCCTCGTCACCGGCCACATGTGATTGGCTATCATGTCTGCCTGAGTCGAATCCACCGTTCCGCTCTTCTCTGCTTCCATCAGAGACCTGATAGGATGTGAGTGCGCCGTATCCATGCTGCCCTCAAACGAATCCCTGTCAAATATTCCTACGTCATGCCACAGACTGCCCCTGACTGCATCCTCCTCATCCAATCCGAAGATACGCGCGAAGATCAGCATCTTCTGTGCCACATGAACGCTGTGATATCCGACTGTTGAAAAAATATGGTGTCTCTGCCCTACGATTCTCTGAAACTCATCCGAATCTAATATGTCTCTTCCTAATTCTTCTATCTTCTGATAGTCGAGATCCTTGCTCCCGACCGCATAAGTAATTCCTGAATCCATGTCGATACCTCCCAACATTTAGGATTATATCACCAATATTATGTAGTTGCAAACATGAAATAATGAGCGCATAATGTCCTTAACCCGTTGTTGTCCCATATCACCGGACAGCTCAGTAAGAAGGAGACAGTATGAATAAACGACCGGTACTAATGGCCGCATCAGCGATGCTTGGCGGAACCATACTCATTCTATACCATCAGTGGATTTTCCTGATGATTCCCATATTACTTTTACCTTTTATTTTTTACAGGAGGCAGCTACGGCATGCCCTGATGCTTACAGGTGCCGTGATTCTTGCCTTCGTATGTGGTATCACCTCAGCATCAGTCCGAGAGAGTACTTATGCAAATGTATGCAGGGCTATAAACATCTCAGACACCGTGACCATCCACGGGAGACTCATCCGAAAGGAGCCTACCTCATACGGAATCAGAAACTATCTGTCACTAAAGGGCGCGCATGGCATCAGGGTATCATTCACCTCAGAAGAGGATATCTGTCCTGTCGGTTCATGGATAAGGGTCACCGGAACGCCTGTAGAGCCCGAGCCACAGCGGAATCCGGGATGCTCTGACCAGAAGTCCTATTACCGTTCCCAGTCTATTGCCTCAACGATAAAGGATGCAGCATACGAGACCACAAGCGTAAACAAACTCAGTATATTTGAACTACTTTATCTTTTGAAATATCAGCTTCTTGCAGTCTTCAATGCTGCTCTGCCAGGTGAAGAGGGGTCACTTCTTGCCTCACTTTCAATAGGCACGAAGAGTCTCCTCGATTCCGATGTAAAAGAGCTCCTGACAAATGCCGGTCTGAGCCACATTCTTGCAATCTCCGGATTACATATATCAATCATGGGAAATATGGTATATAGTACCCTGATGAAGCTGAAGCTTTCCGTCAGGCCGGCCGCCCTCATTTCCTTCGTCTTCGTTTTCCTCTACGCTTACTCAATCTCAGATTCCGTTTCCGCAGAGAGAGCCGTCATCATGTACCTGCTTTTCATTATATCAAAATTCTTCATTGAAAAGACTGACACCCTGACCTCGCTGGCATTTGCAGTAATCTACGTCTGTATCACCGATCCGCTCGCGATCACCGGAGCCGCCTTCGTGATGTCCTTTGCTGCTGTCTTTCTTATAGCAGTCCTTGCAGTACCTGCAGGCAGATGCTACAGAGCATATACCGATCTCAGATGGGAAAACACTCATAAGAGGATAAAGGGCAGCCGCCATAAGCCGACCTTCATGGAAGATATGGCAGCGTCTTTACTGTTCTCATTCTGCATCCAGATATCAATGGGTGCTATAAGTGCAGGCTATTTCTATACATTCCCACTCCTGTCATGTCTTCTGAATACTGTCGTGCTGCCGTTTCTTCCTTTTCTGATAATTACAGGGCTAATAGGCGGTGTCATAGGATTATTCTGTCTTCCTCTTGCTAAAATAATCCTCTTTCCATGCCATCTGATCCTGTACTGGTATGAGCTCTCGTCAGCCACCTATACGAGGATTCCTATGTCAAATATAGTGACTGGCCGGATCTCTGTTCCGAAGCTCATCATCTGTCTTATCATTGTTCTCGTCATTTCAATTATCCTGCGCAGTCAGAACCGGAGGCTCTTCAATATCCGCTTCACCAAAAGGACATGGACAAAGCTTAAGCTGTTTCCGGTATTCGGAAGCCGGAAAGCGACTCTGTCCGCAGCAGCGCTGTCCTGTGCGATAATCATGCTGCTGTCAGTACCCCATCACGAGGGTTCCCTTGCAATGCTTGATGTAGGCCAGGGTGATGGTCTCATACTGACAACTGCTGATGGACGGGGATTCATGTTCGACGGAGGCAGTAGCACTGAGCACAGCATCGGGAAGAATATCCTGCTTCCATCTCTTAAATACCGTGGTCTGTCCTCGGTCGAGGGGTGGTTTCTGACCCATCTCGATGATGATCATATAAGCGGATTTATCGAGCTTGTGGAAAAGGATTATCCGATAAGGAATCTCTATCTGTCATCACGGATTCCTCATGACGAAAAGTATGCAATGATCGCCAAGCTATGCAGTGAGCATGGCATTCAGATAAACTATCTCGATGGAAATGACATCCTCACCTGTCCTCTGTTTACAATAGAGACTCTTTTCCCTGATCAGACATCGGACTTCGAAGGTCCGAATGAGAACAGCCTCGTGACTCTTGTCACAATGAACTGGAAGGATGGCAGCAGAACGCGGATCATAGAGACAGGCGATATCGGTGAGGACCAGGAAAAGTATATCCTGGAAAAATACTCTGCCAGAATCAGGAAAAGCTCCCATGACACTCTGATCCTTAAATCAGCGCATCACGGGAGCAACTATTCCAACTGTTCTGAGTGGCTGTCTGCAATAGAACCAGATCTCACACTTATCTCAGCAGGGAAAGGCAACAGATATGGTCACCCTGGCCAGGATACTATACAGCGTCTGAAGGATGCCAGGCTGCGGTATCTCTGCACCATGTATGCAGGCCAGATCAGCCTGCTGCCATCTGGCAGATATCAATGTCACATCAGTCGCCAACAACGAAATCAAGATTAGGACTATATGTACCATTTTTATCATCATCTGTAATGATGGACGCAGAATTTCCGGAGCCTACAAGGATCTGAACTCTGCTGATCTGGTCAAGCTCACATAGTGAATCCACTATTGAATAGATTCTCAGATTAGTGGAAACCTTGCTGTCTATATTGTCAATCGACTGGTCGAGATCCACATAGCAGATACCATCATTTACATTTACAGAAAGCACCTTGACCGATGACGGAAGCGTAGCGCAAGCATCCGATGAATCAGGCTTCTTCTGCAGCTGCTGCATCACTGCCTGCGCCACCGGGATATTTTCATTGATATGGACACCTCTGGTCTCCTTTATCAGACCGCTTCCATCAGCCGCCGGACAGTACAGCACCAGATCTAGCGCCCTTGTGGAATCCTGCTCAAAATCAAAGTCATCGACAAAGGTTTCAGCCGTCATTGCTCCTATTGCATTGCCCTGGCTGTCGGTGATCGCATCCTTTACCACCCTGAATGTCACATTATCGATGGTATCAAGCTGGACTAATGTCTTCACGACCGAGGCTCTCATCAGGGCCTCATTGACTTTATTCATATTGCGGTATGAGCGGGTAAACGAGATTGTAACGCCCCGATCCTTTATCTGGAAATACCTCACCATGATATTCGAAGGAATGGAATTCGTGTAATCCGCATCCTTTGGAGGCGTAGAAAGAAGCTTAAGGATATTCTTTACCTTTTCACGGGTAGTCCTACCATCAATGTGCATACTGACCGGCGAGAGCGAGGTCTTCATCTGATTCAGATAGAATACCTGGATCTCATCAGGGCTGTGCTTCTTCTGTGATTTCCCGGACGAACCACATGAAGCCGCAACAATGATCATGCAGACACAGAGCAGTATGCAGTTCAATTTTTTTAATAATTTTCTCATGACTGCTCCTTTATATAATTTAATGGTACCCTGACATCGAAGGTGGTACCCTCTCCGACCTCTGAGTGAACTTTTATCTGACCCTTGTGCATTTCTATTGCATTTTTCGTGATCGCAAGTCCGAGTCCTGTGCCTCCGATCTCTCTTGAATGAGACTTGTCTACACGATAGAACCTGTCAAAAATATGCTCGATCGAATCCTGCGGAATTCCCATTCCATTGTCCTCGACACTGATATAGAAATACTGATGATCAGCATTTAGCGTCACATGGACATAGCCACCAGGATTGTTGTACTTGATACCGTTCTCGATGAGATTCATGATTCCAAGAGAAAGCTTTACCTCATCAATCTCCGCCGTGACCGGTCTGAAGCTCTCCAGCACCAGCTCCACATTCTGCTTCTCAGCAATAGGCCCGAGCCTCTTAAGCAGAGCCTCCAGCATGTCATTTATATTTACAGAGGAAATATTCAGGGTAGCACCTGACTTGTCCATTCGCACAAGCGACAGCAGGTCATTGATGATCTTCGTCTCCCTGTCTATCTCCTGCGTGATATCATGCATGAAGTCCTGATACATATCGATCGTGGCTTCATCCTCCATTGCATTAAGCGAATCAGCAAGAACCTTCATTGATGTCAGAGGGGTCTTCAGCTCGTGGGACACATTCGATACGAATTCCTGTCTGGATTCATCAATATCCCTCATCTTCTGCATGACTTCATTAAAATTCCTTGAAATATCCTCTGTCTCCGAGAAATCATCCACAGATACCTCATCGTGCAGAGCCTGTGAATTCCTGATATCATCAGACAGCTTTCCCAGAGGCTTCGTATATCTCTCTGACAGTATTATCGCAAGGACAAATGCCACTACTATAGCGACAAGTGACAGATACAGAAGCAGATCCCTGTAGAAGGCTATGCTCTGCTCCATATTATCGGTTGACTTCGTGAGGAGTATGACACCCTCTATACTATTCGATGAATCGTTTTTCTGGATTGGAACCGTGATGATGAGACAGTGACTGACCCTGTCATAAACTGATGTCCTCTGACCTCTGAGTGACAGGATCACATTTTCCCATACGAAGGTCTTTCCCTCGCTCAGATCGTATGTATCACGGACTACACGAAGCGAATCATCTATAATGATGATCCTGCCGGAATATATATTCCCGAGTGCCTTCAGCTGGGTGTTGATCTCATCAACCTCGTTATTCTTCAGATATCCAGTCGATAAGATCTGATCTGAAAGAAGCTGCGTCTGATTCGTCATTGAAACCGTATCAGTATCCAGAGCCCTGCTCTCATACATTCTAAAGAAAATGCCCCCGATGATCACACCGGGGATAATTCCTATTAGCAGCAGCGCCATAAATATCGCTGCCTTCATGCTATGAAATTTGTTTTGGAGAAAATTTACGAGCTTCATTTCTGATAATAGTATCCGAGTCCCCACTTGGTATGAACATACTTCGGCTCTGACGGATTCGGTTCTATTTTCTCACGGAGCCTCCTGATATGCACATCCACAGTACGCGCGTCACCAGGGAAATCCTCACCCCATACCTCCTTCAGAAGCGCATCCCTGCTATATACCTTGCCGGGATGGCTCACAAGGAGATAAAGCATCTCGAATTCTTTGCTCGTGAGATTTATCTCTTTGCCTTTGATGAAAAGACGACGGCTGTCTGTATCTATACGGATATCTCCGCTCTCAAGAGTCTCCTGTGGTGCCTCTGTATGCTGGGTTCTCCTGAGAATTGCCTTCACTCTCGCACGCACCTCAAGGACATTGAACGGCTTCGTGATATAGTCATCTGCCCCATACTCCAGTCCCATTATCTTGTCCATGTCGTCGCCCTTGGCTGTAAGCATGATGATAGGAACCTGCGACTTCTCCCTGATACGCTGGCAGACCTCATATCCATCTACCTTCGGGAGCATAAGATCAAGTAGTATGATATCATAATCTTCGCTCAGTGCCTTGTCGAGAGCCTCCTGCCCGTCATGAGCGGTATCACATTCCATACCGTCATGCTCCAGGACAAGCTTCACTCCCTTTATAATATGCTCTTCATCATCTACTATCAGAACGCGCGCCATAATCCCTAAACCTTTATCCTGTCCTTTATCCTGCTATAGGTACTCTCTCCGATGCCGCTTACCTTGGTAATATCATCAGGCTTACTGAATCTGCCATTCTGCTCTCTGTATGCTATGATCGCTTCTGCCCTTGCGGGACCGATGCCGCTAATGGTGGTAAGCTCCTCGGCTCCCGCCTTATTGATATCGATCCTTCCATCTGAGGCCTGCGCACTTCCACCATCTGACCCAGCAGACTGCTGTGCCTTCTGCTCCTTACTTGTCAGGACGATAAGCTTCTGCCCGTCTGATAAGACCTCTGCCTGGTTGATATCAGCCGTATAAGCATCCTTTCTGAATCCACCTGCCTTTTCGACAAGGGCAAATACCCGGTCTCCATCAGACATCTGATATACTCCAGGCTTCTCCACAGCCCCCTCAATCTGCACAAATATCTGAGCTGATTCCTTCTGCTCCTCTGAAACAGATGATATGCTTTCAGTCTTTACTGCATCTGATTCTGACTCCAGATAGGACGTCGTGCCACAGGAGGACAGGCATAGAATACATAATACAACAGGTATAAAATATTTAATTTTCATAAATCGGATCTCCTTTCATGGAGTATCCGGTGACTGCTCTTTATATTCTAAATGATAAAAACAGTTTTGACAAGATTAAAAGGTGCCAAAAACTTTATTTAATTTCTCTTCCATTTCGTCAAATCCGGCTTTGTCCATGATAAGTGGCGGCAGGAAGCGGACTAGATTGCCTTCGGCCGAAATAATGACAAGTCCCTCTTCTAAAGCTTTGTTCAATATTTCACCGACCGGGATGCTCTTGTCGATGATCAGGCCCTGCATGAATCCGAGTCCTCTGTGACCCTTTACGAAATCATACTTCTCTGTAAATGAGTCAAGGATCTTTTCAAAATATGGTGTAAGCTCCTTTACATGCTGTGGGAGTTTTCTGCCTTCGATGATATCGATTGACTTGCTGACTGCTGCAAGTACAAATGGATTGCCACCATAGGTGCTGCCATGATCCCCCGGTTCAAGCGAATCTGCTGCGACTTTTTCTGTCACAAGAAAAGCTCCTACCGGCACCCCACCTCCGAGAGCCTTGGCTGTTGTCAGGATATCAGGCTTCACACCATACTGTTCGAATGCATATGTAGTTCCTGTACGTCCCATTCCGCACTGGATCTCATCTATAATGAGGAGGATATCATTTTCATCACAGAGCTTGCGAAGTCCCTGCATGAATCTCTTTGTGGCTGGTGTGACTCCGCCTTCGCCCTGGACTGTCTCTGTGATAATGGCACAGGTATTTTTATCTATAAGCTTCTTTACACTGTCAAGGTCATTGAAATTGGCAAACCGCGCTCCATCCATCAGCGGATAGAAAGGCTCTCTGTAGTGAGTCGTTCCTGTGACTGAGACTGCTCCTACTGTACGTCCATGGAAGCTGTTTTCCATTGCGATAACCTCGTAATTGCCCTTGCCATGCTTCTTGTACGCATATTTCTTTGCAGTCTTAAGCGCCCCTTCAATTGCCTCTGCTCCTGAATTTGTAAAGAATACTCTGTCCATTCCGCTTATTTCGCAGACCTTTTCTGCTGCTGGAAGAAGAGGCTCATGATAGAACAGATTTGACGTATGGATGATCTTGTCTATCTGTGCCTTCAGGGCATCATTGTATTCCTTATCATTGTAGCCGAATGCCATGACTCCGATGCCGCTGGCGAAGTCTAAGTACTTCTTTCCATCGGTGTCGTATAAATATACACCTTCTCCCTTTTCAAAAACTACAGGAAAACGGTTATATACATGGATCAGATGTGACTCTGCTTCTTTCATATACTCATTCTTGTTCATCGTATCTTTCCTCATTATCTGATAAAATTGCTGTTCCTATTCCTTTGTTGGTGAAGAACTCAAGGAGCAGGCAGTGCTCGATTCTTCCGTCAAGCACATGGACTCTGTGTACGCCGTTATTTATCGCTCCGATACAGCTCTTGACCTTCGGTAGCATTCCGCCCTGGATCACACCGTCATCTATGAGTTCCTTAGCCTCTGTGACTGACAGCTCAGAAATCAGTGAATCAGGATCATCCTTATCCTTAAGCACTCCCGGTGTATCCGAGAGGAATACGAGCTTGTCGGCTCCCATGGCCTCTGCTATTGCTGTTGCTGCATCATCGGCATTGATATTGTACGTATTGTAGTCATCATCCATTCCGATCGGGCATACGATCGGGAGGAAGTCATTGTCGAGAAGGTCATAGAGAATCTTCGGATCTACTTTCTTTACGTTTCCGACAAATCCGATATCCTGGCCATCTGCGTATTTTTTCTCAACGTTAAGGAGTCCGCCGTCCTTACCGCTGATTCCGCAGGCTCTGACACCGAGCTTCTCTACCATTGTGACAAGAGATTTATTCACGCGGTTCAGGACCATCTCTGCTATGTCCATTGTCTGCCTGTCTGTGACACGCAGGCCATTGATGAACTGTGGCTCGCCGCCGTCCTTTCTGACCCATTCGGATATTTCCTTGCCGCCGCCATGTACGATGATCGGCTTGAAGCCTACGAGCTTAAGAAGCGTCACATCCTTTATGACCTGCTGCTTTAAGTTCTCGTCAAGCATGGCAGAACCACCGTACTTTACGACCATTATCTTACGATTGAATCTCTGGATGTATGGCAGTGCTTCGATCAGAACCTCGGCCTTCTTCATCACTGTCTGCATCTCGTCTTTGCGCATTATCATAGCTTAGCTCCTTGGTATAGCTGTGAGTTATGAGTTATGAGTTGCGAGTTATGACTCGTAACTCTTAACTCTTAACTTCTGTAATCAGCATTTATCTTTACATAGTCGTATGTGAGATCGCATCCCCAGGCGGTAGCACAAGCGATGCCCTGCTTCATATCGCAGATGCAGGTGACCTTTTCAGCTGAAAGTACCTTGGTGGCGGCTTCCTCACTGTAGTCTGTTGCGACTCCGTCCTTTACGAGATCTATTTTTCCATTAACGCTCTCTACTATGATGTCGACCTTCGCTGGATCGAATGATGCACCCGAGTAGCCCAGTGCACAGAGGATTCTGCCCCAGTTGGCGTCATGTCCGAAGATTGCTGCCTTGGTCAGATTCGATGTGATGACCGACTTCGCAAAGGTCTTCGCTTCCTGCTTGTCGCGGCAGTGGATGGCCTTTACCTCGAAAAGTGCTGTGGCTCCCTCGCCGTCTCCTGCCATCTTCATTGCTATCTCTCTTGCCACGTAGAAGAGGCCTTCTGAGAATGCGATGAAATCCTTATCTTCTTTTGTGATCTTTGTATTGTGTGCCTCGCCATTTGCAAGGACTACACAGGTATCATTCGTGGATGTGTCGCCATCGACCGAGATCATATTGAAGGTATCGCAGACTACCGATGAGAGTGCTTCCTGAAGGAGCTGCTTATCGATATTACAGTCTGTCGTGATAAAGCAGAGCATGGTACACATATCCGGATGTATCATTCCGCTGCCCTTTGCCATGGCTCCGATAGTGACTTCTGTTCCGTCGCTCATTGGCACGTGGACTGCACACTGCTTAGGCTTCGTATCCGTTGTCATTATGGCCTGTGCGGCCTTGAGTCCGGCTTCTTCTGTGTCTCCCAGATTCTGTGACAGCTTTACAACTCCTGCCTTTACCTTGTCAATCGGAAGCTGCATTCCGATGACTCCTGTCGATGCTACAAGCGTAGAATTGTCTCCGAATCCGAGTGCCGTCTGTGCTGCCTTTGCTGTCTCATTGCAGTAGCCGAATCCCTCTTCACCTGTACAGGCATTTGCGATTCCTGCATTGATCACGACTGTATGAATGTCTGTGGACTCCTCGACTATTCTTTTATCAAAAAGCACCGGAGCTGCCTTCACGACATTCCTCGTAAAAGTACCTGCCGCCACACATGGTGACTTGCTCACTATCATCGCCATATCGTCACGATCTACATACTTGATTCCGGCCGCTGTATTTGCAGCCTTGAAACCCTTAGGCTTCGTGACACCACCACTGATTACTTCCATAAAAACTTCCTTCCTTGGAATACAGTTCATAGTTTTTTGTTCTAAGTTCTTAGCCGGATATACTACTTTTATATGCTCCAGAACTTAAAACTTAAAACTTTGAACTTACAACTATTAACAATTAAACCTCGTAATATTTTTCTCATTAAGGTAGAAATCATACACATTAAAATCCACCCGTTCCTTCCAGCCTTCTCCCTGCCAGAAACTGTTGCCGACTGTATTGTCCTTGAATGCAACGAGTGAGATTTTATTCACATGTGCTTCGTTCAGGCGCTTCATGCACCAGACACACATCTCTTTTCCTATGCCCTGTCGGCGCCTGTCTTCACGCACGCACACATGATAGAAGCAGGCTGTCCTGCCATCGTGTCCACAGAGGATGCTTCCTATTATCTCACCATTTTCTTCTGCCACTACTGAAAATCCTGGGTTTCTCTTAAGAAAAGCTTCCACACCTTCCTTTGAATCATCTATGCTTCTGATCCCGAATCCGTGTATTGACATCCAGAGCTCATGCACCCTGTCGAAATCTTCTATTGTCATTTCTCTGTACTTTATCATAATAAAACTCCGCTTACTATGATAGCACAACCATATATTTTTTGCATATGAATAATAATACATCAAAGCAAGGCGGTTTTCAATAGTTTTATGTGTAAATATTCATTAAAAATGTATAAATTTACACTTGAAACAGATTCAGAGTTGTTGTAATATATAGAGGTCGAAAAAATTTTCTCTATGAAAGGAATAAGAAATGGCAAAGGATAAGGTTGTACTCGCCTACTCTGGCGGACTTGACACCACGGCTATCATCCCATGGCTCAAGGAAAATTATGGTTATGATGTAATCTGCTGCTGCGTTGACTGCGGACAGGAAGAGGAGCTCGACGGACTCGATGAGCGTGCAAAGCTCTCTGGCGCAAGCAAGCTCTATATCGAAGATATCACTGATGACTTCGCTGAGAACTACATCATGCCTTGCGTTATGGCTGATGCTGTATATGAAGATAAGTATCTGCTCGGCACTTCAATGGCTCGTCCAGGTATCGCAAAGAAGCTCGTTGAGGTCGCAAGAAAAGAGAATGCCGTTGCTATCTGCCACGGTGCTACAGGTAAGGGTAACGACCAGATCAGATTCGAGCTCTCAATCAAGGCTCTTGCTCCTGATATCAAGATCATCGCTCCATGGCGTGATGACAAGTGGACTCTTCAGTCCCGTCAGGATGAGATCGACTATGCCAAGGCTCATGGCATCAACCTTCCATTCTCAGTAGACCAGTCTTATTCAAGAGACCGTAACCTCTGGCATATAAGTCATGAGGGTCTTGAGCTTGAGGATCCTTCAAATGAGCCGAACTACGATCATCTGCTCGTTCTTTCAAATACACCTCAGAAGGCTCCTGATCAGGGTGAATTCGTCACAATGACATTTGAATCTGGTGTCCCTACTTCTGTAAACGGCAAGAAGATGAAGGTTGCCGACATCATCCGTGAGCTCAACCGTCTCGGCGGAAAGCACGGCATCGGCATCATCGATATCGTCGAGAACCGTGTCGTTGGTATGAAGAGCCGTGGCGTATATGAGACCCCTGGCGGAACTATCCTCTGCGAGGCTCACAAGCAGCTCGAAGAGCTCTGCCTCGACCGTGATACAATGGACTTCAAGAAAGATGTCGCCAATCGTATGGCTCAGCTCGTATACGAGGGTAAGTGGTACACTCCTACTATGGAGGGTCTCATCGCTTTCACAAAGACCGTCCAGAAGACAGTCACTGGAGAAGTCAAGTTCGAGCTCTACAAGGGAAACATCATAAAGGCCGGAACCACATCTCCTTACTCACTCTATAACGAGTCCCTGGCAAGCTTCACGACAGGTGATCTCTACGACCACCATGACGCACAGGGCTTCATCACCCTCTTTGGCCTGCCAATGAAGGTAAGAGCTATGAAGATGAAGGAAGTAAAAGAGAACGAGAAGACAAATAACCAGTAAAAAAGTTATGAGTTCATAGTTTAAAGCGTAAAGCTGTCCCTCCGGGGGCAGTTTTTGTTATGTCAAATGCAAAAACCGCCCCTTAGGGCGGTGCTTATATGAGTTCCTTCTTGATACGGTTCATCTCGTATGGGGTGTTCTGATAGACATAGTAGTTAAGCCAGTTCGTATAGAGGGTATTGGCATGACCTCTCCACTGAAGGAGCGGCTTCTGCGTAATGTCATTGTCCGGGTAATAGTTCACCGGCATGTCGATGTCGATGCCCTTTGCTAAATCTCTTTTGTATTCCTTATCGAGCGTCATCCGGTCATACTCTGGATGACCCATGCAGTATATCTCGCTGCCGTCGCAGGTCGTGCAGAGGAAAATCCCTGCCTCGTCTGATTCAGCAAGTATGATGAACCGGTCATCATTTCTTACTGCCTCATCGTCGACCTCGGTATTCCGTGAATGTGGCGCCCAGAAAAGGTCATCAAAGCCTCTTACAAGCGGTACCTTGCGGTGAAGAACCTTGTGCGGATAGACACCGAACAGCTTCTTTGGCAGAGTGATCTTCTTTATACCATAATAGTAGTACATCGCGGCCTGCGCTCCCCAGCAGAGGAACATGGTACTTGTGACATTGGCCTTGGCCCAGTCAAGAATCTTCGTAAATTCATCCCAGTAATCGACCTCTTCAAAGTCCAGAAGCTCAACCGGTGCACCGGTCACAATGAGACCGTCCATCTGGCGGTCCTTTATATCATCATATGTCTCATAAAACTTGTTCAAATGGCTCTTTGATGTGTGAGTAGCCATATGTGACTTCGTGCAGAGGAAGGTCACGTCTATCTGAAGAGGAGTATTCGAAAGCGAACGCAGAAGGGCCAGCTCAGTATCCTCCTTCAGAGGCATCAGATTCAGGATACCAATCTCAATCGGACGGATATCCTGATGCATGGCACGGTTCTCATCCATCAGGAAAATATTCTCGTGTTCAAGTATATCATTTACTGGCATATCAGCCGGAGTACGTATTGGCATATATCTATCACTCCTTTAATCCTTTATATCTAAACACTTGAACAACATTTTTTCAATATTCAAAACTTTAATTCTGTTCTATCATTGAAAGCAGATCTGCCTCACTGATCACCGGTATTCCCAGCTCCTTGGCCTTTGTCAGCTTGCTGCCTGCTACTTCTCCTGCAACCAGATAACTAGTCTTCTTACTCACAGAACCGGTACATTTGCCACCATTTTTCTCAATCAGCTCTTTGACTTCATTTCGTCCAAGTGTAGGTAAAGTACCTGTTACAACAATTGTAAGACCCTCAAGAGCAGAACCCTTCTCTTCAGGCGCCGCTTCCATTACTAGTCCTAATGATTTCAGATCCTCAATCAGCTTCTTCGTATCATCAGAAGCAAAGAACTCTGCAATGTCCTCTGCTATCGTCTCACCTACATCCGGTATCTCCGTGAGCTCTTCCTTAGGGGCTGCCATGACTGCCTCAATCGAATGGTAATGGTCTATAAGAGTCTGAGCAGTACGTCCGCCGACATTTCTGATGCCAAGAGCAGTAAGAAGTCTCACAGGCCCCTGTGTCTTGGAATTCTCAATAGCCTGAAGTATCTTATCAGTATTTTTCTCACGGCCGATAATGCCATCAGCTACCAGCTCATCACGATGCTCATAAAGTCTGTAGATATCTGTGAAGTCCTTCAGGTATCCTGCATCTATCAGGTTCTGAATCTGCTTCTCACCAAGACCTGCAATATCCATGCATCCACGGCTCGTGAAGTAGCTTAAAGTACGCACAAGCTGCGATGGGCATGACGGATTCACACAATAGTAGTCAGCTGTATCTTCCTCTTTCGTGAGCGGGTGTCCACATACAGGACAGGTGTCACTTATCTTAAAAACTGTCTCAGGATCCTTTACAGTTCCGCTGATCTTCGGAATTATGTCGCCCGACTTCTTCAGCAGATAAATACCACCGATTCCGATCCTGTTCTCATTGATATAATCCTGATTGTGGAGAGTGACTCTCGATACATTCGTGCCATTGAGACGGACCGGCTTTCCAGTCTTCTCATCTGAAATATGACCGATGAAGCCGATCTTTCCAGTACGACCGACAGTCTCTTCGATCTCATCCATTCGTACTCGCTTCTCTTCCGGTGGATATTTGAATGCGATGTGACCTGCACTGTACTTCGCTCCGGCAGGGAAATCTGCTCTGTATGCGACCTGGTCGATCTTTACAACGGCGCCATCTATATCAAATGGCAGACCATCTCTCGTGGAACCAATCTCATTTATGGCATTGACCACTTCATCTGCAGTCGTACATTTCTTATGGAATACGACTGGCACTCCCTTGTCACTCAGCATAGCAAGAGCTGCGGTATGTGAAGCCATAAAGTCTTCAGGACCATCCTGCACGTTGAAGATGAACATGCGGAGTCCGCGCTCAGCCGTGACCTTTGGATCCAGCTGACGCAGAGTCCCAGCCGCAAGATTTCTCGGATTCGCCGCAGGCTTCTTCCCGGCAGCTTCCATCTCATCATTGTACTTAAAGAAATCATCGTGACTCATATAGACTTCGCCACGCAGTTCCAGATAATCAAAAGGCAGTTCTATTACTTCCTTCACGTCAGGAATCACACGGGCATTCAGTGTCACATCTTCCCCGATATGACCGTCACCACGGGTCTCTGCAAGTACCAGATGCAGATAGTCGTCTGCGTCACTATGCTCATAGCGGAGAGTCATGGAGAGCCCGTCTATTTTTCTCTCAACAGAAAAAGAGGCATCAGGATGCATGGCATGAACCTTCGCCACGTATGCCCGTACCTCATTGATATCGAAAACATCCTCGATTGAAAGCATCGGAACCCTGTGCGTGACCTTGACACCGGCCTCACGCTTCGCCGAACCTCCTATCTTCTGTGAAGGAGAATCAGGAGTCACCCACTCAGGATGCTCCTTCTCAGCCGCCTTCAGTTGCTGCATCAGCTGGTCATATTCGTAATCACTGATCTCATTTCTGTTCTGATTGTAGTAGAGATCCATGTGATAATTGATCCTACTGCTCAGCTCCTGATACTCTTCATAAGTCATTTCCCAACAAGACTCCTTATCTCGTCTTCAGTCAGCTCACGGTACTCGCCCTCCTTGAGGTTCAGATCCTTAAGTCTCATATTTGAGACACGTATCCTCTGGAGGTCAGTCACCTCATAATCCAGAGCCTTGCACATCCTGCGGATCTGCCTGTTGAGTCCCTGCATAAGCGTGATTGAAAATGCATCATACCTGATCTTCTTTACCTGACATCTGCGGGTCTTCTGGTGAAGCTCAGGCAGATATATACCATTCGACATTCTCTTCACGAAGTCATCTGTCACTTCCTTGTCCACAGTGACATAATACTCCTTGTCATGATGATATCTCGCCGAGGTCATCTGATTCATGAAGTCTCCGTCATTTGTAAGAAAAATAAGGCCTCTCGAATCCTTGTCAAGCCTTCCGACCGTAAAGATCCTGACCGGATATGAAATCGCATCGATTATATTATTCGATTCCTTCTTGTCTGATGTGCAGACAATGCCCGCCGGCTTATTGAAGGCAATGACAACTCTTGTGGTTTCAAGCTTTACTGATCTGCCGTCCACCTGCACATCCATGCCCTCTGACACCTTATCACCAACCGTCAGCGGCTTTCCGTCAGCCGTCACTCTTCCCTCTTCTACAAGCTTGTCAGCGGCTCTTCTTGAACAGTAGCCACATTCTGATAAATATTTATTGATTCTTATTTCTTCCATTATTTCAGATATTCCGTCTTAACGTATCCCTTCTTTGAATGATACTGTATCTTCGTCCAGCCGTCATCACGGTTTTTGATCACGAGCACCTTATCTCCTGCATAGGCCAGGTTGATCCTCTTCGAGTCTGTTGATGGCTTCTTTCTCACATTCACAGTATCCTTCAGGACGATCTTCTTTCCTTCCTTCGGCTTCGAGGATGAACTGCTGTCAGACGAATCAGAGGAGTCAGATGATGATGACTTCACCTTCTTCAGATACATCTTCCTGATGTATCCGGTCTTATCCTTGTACTTCACCTTCATCCACTTGCCATCGGTCTCGACCTTTTCTACCTTCGTACCCTTGTCAAGGGTCTTGATGATCTTTGAATCGATGGATGCCTTCTTACGCAGATTCGTCTCTGTGGTCGTCTTGTATGTATTCTTGTCAGAGGTATCATCAGAGGTCTTCTCCTCGGATTTCTTTTCATCCTCCTTCTTCTGGGCTTCCTCTTCCTTTGTCTTCTCTTCCTCTTCCTTTTTCTTTTCCTCGGCTTCCTTCTTCTCTGCCTTTTCCTCAGCCTTCTTTGCATCCTTCCTGTAGTCGGACTGCCATGCCTTTACCTTGTCAGGATAGGTCTTGGTCATGAATTCATCGAAGTCCTTGTCAGAAAGAGAAATCTCATTGTACTCCTTCTGAACCTTTGTCTGAAGGTCTACCACATCCTTCTGCTCCTCGAATGAAGCAATTGCAGAGACCACGGTCGGATCCATATCATTCTCATGATTCGTCTGGTTGAAGGAGCTGTACAGATTGTTGATCTGAAGCTTACCATTTTCATCCTGCTGTACATAGAAGAAGTCAAGTCCCGGAGCTGCAGATTTCAGATCCTTGAAATGCATCTGAACATACACGGACACCAGCTTTGAATTCTTGTCAGCTCCATCCTTCGTATAGATCTGCTTGATATCATACGAATCAAGAAGTCCACTCATGAACCTGATGTAGCTCTTCTCCATATCAGAAACAGGGCTTGCTATCTTTTCTATATCATCTGTATTTCCTGCCGCATAATCTTTATAATACTCTGTCAGCAGATCATGAAGATCCGATCCCTTCTCTTCCTTCTTATATGAGGTCTGCTTCCCGCCTGATGATCCATTATCAGTATCTGACACCGCTGTACCGGATGCTGCATCTCCTGAAGCTGCGGTTTCTCTCCCGCCAGCATGGCCCATTACCAGAGCCATGATCACTACCACGATTGCAGCAAGAATGATAGCCTCTGTATGCCTTTTATTTGCAAAAAAATTCTTTATCTCATCTAAAAATTTCATTTCTATCTCCAATCCTTGTAAATCACGATTCGAATACTTCGCAGTGAAATGTAGACGATGGGATTCGAACCCACGGCCTTCAGAGTCGGAGTCTGACGCGCTATCCAGCTGCGCTACGCCTACAAAAAACGACTTCTTAATTCATAAGAAATCGCACAGAGTAATGATAGCAACATGATGCTATTTTGTCAAGATACGGGCAAGCTCAGTCGCAACCATGAGAGGAGTCCTGCCATCCGTAGATACCGTGATATCAGCAGCCTCTGAGTATGCCCTTTCCCGCATTGACATGAGAGTCCGTATCCTCTTCATCGGGTCATCACTCTGCAGAAGGGGACGATTATCATCACCCTTTACCCTGTCATACACGGTCTGCGCGGTTGCAGTCAGACGAACTATCCTGCCATTTCTTCTCATGAGAGCGACATTTTCTTCCCTGAGAGGTGCTCCACCTCCACATGATATAATATAATCGTTATCATTCTGTGAAAGATTTCTAAAGATTTCTGTCTCTATTTTCCTGAAGCCCTCTTCTCCTGATTCTGCAAAAATCTCAGGAATCGATTTCCCCTCCTGCTGTACTATCAGCTCATCAGAATCAAGAAGCTCCCTATCCATAAGCTTCGCCAGCTCTGTTCCTGTAGATGTCTTGCCGCTCCCCATGAATCCGATCAGATATATCTGCATATTATTTTCCTGCCTCATCAAGAATCCTGAGTATCTGCTTCAGCTCGAGATACTCCAGCTGCCCCGGTGCACTGGCCACCCTGTCTGCTCCGAAGGTAATGCATGAGCCGAAGGTGCCTCCCGCTATACGGCTTACGACTCCCAGCCTTCCCATGCTCATTGTCACGACCGGAGTCTTCGGGTGAAGCGCATGGAATCTGTATGTGACAGAAAGCAGTGCCAGCACATCATGCACTGTCTGGGGCATCACGGCAAGCTTTACTATATCCGCTCCGGTGTCCGCCATTGCTTCAAGCATTGCATACATTTCCTTTTCATCAGGAGTTTCGTGAAAATCATGATGAGATACCACTGACCTCACATTTTTTTCATGAAAAAAATCCAGCAGCCGGGCAATATCAGGTACAGCCCTGTACTCTACATCAATAAGGTCGGCATTTCCGTCTGCAGCACACCTGTTCAGGATATCTGTGTATCCTGAGGAATTGCCACGGAACTCCCCGCCCTCCTGCTCTGTCCGAAGTGTCACAAGAAGCGGCCTATCTCCTGCTGCCTCACGGATCTCTGGCAGGATCATGGCAGAGCGATCCACATCATCATAATAATCGATTCTCCACTCGATTATATCCGTCTGCTCCGTAATCTCAGAGACATGCGATACTATATCCTCTGCCGTCCGGTCAGTCACCGGCACGCATACCGCCGGTCTTCCCTTATTTATCTCCAGATTTCTTATTTTCATAAGCGCTCCTCCGCCCCATCTGATTGACAAAAACCCTTTAATACTCTATCATAATAAAGCATTTATTTCAAGGAAAGGAAAAAGACAAGAGATGAGTTTTAATTTTTTAAAAAAGATGCCTAGTCCCGAGGAGATAAAGGAGGAGCTGCCTCTTACCGACGAGCAGAAGGCTGTCAAGAAAAAGAGAGACCAGGAGGTCGCCGACATCATCACAGGCAAGGACAAGAGATTCCTGGCTATAATAGGTCCATGCTCTGCCGACAATGAGGATGCTGTCCTCGAATATATAGGCAAGCTTTCAGTGGTTGCAGAGAAAATAAAGGACAAGGTGCTTGTCATCCCTCGTATCTATACGAACAAGCCGCGTACTACCGGCGAAGGATACAAGGGTATAGCATCGCAGCCTGACCCTATGGAAAAGCCTGATATGATCGCAGGTCTCAAGGCCATGAGACACATGCATATCAGATCTATCGCCGAGTATGGCATGAGTGCCGCCGATGAGATGCTCTATCCTGAGAACTGGGTATATGTCGATGACCTGCTCTCATATGTAGCTATAGGTGCCAGATCTGTTGAGGACCAGCACCACAGACTGACTGTATCAGGATTCGATGTAGCAAGCGGAATGAAGAACCCTACAAGCGGTGACTTCTCCGTAATGCTGAACTCTGTATATGCTGCCCAGCATCCACATCATTTTACATTCGCAGGATATGAGGTTGAGACCAGCGGAAACCCTCTGGCACACACTATTCTCCGCGGTGCTGTCAGCAAGCATGGCAATACTACTCAGAACTACCATTATGAGGACCTGATGAGACTCCTTGAAATGTACAATCAGATGGACGTAGTCAATCCTGCAACCATCATTGATGCGAACCACTCGAACTCAGGCAAACAGTTCAAACAGCAGATCCGTATCGTTCATGAAGTCATGCACAACCGCCGCTTCTCATATGATCTCCACCAGTTCGTAAAAGGTGTCATGATCGAGAGCTACCTCGTAGAAGGCAATCAGAAGATCTCAGACCACCAGACATACGGTCAGTCGATCACCGATGCATGCCTTGGATGGGAAGATTCTGAGAAGCTTTTGTATGAGATAGCGGAACAGGCTTGATAAGTCCGGAGTTGTAAGTTATGAGTTGTGAGTTAAAAGGATCATATATCGACGGTCATACCAGGCTGTATTGTCTCCTTGGTCACCCGGCGAAGCATAGTATATCTCCAAGGATGCACACGACGGCAGCAGAGCTTCTAGGGATTAATATGGTCTATCTGGCCTTTGATATAGAGCCTGATGAAATCGGAATCGCTGTCGAATCACTCCGACTGCTTCAGGCCGGCGGATTCAACCTGACTATGCCATTCAAAAGAACAGTCATCCCCTATCTCGACAAGCTCACAAAAGCATCCGAACTTGCTGGTGCTGTAAATACCGTGATCAATAAAGACGGAGTCCTGATCGGCCATACTACTGACGGAGCAGGATATCTCGACTCTCTGATGGACTGCGGATTTGACTATCATGATAAGAAAATGACTCTGCTCGGGGCTGGAGGTGCTGCAACATCTATTGCAGTATCGGCTGCGCTTTCAGGCATGAAGTCGATAGATATTTTTAAAAGAAAAAATGCCACCTATGAAAAAACTGCTGAGTTTACAGAAAAGCTTAATGCAAATACGAACTGTTCAGTGCAGCTTTTCCCTATGGATGATGCAGATGCAATGAAGGCTTCAATTGGTTCATCTGAAATACTGACAAATGCGACAAATGTAGGTATGGAAGATGATAAGACGAGTCTCGTGCCCAGAGATTTCCTGAGACCTGAATTATTTGTATCAGATATCATCTATCATCCGGCTGAGACCACACTTCTGTCATATGCACGAGAATGTGGCTGCCAGTATAAAAATGGAGAAGACATGCTCCTGTTCCAGGGAGCTGCTTCATTCTATGAATGGACCGGGCAGCAGATGCCGGTTGAGGATGTGAAGAGACTGGTGTTTTAGTGAAGTTAGTTTCAAGTTCAAAGTTCAGAGTTTATAGTACAAAAAGCCTTCCAGGATATTTAATAATCCCGGAAGGCTTTTAATTTTATAGCTTATAACTTAGAACTTAGAACTCAGAACTTTTAACTAAGAATCTTCTCATCTATCAGCTTTCAGCCTCAACACATGCAGTAATGAACTCTCTGAACAGCGGATGCGCCTTGTTCGGGCGGCTCTTGAACTCTGGATGGAACTGGACTCCTACATGGAAGCGGTTCTTCGGCTCCTCGACTGCCTCTACGATCGAGCCGTCAGGGGATGTTCCAGAAATCTTGAGGCCTGCCTTTGAGAGGACATCCTTATACTCGTTATTGAACTCGAATCTGTGTCTGTGACGCTCGTTTACCTGACGCTGGCCATATGCCTTTTCAAGCATTGTACCCTTTACGATCTTGCACGGGTATGCTCCAAGACGCATCGTACCGCCCTTGCGGACTATGCGCATCTGCTCTTCCATCAGGTCGATCACGAGATGCTTGCCATTCTCATCGAACTCACGGCTGTTGGCATCAGGAATTCCAGCTACATCACGGGCATACTCTATTACTGAGATCTGCATTCCGAGGCAGAGGCCAAGGTATGGGATATTGTTCTCACGGGCATATCTGCACGCTGCAACCATTCCCTCGATTCCTCTCTCACCGAATCCGCCAGGAACCACGATTCCATCAAGACCTTTGAGTGTCTCGGCTACATTTTCATCTGTGATCTTCTCAGAATCAATCCATGATATATCAACATTTGCATCATTCTCATATCCGCCATGGTAGAGTGCCTCACGGACTGACAGATATGCATCATGAAGTGCAACGTACTTTCCTACGATACCTACCTTTACATTCTTCTTCAGATTGTGGATTCTCTTTACGAGGTTCTGCCACTCTGTGAGATCCGGCTTCTTATTGCCAAGGCCGAGCTCACGGCATACAACGGTATCAAGCCCATTGTCATGAAGCATCAGAGGTGCCTCATACAGAGACTCCATTGTAGTATTCTCGATCACGCAGTCCTTCTTGACATTGCAGAAGAGGCTGATCTTGTCCTTGATGCTCTGCTCAAGAGGCTCATTGGCACGGGCTACAATAATATCAGGTGAGATACCAAGTGAACGGAGCTCCTTGACTGAATGCTGTGTAGGCTTGCTCTTGTGCTCATTAGAGCCTGCAAGGAACGGAACCAGTGTCACGTGAATGAAAAGTGTATTCTCAGTTCCTCTCTCAAGGGATACCTGTCTTATAGCCTCAAGGAATGGCTGTGACTCTATATCACCTGTCGTACCACCGATCTCTACGATCATGACATCAGCATTGGTACTCTCTGATCCGAGATATATGAAATGCTTGATCTCATCGGTGATATGCGGAATGACCTGAACTGTCTGTCCGAGGTACTCACCCTGTCTCTCACGGTTTAAGACATTCCAGTATACCTTACCTGAGGTCAGGTTCGAAAATTTATTCAGATTCTCATCAATGAATCTCTCATAATGACCAAGGTCAAGGTCTGTCTCTGCACCATCCTCAGTGACGAACACCTCGCCATGCTGGTACGGGCTCATGGTTCCAGGATCAACATTCATATAAGGATCAAGCTTCATGGAAGCGATCTTGTATCCACGGGTCTTAAGCAGTCTTCCAAGTGAAGCTGCCGTGATTCCTTTTCCAAGTCCTGAAACCACACCACCGGTTACGAAAACAAACTTTGTATTCTTTGCCATTTCTGTTCCTTTCAATCTGAGTTATCAGTTCTAAGTTCGGAGTTACTCATACTGTATAATTACGAAATAACTAATAGATTATAAATCATTATCAAAAAACATTCAACTCATAACTTAATACTCAGAACTTAAAACTCCTGACTCACGTCGTGTAAAAATCTATAATCTCCTCTGCCACCTGCCCACGCGACACTCTTCTGTCCATCGCAGTCTTTTCGATGTAGCGGTGAGCATCAGGCTCGGACATGCTCTTTTCAGTCATAAGAATGCTCTTGGCACGATTTACAAGCCGCATTTCTTCAATCTTTTTCTCAAGCCTCTTTATCTCATGATAGGCCTTTTTCATTCTGCTGTCGCCGGCCTCCGCGAAGCCTAAGGCTCTGGCAAAAAGCGACTTACTGATAGGCTTCGGAAGACACATGACGCCTTCCTTTTCGACCGAGCCTGAGACCTCATTATAGTAATCCTCCTTAATAAAGAGTATCACCTGACAGCTCATATCGGCCGCGAGCTCGACTGACAGACTTTCTCCGTCCTCGTGCCCTATTGGGGCATTGATGATGCAGACATCCGGTGAAAATTCCGACATTGCCTGCCTGCCATCCTCCACAGTCGCCGCAAGCCTTATCTTTTCATAGCCATAGTTCTCGAGAAAGTCCCTGAAGAATTTCATCGCCTTCGGAGCATCAGTAATAATCAAAGCTCTTTCCAACGGTTTACCTCCACTTACAGCTCGTTATCCTTTAAGGTGTCAAGGAAACGGTCTGTGATAGCCTTTCTCTTTTCATCATTCAGGAACTCCGACTCTCTCGCCACATCTATAGCCTCTCCGAGCGATAAAGGAAGCTTCTGGTACTTTTTTCTTTCCTCATCAGAAATAGTATAGCCCGGCTTCTCCAGTGGCTCAGGAAGCTTCTCCTTATTCTTCACCCCGAGGAGTCCGGCCTGGATCACCATTGCGAATGCGATGTATGGATTAAGCATAGAATCCGGCGAACGCAGCAGACAGTACTCATACCTGTCTGATACGAGCGGAACCCTGAACAGTCTCGATTCATTCTGATGTGACCAGGTCAGGTACTTCGGTGCCTCGTTTTCTCCGAATCTGAGATATGACTCTTTTCTGGTGTTTAAGAAAACAGTTATATCGCGGATACGGTTGAAAACACCTGCCATAAAAGCCAATACGGTATCCGGATCCGTATCAAAAAGATTCTCAGCTCCCCTGAACAGTGCTATCTGAAGATGGAACCCGTTTCCCGGCATTCCCTCCAGCGGCTTCGGCTCAAATGAGGCTGTAAGGCCGTTACGGGCTGCTATCGTAGTCACTACATTCTTATAAGTCATGAAATGGTCTGCACTCTGAAGCGCTCCCGATGCACGGAATTCGATCTCATTCTGTCCCGGGCCTGTCTCATGATGGCTCGATCTCGGAGCCACCTCCATATCTGACAGCGACAGACAGATCTCACGGCGGATGTTCTCTCCCTTATCGAGAGGAGCCACATCGAAATATGTGCCATGATCCATCGGCTCCAGTGTAGGAGTACCTTCTTCATCATTTTTGAACAGATAAAACTCACTGCGGAGTCCGAGTCTCACGAGGAATCCTGCATCCCTGCATTCCCTGATGGAATCCATCAAAAACCTCCTCGTATCATACGGATACGGTGTGCCATTCTGTGTCACTACATTGCAGTAGAATCTTATTACTCTTCCTGTCTGTGGTCTCCACGGAAGAACTGAAAGTGTCGAAGGATCCGGAACCAGATACAGATTCCTGTACTTCGGATCATCGAATCCCAGGATTCTGAATGCATCGAATGCTATTCCCTGTGAAAAAGCCTGTGCAAGCATATCCGGCTGTATAGAAATATTCTTGTGGTTCCCAAGCATATCTGAAAATGCGAGTCTGACAAACCTCACATCATTTTCTTCAACGTACTCTAATGCCTCTTCCTGTGTGTACCCTGACATAATAACACCTCTATAAAAAACAGCACCCATCCAAGACGCATTTGGACAGGTGCTTTGAAAATTTGTTGTATGATACACTGCCTTCCCTGTAAAAGCAGAATACCAACTTTTTGATTCTACTTCAAACCGCGTAGAAAATCAACTAAATTCTTTATTATTTATTATAATTTACTATCTGTCCGAAGTCAGGCTTCAGTGAAGCTCCGCCGATCAGTCCGCCATCGATATCAGGCTTAGCCAGAAGTTCCTTGCAGTTGCCAGCGTTCATTGATCCGCCATACTGGATTCTGATCTTCTCAGCTGTGTCTGTATCATAAACCTCAGCAATAGTCTCACGGATAGCCTTGCAGACCTCTTCAGCCTGATCAGCTGTAGCAGTCTTGCCTGTTCCGATGGCCCAGATTGGCTCATAGGCGATGACCATGGAAGCAGCCTGCTCCTTTGTCACACCTGCGAGATCAAGCTTGATCTGCATACGGATCCAGTCAAGGGTGATTCCCTGCTCTCTCTGCTCGAGTGACTCACCACAGCAGAGGATAGGTGTAAGACCAGCCTCAAATGCCTTCTTTACCTTCTTATTCAGAAGGGCATCGTCCTCGAGGAAGTATCCTCTTCTCTCTGAATGTCCGAGGATTACGAACTCTACACCTGCGTCCTTCAGCATTGCGGCTGAAATCTCACCGGTATATGCGCCCTTCTCCTCGAAGTACATATTCTCGGCACCTACATGTACGTTGGTTCCCTTTACGGCATCTGCAACTGGTACGATATCGATTGCAGGTACGCAATAAACTACATCTACATCCGGATTATTAACCAGAGGCTTAAGAGTCTCAACGAGCTTTAAAGCTTCGCTCGGAGTCTCGTTCATCTTCCAGTTTCCGGCGATAATTTTCTTTCTCATTTCCTGGTTCTCCTTATATAGTTATGAGTTGCGAGTCCCTCCGGGATTCCCCTTTGCTAAGATGCCCAAAGGGCAACTCATAACTCACAACTCTTAACTCTCAACTATTATTTCTCATCTGCTGCTGCGATTCCTGGAAGCTCCTTACCCTCAAGGAACTCAAGTGATGCTCCACCACCTGTTGAGATATGGCTCATCTTGCTGCCAAGTCCCATCTGGTTTACAGCGGCTGCTGAATCACCACCACCAATGATCGTTGTAGCATCAGCATCTGCCATAGCCTGAGCGACCTTCAGAGTTCCTGCTGCAAGAGTAGGGTTCTCGAATACGCCCATAGGTCCGTTCCAGACAACTGTCTTTGCAGACTTGACTTCATTAGCATAGAGCTCTGCAGTCTTAGGTCCGATATCGCAGCCCTCCATATCATCTGGAATTGCCTTGATGTCTACAACCTGTGTATCAACATCAGCATCGATAGGATCTGGGAAATCCTTTACTACTACTGCATCTACAGGAAGAAGAAGCTTTTTGCCGAGCTTCTGTGCCTTCTCGATCATATCCTTGCAGTAATCGATCTTGGTATCATCGCAGAGTGACTTTCCTACTGAATAGCCCTGTGCCTTGATGAATGTATATGCCATTCCACCACCGATGATCAGTGTATCACACTTCTCAAGGAGATTTGAAATAACGTTCAGCTTGTCTGCTACCTTTGCTCCGCCGAGGATTGCTACGAATGGACGAACCGGATCCTCAACTGCCTTTCCGAGGAAGTCGATCTCTTTCTGCATGAGGTATCCAACTACTGCCGGCTTGCCCTCCTTACGAAGCTCTTCAGCTACGCCTACATTAGAGCAGTGAGCTCTGTGAGCTGTTCCGAAGGCATCATTTACGAATACGTCTGCAAGAGAAGCGAGATCCTTTGAGAAAGCCTCACCGTTCTTGGTCTCTTCAGGACGGAATCTGGTATTCTCGAGAAGGATAACGTCTCCATCCTTCATTGCTGCTACTGCTGCCCTTGCATTAGGTCCTACAACCTCAGGATCTGCTGCAAACTTTACTTCCTGGCCGAGAAGCTCTGAAAGTCTCTTTGCTACCGGTGCAAGAGTCTTCGTCTTCTTGTCTTCCTCGGTCTTTACCTTTCCTAAGTGTGAGCAGAGGATTACCTTGCCTCCGTCTGCGATCAGCTTCTTGATTGTAGGAAGAGCTGCTACAAGTCTGTTCTCATCGGTGATCTCACCATTCTTCAGAGGTACATTGAAATCGCAGCGGCAGAGAACTCTCTTGCCCTTTACATTGATGTCATCTACTGACTTTTTATTAAGTCCCATTGTGGAATCCTTTCTTCAAAAGAAAAAGGAGCCCGGCCCATAAGCCGGACCCCTGTAATGATCAAGGTCTTTAGTTCGCAAGAATTACTTGTTGAGGAACTTTGCGAAATACTTGATTGTTCTGCACATATTTGATGTGAATGAGTTCTCGTTATCATACCATGATACTACCTGAACCTCTGTGTTTCCATCGCCTACTGGAAGAACCATTGTCTGTGTAGAATCGAAGAGTGAACCATAGGTCATGCCTACGATATCCTTTGATACGATCTGATCCTCGTTGTATCCGAATGACTCGTTTGTTGAAGCCTTCATCTTGGCATTGATCTGATCAACAGTAACGTCACCCTTTACTACTGCTGTAAGGATTGTTGTAGAACCTGTAGGTACTGGTACACGCTGAGCTGATCCGATGAGCTTACCATTGAGCTCTGGAACAACAAGGCCGATTGCCTTTGCAGCGCCTGTGCTGTTAGGAACGATGTTCTCAGCGCCGGCACGGCTACGACGGAAGTTGCCCTTTCTCTGTGGTCCATCAAGGATCATCTGGTCACCAGTGTAAGCATGGATTGTAACCATGATTCCTGACTGGATAGGTGCAAGCTCGTTAAGAGCCTTAGCCATAGGTGCAAGGCAGTTGGTTGTGCATGATGCAGCTGAAATGATGTTGTCATCTGCTGTAAGTGTCTCGTGGTTTGTATTATAAACGATTGTAGGAAGATCATTTCCTGCTGGAGCTGAGATAACTACCTTCTTAGCACCTGCATCGATATGAGCCTGTGCCTTTGCCTTTGAGGTGTAGAATCCGGTACACTCAAGTACTACATCGATATCAAGCTTGCCCCAAGGAAGGTTATGAGCATCAGCCTCTTTGTAGATCTCGATCTCCTGTCCGTCTACTGTGATAGAGTGATCTGAGAATGAAACTGTGTCAGCCTTTGCATAACGACCCTGTGATGAATCATACTTCAGAAGATATGCAAGCATCTCCGGGCTTGTCAGATCGTTGATTGCTACGATCTCGAATCCCTCTGCCTGGAACATCTGACGGAATGCAAGACGACCGATACGTCCAAATCCATTGATTGCTACTCTTACTGCCATTTGTAAATTCCTCCTACGTCTGTAAGTTTTGTTTTGTCTTCGGAACAATTTCCGTAAACACATATACTATAACGAATTTACTCTGATTTTTCAAGTATATTTTTTATGTTTGACAAAGTTTTAACAGAATATCTATTTTGTGTCAGATGTGCAGAGGCTTTTTTCACTCTGCCCTTCTTCCACATGGCACATGATATATTTCTGTGATATAATTCATCCCAGGAGGCACACATTATGCTTTATGACACACATATGCACACAAGGTTCTCTGGAGATAGCGACGCTTGGCCGGCTGATATGATAGCTGCTGCTAAAAAGAGAAATCTTGGCGGTATCTGCTTTACTGATCATCTGGATATAGACTACAAAGAGGAGCCACATCGTTTCGATTTGGATTTCGAGAAATACTGGGATGAGATGCCTGTTATAAGAAAAAAATATAGCAGCAGCGATTTTCAGACCGGCATCGGGATTGAGATGGGTCTTCAGCCGTATCTGGCTCAGCAGCATCATGAGATTCTGAAAAAATATGATTTCGATTTCGTCATTGGATCTGTCCATGCGATAAACGGATATGACCCCTACTATGAGGATTTCTATAGAAATATAAATGTCCGGGATGCTTACAGAACCTACTTTGATCAGGTGCTTGAAAATATCCGTGCCTTCGATGAATACGATACTCTCGGGCATCTCGACTATGTGGTCAGATACGGTCTTAAGTATTTCGGCTCACCTGCTGCTGACTGCCCGTTTGAAGATTATAAGGAACAGATTGATGCTATTCTCAGACATCTTATCATGCATGGCAAGTCACTTGAGGTAAATACTGGTGCCTTCAGATACGGCATGTCTGAGCCGAATCCATCATATCAGATTCTCAGGTATTACTACGACATCGGTGGGCGTGATATCACCCTCGGTGCGGATGCACATGAGCCGAAGGATGTGGGGATTGCGTATGAGAAAGTGATACCAGAGCTTAAGGAAATCGGGTTTGAGTATTTCAATGTGTATATGGACAGAATTCCGCGCAGGGTTTTGTTGTAATCTACCTGATTATGCCTCCACCTGCGACATAATCTCCATCATATAGTACCAGAGCCTGGCCTGGTGTCACAGCGCGGACTTTTTTTTCAAACGTTACTTCTAAGATGTCACCATTATATCTGATGTGACAGGGTGTTCCCGGATCTGAGTAACGGATTTTTCCGATATATGTTTTTTCCTGAGAGAAATGTTCCTCACTCATATAGCACAGATGATCAGCTGTGAGTGTGTCAGTGAAGAGATCTTCGTTTTCACCCAGCACCACCTCATTATGAGGCACATCAAGCCTCTGCACGAAGACGCGATGTCCGAATGCGACTCCGAGACCTTTTCTCTGGCCTATTGTATAATGAGTGATGCCCTTGTGCCTGCCGAGGATATTTCCATCCTTATCTATATAATTGCCCTCGCCTGGTGCTTCATCGCCCAGCTCGCTATCAAGGAATGCTCCCGTATCTCCATCCGGGATGAAGCAAACGTCCTCTGAATCCCGCTTGTGGGCGACTGGAAGGCCTGCCTCCTCTGCTATCCTTCTGATCGTCGGCTTATCATAATCCCCGACCGGCATGAGTGTATGCTTCAGCTGTTCCTGCGTCAGGGAATAGAGCACATAGGTCTGATCCTTCTCCGCTGTCACGGAATTTTTTATTGCTACTCTTCCATTCGGAAGTGTCTCAATGCGGGCGTAATGACCGGTTGCGATGTAGTCCGCTCCTATATCAAGGCTTCTCTTCAGAAGCCCTTCCCACTTGATATAGCGGTTGCAGGCGATGCATGGATTCGGCGTTCTGCCATGCTTATATTCATCGACGAAATAGTCCATCACATATTTCCTGAAATCATCCTTGAAGTTCATCACATAGTACGGAATCCCGAGTACGCCAGCTACTCGTCTCGCATCCTCAACAGCAGAAAGTCCGCAGCAGCCACGCTCCTCCAGACGACAGGCCTGATCAGGATTCTGCCAGATCTGCATGGTGACTCCTATGACGTCATATCCCTGTTTTTTTAATAAATAAGCGGCCACCGATGAATCGACGCCGCCACTCATTCCAACTACTACCTTAGCCATATATTTAAAAATTTGATCAAAAAGATGAAAAAGGGACCCGTCCCCTTTTTCATCTCTGATAGAATACGTTTGCGCTTCTGAGCATATCGACTGTCTCTTTCAAAATATCCACTGTCCTGTCAAGCTCTTCCTGTGTCGTTACATCCGAAAGCGTGAAGCGGAGTGATTCGCGTGCCTCATCTTCATTGTGTCCGATTGCCAGAAGGACATGAGAAGGATCGATGCTTCCGGCTGTGCAGGCTGAACCGCTTGATGCCGCTATGCCCTTCTGGTCGAGTAGGATAAGCGCTGACTCGGCCTCTATGAATTTAAAGCCTATATTCACATTTCCCGGAAGCCTGTCCCTGCCGTCTGCCCCGTTCAGGCAGGTGAGAGGGATCTCCTCCAGAACTCTTTTTATAAAATAATCACGCAGCTCGGATTCCTTCTGCATTCTCTCGTTGACAGTAGATGCTGCGAGCTCGCATGCTTTACCGAATCCGACAATTCCTGGTACATTTTCCGTGCCGGCCCTCTTATTTCTCTCCTGTCCTCCGCCATGAATAAGCGACCTGATGTGTGAAGCCTTCGGGCTGAGGTATAGTAATCCTACTCCCTTCGGTCCATATATCTTGTGAGCGCTTGCAGAGAGCATATCGATATTCATCTCATCAGGATTTATTGGAATCTGCCCGAAGGCCTGGACTGCATCCGTATGAAAAAGGATTCCATGCTCGTGAGCCAGTGCACCGATTTCTGCTATCGGCTCGATCGTGCCTATCTCATTATTTGCAGTCATGATCGAGATAAGAATAGTATCGTCTCTTATCGCATTTTTCACATCTCTGACTGAGACAAGGCCCTTCTCATCTACCGGAAGAAATGTCACCTCAAAGCCTGCGTCAGCAAGCGCTTTCATTGTATTGATGACAGCCGGATGCTCGATTGAAGAGGTGATCAGATGCTTACCCTTACACTTAAGCATTTCAGCCGCCTTGATTATTGCCCAGTTATCAGATTCCGAGCCGCCCGATGTAAAAAATATTCTCTCCGCCTTAGTATGAAGCAGAGCTGCTGCCCTGTCACGGGCGACATCTATGGCGTACTTACTCTTATTCCCGAGCTCGTACACGGCCGATGCATTCCCGTAATACTCACGGAAATACGGCATCATCTCATCGAGAACCTCCTGCTTCATCTGCGTGGTGGCTGCATTATCGAGATATATCATCAGAATTTCTTCACCTTATTTCCCGACTGCTTGAAGCCGGTGACCTTATTCATCCTGCCGCTGACCCATTTATTCTTGCAGCGGAGGGTATTATTCTTTACCGTGACATTCTTCGTCTTCTTCCTGGAATCATTTGCTATCTGTATGGCTGTAGGATGCCAGATATAATTCCCCTTGATGGTGATATTCTGACAGGTCGTGCCATCAAATGGCTGTGAGGATCTGTTGCCACTCTTCGAGCAGAAATCGAGCTGTATAGCGCCTCTCAGCTTATCACCGGTCGAGAAGCCGCGCTTCATTTTTCCATTCTTCTTATAGCAGCCGATATTGCAGTTCAGGATCTTGCCGTTCTTCACGCCGCAGAGTTCTATCAGATGCGCGTTGTACTCATTATAGACTGACAGATTCTCGATCGTGATGTTTTTTGCATGCCAGAAATTGATTACGTTAGCTCCGGTCTTCTGACCATTCTTCACATTGACATTGCTGTCCAGAAGCTTCTTAGTGCCGACCCAGGTACCACCATTGATCGTTACATCATGGATACTTCCGAATCCCTTTGCCTGCTTGTAGCCGTCCCGGTCGTATGGCTGCGTCAGAAGTCTCGAACCGTTCTTCGTCTCGATCATCTTGCATCCTGTAGCATCAAGATAGGTATTGCTGTTCAGTCGAAGCTGGCCATTGATATAATACGTTCCCTCATGAAGGATGATGTGATATCCACCGGCCTCTGTATAATATGCGATGTTATTGAAATCCTTATTCGATCCCTCATACCCTTCCGGATACAGCTCTACCGTTTCCAGACCGTCTGTCTGATCCGCTGCCAGAACCGGCATTTCAAAGGCCGGAACCGATGCAGCTACACATGCTGCTGCCAGAACTACTGATAATTTTTTAAAAAAAGATTTCATTTCTTACTCCTTTGCCTTACGGCTTCAAAAGCTACAACGCCGCATGATACCGATGCATTAAGTGAATCAATATCTCCGAATGTAGGAATGCTTATCACAGCATCACACTTTTCCTTCACCAGCTTGCTGATGCCCTTTCCTTCATTTCCGATCACTATAGCAAGAGGTCCGGTGAGTGATGTCCTGTAAACGCTCTCGCCATCCATATCGCAGGCATAGACCCAGATTCCCTTTTCCTTCAGCTCATCGATCGTGCGTGAGAGGTTTGTGACCTTTGCAACCGGTGTATAGGCAATGGCCCCGGCCGAAGCCTTGACGGCCGACGCTGTAAGTCCTGCTGCCCTGTTCTTCGGAATTATGACGCCATCTGCTCCTGCCATATTGGCTGTACGGATGATGGCTCCGAGATTGTGAGGGTCCTCGATCTCGTCTAAGATAAAGATAAACGGATCCATGCCCTTTTCCTGTGACCTCGTGAGGATATCATCGACTGTAGAATAGGAAAAAGCAGCCACATACGCCACAACTCCCTGGTGCTTTCTGTCGGGACAGATCTCATCCAGCCTTGACTTATCGACGAAGTCAGTCCTGATTCCCTGCTTCTTCGTCTCGCGGATGATCGTGTGTATAGGTCCGTCGTAGCTTGATTTCTGGACAAATACCCTCTCAACCGTCATATCACTTCTCAGTGCTTCTATGACGGCATTCCGTCCTTCTATAATTGTACTTTCATCATGCATATATTTCTTCCTTCAAAAAATGACACCTGTCACTTATTCGTCTCTTCCCTGTCGGATGGTCTGATATCAAGAAGTCCGGTATCATCAAATCCCTTCCTGATAAGTGTGAGAATACGGTCATTATCACCCTTGATGAAAAGATATCCGAGCAGTGTCTCGAATCCGGTTGCCATACGGTAGTCAGCTACGCTTGCATTCTTCGCATGAGTGTAGCTCTTCGCATTGCGGCCACGCCTCAGGATATCTTTTTCCTCATCTGTAAAAGATGGCTCAAGAGCCTCGACCATCATCCGCTGTGACTGCGCCTTTACTATATGCGCACTCATATTGTGAAGACGGTTCGGATGATTATTTCCTGTTCCGGTCACGATTGAACGCACAATGATCTCATACACTGCATCACCAAGAAAAGCCAGTGACAGCGGTGAATATGTCTTCAGGTCGATATCCGGCATATCGAAGACCTGCCTCAGATTTTCGAAGCTCAGATTTTCTTCCACTTGACACCTTCCCTGGTATCCATCAGCTCGATTCCTTCCTTCAGGAGGTCACAACGGATCTGGTCAGCTAGTGCGAAGTTCTTCTCCTTACGGGCCTGCTGCCTCTTATCAATCATCTCCTGAACATGAGAATCCAGATCATCATGATCGATCGTGAATTCAAGTCCGAGAACACTCATCAGCTTCTCAATCTTCTCAAAAACCTTCATCAGGATTCCGGCAGAGCTGTCCTCATCAAGCTTGGTATTGGCAAACTTAATGAGTTCGAAAATGGCTGCAATGGCATCTGCTGTATTGAAATCATCATCCATTGCTGCCTCAAACTTCTCGACATATTCCTTTGTAGTGTCAAGAAGCTCGTCCTCTTCCTCTGTCATCTCCATATCTGTAGCATTGGCTATGAGATCCTTGAGACGGTCACCTGCAGTACGGATTCTGTCAAGACCGTTCTTTGCAGACTCCATCAGCTCCTCAGAATAATTGAGAGGGCTCCTGTACTGGGCGCTTAGCATAAAGAATCTCAGCACATCAGCGTTGTATCTCTTCAGAATCTCTCTTACGAGAAGGAAATTGCCAAGAGACTTGCTCATTTTTCTGTTATCAATATTCAGGAAACCATTGTGCATCCAGTAGTGTGCAAATGGCACTTCATTTGCAGCCTCTGACTGGGCGATCTCATTCTCATGATGAGGGAAAATGAGATCCTCTCCGCCTGCATGGATATCAATCGTATCTCCCAGGTATCTCTTCGACATCACTGAGCACTCTATATGCCAGCCCGGTCTGCCGTCACACCACGGAGACTTCCAGTATGGCTCGCCTTCCTTCTTCGGCTTCCAGAGTACAAAGTCCAGATAATCCTCTTTGTCATCGCCTGTCACCTTGATATCACGATGTCCGGCCTCGAGATCATCAATATTCTTGTGTGAAAGCTTGCCATAATCCCTGAAGCTTCTGGTCCTGTAATAGACTGTGCCGTCCTTTGCCACATATGCATCACCCTTTTCTATGAGGGTCTGTATCATGTCGATCATGCCGTCTATTTCCTGAGTGGCACGTGGATTGGTCGTTGCCGGCATGATATTCATGGCCTCCATATCTTTTTTGCATTCAGCAATATAGAACTCTGCTATCTCCTGAGCACTCTTGCCTTCTGCATTGGCTTCCCTGATGATCTTGTCATCGACATCGGTGAAATTCGATACATAGTTCACATCATAACCCTTGTATATAAAATATCTGCGGACTGTATCAAATACGATCATCGGACGGGCATTGCCGATATGAATGTAATTGTACACAGTAGGTCCACAGACATACATCCGCACCTTTCCCTCTTCGATAGGTACGAAATCTTCTTTTCTTCTTGAAAGCGTGTTGTAAATCTTAATCATAAAGATCTCCTTATTTTCTCATCGGGCATCCGCCACAGCCTGAGTTTATAGGCCTTCCAGCTTCGTAGAGCGACTCAATGATACATACTGCAGAGGCCGAGATACCCTCGCCTCTTCCGGTAAATCCGAGATGCTCTTCTGTTGTTGCCTTTACATTTACCATATTTTCGGCAATCTGTAAATCCTCTGCGATGTTTTTTTTCATCTGATCGATATACGGACGCATCTTTGGTGCCTGGGCTATGATGGTCGCGTCAATATTTCCGACCACATATCCTTCATCAAGGAGCTTCTGCCTGACTTCTTTTAAAAGTTCACGCGAATCTGCACCTTTGTACTTGTCGTCATTATCAGGGAAATGAAGTCCGATATCACCAAGACCTGCCGCTCCTAGCAGTGCATCCATCACCGCATGAAGAAGCACATCTGCATCGGAATGTCCCAGAAGCCCCTTTTCATAAGGGATCTTCACTCCTCCGATGATCAGATCTCGGCCTTCTGTGAGCTGATGCACATCGTATCCGTTTCCTATTCTCATATAATACCTCATACCACAAAGGGCTGTCACATCAACGATGCAACAGCCCTTCAACCTTAACTTAACTAGCGAGAAAGAGACTCGAACTCTTGACACCACGGGTATGAACCGTGTGCTCTAGCCAACTGAGCTATCTCGCCATATCTGCTCTGGTATGCAGATATAAATGGGACCTACAGGGCTCGAACCTGTGACCCCCTGCTTGTAAGGCAGATGCTCTCCCAGCTGAGCTAAGATCCCTCGTCGACACGGATTCCGCTTCTACATGTCTGTCATGCGCTTTGCTTTCTCTCAGGCGACTTGAATAGTTTACCAAAAGAAGCAGGCAATGTCAAGGGATTTTTTTATACTTTTTCGAATCAGTCGTCTGATTCCTCATCATCAGTAGTATTGTAGACCGTTCTCTTACGGGCCATCTCATCTGATTCGAGATACTCGTCGTATGTAGTGATCTTGTCGATCATGCTGCCGTCCGGAAGGATCTCCATGATACGATTCGCAGTGGTCTCAACTATCTGGTGATCTCGTGATGAGAAAAGGATGACCCCCTTGAACTTAATGAGTCCCTGGTTCAGTGCCGTAATCGACTCCATATCCAGATGGTCTGTAGGCTCATCGAGGATCAGGACATTCGATGCCTCTATCATCATACGCGACAGAAGCACACGGACTCTCTCGCCTCCTGAGAGAACCTTCATTTTCTTATTGCCATCTTCTCCTGCGAACAGCATTCTGCCCAGGAATCCGCGGACGTATGTCGCATCCTTTATCTCAGAATACTGGGTAAGCCAGTCGGCGATGATCATGTCATTGTCATTAAAAATCTTTGAATTATCCTTAGGGAAATATGACTGCGATGTCGTCACACCCCATTTGTAGCTTCCGCTGTCCGGTTCCATATTGCCTGTCAGTATTTCGAAAAGGACTGTCTTTGCTGCTTCATTACCACCAACAAATGCAATCTTGTCATCGTGTCCGACTACGAATGAGATATTGTCGAGAACCTTCTTTCCATCAATAGTCTTTGTCAGGCCATCGACTGTCAGGACTTCATTTCCGATCTCTCTCTTCGGACGGAAGTCGATGTACGGGTACTTTCTGGATGATGGGCGAATATCGTCGAGCTCGATTTTCTCGAGAGCCTTCTTACGGGAAGTAGCCTGCTTACTCTTTGCGGCATTAGCTGAGAATCTGGAGATAAATTCCTTCAACTCTTTGATCTGCTCTTCCTTCTTCTTGTTGGCTTCTTTTCTCTGCTTCAGGATCAGCTGTGATGACTCGTACCAGAAGTCATAGTTTCCTGAATAGAGCTGTATCTTGCCATAGTCGATATCTGCGATATGCGTGCAGACCTTGTTAAGAAAGTATCTGTCATGGGATACGACGATGACCGTATTCTCGAAATTGATCAGGAATTCCTCGAGCCAGCCGATAGCATCGAGATCCAGATGGTTGGTAGGCTCATCGAGAAGCAGGATATCAGGGTTACCGAAAAGCGCTCTTGCAAGAAGTACCTTGACCTTGAGTGCGCCGGGCAGCTCCTTCATCAGCTTCTGATGGTTCTCTGTAGCTACTCCAAGTCCATTCAGAAGGGTCTCGGCGTCAGCCTCTGCATTCCAGCCGTCCATATCTGCAAACTCTGCTTCAAGCTCCGATGCACGGATTCCGTCCTCATCCGAGAAATCCGGCTTTGCATATATGGCATCCTTTTCCTGGCGCACATCATACAGGTGCTGATTACCCTGAATGACAGTGTCGAGAACTATCTGGTCATCATACTTGAACTGATCCTGCTCGAGGAAGGAAAGTCTCTGTCCGGGTGTAATAGTGATCTCGCCCGTCGTAGGCTCGAGCCTGCCTGATAATATCTTAAGAAAGGTGGACTTTCCGGCGCCGTTGGCACCGATGATTCCGTAGCAGTTGCCTTCCGTAAACTTGATATTCACATCCTCGAAGAGTGCCTTTTTCCCGACACGCAGCGAAATATTTGAAGCCTGTATCATTGTAATCCTCCGTATTTGTACAAAACTTTTCTTATTTTACAGGAAAAGAACTGAATTATCAAGTCAATGTCCGTGCGGCTTCCTGTAGAGAAGCTCCTTCTCGTAGGTCCGGTCTGCGTGGAGCAGCCTGATGAAGATAAAGATCTCAACCGCCGTTGCTGCCCATATAGCGTAATCCTTTATCAGAAGCGTGAGTCCTGAGCAGACAGCTGCACCGGCCACAAATGAAAGTATCATAAATCCGTGACGTGCCAAGCGGTTCAGATTAACGTCCTTATGGTGATGCAGAAACTGCACCAGATGACTTCCGAACTGTCTCACATGATTAGTAACGAAGGTAGTTGCCATGCCGACGCCCTCAGCCTGCCTGAAAGTGTTGAACTGCATGGCGGCAAGGAAATTCAGCGAAACCTGGCTGATCTGGTCAGGCGCCGACTGCGGAATAAAACCAACAATAATAGTGACCACAGCCTCAATTCCAATCAAAAGCGTATCCCACCGCATCAGATGCAGCGGCTTGATAGAAAACGCCAGCAGCTCACTGAGCATAATTCCACCCAGGTACGCAGTAAAAGGAATAAAATAATAGAGCGCACCATTCCAGTCGCCCTGCCCCAGATGAATTGCAAGCATTACGAGGTTTGCAGTCTGGGCGTTACAGAAAATCCCACCTCTCTGTACAAAAGTATATCCACCGAATACCCCGCCTGCGAATATCAGGCTGTAGAACACATACTGCTTTTCACATTCGAGGTACTTCGTGTCTTCATCCTTCTTAGTCATCTTTTTCTCTTTTCAAATCAACCCTGATTGCTTCAAGGCATTCATTATGCCATCCTCATTGAGTCCTGTGGTCACGAAGTCCGCAGCAGCCTTTGCCTCATCAGACCCGCTTCCCATTGCTATTCCGCTACCGGCATGATGGAGCATTTCCAGATCATTCACTCCGTCGCCGACTGCGATCGTGTCACTTATATCTATATCAAACCGTTCGCATACCTTATCCATGATAGTGGCCTTCGTATGACCTGTCGGTACGAGTTCCACTACCTCGGGATTATGCGACATGAATTCATAGTCCTTCCCCAGAATCTCCTTACATGCCGCCACATCTGCCTCCGGCTGCGGAGTCGCGCAGCTCAGCTTGCTTATCTCCCATTTCCCCCAGTGATCACGGATTGTCAGCAGATCATCGCCCATTTCATCGTGCAGCTTTATCCCGTAAAAATCACTGGCGAAATCCTCATCATCCAGGTACAGATTATACCGTCCCTCCAGCACCGGCTTGAAATGAAACTGCCTTATGGTCTCAACCGTATATATCGCAAAGTCCTCTGGGATTTTATAATAATATTCTGCCCTGCCATTAAGCTCCAGCATCGTACCGCATCCGCAGCATATACCGTCAAACCCTATATCAAGAAGATTCTTCCTTCTGACAAATGCTCTCGTCCTGCCTGTATTGATAAAAGCCAGATGACCATTCCTCTGCAGTCCGTGAATTGCCTCTACCGTACTCTCCGGGATCACATTGTCTGTGCTCCAGAGTGTCCCATCGATATCAAAAAATACTGCTTTTCTGCCCATTTGTATCTCCATTTCTGATTCTGATCGATTTTACCATTTATATTTTTATCAGACAAGGGATTGCAGGAATTTATTCATGTACATTTTCACACAAAAAGGCCACCCGTACCTGGTACAGGTGGCGCAAGCAGAGCATATTTAGTTCTTGAAGGAATGGATTGGTGCCGGGATACGACCCTTGCGGTTGACGAAGTCCTGGCAGTCGAACTGGTTGACTGGCATTATAGGCGCGTAGCCTAATAGTCCACCGAACTGAACGGTGTCTCCTACTCCCTTTCCTATTACAGGGATGAGACGGACAGCCGTGGTCTTCTGATTGACCATACCGATAGCCATCTCATCTGCTATGATTCCGGAGATGGTCGTTGCCTTCGTATCTCCCGGAATAGCTATCATATCAAGGCCTACTGAGCATACACAGGTCATGGCCTCAAGCTTCTCAATAGTAAGAGCTCCTGCCTCTACTGAATCGATCATACCCTGGTCCTCTGATACAGGGATGAAAGCGCCTGAGAGTCCTCCGACGTATGAGGAAGCCATGATACCGCCCTTCTTCACCTGATCGTTAAGGAGAGCAAGCGCGGCCGTGGTTCCCGGAGCTCCTGCCTTCTCAAGGCCGATCTCCTCAAGTATATCGGCAACAGAATCTCCGATAGCTGGTGTAGGTGCAAGGGAAAGGTCTATGATACCGAACGGGATATGAAGCATCCTGCTGGCTTCCTTTGCTACTGCCTGACCCACACGGGTAATCTTGAATGCAGTCTTCTTGATAGTCTCACAGAGGACCTCGAAGGATTCTCCTCTCACATGACTCAGAGCGGTCTTTACCACTCCCGGTCCTGAAACTCCGACATTGATGATTGCATCTGCCTCGGATACACCATGAAAGGCTCCTGCCATGAACGGATTATCATCAGGAGCATTGCAGAATACCACAAGCTTCGCACATCCGATCGACTCCTCGTCCTTCGTGGCAAGCGCAGTGTCCTTCACCACCTGTCCTAAGAGACGGACAGCATCCATATTGATACCGGTCTTCGTCGAGCCTACATTTATCGAGGAGCAGACGAAATCCGTCGAAGCAAGCGCTTCAGGGATTGACTCGATCAGATACTGATCCTGTGTAGTCATCCCCTTGCTTACGATAGCAGAATATCCGCCGAGGAAATTGACTCCGACCTTTTTTGCTGCACGGTCAAGAGTCTTCGCAATTGTCACATAGTCCTTAGGACTGTGGCAGGCAGCAGCACCGATCATAGCGATAGGTGTCACAGAGATTCTCTTATTGACTATCGGGATTCCGAATTCCTTCTCAATCTTCTCTCCGGTCGCCACAAGATCCCTGGCAACTGTTGTGATCTTATTGTAAATATTCTCATTCAGCTTGTCCAGATTGCTGTCCATGCAGTCGAAAAGGCTGATGCCGATAGTGATCGTGCGGACATCCAGGTTCTCATCAGAGACCATGCGGTTGGTCTCTTCCACTTCTAAAATATTAATCATTAGTCTTCACCATTATATTCTGTGCATCATTTCAAAGATTTCTTCCTTCTGACATCTGATATCTACACCGATATCCTTTCCAATGTCAGCAAGTCCCTTCTGGATATCGCCGAACGATTCATCTGCCGAGCTTGTATCTACGATCATCATCATCGTGAAAAATCCATCAAGGATGGTCTGTGAAATGTCAAGCACATTGGCCTTGTGTTCTGAGAGATAGGTGCAGACCTTTGCAATGATTCCGACTGCATCCTTTCCTACAACGCTGATGATGGTTCTGTTTTTTGATTCCATAGTTTTCTCCTTAAACTACTACTTTTTCCGACACCTCGTGCCGTGATGCTACTGTTATGTTGAAATCCTTCGCCTTGTAAGGATTGTCTCCATCTGTGATCTCCTGATTCACGGTCTCGACCGCAAGAGGCGCGTAATTATTCTCGGCGGACAGATGTCCCAGGAATACATGCTCTATGCTGTCATTAAGTATATGACCGAGCAGCTGTCCTGAAAGTGAATTCGACAGATGGCCGTAATCACTCTTTATCCTGCGCTTCAGCGGATACGGATATGGTCCGCAGGAGAGCATATTCTCATCGTGATTTGCCTCGAGAAGCACGGCCGAAAGCCCCTGCAGATTGCCGATAGTGTAATCATCGTATGTACCCAGGTCCGTCACGACTGCGACCTTCCTGCCACTGTCATCATCCCTTAGAATATATCCCACAGGATCAGCCGCATCATGTGATATATGAATCGGCTTCACATCGAGGGTACCTATCTGGAATTCCTCGTCAGGATGAATCACATTGAAAAGTGATTCGTCAACCTTTCCAACACGTCTGTCCTTAAGGATTGCCCGTATTGTGCCGAGCGTGGCATAGACCTTCAGTCCGTACCTGCGCATTATGACGCCCAGACCTGCTATATGATCTATATGCTCATGCGTCACCAGAATGCCGGCGCAGTCAGGCGTAGTCAGCTCATACTGATTGAGCCCTGCCTCCGTCTTCTTCCCTGAAATACCGCAGTCTATAAGCACATGATCATTATCATTGCCGACGCAGATGCAGTTCCCGCTGCTCCCGCTCGCAATCGAAAACATTTCCATGTTAACCTCCAAAGAAGTCAGCTTTTCTCAACAAACTCCACTGCCAGATCATCGCCCTCTGTGATTGGATCTGCATACCCGCACTTCACTCCGTTCTTCTTCGTGAGCGCAAGGCGGCCATTTGCCTGGTTGGCATCGAAGTTCACCTTTGCCAGCACATCTGCAAAAATATAATCAAGTCGTCCGCTGAGCGTCACATCCTCGCCATTGAATTTCACATGGATCTCATTGCCAGCCTTCTTCGGAATATCGGCAACGGCCTCCTTCGTAAGAGGAGTGGATGGAATATCAGGTGAGTTGGTTCTCTCAGTAGCAGCAGACTGCTCAGACTCTTCATCCCCGGTAACATCGCCATCATCTGTACTGCTGTCCTCTGTCGGTTCAGATTCAGTTACTTCATCAGTATCTTTCTCTTCCTCGGGAGTATTCTCTATATCCTCTTCCCTATCCCCTGTATCCTCCTCCGGCTTCGTATAACCATTTCCTGTCAGTGTCCACTCTATTGAGAAGTTCTCATATATCAGGGTATTCTGATCTGCGACATTATTATTCACGAGGATCTGATGATCCGGATCAGGCTCTACATCCATGAACTCAGCAAGCTGACCCACGGTATAATAGCTTCTGGTCTCTATGTCATCACCATTCTGTATCTCGTAGCTTCCCGGACGCAGCTCGCCATTTACCTCTACGAACTCAGGACATCTGACCTTCGTTCCATTCACAATAAAGGATACAAATGACTTGGTGAATTCGTCCAGATTCTCAATACGAAGCGATCCCTCCTCACCGGCAGTGGAACCTGTGATGGTAACTGTCGCATTCGGTATCAGAATCGTATTAAGCGCTGCCTCATGGCCATTCATCGTGACTCTTGCAGACTCACCCTCATGACCTCTTATCATTCTGTCTTCACCATTTACTGTGAAGTGCATTTCCCTGCCCCTCTTAGGGAAAAGCTCTGACGTATCCATTCCGCTCTGCATTGCAGCATCTACTATCTTCAGATGACCGTTATCATACAGCTTCATCATCTCACCATTGAAATGGATCATGATGAAATTATTCTTCTGTTCATAGTAATTCATGCAGATTCCGATAGGAGTCACGAAAAGAGGGTCCTTCTTTACTCCGTCAGGGAAGGTGATATTTTTCATTACCTCCTCACCGCGGAGGGCCACACGCTCTGAGACTATGCCTATCTTTCTCGAAAGATGCTCACAGAATCCGTGGACCTTTCCGCCGCCTCCCACTACAAAGGCTGCTGCTACAGGCTTGCCGCCATTCAAATCTATTATCTTTTCGCCGACTGCATCGGTTATCTTCGTCATCACCGGGTCTGTAAGCTTCCATACATCCTTTGCGGATATGGTATGAGAAATACCCATGATGTCATTGTATGTGACCTCTTCCTTCTCTGTGGAATCCTTCTTGATCTGCTCTGCTGTATCGAAGTCAACGAGAAATGCCTGTACGAGCACCTCTGTCAGCTCATCACCAGCATACGGGATCATGCCATAGGCAATGATGCTTCCATCACGGGTGATACATATATCTGATGTACCGGCTCCCACATCGATAAGGGCGATATTAAGCATCCTGAAATTCCGCGGGATTGCAACCGAGATAGCTGCTATAGGCTCGAGGGTCATATTCATGACTGAAAGCCCTGCCCTCTCTACTGCCGAATACAGACCGTCTACTACATCCTCCGGCAGGAAGGTCACGATGATCACCTCTTCTATCCTCGTGGCCTTATGCCCCTCAAGATTAGAGAAAAGCTCGCCGTTCAGATAATACTTCATTGTCGAATATCCGACGCAGTAGAATCTGTATGGTCCACCGTCGAGATTGATATCTCTCTGGGCCTGGTCTACTCCCATCAGATCGAGAGTATTGATATCATCGCCTGTGACTACCGTCTCTTCATCATAATCCATCTCAACACGGGTAGTAACGGTGCGCAGAACTCGTCCAGCGGCTGCTATACACACCTCGTGAAGCCTGAAGCCAAGCTGCTCATTCAGATCATCAGTCACCTTCCTGATGATATCTGACACCATACCTATGTCATGGATCTGCCCGTCAAGCATTGCACGGTTCTTGTGCTCCCTGCTCGACATTGCAATGACATGGAAGCCGTCCTCATTCTCCTGATAGCCGACGGTACCTACTACATTTCTCGTACCTATATCAAGGCTGTAGACGAGCTCTGCACCATCAGGCACACTGACCTTCGCCGACCTCTCTTCCTTCACCTCAATCATATGCGTATCTCCACTATTTCCGAGTAGACGCTCCATCTCCTTCTTCACCTCAGGAAAACCCCTCTCTATACCGTATGAATTGTCAATAGTCACCTGGCATCTGTGACGGAATTCCTCATCAGACAGCTGTGCCTTAAGCATGGAATCTATTTTCTCATCAGAATATCCTCTTGACTTACGGAGTCTTTCTCTTCTGACTTCCTTTGATGCATAAATATACCAGATCTCATCACAGATCTGGTCATATCCCTCCTCAAGGAGCAGTGCTGCTTCAAGGAAAAATACATCTACATTGCCGGACTTTCTCGCATTCTCGACACGCTTTGCAATCTCTTCCTTCACGGCCGGATGCACTATCCCGTCAAGCTTCTGCCTCTTTGTATCATCTGCATAGATAAGATCAGCCAGCTTCTTCCACTCTATGCGCGGCTTCCCGGGATGTGACGCATCCTCTGCTCCCCATATATCATCATCCGAAAACTCTTCCCTGATGATGTCATAGCAGGCATGGCCCGGCGTCTCCAGCTGCCTTGCCAGATCATCCGAATGCATAACCTCGACATTATAATTTTTCTGAAGGAAGGCGAGTACCTCACTCTTGCCGGCACCAACACCTCCTGTAATTCCAATATAGTACATGTTAGTTATTAGTTAATAGTTAATAGTTATAAGTTATAAGCTTAAAGCCATAAACTTCTGTTATTTACGTATCAGTAATAGTATAGCACATTACGATGCTTTATCAAACAACCCTCTTTAAACTTTTAACTTCCAGCTCTCAACCCGCAGCTCATAACTCCCCTACAGCAGCTCTGCAAACAGCCTCAGGAACATCTGCGGCAGCTTCAGAAGCCCCTTGCGTCCGACCTTGTAGTCCACTGTCACCTCTTCACACTCCTCCATCGTCCTCTCGAAGTCATGCTTCGCATCGATGACAGCATCGCAGTATCCGAAGAACACTGCATTTTCGAAATGATGATAGAGGCTTCTGTAGTCGAGATTTATCGTGCCGCAGACTGCGAGAGAATCGTCTGATACCATGAGCTTGCCATGCATGAATCCCGGCCGCCACTCATATATCCTGACACCGCTGATGCAGAGATCATGATAGAATGACCTTGTGATCGAGTAGACCATTTTCTTGTCCGGCACTCCCGGTGTGATAATGCGCACATCTACTCCGCGCATTGCAGCAAGCTTTATCGCAGTCCTGAGTTCATCGGTAATGATCAGGTACGGAGTCATGATATACACGTAGTCATCTGCCTTATCAAGCATTGAGATATAGACATCCTCCCCGACCTGCAGCTCATCCATCGGAGAATCGGCATACGGCAGCACGAATCCGTGAGCCGACTCATCCTTCTCTGCTACCAGGAATCTGTCATAGACCTTATCCTTCTCGAAATGCTTCTTAGTCGCATTCCAGTTCTCAAGGAAAATAATTGTCATCGAATCCACGGCCGGGCCTGTGATCCTGATCCCGGAATCCTTCCATGCCCTGTATGGACGCTCGATATTGAAATATTCATCAGCCAGATTGTAGCCGCCGGTGTATGCCACCCTGCCATCGACAACAGTCACCTTTCTGTGGTCGCGGTTATTGAGGAATCTGTTGAGTCCTGGGAAAAACGGGTTGAACACCCGGCATTTGATACCGAGGGAATTTAACTTTTTTGAAAAAGCAGTATTTATGAATCCGATGCTTCCGAGATCATCATAGAAGACCCTGACCTCGACTCCAGCCTTTACCTTTTCCACGAGGATCTCCTCGATACGGTGCCAGGCCTCCTTGTCATCGATGGCGAAATACTCCATAAAGATAAAATGCTCTGCTGTCTTCAGATCAGAGATCATGGCCTCAAGTGCATCACAGGTATCGCCGTAATAGGTGACACCACTGTCCTTATACGGCGGAAAATGCGCCTGGTTCTCAAGATATGCGCAGATTGCACCGGCTCCTGCATCCCTGTCCTTTATACTCTGTGTGAGGTCATCGTCCCTTTCAAGCATAGGCATAAGCCTGTCATCAATATCACGATACCTCTTTTTCATCTCGTAGGTGTGGGCATTGAGACCGACGAGCAGATACATGATGATACCGAATATCGGAACAGCCATTATGAGGATGATCCACGGAGTCTTGAATGCAGCATTGCGGTTCTCATTATAGATAAGGATCACCAGAATGACTGCAAGGACCCTCGTCATCACATTGATCCACTCGGCATGAGCATTAAGCCTTGTGAACAGATTCGTTATGAGAAAAATTTCAAAGCTGATAGCGATAAGCACCGCTATCATTCTGAATACTCCGTTTTTCCTTGCCGCTCTTCTCTCAGGAGCAAGCTTCTTCTTAGTGTGCACTGTACCAGTCTTTTCCTTCCTCAAGATCTATTTCTAGCGGTACCTTAAGAGCCGCTGCATTTTCCATCTCTTCTTTCAGAATCCTCTCTGCCTCTTCCCTCTCGCTCTCCGGGGCCTCTATCAGCAGCTCGTCATGAACCTGAAGCAGCAGCCTTGATTTCAGATTCTCCTTGCGGAGTCTGATAAAGACATGAAGCATGGCAATCTTTATTATATCAGCTGCCGTTCCCTGAATCGGCGCATTCATTGCAACTCTTTCACCGAACTGCCTCTTCATATATACTGAATCCTTAAGCTCAGGTACCGGTCTTCTGCGGCCGTACATCGTCTCTGCATAGCCCTTTGCCTTTGCTGAATCCACAAGACCGTCAAGGAAATCATGAAGTCCCGGATACGCCTTGAAATAGTCGTTGATATATTCCTGCGCCTGCTGCCTTGAAATGGACAGATTCTGTCCGAGACCGAATGAGCTGATACCATATACGATACCGAAGTTCACAGCCTTTGCCGAACGTCTCATCAGAGGCGTCACCTCGTCTGCCGGCACATGAAAAACTGCTGCTGCAGTAGCCGTATGTATATCCCTGTCTGCCCTGTACGCATCTATCAGATTCTCATCGCCTGACATATGCGCAAGCACACGCAGCTCTATCTGTGAATAGTCTGCATCTACGTATAGAGAATCCTCTGCCGGCAGGAAGACCTTCCTGATCTGCTTCCCTAGCTCCAGCCTGATAGGGATATTCTGCAGGTTAGGATCGGTGCTGGACAGCCTGCCTGTCGCAGTGACCGTCTGCTGATAGGTTGTATGAACCCTGCCATCCCCGGACACACAGTTGAATAGACCGTCTGCGTATGTGCTCTTGAGCTTCGCGTACTTCCTGTATGAAAGCACGTCCTCTACTATAGGATAGTCAGGCGCAAGATCCTCGAGCACCTTCTGTGACGTTGAATAACCGGTCTTCGTCTTCTTTCCTGTCGGCAGATGAAGCTTGCCAAAAAGTATCTCTCCAAGCTGCTTCGGGGAATTGATATTGAATTCTTCACCAGCCTCCTCGTATATTTTTTTCTCAAGCTCAGCTATATGCTTACCAAGCTCAGTACCGTAATCCTTCAGACGGTCAGCATCCATGTAGATACCGGTCTTCTCCATATCGTAGAGCACGAAGATAAGCGGAAGCTCAAGCCCGGTATAGAGCTTCTCCTGGCCATCCTCCTTCAGCGCCTCTGCAAATTTCTGGTGAGCGAAAGCCACCTCCCCGGCAGATGAAGGCTTAAACTCATTGAGCGGGTCAAGGATATAGCCCTCAATACCTGCATCATCAAAATACTTATGCAGAGCCTCTCCATAAGAGATGCCATTGACAAGCGACTCATTCCATGCCCTCTGCTCTGTCTTCATGATAATATCATACAGCTCTGCCGCCGCCCTGTTCTCATGAGTCCTGGCTGCATCAGAAAACATTGACAGCTGGCCGCTCTCATCCTCATGGATTGTGGAATCATTTTTTCTTATCTCGAAATCGAATCCGGCCTCATGGCCGAGGCTGTGAAGAAGAGCCTTAAGATCTGAGAAAATGACCCTTTCTCCCCTCTTCAGTCGTTCCCCGATTTCTTTTAGCTTATCAGTATCATTCAGATCCGTAAAAAAGGCTACGGCAGAGGTATCAACAGACGGCACTGATACCGTGACCTCTATATCCAGATCATCAGCTCTCTCGATAAGCCCCTCTGCCAGAAGACGGTCAATCCTTTCCTGATCGGACAGAGAAACATACGACATCAGACGGTCATAATATTCCCTTATCTCATCCCTATGCGCAGTTATCCTTTTCTCCTGTCCGAAGAAGGATACATTGCAAGCATTCTCAAGACCTCCGGCCTGTTCGATGATCTTCTGCGCACTTTTCTCCCCGATGAAGTGTGAAAGTGCCGTAAGCCCGGCATCCGCCGGCTCGCTCACCTCTGTCACATGGCTTCCTTCACTGTCAAACGATACATAGAATACATGGAGATCCTTATCTGCAATCGTCAGAAAATCCCGGTCAGCAGTAAAAAGATGAAAAAGGGACCCGTCCCCTTTTTCATCTTTCAGCAGGTGGGCAACTGCACCACAGCGTTCTGCAGTCTCATCTGTACCGCAAAAAGGCAGCCCGTTTGCGGCCGCCCTTTCTATGCTCTTCATATCAATAAACAATCTGACATCACTCATAGCTTAAAACTCACAACTCATAACTCACAACCCGCAGCTCATACAGCTCTCGTCGCTTCCTTCAGCCATGCTGCCTCCTCCTTCGGAAGCAGCGGCGCAAGAGCCTCATATACATCAGCGTGATATGCGTTCAGTGCCTTTCTCTCGTACTGCGTCAGCTTCTCAGGGATCACTGCATCGAGATCTATAGGTGCATAGGTCAGATCCTCAAATCTATAGAACTGGCCGTACTCAGTCTTCTGATCCTCCACAACCAGGAGCTCGCTCTCTGTTCTGATACCGAACTCATCCTCGAAGTACAGTCCCGGCTCATCACTTGTGATCATGCCAGGCACTAATGGTACGAGATCGTCAGGATTCTTCGGATTCCAGCGGAAAGCGTTCGGTCCCTCATGGACATTCAATATATGTCCGACCCCGTGACCTGTACCGCATCTGTAATCGAGTCCGAGATCCCACATGGGACCCCGCGCCAGCACATCGAGATTGGCCCCGCATACTCCCTTAGGGAAATGTGCGCCAAGAAGTCTCAGGTGGCTTCTCAGTACCCTCGTGAAGCACTCCTTTTCCTTATCGGAAATATCACCAAGGACTATTGTCCTCGTCACATCGGTAGTCCCGTTAAGATAATGGCCTCCTGAATCCACGAGCAGCATTCCCTCAGGATGCAGTTCCACCTCGTGGTCATGGCCCGGCTCATAATGCATGAGTGCTGCATTCTCCCTGTAAGCGCTTATAGTATCAAAGCTTATATCAAGGAAATCCAAAGCTGCCTTCCGAAACTCCAGGAGCTTATCTGCTGCACTCATCTCGGTAATCTCCTCGACTCCGATGGAATGCTTCAGCCAGTATATGAATCTGGTGACAGCCACTCCGTCCTCGAGATGGGCTTTCCTTGTATTCGCAACCTCTACAGGATTCTTCACTGCCTTCATGAGCCTTGTAGGATTCTCACAACGTATCAGCTTCACCTGACTCGGGAACTCATTCACCAGCTCGGAATTCACGACCCTCGGATCGATGATCACATTTTTCTCTGAGATATGATTCAGATCGGAATAAACCCTGTCGTATGGTCTTTGCACAATGCCTTCTGCTGAGAGATACTTCATAAGAGATTCGTCGAAATCCCTGCTGTCAGCATACAGCGTACATGAATCCATAGTCATATACAGGTATGACATGAACACAGGAACACAGTGAATATCATCGCCTCTCAGATTAAGAAGCCATGCTATATCATACAGACTCGTGAGCAGAAAGCCGTCTGCGCCACGCTCCTTCATCACAGCTCTCACGTCTTTAAGCTTGTCAGCACATGACCTTCCTGAATACTTATCCTCCAGTATCCATACCTTATTCTGCGGAAGCGGCGGTCTCTTTTTGAAAAACGGGCTTACCAGATTCTCATCTGTAAGCATCATCGCGCCCTTTGCATCGCAGAGCTTCTGAACCTTCTCATACCATTCCAGTGAAAAAATTCTGCCGTCAAAGCCGAGAGTGGACTTGTCGCTCAGGTGCTTCTCAAGGAATTCCATCACTGTAGGAACGCCCTCAGTACCCTCCTCATAAAGTCTGATCGTAGTCCCGGAAAGCTGCTGTCTGGCCTGAATGAAATACCTGCCATCTGTCCACAGTCCGGCCTCCTCATGTGTCACTACCATAGTGGCATTCGTACCCGTGAAGCCGCTTATGAACTCTATCTCTTTGAAATAATCTCCAACATACTCCGACATATGGTAGTCAGCAAGAGTCATCACATAGACATCAACTCCTGCCTTGTCCATCTCTATACGGAGCCTGTTCAGTCTGTTCTTTGTCATTTATCTCTGTCCCATTTATCTGAAAGGGCATTTATCTGATCGGCAAAGCTTGCCAGATCCTTATTTGCCATTCCTTCACACTTCTGTATCACTGCCATGAGCCTCTGACCTGCTGCCACAAGACGGGCGAATACATTCGATGATACACGTATCTTTCCATGTACCTTCCGTACCTTTTCCCTGCTGCCCTCCTCGATCTGCTCTCCTGTGATCAGATCGAAGGCATCTCCTGAATACGGTGCATACGCAGGAAATCCCGTATGCTCTGTGACCTCCTTCGCATAGCCGTCCACGACATCATCATCGCCATGTACCACGAACACCTTCTGTACCGGCGTCTCGAAATTCTCGATCCACTTCAGCAGCTCGGTGTGATCAGCATGTCCGCTGATACCCGGAAGATTCTCTATGCGGCAGGCGACCTTCACTGTCTCGCCGAAAAGCCTGACCTCCTGCGCCCCATTCAGCAGATTGAAGCCGAGTGTACCCGGTACCTGATATCCGACAAAGATCACTGTCGAATCGCTTCTCCAGAGATTGTGCTTCAGATGATGTCTGATACGTCCTGCCTCGCACATTCCTGACGCGGAGATAATAACCTTCGGCGTCGTATCATAATTGATTGCCTTCGACTCATCCGGGGTAACTGCTACCTTAAGTCCCGGGAAGGATATAGGATTGATGCCGTGACTTACCAGGTCTAATGCCTCCTCATCAAAGCATTCCGATACATTCATCGAGAATACATGAGTGGCTTCGACTGCCAGTGGCGAATCCATGACAACCGGAAATCCGGTATCTATATGCTTTACCAGCTTCTCTTCCTTGATGCGTCTGATGGAATACAGGATCTCCTGGGTACGTCCCACGGAGAATGCCGGTATCACTACGTTCCCGCCCTTCGACAGGGTCTCGTCTATCACTGTGGCGAGAAGCTTCGCAAAGTCCCGCTTCGGTCCATGCTCACGATTGCCATAGGTCGACTCTGTGAGCACATAATCAGCCTTGGTCAGAAGCTCGGGGTCCTTTATCAGAGGTCTGTCAGGATTCCCGATATCGCCTGAGAAGACTATGGTCCTTGTCACATCACCCTCAGTCAGCTCTATCGAAATGGATGATGATCCGAGAAGATGCCCTGCATCATAGAAGGTGGCTGTGATCTCATCAGATACATGGATCACATCATGATACCTGACCGGCACGAAAAGCGGAAGGACTCCGTAAACATCCTCCATCGTATATACCGGGCTTACCTCATCACCGCCGGCTCTCTTTGCCTTGCGGTTCTTCCACTCTGCTTCGGATTCCTGGATGTGTGCAGAATCACGAAGCATGATATCACACAGATCACACGTCGCCTCGGTAGCAAATATCTGTCCCCTGAATCCGTGTGCATACAGAAGTGGCAGCAGGCCACTATGGTCTATATGTGCATGTGTCACAAATACATAGTCGATGTCTGCTGCTGCCACAGGTATCTCCTGATTCTCATAAATATCAGGCCCCTGCTGCATCCCACAGTCTACAAGGAACTTTCTGTCCCCAACCTCTACATAGTGACAGCTTCCTGTCACCTCATGATCAGCCCCGATAAATTTTATCTTCATAAAAAAGTACCCCTTATACAAAAACCGCAGCCGGCTCACTTACTTCCGGCTGCGGCCCATAAATGTCCGTATTATTTATTTCCATTCTTTAAGAAATCAGGAATCTGTATATCTCTTTCCTTAACAGAACTCTTAGGAGCCTCCGGCTTTGTCATACCCGTAAAGCCAATGCTGTCAGCAGGCTTCGTATCAGCCTTTGCGCTGCCCGGCATTCCCTTCAGGATATCCTTCATCTCCTGGTCTGTAAGTCTTGACTTCGCTGTGGTAGCAGCATCATTTCTTGATACATTGCTTGCTGGCGGAGTATATGGTGTGTACCTCGGTCTGCCATTCTCATCCTTCTTCGGACGTGGCTTCCTGTCATCACTTTTCGGCTCTTCAAGACCTGTGGCTATAACAGTAACCTTTATCTGGTCTGTCATTGACTCATCATCCGATGTACCTACACCGACGATAACATTCGCTGTATCACCAACTATGCCCTTGACATAGTCAGATACGTCATTGACGTCGAAGAGTGTCACATCTCCGCTGACATTGATTATGACATCGCTTGCTCCATCAATCTTCGTCTCGAGGAGAGGTGAAGCAACGGCCTGCTGTACTGCCTCGCTTGCCTTGTCATCACCCTGTCCGACACCGATACCGATATGGGCAAGTCCCTTGTCCTTCATGACTGTAGTAATATCTGCAAAGTCGAGATTGATCAGTGATGGTACATTGATCAGATCTGTAATACCCTGTACTGACTGCTGAAGCACCTCATCAGCCTTCCTCAGGGCATCCTCTATAGAAGTCCTTCTGTCAACGATCTCAAGGAGTCTGTCATTCGGAATGACGATCAGGGTATCTACATTCGCCTTGAGTCTCTCGATACCCGACAGGGCATTATTCATGCGGACCCTGGCCTCGAAGGTAAAAGGCTTCGTGACAATACCTACAGTGAGGATTCCCATCTCCTTTGCGATCTGGGCTACTACAGGAGCCGCGCCTGTACCGGTGCCGCCTCCCATACCACAGGTAACGAATACCATATCGTAATCCTTGACTACATCTGATATATCCTGTGAGCTCTCCTCTGCAGCCTTCTGTCCTCTCTCAGGAACACCACCTGCTCCAAGTCCCTTGGTCAGCTTCTCTCCGATCTGTAAGAGCTCAGGCGCCTTGCAGCCATCGAGTGCCTGCTTATCTGTATTGATTCCGAGAAAATCCACTCCTTTGACTTCCTCGTCTACCATTCTATTGACTGCGTTATTTCCGCCGCCGCCTACTCCGACAACGAGAATCTTCGCTCCGCTTAGTCCGTTATTCTCCTCAGTTACTTGTATCAAGGGTGTTTCCTCCTAATTCTTAAAAGCTTCTCTTCGGCTTTTTCTTTCACTACAATATAATAAGATTTTTTGTTAAATTACGCAACCCTTTTTTGAAAAAAATCATTCCGCGTCAAATACAATATCTGTATTATCGCTCGTGTAATTCTCAAAATGTAGTGTTCCTGCGTCTTTTCCGACTTTCGGCAGAATGTACGAAAGCCTAAGCAGCTTATCCTTCAGATTGTCGGCCGTACCCAGCATGACCGTTACCTTCCCACAGATCAGCGTGATCTGACCACTGTCACCGAACGATATGGAATTGATGTCGAGATCCATATTGTCCTTCGACCTGAAGATAAGTGACAGTGCCGCTACCCTGTTCCCGGCGGCAGGATACCTTTTCCCCTCTACAATCTTTTTCTTCGTCTTAAGACCATCTACCGGTATCATTCCAGACAGAAGCTTGTGGCTTATGTCGGTCACGGTGCCCTCCCTGTCGAGATATATAAGCTTACCGTCAGGGGTTGTGATATATCCGGTTATCTCCTTTTCCGTGACGGTGATGGTCAGCTTATGAAAATTCTTAAGGCTCACCTTCACATCGCTTACAAAAGGTATGTCCTTTCTGGGATGGACCCTGTTCTTTATCACGTCCCAGGCGCCGTTTGTCCTGTATCTGTCGTTTAAGACCAGATGCTCAATCTGCTGGTCTGTGTAGAAGGTCGCTCCCTTTACCTCCACCTCCTGCACTCCGCACGCAAGGATCAGGAATACCAGGAATGCTGCTACAAGGATCAGCAGGAAAAATATGAAGTTTACCAGATAAAATCTGAATGGTGAAAATTTTTTCCTTCCCTGTACCATTTAGAAATCCTCTTCGAGATCTATCCTGTCAAGCCTTATCTGCCGCGATACCGACAGCACCACTCCTATCTCAAACATCGTACACAGTAGGGACGAGCCTCCGTAGCTAATGAACGGAAGCGTGACTCCTGTATTCGGAAGCACATTCGTGACAACGAGCATATTGAGGATCACCTGCACTGACAGATGAAGGAATACGCCAATTGCAAGGAAGGAACCGAACATATCCTTCGCGTTGACTGCTATCATATATATCCTCCACAGCAGGAGCACATACATAAGTATCAGGCAGACCACTCCGAATACCCCGAGTTCCTCGACTATTACCGAGAAGATCATATCATTCTGCGACTCAGGCAGATTTCCGAGCTTCGTGGCTGATGCGCCGATCCCTTTTCCGAAAAGTCCGCCGGAGCCTATCGCATACAAGCCCTGCAGTACCTGGAATCCTGCATTCTGTGTGGCCTTCTCCGGATGCTGCCAGTAATAGATTCTTCTGAGCCTGTAGCTTCCCGGCTCGGCATTCGACTTCGAAATGACGAAGAACGCTGCTGCCGCTACGACAATCAGCGCAAATATGATCAGGGCATACAGCGGCTTCTTATTCCTGCTTGCGATAAGAAGCATCCCGAATCCGATAAATGCGATGATCGCTGCCGTTGTAAGGTTCGTAATGAAGACGAATATGGTTGCAATGAACAGATACGCAAGTATCCTGATATTGAACGCATTTCTCCCGAGACTCTCTGTATGAGTCGAGATATAATATGCGAAAAATATTATGATGCCTATCTTCATGAGCTCCGATGGCTGCACCTGCACACCGCCGACCCTGATCCATCTGGTAGATCCGTTTCCGCTTCTTCCGATAAAAAGAACTATGATATTTAAGAATACACAGCCCCAGTAGATAAACTTTACCAGACGCTTCAGTACATCGTACTTTATTACTGTAGCCACCAGCATCACTAAGAAACCAAGTACAATAAAGAGCAGCTGCTTCCTGAGATAGTAGGTGGGACGGCCGTATCTGATCGATGCCGTATAGGCGCTTGACGAATAAAGCATCACCAGTCCGAAAAAGAGCAGCATGATAACTACACCCAGAAGGATGTAGTCAAAGTATCTCACTCTTGAATAATCTCTGAATTTTGCTATCTTTGCGCTGCTCTTGTCACTCATCAGTCAGGTAACTTCCTCACATAATCCTTGAATTCATCACCACGGGTCTCGTAGTTCGGGAACATATCCCAGCTGGCACAGGCCGGCGAAAGAAGAACGTCATCTCCCGGCTCTGCAGCCGCCACGCATTTATCTATTGCCTCTGTAAAGCTGTCCGCAAACTCATAATCCTTAAAGCCATGCTTTTCACAGCAGTCAGCGATCTTCTGCCTTGTCACGCCTATAAGCACCAGCTTCTTTACCTTTCCAGGGAAAGTATCTACCCATTCATCATAGGCGCTTCCCTTGTCATAGCCGCCTCCGATGAGTACCGTAGGTCCCGGCATGGAAAGCACTGCCTTTATTGCTGCGTCAGGGTTCGTACCCTTTGAATCATCGTAGTATTTCACGCCCTTTTTCTCACAGACGAATTCAATCCTGTGCTCTACCGCTGTGAAATCAGGAAGCGCCCTCTGAATCGTCTCCATCGGTACGCCAAGCGCAAGGGTGAGCGCCACTGCTGCGCAGACATTCTCATAATTGTGGGCTCCGATGATCTGGAGCTTATCTACGTCTATTACCTTTTTCTCTGAACCATTATCATCTATGTAAATGGCCTTTCTGCCATCGTCATAGTATATACCGTTTTCTATTTTTCTCCTGCTTGAAAAATATACGACCCTCGTGTGAAGAGTCTTTCCGAACTCCCTCAACACTTCATCCTCGTAATTAAGAACCGTCGTATCATCAGCAGTCTGGTTCTTTACTATAGACTCCTTGGCGGCGATGTAATTCTCCATTGTATGATGACGGTTCAGATGGTCAGGTGTGATATTAAGGATTGCCGCTGCCTTCGGATGGAATTTATCAATCGTCTCAAGCTGGAAGGATGAGACCTCGATCGCAACCCTCGTATCCTCTGTGGTCGTGGCTGCCTCGTCTGTGAAAGGGATGCCGATATTCCCAACAACCCTTACGTCATCATAGTACTCCCTCAAAATATGACCGGTAAGTGCCGTTGTGGTTGTCTTGCCGTTGGTTCCGGTGATCGCTGCTATATGAGCTGTATGAGAAAATTCATACGCGAGCTCCACCTCGCCTGACAGATGTATTCCCCGCTTCTTCAGATCCTCTACAAACGGGATATCAAGAGGGACTCCCGGGCTCAGCACTGCCTCACCAATCTGTGCATAGCATTCCTCGGGGAGTTCTTCTGTGTAGAAAGGCACTCCCTTAAGCTCAGGATTCTTTTTCTCAAAATCATCTGCATCCATGTCAGAGCTGTTGAAAAGGATCGCTTCCTTATTCTGACTCAGAAGCAGCTTCGCGGCTGCTACTCCGCTTTTTCCAAGACCAACGACTAAGTACTTCATTTTTTCTTCTTTGCCTCCGGTTCGATGTTGTAATACGGTAAAATCGTCTTAAAAATATCGTGCGCGATTTCCTGCGCGTAATTCGAATGTGCCTGGTCAGCTGCATTCGGCTCGTCTACTACTACATATACAAGAATCTGCGGGTTCTCTACCGGTGCGAATCCGATAAAGGATACCAGGTACTTTCCCTGGCGACGTGGCTGTTTCTCTGCCGTACCGGTCTTACCACCGATAGAATAGCCCTTTACTGCAGCCTTCACTCCGGTACCATCAGTGACTACTGACTTCAGATAGCTTCTCAGTGTATCTGAGGTGGACTTCGATACTGTCTTCTTCATGATCACAGGATCATTTTTCTGTACGGTATTTCCAGACTCATCTTCTATTTTAGTCACAACTGTCGGTTTGTAAAGTGTTCCGCCATTGATAATGGATGCAAACCCGCTTGCAAGCTGCACCATTGTCGTATTGAAGTTCTGACCGAACGAGTTCGTAGCCAGGTTTATCGGCTGGCTCTCCAGCTGCTTCTCAGTATAGATGAGTGTATTCGTTCTCGGCTCGCCCGGAAGGTCTATTCCTGTCTTCTGACCGAATCCGAACAGATGCTGGTACTTCGCGAAATTCTCTGCACCGACCTTTGCGCCAATCTGCATCAGTGCGTCATTGCACGAATGCATGAGTGCTTCTCTGATACTCTGTATCCCGTGATGTGACTCACATCTGACATATACATTTCCTGCAAAGGTCTGTCCGCCATCGCACATGAAGCTGCTCTTTCTCGACAGGGTCCCTGTCTCGAATCCTGCAGATATGGTAAAAGGCTTGAATGTAGAACCAGGCTCGTATGTATGGCTCACTGGAAAATTCTGCCACAGCTCATTCAGGGCATCGAGCTGGGCCTTGTCATCCATCTTACTGATCTCCTTTTTCGAATAGAGACTCTTCAGATTCCTCGTGTCATTGAGAGAAAAGGTAGGATACGTAGCCATCGCATAGATCTGTCCGTTGTTCGGATTCATCACGAGGACTGCCGTATTCTTTGATCCACGCTTGTGATTGCCGGCTGCCTTGGCCATCTTGTTGTTGAATTTCAGGATTGCCTGATTGACAGCCTGCTGCGTCAGGACATCGATTGAAGTCTGTATCGTATATCCGTTGACCGGGTCGATCACATTTTTCTCTAATGAATTGTCCTCATTCTGATAGCCGAATGAGCGGCCATCTGTGCCGTTGAGCACGCTGTTGTACTGGTTTTCAAGTCCCGTGACACCCGTATTTCCTGATGCTACAAAACCTATGACCTGTGAAGCGAGATCCGGATACGGATACTGCCTCTCGTATTCCTTCTCGAACCATACACCTGCTGTCTGGCCTTCACCCTCCTTACTATCCGTGAAGCTCTCGAAGGCCTTCATATTCTCATAGCTTTCCTTTTTCTTAAGAACCCTGTACTGGCTGTCCGGATGCTCCCTTGCTTCATTTCTCACATCATCCTCACTTATATCCGTGAAGTACTGATGCACATATTTTGCTGTAGAGTCGATGATGCCTTCCTTACCCTTTGTCCGGCTCTCTTCATTCAGGGCCTTGCAGTCAAGCACGACCGAATACACATCGATCGATGTGGCAAGCGTGGTTCCCTTGGAATCCACTATATCCCCACGCTTGAAGGGTATCGTACGGTTCTGGTACTGCTGCTGGCTCAGGACCTGCTTTGCATACTTGTCGCCGTTTACGGCCTGGATATATATGACTCTTACTATTATAAAACAAAAAAGGGCAAGGCATAGAAAGAACAGGACTGTCAGAGTCCGCTTCATTCTTTTAAAAAGCCTTTTCCCTTTTCTGCGACGTCTGCTGCGTACTGCCATCATGTATTACCTGTCGTTTACACTCATATAATCCTGTTCCTTAACAGTATAATACTCTATCTGATCGGCCTTCGCATACTTCATTCCGAGCTTCTTTGCCTTTTCCTTCACTGATGAGAGGCTTGCGTCTGTATTTATCCTGGAGAGAAGCGCTGCATTGTCTGCCTTCAGCTCTGAAAGCGTTTCCTCATCTGCCGATATGGTCTGTATCGATGCCGTGATGCTGTTTTCAAGAAATACGAAGGCTCCGAACATTGCTACGAGTACTATTCCTATTCCGAGAGAAAATGCGATCCGCTTATTGCGCATCTTCAGGAAATGTGCATTTCTGCGGAGCCGTCTTCTCCTGCGTTCACGTTCCTCTGCTCTCTCCCTGCGTACATGCTCCTCGTGCTCTTCCTCCGTGACAAAACGATGAGCCTCGCTCCCTCTTTCGAAATACATTGTCTGTCTCATCAGCGACTCCCTTCACTAATGCTTCCTGTGGCCTACCGGCTGCGACGTGTCTGATGTCTGTCTCACAAAGACACGTAGCTTGGCGCTTTTTGACCGCTTGTTTTCTCCAAGTTCCTTATCTCCCGGAAGGATCGGCTTTCTTGTCAGCTCGTATCCCTTCGAGATATTACCGCATACGCACACCGGGAAGTCCGGCGGACAGGTACACGGATATTCTTCTTTTCTGTAATGGCTCTTCACTATTCTGTCCTCGAGCGAGTGAAAGGTGATTATTGCGAGCCTGCCGTCCTCATTTAAGAGGTCTATCATGGTATCAACAGTATCACTGAGTACCGCCAGCTCCCTGTTGAGTTCAATCCTTATCGCCTGAAAGGTCCTTTTGGAAGGGTTTCCGCCCTTTCTTCTGAACTTCTCCGGTATCGACTCCCTGATGATCCGGTTCAGATCTCCGGTCGTCTCCAGTGGTCTTTCCCTTACGATATTCCTCGCGATACGGTCTGCGAATTTTTCCTCACCGTAATCCCTTATGATCCTTGCCAGATCCTTTTCGGAATATGTATTCAGCAGATCTGCCGCCGTAAAGTCCGACTCCTGGTTCATTCTCATATCAAGCGGCGCGTCATCTGTGCGATACGAGAAGCCTCTGTCAGGCGTATCGAGCTGGTACGACGACACTCCGAGGTCGAGAAGGATTCCGTCGACCCCGGCTATGCCGAGATCTGCGAGTACATCTGCGATATTCCCGTAGTTGTCATGGACTATCGTAACTCTGTCCGCGAATGGTGCCAGATGCTCCGTGGCTGCATGTATCGCATCCTCATCCTGGTCAATTCCTATGAGACGTCCGCCATCCGTGAGACGCCTTGCTATCTCTGATGAATGTCCTGCTCCGCCAAGTGTCCCGTCGACATAGATGCCATCCGGCTTTATGTCAAGTGAATCGATCACCTCATGAAGCATCACCGGGTAATGTCTGAACTCGCTCATAGCATAAGTCCCAGTCCACCAAGCTTGTCTGCCACTTCATCCATATCCTCGAAGCTGTTGGCCGCATCCCAGCGTGTCTTATCCCAGATCTCGATATGTCCGAGGTTTCCGGCTATCACCACGTCCTTCGAAAGTCCTGCATATTCGCGGAGATTCGATGGGATCAGGATTCTGCCCTGCTTGTCTATATCACAGTCCGAAGCGCTGGAAAAGAAGAATCTGGAGAACTGTCTGGCCTCCTTATTCGTCCTGATGGTCTCCTGGAAGTTGCGTCCTACCTCCTCCCACTTGTCATACGGGTATCCGTAGAGGCATCCGTCAAGTCCCTTGGTGATCACGAACTTGTCCCCCAGGTTCTCTCTGAACTTCGCAGGTATTATCACCCTGCCCTTCGGGTCAAGCGTGTGATTGTACTCACCCATGAACATGACGGCCACCTCCTTTCCTTTCGCAGGCTTTGTGGGCCCCAGTGAGAACCATTAGGTCTCACTATCCACCACTTCAAACCACTTTTCAATAATAATACAGTTTTTACAAAGATTTTTCAACAAAAAAATCTGTTCTATTCAAGCTATTTTCAATGAGTGGAGCAAAGTGGAGGACATTTCTTGCACTATATCTAGTAGTTGCAAAAAAAGTGCCCACCACATAAGTGATGAGCGAAAAGTTTCTGTGCACATTTAACAAAAATTATGTTCGAAGATAGAAAAGGGGGGGCAGGTCCCTTTTTCATTTTTTCTTACATTTGTCTAAACAGACCATTTATAGTATAATACCACGGAACGAAAGGAGTCTTTATGTACGAGGACAGCATTGCTTTTCCACATCTTCATATTCTTCTGAAGCATGTCGGGAAGCATCTTATGATAGGTAATTTCAGTATCGCATACTATGGGATCGTGATCGCGATCGGGATGGCCGCAGCCTTTGTTTTCATAATGAAAGAGTCAAAAAGAGTCGGCTACAGGCAGGATGATTTCATGGATATGTTCATCTTCGGTATCATCTTCGGTGTGATCGGCGCGAGGATCTACTATGTGATATTTTCATGGGATATGTATAAGGACGATCTGCTGCAGATATTCAATATCAGAGGCGGAGGACTCGCCATCTATGGCGGTATCATCGGCGGCCTTATCACCGTTATCGTAATGTGCCATATCAAGAAGCTTAATTTCTGGAAATGTGCGGATGTGATCTGCTTCGGTGTACTGATCGGTCAGATCTTCGGTCGCTGGGGCAATTTCTTCAACAGGGAGGCCTTTGGAAAATATACCGACTGCCCCTTTGCCATGCAGATACCTGTGAATGCCGTGAACCGTCCGCAGGACATCACTACAGAGATGATGAATAATCTCGTGACTGTAAATGGTATAGACTGCATCCAGGTGCATCCGACCTTTCTATATGAGTCTGTCATGAACCTGTGCATTTTCCTCTTCCTGCTCTGGTATAGGAAAAGAAAAAAATTCGAGGGCGAGATATTCCTCTGGTACATGGCTCTCTACGGCCTTGGCCGCTCATCCATCGAGAGACTGCGTACCGACCAGCTGCGCATTGCCGGTACTGCAATCCCTGTCTCACAGCTTCTCGGCATACTGCTCTTCGCCGGATGCGTGCTGTATATGTGGTTCGCCCACTACAGACACCTGGTCCGCGACTGGGCCGAAAGATGAAAAAGGGGACAGGTCCCTTTTTCATCTTTTCAGATTGTAAATATTAATTATGCGGTTTGCAACCACATCCGCCTTATCCTGGCGGACATCTATCCTGTGAGGGATCACACTGTAAATCCTCCCATAATGCGTGATATCGCTGGTAAGCCTGAACATGTACTCTTTCTTGTGTGATTTCTTGTAAGCAGCATCCATGTACACCGTGTCATGGCTATCTATGAATTCTATTCTCTTGTATATATGCTCCGGCGTGTCTATAAGCACAATGGCTGTCACATCCCTGCGCCTCAGGTACTTCTCGAATGCCGGTCTGTAGCTGAGAGGGCTCACAGCTATGACCTTATTCTCAGGCTTCTCAAGCAGACCTCCAATGAGCCTTCCCCGGATCCTGTCTCTTTGTTCAATTGTACCCTTCTGTGAAAACTCCGCCGCTGACATGCCCTGAGTCCTGCTGACCTCCTCATCAAGATCGTAGAAATCCCAGTCAAGCTTCCCCGCAATAATTCTCCCCACGGTCGTCTTTCCGACACATGTCACCCCGAATAATAATACGTTCATTTCATTTCCTCCATGAGATGAAAAAGGGGACGGGTCCCTTTTTCATCTTTTACTTTGCCTTTTGTATAATGCCCCTGCTGATACCTGTATGCCGCTCAATCTGCCTGATTGTAAGTCCTGCCAGCCTCAGCATGATAATTGCTTTGTCTCGTGATTCCTTGTCATAACTTTTTATTGCAATTCCTGACTTCTCTCCGGTCTCCCTTTCAATGACCTTTGAAACCCATTCATCATCCTTGCAGTATCCGTCATATTCCAGACAGTCATCATCATTTGCCCTTCCGATAAAAGTCTCATAGTCTTCCCAGCTGCCTATCAGTGTCTGGACTGCCGAAGTATCAACTATGCTTCCAGCCCGGCCGTATAGCAAATAGCTGCTCCATTCATACGCGCTAGCTGCGCTTATCCCTGCCTTCACCGGATTGTTCAGAATATACCTGAAAACTGTCAGCAGATACCTCTGATTATCAATAGCTTCACTTAAGAAACGGTTCTGAAAAAGATGTCCAGTCCGCTCATAGTGCCTGTTGAAATATCCCGAATAGCTCACCTCAATCTTCTGCATCATGAGCGAGATGTTCTCCATCGCACCACAAACCAGAAGATGCACATGATTTTCCATCAGACAATACGCTATCAGCTTCGTTTCGGTCTCAATACTATATCTTTCAAGGATTTTAAGAAAAAAAACTCTGTCTCCTCTTCTTTCGAAAAGCACCTGCTTTCCAACCCCTCTGATGATAACATGGTAAAAGCCACTACTCCCTCGTCTCCTTGGTACTCTTGACATTCACATCGCCTCCCTTTATTCAATTGTCAGAAGATGAAAAAGGGACCCGTCCCCGATTTCATCTTTTTATATTATAAAGGGTGATGAGGTGAATGTCTATTCTATTATCTCGAAGTGTAATCATGATTATACGTTGTATCAGCCAACTATAATAGCAGTTCTATCTTCATTCCACGAAACTTTGTTCGTGAAATTTAGAAAGCAGGCATATATCCAAGAGTATATATTTTTTGCGGAACCGTTTTGTATTTCTGTTCAGGAAATGGTTACATTATTCTTTTTGCCTGAAACAACATCGTTTACCCTGATGCTGTCTGCATCGACTGCATCGGGCTTCTGCTTCACAGTATCTGCATACACAAAAAACACAGTTAAAAAGCATAGGAAATATCAATAAAATTGTAAGTGTTTTTTGAAAAGCTTCATAAGACTCCTTGCATAAGAAAAGATGAAAAAGGGACCCGTCCCCTTTTTCATCTTTCAGGGTCGATGTACATGGCATCACCGAACGAGAAAAATCTGTAGCGTTCCTTTACTGCTTCCTTATATGCATTGAGCACATGCTCGCGTCCGGCAAGGGATGAGACGAGCATGATCAGTGTAGATTCAGGCAGATGGAAATTCGTGATGAGTCCGTCTACTATCTTCCATTTGTATCCCGGATAGATAAAGATGGAGGTATCTCCTTCCTGTGCCTTCATGTGACCATTCTCGTCTGCGACGGTCTCAAGTGTGCGGACAGAGGTCGTACCGACTGCTATGATACGGCCTCCATTTTCTTTTGTCTTATTTATAAGGTCTGCTGTCTCCTGAGTCACACGGTACCACTCTGTGTGCATCTCATGCTCCCTGACATCGTCCACCTTCACAGGACGGAAAGTGCCGAGTCCTACATGAAGAGTGACCTGGGCTATATTGACACCCATATCCTTTACTTCTTCAAGAAGCTCTTTTGTGAAATGCAGTCCTGCCGTAGGCGCGGCTGCCGAACCGTCAAACTTTGCATAGACTGTGTTGTAACGGTCTCTGTCCTTGAGCTTGTGTGTGATGTATGGTGGAAGAGGCATCTCGCCGAGTCTGTCGAGAATCTCTTCGAAGATACCGTCATAGTGGAACTGAACGAGTCTGTCCCCTCCTTCTACTACGTCGAGAATCGTGGCTGTAAGAGACCCGTCTCCGAAAGTCACCTCTGCGCCTGGTCTCAGTTTCTTGCCCGGACGCACGAGTGTCTCCCAGATATCATCTTTTTTTCTGCGCAAAAGAAGAATCTCGACATGGGCTCCTGTATCCTTCTTGGCACCTATGAGTCTTGCCGGGATTACTCTTGTATTGTTTATGACCAGACAGTCACCAGGATGGAGGTAATCGAGTATCTCCCTGAAATGATGATGGCTGACATGTCCTGATTTTTTACCTAAGACCATGAGCCGTGAGGAGCTTCTGTCTTCCAGCGGATCCTGGGCGATGAGCTCCTTGGGCAGGTCATAATAATAGTCTTTAGTACTGTATCCTGTTTCCATGATCAGTTCTTAGTTATGAGTTCTAAGTTCTGAGTTATAACTTTAAACTCTGAACTTAGAACTTTGAACTTATTAACTCCTTAACGTTATATCCATCTGCTTTAATCTGCCGAGTATCGAATCCATGGCAGCATTTACATCATTGTCTGAAAGTGAACGGTCATTCGCACGGAATGTGAGTCTGTAAGAAATAGACTTATAGCCGTCTGCGACCTGGGCTCCTTCATATACATCGAAAAGCTTTACTGACTCAAGGTATTCGCCGCCTTCTGCGTAGAAAATCTTCTCCACGTCTCCTGCAAGCGTATCCTTTGGCATTGTAAGAGAAAGGTCTCTCGTAGATGCAGGGAAATTGGCGATGCCTGTGTATTTCTTGTCGAAGTTTGCAAACTTCACAATGTATGGCATATCTATAACTGCGATATAGACTCTGTCCTTGATGTCGTAGTTTGCTGCTACTGTAGGATGAAGCTCACCTAAGTATCCGATCACCTGACCATCGTAGATTATATCTGCGCATCTGCCCGGATGCAGGTATGGACGCTTATTCGAAGGATCGTAGGCCACCTTGTCTACCATTCCGACCTTGTCAAGGAACTCCTCTACTACACCCTTCATCGTGTAGAAATCTTCACCATCACCGTAGCTTCCGAGGGTAAACTGCATTCTCTCATCAGGAAGATCCGTGAGTGGAAGTGACTTTGCAATATATACATTTCCAAGCTCATAGAGGCTTACATTCTCATTTCTCCTGTTGTAGTTCGTAGAAAGAGATGTAAGGATTCCGTTCAGTGGAAGAGTCCTCATGATAGAGAAGTCTTCACCGAGAGGATTTGCGATCTCGATTGCCTTTCTCTCAGGAGCATCTGCAGGGAGCAGGAGCTTGTCGAATACCTTCTTGCTCTCAAATGAATAGCAGTATGCCTGAGAGAATCCACAGTACTCTGCGACGTCCCTTGCAATATCCTCGATCTCCATCTTTTTAGACTTGCCGCCTGCTGTGGCTGAAGTCTTCGGGAGTGTCGTAGCTACATTTGCATATCCATAGAATCTTGCTACTTCCTCTGAGATATCTGCAAATGACAGGAGATCCTGTCTGAATGTAGGGATGATGAGTTCTTTCGTCTTCTCATCATAGCCGAGTTCGATTTTCTTCAGATACTCAAGCTGCTGCTCTTCAGGAATGTCGGTGCCTAGATATGCATTGATATGCTCAGGCTCGAACTTCACGCGCCAAGGCTCAACCTTTTCCGGATAAATATCTACGGTTCCGCCTACTACCTCACCTGCACCAAGCTCCTCTACAAGGTCACATGCACGGTTCATGGCATCTATTGCATTATTCGGATCGAGACCTTTTTCAAAAATACCTGAGGCCTCGGTTCTCATACCGAGCCTCTTGGCTGAAAGACGGATATTCGTTCCATCGAAGCAGGCTGACTCGAAAAGCATCGTCTTCACATCATCAGTGATCATGGAATTTGCGCCGCCCATGATTCCTGCGAGTCCGATTGACTTCTCACCGTCATTTATCATGAGCATATCCTTATCAAGCTCATGCTCCTTCTCATCAAGGGTCACGAATTTCTGGCCGTCTGTGGCATTATCTACAATGATCTTATGACCTGCGATTGTATCGAGATCATAGGCATGCATTGGCTGGCCGTACTCTTCCATCACATAATTCGTGATATCTACTATATTATTGATCGGTCTGATGCCCTGGCTTCTGAGCCTCTCCTGCATCCAGCGAGGTGATGGAGCAAGATGGATATTCTTCACTACTCTTGCTGTATACCTCTTGCAGAGATCGTGGTTTTTTACCTCGACCGAGATGTACTTATTTACATCATCGTCGTCTCCGACCTCAGTGACCTTGGGTGGGTTGAATGGTAGATGGAAGGTTGCTGCTGCCTCACGGGCGAGTCCGATTATTGAGAAGCAGTCTACACGATTGCTTGTGATCTCATACTCGATCACTACATCATCAAGGCCTAAATATGCTACTGCGTCATCTCCTACCGGAGCATCATCAGGCAGGATATAGAGTCCGCTGACAGGTGCGTCCGGGAAGACGTCTCTTGAAGAACCAAGCTCTTCGATTGAGCACATCATACCGTCTGACTCCACTCCACGGAGCTTGCCCTTCTTTATCTTGATACCGCCCTCGGTCTTAGTACCGTCATGGCCGCCGGCCACTTTTCCACCATCGAGGACTACCGGCACCTTTGCACCTTCTGAAACATTCGGAGCACCTGTTACTATCTGGAGAGTCCTGTCTCCTACGTCTACCTGACAGATCACGAGGTGATCAGCATCAGGGTGCTTTTCTATTTTCTTTACCTGACCTATGACTATCTTGTCGAGGTCCTTATTCTGTACTGTATAGAACTCTACCTTGGAGCCTGAGAGCGTCATTGCGTCACAGAATTCCTGTGGGTCATTCGTGAGTCCCGGCACCATGGACTGGAGCCATTTCAAAGAAGTACGCATTTTTATATCCTTTCCTTTTGAGTTCTAAGTTCCGAGTTCTGAGTTCCAAGATCTGTATGCTAAACGTATAAGCTTAAACCTGTCAGTGACTGGATTTGAACTCTGAACTTAGAACTTTGAACTTTTTAAAACTGAGATAAGAATCTGATATCATTCTCGTAGAGAAGGCGCATGTCGTCAATCTCGTACTTAAGAAGTGCGATTCGCTCGAGGCCGACTCCGAATGCAAATCCCGAATATACGTCAGGATCAATGCCACTCATCTTCAGAACCTTCGGATGTACCATGCCGCAGCCAAGGATCTCGATCCAGCCTTCGCCCTTGCAGAAACGGCATCCCTTGCCGCCGCACTTGAAGCAGCTCACATCCATCTCTGCCGATGGCTCTGTGAACGGGAAATGATGCGGACGGAACTTGACACGTGTATCCTCTCCGAAGAGCTTGTGTACGAACATCTCAAGAGTTCCCTTGAGGTCTGAGAATGTGATGCCCTTGTCTATCACCATTCCCTCGATCTGGTGGAATGACGGGCTATGTGTAGCATCCACTTCATCAGCACGGAACACACGACCTGGTGCTATCATTCTGATAGGAGGCTTCTTGGCTTCCATCTGACGCACCTGAACAGGCGAGGTCTGTGTACGAAGAAGTATATCTTTATTTATATAAAAGGTATCCTGCTCGTCCTTCGCAGGATGATTTGCCGGGATATTGAGTGCCTCGAAATTGTAGTAATCTTTCTCGATCTCCGGTCCCTCTACGACATCAAATCCCATTCCGATAAAGATCTTCTCAACCTCATCGAGGGCTATCGTATTCGGATGTCTGTGACCGATCTTGTTCTTCTTTGCAGGAAGTGTGACATCAATGGCCTCATGCTTCAGTCTCTCCTCGAGAGCCTTCTGTTTCATGGCATCACGGGCCTCTGCCATCTTTTCCTCAATGGCACTGCGGGCCTCATTCACAAGCGCTCCTACCTTCGGTCTGTCCTCAGGCGCAACATCCTTCATTCCCTTGAGAATGGCGGTGAGCTCACCCTTCTTGCCGAGAACCTTTACTCTTACGTCATTAAGGGAATCCTGGTCACTAGCCTTATCGATCGCTGAAAAAGCCTTCTCCCTTATCTCTTCGAGTTTTTCTTTTACCATTTCCGGTACTCCTTTGACATTCTTTCACTTAATGAGACAGGCAGCACGCTGCGCAGTCGAATTTAGTGTGGCATAACTTTGTTTTATTTAAGCCACACTATAGAATAATAGAAAAAGCCCTGTTTGTCAAATTCTGACGTAAAATCCGAGGGTTGATTTTCTGATATAAAAAGACTATAATTTTCATCAACAGATACCTGGGGTGTTCGATCCAACCCGTAGTTTTTGAACCTACAATTACTTTAAACAGGGATCCCTATATAGCAGGCATGATGTCAGGCTTAGGTAATGCATTTGCAGAGAAGCTTGAACCGCTTCCATTAGAAGGCTGATTGTCTGTTGCGGAAACCCACCTGGCTGCGTGCTAGGAGTCAAAGATGCGGGCCCGGCACTTCGGGCTTTTTTTATAAAAAATTATCCTCCCCGTTACAGGGAGGATTTTTTATACTGCTTTTCCGGATCTGCCATAGTAGAACATATACTGCTGTATGACTCCGGCGTATGGAGAGTATCTGTGGTCATCAAACGTCCCGCCGTACTTCTCATCTATTACCCGCTTTATCCACACATCTATAGGGAAGAAGTCGAGCCTGTGAAATCCGAACAGAGCCGTGCAGTTCGCGACCTTTTTGCCGACCCCCTTAAAGCCCAGAAGCTCCTTGTAGAGCGTGTCATCGTCCAGTCCTGACAGATACTCCATGAGCTCAGGATTCATCACAAGCCTGCTGATCGTCTCCTGGATATACGGCATGCGGTAGCCCAGCGAACACGAGTCAATACCTGCCTGATGGTAGGAGCAGAAGGCTCTGCCGCACTTCTCACAGGAAAGTTCCACCAGCTGAGGAAGTGTAGGAAATGCGTATATCTCATCTCCATCGTACTCTCCTATGAACGAGCCTGCTGCCCTACACAGTTTCTCGACGCAGGACTTTATCGCAGGGATATTTTTCCTCTGGGATATGATAAAGGTGATCAGGGTCTCGAGCGGATCCTGTCGTAATATTCTAATGCCTCTGCCAAATTCTCCCGCCTTCGTGAGGAATTCGTCAGACGGGTCGATTGATGCGATAATGCCGTCATAGTCTGTGTAAGCATCAAGATAATTTTTCCAGATACTGTCATACTCACTTTCATTACAGTCTATCGATATTGTCCTCTCATCTATCTGTGATAAGTATCTGACCTTCCCAAAGGCGCATACGCGGAATGCTCCGTCAGATTCTTCAGTCCAGCGGAAGCACTGCCCGCTGTCGGCTATTTTTTTAAGATCTATACTGTCATTCAGACTTACTGTTATGCTATCCACTTCTGCTCCATTCATACACTTTGTTCTCACATTCCACAACCACGCCTACATTAGCACATCAGGATTATTTTGTCTATGTATTCACGGAACAAAACATGTGATATAATTGTGTCATGATACAGGATATTTACCCACACAGATTCTACAATTCTTATGACCTTCGGACAGAACCGACGGAAGGCGACTCTGTATTCGTATTCAGGGATGACAGGGTGCTCGTCAGCAGAAATTCACTCATTCTGCCGGAGGTTCATGATCTTCACAACACGGATGATCTGATATATCTGTTCAGAATTGATGAAAAGAACTACTTTCTGAAGCAGCTCGAAGCCGAGGAAAAAGTCCTTACCGAAAATGATATTTACCGTGCAGATGCTGAGTATGACCATCCAATTATGGTTGACGGACTTAGAGGCTATGAATTCATCCGCGTGCAGTTCCTTCGTGAGGAAAAATCAGTTGAAAAATGGAGATACTTTGCTACTGTATGTGCCTTCCATCTGTACCAGTGGTATCAGGGAAGCCGCTTCTGCGGACGCTGCGGCACTCCGACAGTTCATTCTGGAAAAGAGAGATGCATGATCTGCCCGAAATGTGGCAATCACATCTACCCGAAGATCGTACCTGCTGTGATAGTCGGTGTCACTGATCCGGACGCGAATAAGCTCCTTGTCACAAGATATGCCGGACGCTCGATCCATTATGATGCGCTGATTGCAGGCTTTACTGAATTCGGGGAGACTCTCGAGGAAAATGTGGCACGTGAAGTAATGGAAGAGACCGGCCTGACTGTCACGAATATCCGCTACTACAAGTCACAGCCGTGGGGAATGGTCTCTGACATCCTGATGGGATTCTGGTGTGATGTGACTGGAAGCCGCGAAGTGACTCTCGACGGTGAGCTCGGGAGCGCAGAATGGCTGCCCCCTGATGAGATCAAGGGACAGCCGGATGATATGTCTCTTACAAATGAGATGATGATGATTTTCAAAGAAAAAAATGGGCGGGTATGATCATTTCACATATTAAGTTCGTATTGACTAAGCACAGACTCAACTGATAGAATATATATACAATTTTTGCGGATTGACTGCGTATGGTGCAGCGGTCCGCATTTGTATTATTATAAGAGGAAATAAGTCATGACTAATATTCTGGTAAAAAAGTTCATAAAGGACCCGGACGACCGCAGCGCCTACGGTACTCTCGGAAGTGTGACGGGAATCTTCTGTAATGTCCTCCTGTCTGTCATGAAGTTCATAATAGGGACCTTCTCTCACTCTGTCGCCATCACGGCCGATGCTGTGAATAATCTGTCTGATACTGCATCTTCGATCATCAGCCTGCTGAGTGCGAAGATCTCTTCGAGACCTGCGGACAAAGAGCATCCATTCGGTCATGGTCGGATGGAGTATGTGGCTACTCTTATACTCTCGATTGCGATAATAAATGTCGGAATTGAATTTTTTAAAGAATCACTTGACCGGATCATGCATCCATCTGCTCTGGCTTTCAGTATGCTGACATTCATTCTGCTTCTTGTCTCTATAGGGGTAAAGCTCTGGATGTACTTTTTCGATAAGAGCCTCGCGAAACCGCTGAATCTGAGTGTTCTGAACGCTGCGGCTATGGATTCGCTCTTTGATGCAGTGACCACCTCTGTGACTGTTGCCGCACTTATAATGTATGTGCTCACGGGCATGAATATAGATGGTATCGCAAGCCTTATCGTATCTGTGATCATCATATGGGAAGGAATAAGCCTGGTAAAAGATACCCTGTCTCCCCTGCTTGGTGGCGAAATGGATTCTGAGACTGTAGATAAGATAAAAGAAATCGTAAGCCAGGATCCTTCAGTAATAGGCGTCCATGACCTCGTCATCCACAGCTATGGGCCAGAGCGCACCATGGCTACCGTCCATATCGAAATCTCAAGCCGAATGACTCTTGAGGACGCTCACACAATTGCCGATATTGTTGAGAGAAAGGTACGGCGTGACCTCGGCATAGTGCTTGTGGTACACGTGGATCCTGTCGACATAGATGACAAGCGTACAAATAAAATCCGAGAACAGATAGAGCGTATCATAAAGATATTAGACCCGGTTCTCACTTTCCATGATCTGCATGTCTCATTCGGCCACGACGAGAAGATTGTCACTTTCGATCTCGTGGTTCCATACAGCTACACTACCTCCGATGAAGACCGCATCATGAAGCAGATCATCGCCCTACTTCGCGAGTTCGACCCACAGGTCGAGTGCGATATAACGATTGACAGAGGTGCTGTGGAAGAAGTCAGGTCAGCTTCAAAATGATATGTATGCCTGACACCCTGTAGATATATTTTCACAAGTCAAACGCATACGGCAGCATATCTGCAAGAGTATGCTTCGATACGCCTGCAATACTGCCTTCTTTGAACACAGGCAGTATGATCTCAAATGAGCTGTCACAGAACTCATTCATCACCTGCCTGCATATACCGCACGGAGGGCATTCTATCGTATTATTAATATCCTTCCCGCCACATATAGCAATTGCTGTAAACTTCCTGTGTCCTTCAGATACTGCCTTGAAGATTGCCGTCCGTTCTGCACAGTTTGCAGCACCATAAGAGGCGTTCTCTACATTACACCCGCTATAAATAGTCCCATCAGCGCACAGCAGTGCTGCCCCAACTGAGAAGCCAGAATATTTACAGTATGAATTCTCCATGGCTTCGTGAGCCTTTTCTGCAAGATTTCTTTCGTCGTACATATTTTTATCTCCTGGATACTTATACATTTATTTATAAAAAAGGGACAGGTCCATTTTTCATCTTTTTTATCTGATTTAGTCTAAAAATCATCCCCTCCTTTAGGAGGGGATTTTTTCACATATGCAGTACATGTATCAACATAAACCATGCCAGACTGTAGTAGGTCACCACTCCGACGAGGTCTGTAATCGTCGTGATGAGCGGCCCGGATGCTACTGCCGGGTCTATTTTTATCTTTTTAAAGAAGATAGGTACTCCGGTTCCGACAAGGCTTGAGATCGTCATCGCCACGATAAGGGAGATACCGATGCAGGCGGAAACTGCAAATGCCATCGGCGCCGGATATTTACGTATCAGCATGATATAGGCGCCTATCGTACCCAGTGCCAGAATGCCCAGCACTGCTCCATTTAGAAAGCCTACCCTCATCTCCTTGAAAACAAGTCCTGCCTTCTGCTTCCCTGTAAGCTTCTCATCCATCAGCACCCTGATCGTCACGGCAAGCGACTGCGTGCCGACATTTCCCGACATATCAAGTATCATCGACTGGAATGCCATAATCATCGTAAGCTTCGCTACCACCTGCTCATACATACCGACTACCGATGATACTATAAGCCCCAGATACATCAGAAGTATCAGCCATGGCAGGCGCTTCTTCATGCTAAGCTTCACCGGTTCCTCCAGATCCTCCTCTGCCGAGAGTCCGCCGAGCTTTGCATAGTCCTCGTTCATCTCGTCATCCATAGTCTCCATGACGTCCTGCAGTGTTACAACTCCCAGGATATGATTATCATCAGAGAGGACTGGAATCGATTCCTCTGAATAGTCCTTTAAGGTAGGCAGGCAATCCTCTATTTTCTCATCTGCGTACACATACGGATAGGTCGTCGAGACGATTTCCTCAAGTGGTGTTTTCTGCCTGGCTACAATCAGATCCTTTAGATCCAGGGCCCCGTCATAGACGCCATGTTCATCCAGGATGTAGATGACCGATACATTATCATGCTCTGCCGCCTGAGATACCACAGACTTCATAGCTTCCTGTATCGTGAGTGAATTTCCTACAGTCACGAAGTTCGTAGTCATTCGGCTTCCGATAGTATCCTCATCGTATGCCGCAAGAGCCATGATATCCTTCTTCGCATCAGAATCCATCAACTCTATAAAGGCTCTGCTCTGCTTCGGATCTGACGCTTTTAGAAGATCTACCGCATCATCCGGTTCCATCCTCTCGAGTACCTGAGCCGCTTTCTTTGGATCCAGCTCTCCGATATACTTCAGGGCATCCTCGTCCGCATACTCGAACACCTCAGACAGGGTGTCGATATCAAGCAGCCGGTAGATGATGCCTCTCTCCTTCTCGGACATCCCACTCATCGCCGCTGCTATATCTCCGGCATGGAAGTCCTTCAGGTCTTCTGACTTTACCTTCGGCGACGAGTTGCTTCGTACAATCTTTATAATCTTCTCCCCGAACACTGTAGAAGAATTGACATCATTCATCACTATGCACCTCCTGTCTGCCAACAGTCTATCACAAAGATGAAAAAAGGGACAGGTCCATTTTTCATCTTTTTATCTGAGTTTCTGAATCACTCCGCGGCTTATTCCGGTATGCCGCTCTATCTGCTTTATAGTAAGGCCTCCCGACCTGAGCTGTGAGATTGCAGCGTTTCTTCTTTTCTTATCATATGCTTTTACCTCATTGCCTGAGACAACCCCCAGAATCTCTCTTATCCTTCGCTCCACCCACTGATCATCATGAATATAGCCTGTGTACTCCAGGCAGTCATCTTCATTTGAAGCTGCTATAAAACTCTCATATGCATCAGGACCGCCTATGATCCTCTCTATCTCTGACGTGTCTATAAACCCGTCCCGGCCGCCGTACAGGCCGTAGCTGCTCCATTCGTATTCTGATGCAGCGCAGATACCTGCTTTGGGCGGATTATTCAGGATGTAGCGAAAAACTGTCACGAGGTATCTGTCATTCTCGACCACCTCACTCAGAAAACGGTTCTGGAAGAGATGCCCCGTCCTGTCGTATTTGTTGTTAAAATACATTGAATAACATCCTCCTATTTTTTGCATCACCAATGAGATTGCGTCCGTTCTGTCATACATGAGCAGGTGGACATGGTTCTCCATAAGACAATAGCATACAACGCTCTGACCCGATGCTGTGATGTATTTTTTCATGATATTGATGAAAAAAAATCTGTCTGATCTGTCTTCGAAAATGATCTGCTTTGCGACCCCTCTTAGGATCACATGATAGTACCCTGTACTGCTTTTTTGTCTGGCTATCCTTGACATAGCACTCTCCTCTCCTCAATGTTTGATTAAAGACTCCACCCATCCATCTGATAAAAAGATGAAAAATGGACCTGTTCCTTTTTTCATCATAGTATGTAGAGGGAAGTATGTCAAGAAAAAAAAAACAGAGACCCGCGTGGGGTCTCTGCTGCGATCTTATTGTTCGAAAAAGATGAAAAATGGACCTGTCCCTTTTTTCATCAGTCGAGGTGAGGACCTGCCGGTACGAGTGCCTTACCAGCGTCATTGCCTTCATACTTCTTGAAGTTCTTGATGAATCTCTGTGCGAGATCCTTGGCCTTATCATCCCACTCAGATGCATCCTTGTATGTATCACGAGGATCAAGGATTGCTGGATCTACGCCTGGAAGCTCTGTCGGAACCTCGAAATCGAAGTAAGGGATCTTCTTTGTAGGAGCCTTATCAACAGCGCCTGTCTGGATAGCTGTGATGATGCCTCTGGTGTCCTTGATTGAGATTCTCTTACCAGTTCCGTTCCATCCTGTATTAACAAGATAAGCCTTAGCGCCAGACTTCTGCATCTTCTTTACGAGCTCTTCAGCGTACTTTGTAGGATGAAGCTCGAGGAAAGCCTGTCCGAAGCAAGCTGAGAATGTAGGAGTAGGCTCTGTGATACCACGCTCTGTACCGGCAAGCTTTGCTGTGAATCCTGACAGGAAGTAGTACTTTGTCTGCTCCGGTGTAAGGATTGATACAGGAGGAAGTACTCCGAATGCATCAGCTGAAAGGAAGATAACGTTCTCAGCAGCAGGTCCGTGAGAGATAGGTGCAACTCTCTTCTCGATGTGCTCGATAGGATAAGATACACGTGTATTCTCTGTTACAGACTTGTCTGTGAAGTCAAGCTTACCTGTCTTGTCATCAACAGTAACGTTCTCAAGAAGAGCATTTCTTCTGATAGCGCCATAGATATCAGGCTCTGCATCCTTATCAAGGTCGATAACCTTTGCGTAGCAGCCACCCTCGAGGTTGAATACGCCGTTGTCGTCCCAGCCGTGCTCATCATCACCGATGAGAAGTCTCTTAGGGTCAGTAGAAAGAGTAGTCTTTCCTGTTCCTGAAAGTCCGAAGAAGATAGATGTATGCTCGCCGTTGTAATCGGTATTTGCTGAGCAGTGCATTGAAGCGATGCCCTTCAGAGGAAGGTAGTAGTTCATCATAGAGAACATACCCTTCTTCATCTCGCCGCCATACCAGGTATTGATGATTACCTGCTCATGGCTTGTGATATTGAATACTACAGCAGTCTCAGAATTGAGACCGAGCTCCTTGTAGTTCTCTACCTTTGCCTTAGATGCATTGTAAACGATGAAATCAGGCTTGAAGTTCTTCTGCTCTTCCTCAGTAGGACGAATGAACATGTTCTTTACGAAATGAGCCTGCCATGCAACCTCCATGATGAAGCGGACAGCCATTCTTGTATCCTTATTTGCACCACAGAAGCCATCAACGACATAGAGCTTCTTATTTGACAGCTCCTTCTTTGCGATGTCCTTAACTGCAGCCCATGCTTCCTGTGAAGCAGCGTGGTTGTCGTTAGGATACTCAGGAGTATTCCACCATACAGTGTCCTTTGAATTCTCATCCATTACGATGAACTTATCTTTTGGAGAACGGCCAGTGTAGATTCCTGTGAAAACGTCTACAGCGCCGAGCTCTGTCTTGTGTCCAACCTCATATCCCTCAAGAGACGGGTCCGTCTCAAGCTCGTACAGATCCTCATAAGAAGGATTGTACACGATATCGGTTGTGCCTGTGATTCCGTACTGTGTCAGATCAATGTTAGCCATTAATATAACCTCTTTCGTGAATTGTATTTAATTAGGTACCGCCAACCATTATACATTATTGAGAAAAAATATCAACAGAAAACCACACAAAAATCTGTAAATGCAATTCGAAATCTTGTAAAACTTTTGTTAAAATGCTAGAATATGATGGAGTTGTTGTAATTTTTTAAAAAAGGAAAGCGAGGTAAAAATGCCATCGAGTTATAGCAAAATAACACCCGAAATTGAGAAACTCGCAGATCTGACAAAGGAGGCTTCATACGTGAAGCCTGAACTCTATACAGAGTATGGTGTCAAGAGAGGTCTCCGTGATGTAAATGGTAAAGGTGTCCTTGTCGGCATTACCAATATTTCAGAAGTCAATTCCCAGAGAGTCATCGACGGGAAAAATGTTCCTATCCCGGGCGAGCTCTACTACAGGGGCTATAATGTCCAGGAGATAGTAAAGAATATAAAGCCTGACAATCACTTCGGATTCGAGGAGATCACCTATCTCCTGCTCTTCGGAGAGCTTCCTACAAAGGAACAGCTCCATGATTTCATAAAGCTTCTGTCATCATACAGATCACTTCCGAAGAACTTCGTCAGAGATTCAATTCTGAAGAAGCCTTCAAATGATATGATGAATTCTCTCGCCAGATCTGTACTCGCACTCTATTCATACGATGACAATCCGGATGATATAAGTGAGGAGAATGTCCTGAGACAGTGCCTGCAGCTCATCGCAATGTTCCCGCTTCTGTCCGTATACGGATACCAGGCATACCGCTATTACAGCAAGGGCGACTCGCTCATCATCCACAGACCGAAGAAAGAATACTCCACAGCTGAGAACATTCTCCACTGTCTGCGTGACGATTCAAGCTTTACCCCTCTTGAGGCCAAGCTTCTTGATGTAGCACTGATCCTTCATGCAGAGCATGGCGGCGGCAACAACTCGACATTTACGACCCATCTCGTATCCTCATCAGGTACCGATACATATTCTGCAATCGCTGCAGCGCTCGGTTCACTCAAGGGACCTCGCCACGGCGGAGCCAATATCAAGGTCGTGAAAATGTTTGCAGATATGAAGAAGCACGTCAAGGACTGGACCGATGAAGAAGAAGCCGGGAATTACCTGCGTGCGCTTTTACACAAAGAGGCATTCGATCATGCCGGACTCATCTACGGAATCGGACATGCCGTATACTCGATCTCAGACCCACGTGCGGTAATCTTCCAGGGATATGTAGAGCAGCTCGCAGAGGCCAAGGGCTATGAAAAAGAATACGCTCTCTACTCTCTCGTTGAGAGGCTCGCTCCGCAGATTATTTCAGAAGAGAGAAAGATGTACAAGGGAGTCAGCCCTAATGTCGATTTCTTCAGTGGATTCGTATATCAGATGCTCGGTCTTCCAATGGAGCTGTTCACACCGATTTTCGCAATCGCGCGAATCGCTGGATGGTCAGCACACCGCATGGAGGAGATCTGCCATCACGACAAGATCATGAGACCTGCCTACATGACAGTCAGAGAACACAGGAAATACATACCAATCGACGAAAGGTGAGGCGGCATGAAAGGTTTCAATATAATGCTGATCTTCGACCTGATCATAGCGGGGGTCGGCGTATATCTGCTGTATTCATATTTTCTAATGAAAAAGGAGCGCGAAATCCCATCCTCATTTGTGGCCGAGGAACAGATAAAAAAGTGCCGCGACAAGGACGGATTCATAAGCTACATGCTCCCACGGACGCTTCTGTTTGCCGTGGGAAGCATGGCAAGCGGAATTCTCTGTTTTCTCGCGGATCTAAAGGTTCTTCCACTCAGCAAGTCAGCAGGAAGCATCTTCGGAGTGGCCATGCTTTTCATTTTCCTTGCAATATGGCTTATTTTTTCGTCAAGCATGAAGAATGCGAAGATAAAATACTTTGCATCTGACCTCAGTATGTAATATAATAAGGGATGTCAGGAAACTGTCTTTCAGATCAAAAAGAGGAAAATGACATGAAAGAAAATGCAAAAATATTAATTGGTGATGATTCGATCCTCGCGCGCAAGCAGCTGAAGGATGTTGTCACCAGATATATAAAGAACCCGGTCTTCATAGAGGCCACGAACGGCAAGGAAGCGCTCGAGAAGTACAAACAGGAGCAGCCTGATCTCACCTTTCTCGATATAGTGATGCCGGTACGTGACGGGATTCTTGCCACAATAGAGATCACAAAGCAGTACAAGGACGCAAGGATTGTCATCGTTTCATCTGTGGGAACGAAGAACCAGCTTCGCGCAGCGATAGAGGCCGGTGCCCTGGACTTCGTACAGAAGCCTGTCAGGGATGATCTGATGGAGCAGATATTAGAAAAGTACCTGGGGGACGATTAATGTACGCACAGTTTTTCGGAAGTTATCTACTAAGCAAAAATGCTGTTACACCTCAGCAGCTTACTGAGGCTATTTCTCATCTGTCGGACTCGCATATCCGTGTAGGCACTCTTGCCATGCACAAGGGATATATGACAGCCAAGGAGGTTGATGAGGTATGCTTTCTACAGACCAGAGAGGACAAGCATTTCGGACAGATAGCCCTTGAGAGGAATTACCTCTTCGAGGACCAGCTGAATGAGCTGCTGAAGTCGCAGAGCCCTGATTACCTGCTGCTCGGTCAGAATCTCGTGGACATGGGGGCTCTCACGAACTCACAACTGGAAACTCTTCTGGTAGGCTATCAGAATGATAATAAGATAGATGAATCCACCAGCAATGACGACATCCCTGAAAAGACGACAAATCTGGTCAAGAATTTTTTCTATCAGGCAGGAAAGCAGGTTTCAGAGAATCTGATCACCTACATGGATCTCCTCTTCAATAATCTCGTGAGATTTATCGGCGGTGATTTCACACCGCTGACTCCTGTATTTACTTCTGAATACGATACTAACTACGCGATCACGCAGAGGCTTACCGGTGTGCTTCCTATTCATACCTGTATAGATATGGAGTCTGAGGCAGCTGTTGAATTTGCCAGCAGATATGCCCAGATGAAGTTCGACAGATTCGATGAATATGTCAAGGCATCGCTCGAGGATTTTCTGAATCTGCACAATGGACTTTTCTCTGTAAATATGTCAAATACCTATTCCACAGAGGCAGAGCTTGCCCCTCCGGAATACATAGACCATGAATCGATCCAGCTGTCAGAGGATGCCTTCGTAGTCCCGGTGATATATCCGTTCGGGACGGTGTATCTGATACTGAGTCCGGATAAAAGTTAAGAGTTGTGAGTTGAGAGTTATGAGTTCGCTCCGCGTATCATTAATAAAACCCTCCGGGTATCCCGGAGGGGCTTTTCATGTATGCCAGAGGCAACTCATAACTCGTAACTCGTATCTCAGATACCCAGGAACTTCTTCACTACCTCTGGCATCTCATCCACCTCGCACGTCGTCTTGTGACGGACAGGCGCTGTCTTTATCTCTTCAATAGCCTGAGGAATCCTCATTCCCGAAACCTCTGCCAGATCATCAGTAAGCTCCAGATCACTCTTCGATGGATCATCATGGCCTATGGCCTGCATGACAGTACGGGTGAACTTGTACGGGCTTGCCGTAGATGCGATCACTACCGGCTTACCGTCATCTGTATCCTTAAGGAACTTCTGGTAAACGGCGCTTGCTACAGCAGTATGCGGATCAAGCACATATCCGGTATCATCGAATACCCTCTTTATCTCGTCCTTAGTCTCCTGCTGGTCAGCGAAATTGCCATAGAAGTCAGCAAGCTTTTCCTTCATCTCAGGAGTGATCGTATATTTCCCGTCGTTGCTGAGCTCCTTCATGAACTCAGAATCCTTCTTATCATCGTATCCGGCAATACGATAGATAAGTCTCTCAAGATTTGATGAAATAAGTATATCCATCGATGGAGAGCTTGTCAGATGAAATGGTCTGTTCCTGTCGTATGTACCTGTCGTAAAGAAATCGAAAAGAACCTTATTCTCATTCGATGCGCAGATCAGACGGTCAACCGGCAGTCCCATCTGCTTGGCATAGTAGCAGGCCAGGATATTTCCGAAGTTTCCGGTCGGAACCGTAACATTTATCTTTTCTCCAGCGTGGATCTTTTCTTCCCTCACAAGACGGGTATAGGCATATACATAATATACAATCTGCGGAACCAGACGGCCTATATTGATCGAGTTAGCAGATGAGAACTGGAATCCTGCATTATCAAGCTCCTTTGCCAGCTCTGTATCATTAAACATCTGCTTCACGCCGGTCTGGGCCTGATCGAAATTGCCATTGATGCCGACGACAAAGGTATTATCCCCTGTCTGAGTCACCATCTGTTTCTTCTGGATGTCTGACACTCCGTCCTTAGGGAAAAATACGATGATCTTGGTCCCTGGTACATCAGCAAAGCCTGCAAGAGCAGCCTTTCCTGTATCTCCCGATGTAGCAGTAAGGATAACGATATCATTCTTTATATTATTCTTCTTAGCCGAGGTAGTCATCAGATATGGAAGGATTGACAGGGCCATATCCTTGAAGGCGATGGTCTTTCCATGATAGAGCTCGAGGTAATATACATCATCAGCAAAGGTAAGCGGCGCGATCTCCGGTGTATCGAACTTACTGTCATAAGCGCCGTTGATGCAGGCCTTCAGCTCATCCTCAGTGAAGTCAGTGAGCATCAGCTTCATGACCTCGTATGCCACCTGCTTATAATCCATTGCTGCAAGCTCGTCAAGAGTCCTGTCAAGCTTCGGGATCTGTGTCGGTACATACAGTCCGCCATCAGGCGCGAGTCCACGGAGAATGGCCTGTGATGCCGTAACCCTGTCGCTGTTGTCTCTTGTGCTAACATATTCTACGTTCATCTGTTTACTCCTATAAAAACAATTGATAACAAATTCACAAAAGATGAAAAAGGGACCCGTCCCCTTTTTCATCTGTGAGATGGTCTATCGGAAGAAATTCCGGCAGGCCATTGCGGTATGGCAGCTTAACCTCACCCTGTATCAGAGGGCTCAGGTAATCGATCATCTCCTGCGTGACATCATTGCCACGTTCATTGATCCAGCTGCGCGGGACCTTCTTTATTCCATTTGCAACCTCGGACACAGGAATGGAGCTGTATCCTACCTGATACTCCATCGTATCCTTCCGCTCGATGATCACCATCCGGCCGCTCACACCCTCCTTTGCAAGAAGGACTGCTGCTTCTCCAAGCTGGTATGCTTCATCGAGATCGGTCTTCGATGCAAGATGGATGCCGCATCTCTGAGGTATATTCAGCTCGACGCTCCGGATCTTGATCCCGAGGGCATTGCCCAGGATATGCTCGATTGCCTTTCCGGTGCCTGAGAGCATCTTGTGACCGAACTTGTCCTCCTTTGCATCAGCCGAAGCTATGTATTCTCCTGACTGATCCTTGATGCCCTCTGAAACGGCTATCAGCACTGAATTCCTGTGCTTCAGCAGCTCCTTCGTATCTGCTATGCACTGCTCCACGGAAAAGGCTACCTCCGGCAGATATATAAGCTGTGGGGCTGTAATGCTCTCGGTCCTGGCCAGGGCAGATGCTGCCGTGAGCCATCCTGAATCACGTCCCATGATCTCCACGATCGTTATGCTCTTCACCGGATATATCATCGTGTCGTAAGCCATCTCACGCATCGTCGCGGCTACATACTTCGCTGCCGACCCGAATCCGGGTGTATGGTCAGTCTCGAACAGATCATTGTCGATTGTCTTCGGCACGCCTATCACGCTGATCTGAGCATTCCTGCCATTGAAGTAGGCAGACAGCTTAGCAACGGTATCCATCGAATCATTGCCGCCGATACCGAAGAACGCCGTGATATCCAGACTCTTAAAATACCCGTAAAGAGTGTCATAAATAGCCGGCTCTGCCTTCGGATCAGGCATTCTCATCCTGCATGAGCCAAGATACATAGCCGGTGTAAGTATCATTCTGTCGAGAAACCTGTCATCTGAAGCCATCTTCTCCGAAAGATCGATCACATTCTGTGACAGGACTCCGACTATGCCATTCACTGCCCCGTAAATGTGATCAAAGCCTGCTTCCGATGCAGCATGTATCACCCCTGCCAAAGAGGCATTGATAGCCGCGGTAGGTCCCCCGGACTGGATTATTATACAGTTTTTCACCAAAAAACTCCTTATCAGATTACTCTGTTCTTTCCTTCTCTCTTCGCCTTGTAGAGATTGTCATGAGCCTGCTTCAGAACGATGTCATAATCATCACCCTTGTGGAACTTCGCAACTCCGATCGATACCGTGATATGAACCTCTCTGCCGCCCGAATTCAGCTGCATGTGCTCGATTGAAGCGCGAAACTTCTCCATCTTGTATTTCATCGCCTCTGACGAAGGCTCCCTCGTATATACGAACAGGAACTTCTCCCCACCATATCTGCCGGCCGAGAATTCCTCATCATCAGTGATCTTCCTGATCTCATCGGCCACGCTGTAGATCACGAAATTTCCGAACTCATAGCCGTAATTATCGTTGATATACTTGAAATTGTCAATATCAACCATTGCCAACGAGAACGGCTCGCCTGTCCTGTCAGAACGGGCTTTTGCATCTTCCGTCACCTGGTGGAGAGCATAACGGTTCATAAGCCCGGTCAGTGCATCATGATTCATCTGGTAATTCATCCGGTTCCTCGACCTGATGATGCTCGTCGCAAACAGATAGGTAAAGAATGAAATAGCTATGAAGACCGCGAGTGAATTGAATCCATTCATCACATAGTGCATTCTCTGGCTCACCAGACAGTCAGGAATGACGCAGTGTATATGTTCGAAAAACAGCGCGAAGTACAGAATTATCGAAAATATAGGAAAAGTAACTGACAGCCTTCCCGGTATTCTGCCCGGGTTCGAAAACTGCGGATAGAAGTACAGTGCCGCAAGCGCGAAAAACCATAGCTGGAAGCCTGCATCATAGCCTATATACAGACAGGCGAGAATAGCATGTATCGCTACCTCAACAAAGACCAGTGAGAAAAATCCGATCGTTCTGCCCCTCTTAATGAAGATATACCCCAGCAGGTAGAAGATGCTGCTCACTACATTCGCAATGATCATGACCTTCACATGTGCCAGAACATACAGCACCATCAGAATAAGGTGGATAGCAAGCATCACTGAATTGATCAGTACATTTATCTTATATGTATCAGGCTCCCTGAAGAGCATGCTGTTCTTTTCCTTTTCCGTCATTGGCTCCTCCTTTCACTTTGTTCCTTTCCAATTCTTTATTATACTAAAGTCCGCACCTTTCCGCAACCTTCCATAAACAATTCATAATGGCTGTAGATAAAAATCTCCGTGCCTGCGCGATATTTCTCCGGCAGCGAATCCACACTCTCATAGACTACATCCGATTCCGTGGAAGCGATATCTCTTATGATCCCATCTCTGGCCCGGCCTGTAACTCCATGAACTGCATCATCAAGGGCCGCCATTACTGCCGCACACCTATCGGACCTGCCGCACTCATAGTCGCCTGCTGCCTCGAGATAAATGTCAGTGAGTATCCTTATTGCGACATCTGGAAACTTTTCCTCAGGAGCAGTCTGCATGAAATACCTGATCTGATTCCTCCAGGCATAGTAGGTGCCGAAGGTATTCCTGACTTCTGCTCTCTGCCCAAGCCCATGAAGCGCCATAGCCTTCCCGACATTTGCGATGCGGTATCCGGCCCGCCTCACACGGTAGCACCAGGTCGTATCATCCCAGTAGATATAGTTTTCCTCAGGGAGAAGGCCGATTCTCTCTGCCAGCTCAGTCCTTATCATAAGGGCGCAGGCCGGCGAGGCATCGGAATACACGACCTCAGGCGCACTGCCATCCTCCAGCTTCCCCAGATATGGTGAGACCGTACCACAGAGATCATAGCTTATATCAAGTCCGTAGCACTGTATCAGGTCCGGATTGTCAAGGAAATATATCTTCGCAGCCGCCATACCGCTGTCAGGATTCCTGTCCAGAAAATCCGCCAGGCTTCCCACACAGTTCTCATCGAGAAGGCAGTCATTGTCGACACACATCAGATACTTATATTTCTCATCAGCATCTAATGCTGCTCTGAGCGCGGTATCAAAGCCTCCGGCCCCGCCGAGATTCTCATCCGTGCGTATCAGCCTGATGTGAAGCCCTTTATTTTTTCTGATAAAATCAGCTATTACCTTCTCTGAGCCGTCTGTCGAATGATTGTCGCAGACATACACATCGAAATCCGTGCATTTCTGCTCTGCCACAGCCTGAAGGCACTGTGCGATCATATCCCGCTTATTGTAATTACATATGCATACTGCCGCTGTCTTCATTCTTCGAGCTCCTCAATATTCAGACGTTCTCTCATATCGACGTTAATTACAATTCTAGCATATTTTTAATAAAATTTATATTGATTTTTCATGACATGAGAGTAAAATACTCAATGCACGTATGAAGGAGGTTATAATGCAGCTTGACATGACTACAGGGCGTCCCATGCCCATTATCCTGAGGTTTTTGATTCCTATTTTCATCGGAAATATGTTCCAGCAGTTCTACAATATGGTAGATTCCATTATTGTAGGCAGATATGTTGGAACTGAGGCCTTTGCCGCAGTCGGAAGCACCGGGACCATAATGTTTCTCGTGCTCGGATTTGCAAATGGCCTTTCTACAGGCTTTACGGTGCTGACCTCGCAGAGATTCGGGGCTAAGGATGCTTATGGTGTGAGAAGGTCTGTCGCAAACGCGATCATTCTCTCTGTGATAGTATCGGTGGTCGTCACGGCTATCTCACTTGTCAGTATGGGCAGCATCCTTCATCTGATGAATACTCCTGCAAATATCTATCACTATGCATATGACTATATCATCATAATTACAGGCGGAACAGGCGCAGTCTGCTTCTACAATCTCTTTTCGGCACTGCTTCGTTCAGTCGGAAATTCGAAGGCACCGCTGTTTTTTCTGATACTCTCGGCTACGCTTAATATTTTCCTGGATCTGCTCTTTATAATCGGATTCAGATGGGAAGTAAAGGGTGCTGCCATAGCAACAATCGCTTCACAGGCCATCTCAGCCGTGCTCTGTGTCGTATATATTCTCACAAAGGTAAAAATGCTCGTTCCCCATAGGAATGAATGGAAGTTGGTTCCTGAATATGCCAGAAAGCAGCTCGGAGTCGGCTTCCCGATGGCACTGCAGTTCGCTATCACAGCTTCCGGTACCATGATCATGCAGTCTGCCATCAACCGTTTCGGCTCAGATGCAATCGCCGGCTTCAACGCTTCATCCAAGGTCGGAAATCTGCTGACCCAGGCCTTCCCGTCACTTGGTCAGTCAATGGCCACCTATACCGGTCAGAACTTTGGAAAGGGCGATACAGACAGGATTCACGAGGGCTCGCATGTGGCCCTGAAGATCTCTCTGGTCGCATCAATCCTCGGTGCAGGTCTTGCGCTACTACTACTGCGTCCGGCTATCCCTCTCTTCCTCGGAGGCAATGCTGATATCAGCACGATCCTGCCGTGGGCAAAGCCATACACCTATCTGTCCATCATCTGCTATATGCCTCTCGGAATCCTCTTTATCTACAGGGATATGATGCAGGGCTGCGGATACGGCTTCCTTCCTATGATGGGTGGCGTCTTAGAGCTTGCTGCGAGATTTACTACGGCAATGCTTTCAATGCATTTCAACAGCTACTGGCTCGGCGTAGCAGGCGATCCGGCCGCATGGATTGTGACAGGTATCTTTGATGCGATCGCATATCACTATGTGATAAAGGATGTCCGCAGAAGGTTTGACGCAGCGAAGGCAACAGAGTAGAATAGAGAGCATGGATAGAAAAGACTTTGTAGAGGGAGCTAAGGATTCGGTCGCTATAGTGGTCGGATATTTTTCTGTAAGTTTTACTTTTGGAATAGTAGCTGCTCAGGCCGGACTTTCGCCTTTCCTGGCAACGCTCATGTCGCTTACGAATGTAACGAGTGCCGGGCAGTTCGCAGGGCTGAACCTGATCATAGCACAGAGCTCATATATCGAGATGTTCCTGACACAGCTTGTCATCAACCTGCGATACGGGCTCATGTCCCTGTCACTTTCACAGCATCTGGATAAGAAGGCTACCACGGGTAAAAGGATGCTTATCGCTTTTGCGAATACAGATGAGATATTTGCGGTATCAGTCGTGAAGCCGCACAAGGTCTCGCCGTCATATATGGCGGGGCTTGAGATATTCCCAATCCTTAGCTGGGCGCTTGGGACCTTTTTCGGAGCAGTGGCTAATAATCTGCTGCCTGCTGCCATATCAAGCGCTCTTGGCATAGCTCTCTACGGCATGTTTGTAGCAATTGTGATGCCTGTTGCCAGGTCTCATAAGAGCGTGGCTATCGCAGTCATCCTGGCCGCATGCCTGTCGCTTGCATTCCACTTTGTACCGGGGCTTAAGGCCATTTCCAGCGGATTTACGATTATTATATGCACTATAGCAGCCAGCGCCCTTGCTGCCTGGCTCTTCCCTGTTCCTGAAGATGATGGAGGTGATGCCGTATGAAGATCTATTCTTACATCATCCTTATGGCAGTGACTACGTATCTGATCAGGATGCTGCCGCTCGTGCTCTTCCAGAAACCGATAAAGAGCTTGTTTCTAAAGAGCTTCCTCTACTATGTCCCATACACCTGCCTCACCGTGATGACGATCCCGGCCATTTTTACCTCGACAGCCAGTGTCATAAGCGCCACAGTCGGCTTCATCGTCGCCGTGATCCTGGGCTTCTACAGAAAGAGCCTGCCAGTCGTCGCAGCCTTCGCATGCCTGGCTGCCTTCATAACAGAAAGATTCCTGTAAGGTGACAACCAGGGCAATATTTGCAATGACACTGTATGCGGCCACAGCCACATTTCCAGCGCTGCCATCAAAAAAGCCACCCGGTAACCGGGTGACTTTAAAAAGTAATGCGGAAGATGGGACTTGAACCCACACAGTATTGCTACCACAAGATCCTTAGTCTTGCTCGTCTGCCAGTTCCGACACTTCCGCAACTTGTGAAATTCTGTTGCTCTCGCAACGATGTATATGATACCAAAAGAGCGATTGGATGTCAAGCACTTTTTTGAATTTTTTATATGTATTTTTTGTCGAAGTCTGCCTGCGTCAGTGGCTTGTCATAGAGGAAGCCCTGGATCATGGAGACATTCATGCCCTCCAGCTTCTTCTTCTGAGGATCACGCTCGACACCTTCTACCACTACATTCATATTTACCGCATCTGCCAGCTGTGAGACGGAGCGTACAAAGGCATCCGAGAAATTATCCTTGTCGATGTCCTTTACGAAGCAGCGGTCTATCTTTATCTCGTCGAGCGGAAAATCCTTGATGCGCGACAGTGATGAATAGCCTGTACCGAAATCATCAAGTGCCAGTCGCACACCCATGTCATGGATCCGTGTCAGGACATCCTTCATGCGATCCATGTCATTTATCGCAAGCCCCTCTGTCACCTCGAGCACGAGATTGTCAGGATTGATACCGGTTATCTTTATCGCATTCGATATCACGTCCACTATATCGTTCTGAAGCAGCTGAACCACGGACAGATTCACATTCACCCGGTAATCAGGATGTCCGTAGTCATTCCAGTAGCGACAGTGGCGGGCAGCCTCTATGAGCACGTGCTCGTCGATCGGGACGATAAGGCCCAGATACTCTGCGAGAGAAATGAACTTGTCAGGCGTCATGAAGCCCAGCTTCTTCGAATTCCATCTGACCAGGGCCTCAGCGCCACAGCAGCGCGGCTCGCCGTGCTTTATATCCACGACCGGCTGGTAATAGACCTCGAACTCACGGCAGTCATCTGCCACAGCCTCTCTCAGGGCCTTCTCAATGCCCATCCTGTCGGCCGGCATCTTCTCTGATACGTCGGTGAAGTACTCGGTCTTATTCTTGCCTCTTGACTTCGCCTGATGGAGCGCATAGTCGACCCTCTGCATGAGCAGGTCTTCATTATCCCCGTCCTCAGGAAAATGCACGATGCCCATGCAGGCTGTGCAGTAATACTCATCATCATCAAGAGAAAAAGGCTTCTCGAATCTCCTGCGGATATTTTCTGTGATCTGCTCTACATTATCATAGCCTGAATACGGCACAAGCACTGCAAACTGATCACCGCCTATGCGATAGCACTGTGCATCCTTTTTCACAGCCTGCTGCACCGACCACGCAGCCTTCTTCAGGAATCTGTCGGCAAGCACATGACCGAGTCCGTCATTAAGCGCATTGAAATCATCGAGATCGACAAAAATAAGAGTGCCCTGCCCCTTGCTGCGGACCGCGTCATTGATACAGGTCTCAAAGTCAAGATGGAATCTGTGACGGTTGTACAGTCCCGTGAGATCATCGAGATCGGCAGACTCACGTATCTTCTTCTGGTACTGCTTCTGCTTTGTGATGTCGGTGATGGTGAAGACGTCCACCTTTGTGCTGTCCTGCCAGAGCGTGACATTGGTGTAAACCATATACATATCCCCGCTTCCGGTGGCTGCAAATTCCTTCGGAGCCTTCACAGCCTCCTCGACAGAATCCCCGATCAGAAATCTTCTGCGGAAAAGCTCCTCATCCATCGGATCAGCAAAGATCTCATCAGCTGCCTTATTCCTGAATATGAGCTCCTTAGACGAATCACCGTAGATAGCAACTGCAAACTGCGCTGAATCATAGAATGATTTCATGAAATCATCAGCGCCCTGCAGAAGCGACTGCGTCTTCCACATCTGCGCCCTCGCCCTCAGGATGCTGCAGGCCCTCTTGGTGAAATCTATATCATCACTGTGCCAGATCCTGCCCTCCCCATAGCTCAGCAGACACAGGTATGTCATTCTGTCTCCATCAGATATACAGGAAAAAATCCCCGCCGTAATATGGAATTTCTGCATGAAGGTCCTGAAATTATCAGAAATCAGCGAGTCCGCAGAAATCGTGTAGCACCTGCCATCAAGAAATGGCAGATCAGAAGGTCTGGCATCCTTAAACGCCTTTTCTCTGCTTCCATTTGCGCCGGAATATTCATTGACTGTCTCGATTTTCTCTCCGTCGCTTGTGATCAGGGCGGCAGTATCGAAGTCAACGCATATACTCATCCTCTTGATGATGTCATCTGCCGCATCCTGGAAGCTGATGCCCGTATTCATATCATCTACGAGCATTGACAGGTATCTGTAGTATTTCTTCGTACGGGAAAGCCGGTCAGCATCCTCTGCTCCCCTCTGTCCCTGAGTGTGTGCGTCTGTAAGCTCTGACTCAGTATCGAAGAAGAGTCCAAGAAGATCCTTAAACACCCTCGTCAGCCCGTCCATTTTCTCACTGGTCTGATGATCTATAAGGAAAAGATATCCGCATACCCTGCCATCGCTTCTCCGCACCGCGATCGTCCTCAGATGTATGCTGTCGAAATCCCGGTCGATCACATCGGTCGCGTCATAATCGAAGAACGAGCTTCTGATGTCACCTACGGCCTCACGGTTTACCTTTTTGAAAAAAAGCTGCTCCGTATCCACATCGGTGAAATATGACAGCATCACCGCGCCGTTCACATCCGACAGCATTCCTGACAGACCGTAGGACTGAAGAAGCTCCTTTATTATTTCATTTAATTTCTGTCTGTTACCTTCTATTTCCGACATTGTCATACCCGCTCAATAACGTAAATACTTCTATTATCATCGAAGGGAATCTCCTCGCAGAAGGAAAGTCCCTCTGATTTCCTTATCATTGCCTTTATCTCACTGCCACCGGCCAGATAGAATGCATGTCCATGCTCAGATAAAAGCCTCTCCGTGGCAGCAGCCGTCTTTGCAAAAAAATCAGCCCTGTCACTCTCGCTCTTCTCATACAGATCCGGAAGCTCCGAAATGATCTCATCGAATGGCTCATCACTCTCGAAGGTGAAAGCGCTTCGCCTGACGAAATACACATTTCTGCCCTTTCTCGCGGCATTTTTCTTCCCGGCGCTTATTGCATCCTGATTCGTATCTGTGGCAAACATCACATGAGTCCGCATATACTCATCTCTTTCGAGAAGCAGCGTAGAGTTTCCTGAAAAAATATCCGCCACTCTGGCATCCTCCCTCAGATATTTCCTGATGAGGTAAACAAAAATGGCCGCCTTTACCGGCTGCATGGAGGTGGAAAGCCTCTCCCTCACATACGAGAAACGCTCGTCCTCCATCCCCAGTGGATTAACGAAAAGAATATATCCTCCCGACTTCCTCGGGTAGAAATGCAGCTCCATATCGTATGGCGCTGTATTCACAAGCCTGTCCCTGAAAAGATAAAGGAACTCAGCCGTGAACCGCTTCGCAGCATCCGTGTGATGATCCTTCCTCTCATGGACCACGATCCTCACAGATACCTTATCATCCGGTCTCGTGGTGCGTCTTATGAACCTGAGAAAATCGCTCTGTGAGATCTCTTCCCTCATCGTCTCCGGTCTCCCGGTAAAGGTCCCCCTGATCCTGTACATCAGATGGCTGTACAGTCTGATGTCCCTGACCCGTGGCAGATCATCGCTGCCTATCAGAGCACCGACTGCCGAAAAGCCCTTTACTATTCCGCGCGACCCGAGCTCCTCCTTCAGAGGCTCATAGAAACCCTTCACGGGAACCAGAAGCGCACCGAATGAGTCCGGCTCGATAAAGACTGCGGCCTTCTTCTCTGTCCCGTCATCGAGCAGTCCTATAAGCTGCTTTCTCTCTGCAAGGATATGCTTCATGTCCTCTTCCGGAAAAGTCCCCGAATCAATCTGCCCCAGTCTCTCCCGCAGGTAGGCTGCATCGCTGTCACTCAGGATTCCTGCGCCGCCGAGATTCTTCACGGATTTCAGATAGCTTTCTCTAACGAAAAGCCTATCCTCACTCCTGTAAGCATCCACGAGCGCCTCAAAAAGCATCACCTGATCCTTCTCTCCCATATCAAGCGGGAGTTCTCCGATAAGAAGTGCCGCTGACTTCCTGGACTTCGCATCCTCACTATCAAGAGCATGCACGAGAGCAAGACAGCTGTCACGGTCTGATACGATATCCTTTCCTATCGTATCATCGCCCTCTCTGATCGCCTTTCTGATATCCGAAAGCGTCTGACGGAGATTCTTATTTTCTTTCAGATCCGTAATGAGTGCTTCTGATTTTACCATAGGTTTTATTGTACCCCTTTTAGTAAAAAAAATCATCATTTTCGTGTACTAGTACATACGTTTTGGTATAATTAGACAAAAAAACGCCATCATTTTTGTGAATACTGTCGGTTTGACTATTGCGAAAAAGCAGGAATCGTATTATACTATAAGAGACTTAAGGAATGAACCCCCTTTAGAATTCCTTAGATCATTTCCCCTTTTATATTTTTATAACCCCCCTTTTTGAAAGCATCCTTCCCCGGGATGCTTCCTTTATGTCCATTTTTGTTGAAAAGCATATAATAATAGTATATAATGAAAGGAAATCGAACGGAGGAACACTATGCATACTTTTCAGGATCTCGATATCAATACAACAGATTTCAATCCATTCAGACTCATCGGTAGCGACTGGGCAGCGCTGACTTCCAAGGCCGATGGTAAAATAAATGCCATGACAGTCAGCTGGGGCGGAGTCGGCGTGCTCTGGGGGAAGAACGTGGTGACTGTATATGTGAGAAAGACCCGCTATACGAAGGAGCTGCTTGACGCAGGCGATTATTTTTCCCTTACCTTTTTCAATGAGAACGAGCCTAAGTATAAGAGTGCCCTGAAGTATCTCGGTGCTGCTTCCGGTCATGATGAGGATAAGATAAAGACAGCAGGACTAACCATCGCCCACAAGAACAGGGTTCCTTATATCGATGAGGGGAATTTCGTGATCCTATGCCAGAAGATGGCATCAATAGAAATGCCTTCCGACAAGCTGCCGGAAGACATCAGAGAAAAGTGGTATGCCGATGGCAATGACCACACTATATACATTGGCGAAATAAAGGGACTGTACGCGAGGTAATTATTCTTTACCCTCTACTATCTCAGTCACATCGACAAATGAACCTGCCAGGCCCACGACCTTTCCCTTCTCATCGAGGATTGGTGACTTGCTCGCGATGATATCGCGCTCACGGCCCTGAATCATGTTCTTCGTATGTACATGAGTGCTCTTCTCACCGGAGAGCACTTTTTCTTCGTCATTAATAAAATCATCAGGCTCCGGATGCCAGCCCATATCCTCATCGGTCTTTCCGAGCACATCCTCTTCATTTTCGAAGCCATACGCATCAAGGAATGCCTGGTTCACGCCCTTGAAACGGCGGTCCTTGTCCTTCCAGAATACTCCGACCTGTATTGTATCGAGGATCTTCTTATAATAGCTGTCATCATAGAGATTTCCGTCCAGATCCGCATATCTGTCGAGTCTGTCAAAAAGCCCGGTCACATCTGCATACGTCACATAGCGCAGCGTGCAGTGCTTTCTCTTCTGGCTTACCTCCTTACCCATGTAAACCTTCTTCTCACCCTCTGGCGAAGAATATCTGACTATCGGCTTATAGCCATTTACAAAAAAGATCTGCAGTTCCTGAAAGGTGATGTTCATATCTGCAAGCATCTCATCGCTTGCGAGCACCACCTTGTCCATGCCGTCCACGATCTGAAAGATCACGAGCATGCCCGGGAACTCCTTTAAGAACTTCTTTTCCTGCTTGTTGAAATGAAACTCATTTTCCATATTCTGTCTCCAGTTCCTGCTGTTACTCTATATCTGTCACCTTGATGTGGAGCTCCTTGAGCTGCGCATCTGTTACCTTGCCCGGAGCACCCATCATGAGATCGGCTGCGTTCTTATTCATAGGGAAGGGGATGATCTCTCTGATCGAATCCTCACCTGCGAGAAGCATTACCATACGGTCGATTCCCGGTGCAATTCCTGCATGTGGAGGCGCTCCGTAGCTGAATGCATTATAAAGAGCCGGGAACTTCTGCTTCACATCGTCTTCTGTCAGTCTCACGAGCTCGAAGGCCTTGACCATGATCTCCGGGTCATGATTCCTGACTGCTCCTGATGAAAGCTCTACGCCATTTACGACAAGGTCATACTGGTCTGCCATGATAGTCAGAGGATCAATCTCGCCTCTCTCTGCCTTGAGAAGAGTATCAAGACCACCCTTCGGCATTGAGAAAGGATTGTGGCAGAATTCAAGCTCGCCGGATTCCTCTCCGATCTCGTACATCGGGAAGTCTACTATCCATAAGAACTGATACTGCTCTTTGTCCATATGTCCCGGAAGGCGGGCACCAAATGTCTTGATGACTGATCCGATTGTCTTCTGAGCCTGGCTCTTCTTGCCAGCTGAGAGAACTACGAGTGTATTCTCATGCAGATCAAGCGCTTCCTTTATCTTGTCAGCAGCCGGCTTTACGAACTTCGCGATGCCGCCGACGATCTCGCCGTTCTCGTCTATTCTGAACCAGTATGGCTTGGCACCACTGATCACTTCTACATCATCACAGCCCTTGTCGATGAACTTCCTGCTCTCATGGAAATCTGTAATGACACATGCCTTTACTACTGCATCTTCTGCATCGAAAGGTCCGAATCCGAGTCCCTTCATCAGGTCAGTAGCATCTGTGGCTGTCAGATCTATACGCAGGTCAGGCTTGTCGGTTCCATACTTCTCAAGAGCTGTCAGATATGGGATCCTGACGAATGGAGCCTTTGTGGAACGGTCATATGTACCGAACTTCTCGAATACAGGCGGGAGCACATCCTCCATTACATCGAAGACATCCTCCTGTGTGGCAAATGCCATCTCCATATCGAGCTGATAGAACTCACCTGGTGATCTGTCTCCTCTGGCATCCTCATCACGGAAGCACGGAGCAATCTGGAAGTATCTGTCGATTCCTGATACCATGAGCAGCTGCTTGAACTGCTGAGGAGCCTGCGGCAGAGCATAGAACTCGCCTGGATGCTTACGTGCAGGAACCAGATAGTCCCTTGCTCCCTCAGGGGAAGAAGCCGTAAGGATAGGAGTCGTGATCTCCATGAATCCATGATCCTCCATGGACTGACGGAGAGCCTTTATTACCTGACTCCTTAAGATTATATTTTTCTTAACCTCAGGATTTCTGAGATCAAGATATCTGTACTTGAGTCTGACACTCTCATCGGCCTCACGGCTGTGATTGATCTCGAACGGAAGCGCCTCATGAGTGCACTTTCCGAGGACTGTCACCTTCTCAGGGACTACCTCGATATCACCTGTAGGAAGCTTCGGATTCTTGGAACTTCTCTCTCTGACCGTTCCCTCGACCTGAATAGTGGATTCCTTGTTGATTGCCTTGAAGGCATTTACCATTTCTTCTGTATCTGCCGTGATCTGTGTCGTCCCATAGAAATCCCTGAGGACTATGAATGACAGATTGGATCCGACCTCACGGTCGTTCTCAAGCCATCCACAGAGAGTGACCTTCTTTCCTGCATCTCCTATTCGTAGTTCGCCACAATTATTAGTCCGTGACTGTGTCATTGTAAAACTCCTTTATCTCTGTATATCCTGAATCAGTTAAGCCCTGCTTCTGGAACTTTTTATTCTTCTTCATCTTCTCGATCAGTACCGTCTGGCCCTGACTTCTGAGCTCATTTGCCTGCTTTATTACAGCGGACAGCCTGTCTGAGGAAAGCTTCTTATCGATAAGGAAGGCCGTCTTCGGCTTCTGTGGTATCTGGAAATCATGCTCGAGAAGAAGCATGATGATACGCTCGAATCCGATCGAGAATCCGCATGCCGGTACCTCATGTCCTGCGAAACGGCCTACCATATGGTCATATCTGCCGCCTCCTCCGCAGCTGCCACCGAACTCCGGAATAGCTATTTCAAAAATAGTACCAGTATAATAGCCCATGCCACGCACGAGTGTAGGATCAAATACCAGCTCGAAGTCTGCTGTCTTGCACTCGTTGACGCTTGCAGCGATCTCTTTCATCGAATCTGCGACTTCAGGATCCAGCTTGTCACCGATGATCGAAACAAGGGTATCAACGCCGTCCTTTACATCCTTCTTGTCTTTTAACTGGTTGAAAATATCGAGATATTTGTCTACTGCTGCAGCATCGAAGCCCTCATCGATGAGCTCCTCTTTTACTCCGTCAAGTCCGATCTTGTCCATCTTGTCGAGAGTGATAAAGAGGATATCGAATCTGTCCTCATCGAATCCACAGTACTCTGCCATGGCCTTCAGAATCCTTCTCTCATTGATCCTGATCTCGAATCCATGAAAGCCTATCCTGTCAAGGCAGGTAGTCGTCGCAAGGATCAGCTCTATCTCTGCAAGGTCTGATGGCTCTCCTAATATATCGATATCACACTGGGTGAACTGTCTGTATCTGCCCCTCTGCGGTCTGTCCGCTCTCCAGACATTTCCTATCTGAAGTGCCTTGAACGGAGATGGCAGGTCATTTTCATTATTTGCATAAAATCTCGAAAGCGGAAGCGTCAGGTCATACCTGAGTCCCATATCCGATACATCGAGATCAGTCCTTGCATCCTCGAGATGAAGCTTCTCTCCTCTCTTCAGTACCTTGAAGATCAGCTTCTCATTCTCGCCGCCCTGATTGCTTGTGAGATTCCTGATATCCTCCATGCACGGCGTCTCGATCGGCGTGAAGCCGTAGCTCCTGTAGGTATCCTTGATAATGCCGGTGACATAATCCCTGATCTCCATCTCACGAGGGAGTATGTCCTTCATTCCGTTAACCGGCTTCTTCTTTAATGCCATTATCTTTCCTCCTAAGCATAAGTCCATACTATTCTATTACATTTTCGAAAAAAAAGAAACATCTTTTTTGTTAATGAAATGCACAAGCCCCATTCATCTTTCAATTCCTTTCGGATTCGATTATAATGTTTACTGATTTTATTATCAAGGAGAATGCTATGGCTTTATATGCACTGGGTGACCTGCATCTGTCGTTTGGAAATCCTGAGAAGTCTCAGGAGCGGTTCGGAAGGATCTGGCATGACCATGAATGGAAGGCAAAAAAGAATATAGAAAAAATGGTGAAGCCGGATGATACCCTGGTCCTGACCGGTGACCACTCATGGGGAAATAATCTGGTACAGTGCAAAAGAGACCTCGATTTCATTGAAGCTTTCCCCGGCAGGAAAATCCTGTTGCGTGGGAATCACGATCATTTCTGGCCAGCAAACAAGACACAGAAGCTCAATGATATCTTCGATGGAAGACTATTTTTTCTGCAGAACAATTTCTATTCTTACAAGGATTATGCCCTCGTAGGAACCAAGGGATTCTGCTTTGAAGGGCCATTCTATGTGGATAGAAGAAATGGTATGATCACAGGATATGATAAGGATGCCTACGAGCATGCGAAGGTGCTTGTGGAGCGTGAAAAAAAGCGGCTCATGACAGGTATTGATGCTGCCAGAGCCGCCGGGTATTCTAAATTTATTATTTTTCTGCATTACCCGCCTACCTCGATCATAGAGACTGATTCGGCGTTTACACGAATTGCTGAAGAAATCGGTGCAGAGCAGGTCATCTATTCACATAGCCATGGAAAAGAGAGGTTCCATGACAGCATTCAGGGCAGATACCATGGTGTGAAGTATTCCCTGGTATCAGGCGATTATCTGAACTTCAGGCCGATCAGGGTTCTGAAATGAAGTCGAATATCCTGGTATAGAAATCCAGCCGTGTCTCATACTTATCAGAGAATATCTCATGGTGTGAATCATCATAACGCACCAGCTGTACATTCTGTGCCTTCCTCGCGAATTCCTCATGTGCCTTCGGCTCCACAAGCTCATCAGCACCGGCAGAGAACAGAAGTATCGGAGTCTGTATCTCCTTTGCATGACGCATCAGCTTCTTATCTGCCTTAAACGACGCATCCATCCATGCATACGTTGCGCAGCACGTCCTGTAGTGATGGTCCAGAACCTGATATCCTCTCACATAGTCATATCTGCTCTTTGATATAGCCCGGTCACGATTGTAGTCATCATGCTCTGTATCAAATGGATGCTGGCCAGGGCCAGGTGTCTTCATCATACGGCGTCTTTTCGCATAGAACATCACCGCATGGACCAATGGCCACGGAATACTGCCGGTCTTTACCTCAAGCATCGGTGAAGTCATCACAGCCTTCCGGAAGGCCTCTGGATATTTTTCGATGAAAAGAGCTGCTACCGCCCCGCCCATTGAAAAAGAGAACAGATACAGCGGCTTCCTGTACAGCTTGTCCCTCACAATCCTGTCATAGAAGGCCTTCTCATCCTCCACGTACTTATCATAATCCTCGATATAGACATAGTCTTCATTATCGATAAAGCGCTCGGAATACCCGTGCCCTCTCATCTCAAGAAAGAAAAAGGCATATCCCTGTGAGTAAAAATAATATGCCATCTCATGGTATCTCGGGAACCCCTCGCTGAACCCATGAAACATCTGGATATTTGCCTTATGCTCCTTCGGAATGGCATAGAAATAGCTGAGAGTCGTACCGTCAAAGCTCTTAAACGTCGCATGATGCACCGACTCCGCAAGCCACCTTGCCACGGTCGTATTCATAAACTCAGTATAGCCATCTTCATTTACGATGAGGTCTTTAGTCTCCATCTGTTCACCTCCAGATGAAAAAGGGACCCGTCCCCTTTTTCATCTCAGTGTCCTGAATCTCTCAAGCGCTGCCTTGGTATTCTCATGAGTACCGAAGGCTGTGAGTCGGAAGTAGCCTTCACCTGAAGGACCGAATCCTGAACCCGGAGTTCCGACTACATTTGCCTTGTCGAGAAGATAGTCGAAGAATTCCCAGCTGGTCATCTTATCCGGTGTCTTCATCCAGATGTATGGAGCATCCACGCCGCCGTAGCAGGCAAATCCTGCTGCTGTGAGTTCCTCACGGATCATGCGGGCATTCTCCATGTAGTAGCCTACCAGCTCATCGACTTCCTTCTGGCCTTCCTCTGTATAGATAGCCTCTCCTGCACGCTGTACGATGTAAGGTGCGCCATTGAACTTCGTTCCGTGACGACGGGCCCACATATCATGAAGTGAAGCATCTCCGCTCTTAAGAGTCTTCGGAACCACTGTGAATCCAAGACGAAGTCCTGTGAATCCGGCTGTCTTCGAGAACGATCTGATCTCTATGCAGCAGTTTTTCGCACCGTCACACTCATAGATAGAATGTGGTACATCCGGTGTTGAAATATAATGCTCATAGGCTGCATCAAAAATAATGATCGAGCCCTTTTTATTTGCATAGTCTACCCACTTCTGGAGCTCATCCTTCTTGAGGGTTGTTCCTGTCGGGTTGTTCGGCAGACACAGATAGATGATGTCAGGTGTCTCCTTCGGAAGCTCAGGGACAAAACCGTTCTCTGCTGTTGATGGCATATAGATGACATTGTCCCACATCTCTGTATGAGGATCATAATTGCCGCAGCGGCCTGCCATGACATTTGAATCCACATATACCGGATATACCGGGTCTGTGACCGCTATTCTATTATCCTCTGAGAAGAGTTCCTGGATATTTCCTGAATCACTCTTGGCTCCGTCTGATACAAAGATCTCATCTGGTGCTATATCACAGCCTCTGTCCTGATAATCATGCTTTGCGATCGCATTGCGCAGGAAATCATATCCGAGATCCGGTGCATATCCACGGAAGGTGGCTGCATCTGCCTGCTCATCTACTGCCTTATGGAGGGCATCTATTACTACCTTCGGCAGCGGCTGGGTCACATCGCCGATTCCGAGACGGATGATCTCCTTGTCAGGATTTGCCTCCTGATATGCAGCGACCTTCTTCGCGATAGTGGAAAAAAGATAGCTGCCTGGTAACTTCAGATAATTGGTATTGACTTGGTACATGTAAAACTCCTTACTTTTTTGGTTCGTATATCTTCACATCATCCTTCTCGAATGATTCCGGTATATCAATATGTCCTGTATAGACTGTCGTTGCCGGACCCTTGAGGAAGACGGTGTCCTTATCCCTGTTGTAGCAGACTGTGAGGTCTCCGCCTACGAGATGCATCGTGACACAATCATCTGTGAGGCCATTGATCACAGCGGCTACCGTAGTAGCGCAGGCTCCTGTGCCGCAGGCGAGTGTCTCTCCACTGCCTCGTTCCCAGACTCTCATGCGGATATTCTTCCTGTCGAGAATATTCGCAAACTCTGTATTCGTCCTCTGCGGGAAGGTGGAATGATTCTCGAATAATGGTCCGATATGAGGCAGGTCTATTGTCCTTGTGTCCTCATCTGTGAATATTACACAGTGAGGATTGCCCATTGAGACACAGGTCACCCGGAAGATATTTCCATCGACCTCCATTGGCTCATTGACCATCTGCTCCTTTGGAAAAGTAACCGGTATCTTCGATGCCGTAAGAATCGGAGAACCCATATCTACAAGCACTGTATCTACCCTGCCATCCTTTATGGTGAGCTCGAGCGTCTTGATGCCTGCAAGCGTCTCTACCGTGATCTCGGTCTTGTCCGTGAGGCCATTATCATAGACGTACTTTGCGACACATCTGATGCCGTTTCCGCACATCTCACCCTTAGAGCCATCGGCATTGTACATATCCATCTGGAAATCTGCGACCTTACTCCTCTTAATAAGAATAAGTCCGTCTGAGCCAATCCCGAAATGCCTGTCGCTTACGAACCTCGCAACCGATGGTGCATCCTCTATATCATTCTCAGTACAGTCCACATAGACGTAGTCATTTCCACATCCATGCATCTTTGTGAAGTCAAATGAAGTCATATGATCACTCCTTTTTTCAGTTCTCTTCTATTATACTTAAAATTCTTGTAAGTTCAAGAGTCCCGCCGAAAATGTCGAGCGCGCTTCCAATCGTCACATCTATCCTGCCATCTGTAAGCTTCTTTATCTCACGCAGATCATCGTAGCTTCCGACACCACCGGCATAGGTTACAGGCACCCCGTCATAGTCTGCAAGTATGGATAAAAGCTGCTCATCCGCTCCGGCCTTCTTTCCCTCTACATCCGCTGCGTGGACCAGATATTCATCGCAGTAATCATCGAGATACGAAAGCAGATCAGGCGTAAGCCTCTGGTCGGTAAACCTCTGCCATCTGTCGGTGACAACATAATAGTCACCGTCTCTCTTCCTGCATGAAAGATCAAGCACAATGTTCTCATTGCCTGCCACACTTGCAAGCCTCTTCAGCCGCTCCATCTGTATCTGCCCATCTGAAAAAATAAAGCTTGTGAAAATACCATGTGATGCGCCGGCATCCAGAAACTCAGATACATTCGTATCATCAAGGCCACCGCCGACCATCAGGCCGCCTGGATATGTGCGAAGCGCTAAGAGCGCCTGCTGCTTCGAAGCCTCATACTCCGCAGTACCATGGGCATTTAGCATGATTACATGCCCACCGGTAAGTCCCATCTGCTGATACATGGACGCATAGTATGCAGAGTCCTTATCAGCCACGAAATTTTCAGTCGCAGAGTCCGTCTCATCCCTGAGACTCCCGCCAACAATCTGTTTTACTTTTCCATCATGGATGTCTATACAAGGTCTGAATTTCATAAATCTATTATAGCGAAAAAAAAGCGACGGGTCCATACCCGCCGCAAAAGTAATTATCAGTCTTCATCATCCTTAGAAATCGCATCGAACCTGTAAAGGAACTTGACCGCACCATTCTTGCCGTCCTCGATTCCTGTGAAGCTCTCATAGCTCTCACCGGCATCAATTGCTGCACGAAGGTGATTAGCAAGAGGCTTGATATCGCCATTATAAGCATTGATAAGCTCCTCGATGCCCTCCTTATTGAACTTCACGATACCATCGTAGAGCTCGTCAGCGCCATCAGCAAGTGAGCCTGATCCATCATAGAGCTGGTCGATTCCAGAACCAAGCTTTGTAGAACCATTGTACAGCTTACCGACTCCTGTGGAGATCTGACCTGCACCGGAGGCAAGCTGTGAAGCACCGCCTGTAAGCCTGTCATTATTGGCAACGAGCTTCTGGCTGCCTGAATAGAGCTGATCTACACCATCAAGGAGTGCATTGACCTGAGTTGAAAGGCCTGAAATATTGGACAGATTAACTCCGCTCATATCTGCTGAATTAACAGCAGAATTCAGAGTATCAATTCCGGCGCCGAGCTGCTTCTGACCATCGGCAAGCTTCTTCACTCCGGCATTTGCCTGAGTCATTCCATCGCTTACACTCTTTGCGCCATCAGCCAGCTTTGAAGAACCATCAGCCAGCTGCTTGCTGCCATCTGTCAGCTTCTTTACCTGTCCCTGTACTGCTTCACTCTTCAGTGTACTTTCGAGCTGCCTGCCTGCTGTATCAAGAGCTGTCTTTGCGGCCTGAACCTGATGCAGTCCGTCAAGAACTGTGTAGTATGTAGCAGTAGCCTTCGTAGCATCTCCACCATTGGCCTGTGCAAGTGCTGTGATCATCTGTTGCTGTCCTGCAGTGAGCTTTGTCACAACAGTATCTATATTATCAAGAGTGATCTTCTCATCAGCTCCGAGGATTCCGTTCTGACGGAGAAGTCCGAGAACCTGCTCGGTATTGAGCTTCTGATTGATCTCATTAGTCAGCTGTGTATCTGACTGGGCTGTGAACAGTGTGCCTGCACCTGTAAGCACTGATGAGATCTGACCGATTCCCTTGTCAAGAGCTGATGCTCCGTTCGAAACCTGGGTAGCTGCATCAGACACCTGCTTCGAACCGGCAGTCAGCTGATCCATGCTGCTCACAAGGCCCGGATTCGTAGCTGTACCATTGTATCCGGCAAGGAGCTGGTCTGAGCCCTTTTTCAGAGCTGCAAGGCCGCTGGAAAGCTGCTGCATCTGCTGGAGCAGATTGCTGCCTGAAAGCTCCTTCGTAAGTGAAGGAACAGCCGTCTTCAGAGGAGCGAGACTGCTGCGAAGCTGACCAATACCGCCGTTCAGCTGTGATACTCCTGCTGTGTATGTCTCAAGCCCGCTTGAAAGAGTTCCGGCACCCTTCCGGAAGGTCCCGAGGCTCTTCTGAAGAGTACCGAGTCCGTTAGTAACCTGGCTGTTACCGCTCTTCAGCTTTCCTGCGCCATCCACAAGCTTCAACGCTCCATCGCTTAACTGCTTTGAGCCATCCTCAAGCTGGTCTGTTGCATCAGAGAGCTTGTACATATCGGAGCCCAGATCCTCCGTATCCTCTGAATTCGAGGTCATGAGATTCGATGCATCGACAAGAGCTGTCATCTGAGTTTCAAGAGTGAAGTCCTTTACATCGGCCTCCACATCGAATGACTCAGGGAGTGACAGATCAGTATCGAATGAACCGCCTGCCTGCTCGAGTGAATCCTTTATTCCCGGAAGAGCATATCCGAGGACGATTGACTTCGTACCATTCTGTACGATTCGGCCGTTAGTCACTTTTACATTGGAAAAATCATCGTTTAAGATCATTCCTGTAATGGCTGCAAATGGAACAACAACTGATACTTTCTCGCCGTTTACTTTTTCCTCGAAATTCGTATTGTTCGTATAGTCATAATGGATCTTCACATGACCGCTCTGACCAGCAAGCTCCTCAGGAGTCACTTCATTGCCATCAAGTGTATAGGTAACCTTCACCGTGACAGGTGCCTGCTTCGTGGTATGTCCCTGATAGTAAATATCTTTTCCATCAGCCTGCCAGGTTACCTTGTCTACACTTTGGGTGAACTTCTCGTCACCATTGGTATTCGTGATGTCATTCAGATCACAAGCAACATCATCAATCGTATCGTCCCCATCCTTGTTGATAAGGTGGGTAGCTACGATGGTGTCTGACACAGAGCCATCCGGCTTCGAAATGAGATATACTGTCTGATCCTTGTCGAGATCCTTGCTCTCAACCTTTACATGATCACCATTGACAAGGCTGTTGGCGGTCTCTTCTGTTGTGGTGGCCTTATCAGCCATTGCTGTGTACTGAACTGAGCCTGTTGCCACAAGTCCTACAACGAGGGCGCCGGCAACAACTCTGATGATATATTTTTTCTTAAAAATCTTTCTTAATTCAGGTAACTTCATAATGTTTTTCCTTTCATCTATCAGCTTTCGGCCTGAAACCGGCACTTGTGTGAATTATTATCTTATCAAATATCATAAACATCGACGGCAGCATGAAGATTACAACCACCATACTGATCAGTGCGCCTCTTGCCATGAGCATGCAGAGGGATGAGATCATGTCGATGTCAGAGTAGATTGCAACTCCGAATGTAGCTCCGAAGAATGTAAGCGCTGATGCAACGATCGAGGTGATCGACCCGTGCAGCGCATCGGTGATGGCATCCTTCTTCTCCATTCCATTGTACCGGTTCGTCTTGTACCTGTTCGTCATAAGTATTGCGTAGTCTACGGTAGAACCCAGCTGGATAGTACCTATGACAATGCTTGCGATGAACGGCAGCGTCACATTCGTGTAATAAGGAATACCCATATTGATGGCGATAGCAAACTCGATGACAGCCACCAGAATAACAGGTATCGAAATCGACCTGAACGAAATCAGGATGATAAAGAACACGATAATGATCGATACAGCATTTACACGATTGAAGTCTGTATTCGTGACCTTCACCAGGTCTCTCGTACATGGAGCCTCACCTATGAGCATTGCTGACTTGTCATAGCTCTTGATGATCTTCTCAATCTGATTACACTGCTTATTGACCGCTGATGTAGCTGTCGCATAATCGGATGTGACGATCATCAGCTGCTTGTCTCCGTTATTGATCTCTTCCTTTATATTCTGAGGAATGATATCAGATGGAATCATAGGACCTGTCAGTGAATCAGCAGATACTGCCATCTTGACACCCGGAAGCTTCTGGATGTCATTGATCATCTTATCCGACTGTTCTGCCGGCAGATCTGCATCTGCAATGATGACAGAAGTTGCACCCATCTTGAAATCACTGTTCATCTTTTCATTGGCCTGCTTGCTCTTCATCGAATCAGGAAGTCTGCCTGCGAGGTCGTAGTAAACCTTCGTGTGATTCTGTCCATAGAATGCAGGAACTATCAGCATAAGGAAGATCACGAAAAATACATAGCAGTGCTTTACTACCCAGTTGGCGATTTTTCCGAGATCCGGCATGATGACCTTGTGATTCGTCTTGCGGACGATCGGGTCGAATACCAGGATCAGTGACGGCAGGATGGTCACGCAGGAAACGAGTCCGAACAGAACACCCTTGGCCATTACGATACCGAGGTCAAGACCGATTCTAAAGCTCATGAAGCACAGAGCTATGAAACCTGCGATCGTTGTCGTCGAAGAACCCGCTATTGAAAGGAAAGTCTTACTGATGGCATGTGCCATTGCAGTCTTATTATCCTCTTTGAATACGTCCTGCTGCTCTTCGTAGCTGTGCCACAGGAAAATCGAATAGTCCATCGTGACACCGAGCTGCAGGACAGCTGCCAGGGCCTGCGTCACATACGAGATCTCTCCCTGGATGAAGTTCGTACCGAGATTGTACAGAACCGCCATTCCTATTGATACCAGGAAAAGGAAAGGCACAAACGCGGAATCCAGTGTGATCATCAGGACTATGAGACAGAGTACAACTGCGATGATGACGTATATAGGAACCTCTTTCTCTGAGAGGTTTGCCGTGTCATTGATGACTGAAGCCATACCTGATACGAAGCACTGCTTGCTGAGCTTTGCATTCATGGTATTCAGGGCCTTCATCGTACCATCGGCCGCCATACCCTGATCAAACAGGATGACCATCAGGTCCGAATTCTTGTCTGCATTGTGGATGAACTTGTATGCCTTCTCAGGAAGCGCTTCCTTCGGGATATTCATGTCCATCACTGATCCGTACCAGAGAACCTTCTTGACATGAGGAATATCGGAAATCGTATCCGCTGTCTTCTTCAGTCCTTTATTGTCCATACCTTCGACTACAACGAATGAGTAGGCGCCTGTTCCGAAATCATTCAGGAGCATGTCCTGTCCCTTCATTGTGTCTATGTTCTTTGGCAGATACGAAAGAATATCGTAATTGACTCTCGTGTTCGCGTAGCTGATCAGTGAAGGTATCAGCAACAGCACAGCAAGGATCAGAATTACGAATCTGCTCTTTACTACTGCCTTTCCAAATTTTAACATCTGAAACTTTTCACTCCGTTTCTTTAAACATAATCTTTTCACAAATTATTATAAAAAAATAAGACCCGTAATTGAATATTCAATCGCGGGTCGCATGTATTTTTTAAATATACATTTTGAGTTAATTGTAATTGTTCAGAATTTACCAAGGAACTGCCGGGTTCTCTCATTAGTGGAAGCAAAAACCTTCTCAGGCCTATCATTTTCTATGATGAGGCCCTTCTCCATGAAGATGATCCTGTCAGAAACCTCTCTTGCAAACTGCATCTCATGAGTGACAATGACCATCGTCATCTTCTCTGCTGCAAGCTGCTTGATGACTCTCAGAATCTCCTGAGTCAGCTCAGGGTCAAGTGCCGATGTAGGTTCATCGAAATACAGGATGTCGGGCTTCATTGCAAGTGCCCTGGCAATTGCCACTCTCTGCTTCTGTCCACCTGAGAGCTCACACGGATACGCATCTGCCTTATCAGACAGTCCAACTTTTTCAAGAAGTTCCCTAGCCTCTCTTTCAACCTCTGCCTTGTCTCTCTTCTGATTATGGATAGGGGCATCGGTAATATTCCGAAGCACGTTAAAATGCGGAAACAGTTCGAAGTTCTGGAACACGAGTCCGAAGTAGCCCTTGGCCTTTCTTATATGATCCCTTGACGCATAGACAGAATGGCCGTTCACACTCTTTACGACTTCATCGCCCATATAGGCAAGGCTGCCGTCATCCATTGTCTCAAGAAATGTCGCGCAACGGAGAAGTGTAGATTTTCCTGAACCTGACGGACCTATGATGCTTACGACCTCGCCCTTGTCGACGAAGAGGCTGATGTCCTGTAAGACCTCTGTATCGTCAAAGCTTTTCTTTATATGATTTATCTCAACAATATGCATTCTTACACCTAGATACTATAATATGACATGCTCTTCTCAATCCGCGCCATGATCCATGCGACGATGGCATTGAATACGAAGTAGAAGACGCCTGCTGCCATCAGAGGACCTACATTATGGACTGCTGCTGAAAGAGCCTTCGCCTCTGTAAACATCTCTGCATACGCGATTGAGAATGAAAGGGACGTGTCCTTTACCAGAGTGATGACCTCATTCGTGATCGATGGAAGTATCCTCTTCCAGACCTGTGGAAGAACTATGGCGAAGAATGTCCTGCTCTTCGAATATCCTAGAACCTCTGCTGCCTCGTACTGTCCCTGAGGGATTGAGCCGAAGCCCGAACGGTAGATCTCTGCGAAGTAAGCCGCATAGTTGAGAGAAAAGGCGATGATCACCGCTATTCCTCTGTAGGCCGGTGTCGTGGATACTCCGAATATATAGTAGGGTCCGAAATAAATGACTATGAGCTGAAGCATCAGAGGGGTTCCACGCATGATAGCTATGTAAATCCTCATGATCCATGACAGCACAGGGTTCTTCGATACTCTTCCGAAATATATGAGGAAGCCCAGCGGCAGGGAAAATACAAGTGTCAGGACGAAGATCTGTATCGTCGTGAGCATTCCCTGACCAAGCTCAAGAAGTATAGTTGCTATATCCATTATTTACTCTTACCTAAAATACTTACGTCCTCGCCGAACCACTTCTTTGAGATCTTCTCAAAGGTTCCATCCTCATCCATCTCGTGAAGTGCCTTGTTCACCTGATCGCGAAGTGCGGTATTTCCCTTCTTGAAGCCTACTGCATACTGCTCTGAGCTGATCTCATCCGGCAGGATGGTGTACTCATCCTTCTTGTCCTTGATCTGATCAAGAGCTACGAACTTGTCCATTGCGACTGCATCTACGGCTCCTGACTCGAGGTCCATCATGGCTGTATTGTAGTCCGCTACTGAGATCATCTGTGCGAAGCTGTTCTTCAGATCCTTATTCTCATCACTATTAAGCGCTGACTCTGCTGATGAATCCTTCTGCACGTCTACTGTCTTGCCCTTGAGTCCGCTATTATCCTTGATGCCGCTATTGCTCTTGACCACGAATACCTGGGCATTGTCCATATAGCAGTCTGACCAGGTATATGCATCCTCACGGCCATTGATCGTGAATCCGTTCCAGATACAGTCGATCGTTCCACTTGAGAGCTCCATATCCTTGGCATCCCAGTCGATCGGCTGGAGTACTATTTCCTGTCCGAGCTTCCTGGCACATGCTGTTGCCAGCTCTATATCGAATCCTGTGAACTCACCGTCATCTCCTACATATCCGAATGGTGGGAAGTTCTGGTCGAAACCTACGATAAATACCTTGTCGGTATTCTTCACGGCCTTGGTCTTCTTATTAGAAACCTTTGTAGTGCTATCTCCTGATGAAGCCTTGCCGCTTCCGCCACATGCCATAAGGGAGAATGCTATTGCGCCTATGAGTGCTAAGGTGAGTAGTCTCTTGAATACTTTCATTTTGTCCTCCAGAAATCAATTTCCTAATTTACTACTTTAATGCACTAATAAGTTATCACAATAGCAGTGTAAATTCAAGCATAAAAAAAGCGATGCCGAAGCACCGCTATCACAGCTCCGAATCCGACTCGAACGGACGACCCCTTCATTACGAGTGAAGTGCACTACCAACTGTGCTATCGGAGCATGTGTTAAAACACAAAAAACGTGTTCACAACGAAAGATATTATACAGGAATCATCCAAAAAAAGCAACTACTTTTTGATCAAGCGGATACTTCATTACGAGTGAAGTGCATTTGCGTTCGGCGTGTATATTCTGTATAATAGATATGTTGTGCATAGATATGCGGAGAAACACATATGAAACAGGAACCGAAGATAAATTATCAGAAATTATGCGATGATAAAATCGCAGAAATAACTGCATCAGGAAAAGTACCTGCACTGCTTCTGCACAGCTGTTGCGCGCCATGCAGTTCCTACTGTATCGAATATCTGTCGCAGTATTTTAATGTAACGGTATTCTACTATAATCCCAATATCTATCCTGACAGCGAATACTATCACAGGGCCAAGGAGCAGCAGGAATTCATCAGGAGCTTCCCGACTAAGTATCATGTCAGCTTCATCGAGGGCGATTTCGATACTGACAGATTCTATGCGGCAGCCAAGGGGCTTGAAAATGAACCCGAGCGTGGACGACGGTGTACGAAATGCTTCGAGCTGAGACTTGGGACTACGGCCAGGGTAGCGAGAGAAAAGGGCTTTGACTTTTTCACGTCTACCCTTACCATTTCTCCGATGAAGGATGCGGCGCTCCTGAACCGGATAGGCGAGGCAATGGGCGAGAAGTACAAAGTCCGATGGCTCCATTCCGATTTCAAAAAGAAAAACGGCTACCTGCGCAGCTGCCAGATTTCGAAGGAATACGGGATTTACAGGCAGGACTACTGCGGATGCATTTTTTCATATAGAGAGCGGCACAGCAGGTCTGATGAAGGCACGCAGACCCGGCTGGCACAATGATACAGGGTTATTAACAGGCAATTATTTAGGAGGACATTTCATAATGGCACAGCTCTGGGGCGGAAGATTTACAAAGGATACTGACAAGCTGGTTTACGCATTCAATGCGTCGATAGGATTCGACCAGCGGTTCTTTCACGAGGATGTGGAGGGTTCACGGGCTCATGTAAAGATGCTCGCGAAGCAGGGAATCATCTCAAAGGAAGACAAGGATGCGATTCTCGGCGGGCTCGATTCTATCGAGGCTGATGTGGATAATGGCAGACTGAAGATCACCGATGAGTACGAGGACATTCACAGCTTCGTAGAGGCAAATCTTATCAACCGTATCGGCGAGCCTGGCAAGAGGCTGCATACCGGCCGTTCAAGAAATGACCAGGTAGCTCTCGATATGAGGCTATACACAAGAAAGCAGGTTCGTGAGACGGACGATCTGCTGAAGCATTTCCTCGGAACCATCCTCTCGATCATGCAGAGAAATGTCGACACGATCATGCCGGGATTCACACATCTGCAGAAGGCTCAGCCGGTGACTCTCGCACATCATCTCGGTGCATATTTCGAAATGTTCCGCAGAGATCGTGACAGACTCCATGACATATATGAGAGAATGAACTACTGCCCTCTCGGAAGTGGTGCTCTCGCCGGGACGACCTACCCTCTCGACCGTGACATGACCGCACAGTCTCTCGGCTTCTACGGTCCGACAAGGAACTCAATGGACGGTGTATCAGACAGGGACTACCTGCTCGAATTCCTCTCGGCACTCTCGATCATCATGATGCATCTGTCGAGATTCTCAGAAGAGATCATTCTCTGGAACTCCAATGAATACAGATTCATAGAGATCGACGATGCCTTCTCTACCGGCAGCTCCATCATGCCACAGAAGAAGAATCCTGATATTGCCGAGCTTGTCCGTGGCAAGACCGGCCGTGTATATGGTGCACTCGTGCAGCTTCTGACCACAATGAAGGGTATCCCTCTCGCATATAATAAGGATATGCAGGAGGACAAGGAGCTTGCATTTGATGCAATGGATACCGCAAAGGGCTGCATCCACCTCTTCGATGGAATGCTCGCCACTATCAGATTCAATAAGGATATAATGGAACAGTCCGCCCGCCACGGCTTCACGAATGCGACAGACGCCGCTGACTACCTTGTAGGAAAGGGTGTCCCCTTCCGCGACGCACACGGCATCGTCGGCAGGATCGTTCTGGACTGCATTGATAAGAAATGTGCCATCGATGATCTCCCTCTCGAGGAGCTGAAGAAATTCTCACCTGCATTTGACAAGGATGTATATGATGCCATATCCCTGAAGACATGCGTAGACAAACGTCTCACCACAGGTGCCCCTGGTAAGGCTGCAATGGAGGATGAAATCGCCCAGTGCATAAAGTATCTCGAGGAATCGGATGTTCTGATCGATAGGGACTGATAATCATAAAGATACCCTAAGGCGTTATTTATACAGAAGAAAATATTGTTTCATCCTTACCCTTTAGTTTCATTGCGTCTCCCCTATAAATAATGCCAAAATCCAGACCTTAGATATAGTTTAACATCGTATTCTCCGAATGTTGATTCGATTATATCGAAGTTGTTAAAAATATACACCACCCGTACATTGTACAGGTGGTGTATATTGAATTATCCAAGGCTCAGTAAGCCGGCAATATTTACTGTAACCTTGGAGACATCTCCTACGACAGGATCTTTAGTTCCTACCTTTACAGATGGCTGTAAAGCCAGGACACATGTACCTTTTTCTACTAACTCAGTAATAGCAGGATTTCTGTTATCCTTATCTTCATTCAACTTCAGACTATAGACCTTATTTGCCTTGTAATTCGGGACAGCATCTTCCACTTTCTTGTCAGAGGATGGCTCATATATATCTACAAGATTTGTAATATCATAATAATAGCCTTTGTCATTATTCTTATTTTCTTCTACAGGTATAGTATGGCTCACCTCATCAAGCTTTGTCTTACTATACAGGTAGAACTTCATAGTAATATTTTTGCTCTTTGTACTATTATTGTCCCTGACTGTATAATAAATCTTTTGCTGTCTGATGGTCGTTCTGTCGGTCGACAATCCAGAAATAGGCTCGTTATCATTGTCACTGTTCCTTACAATTCTGTCAATACCCTTACATATCTGGTCAATAGTTGTCTGACGATCCAGGTACTTTATATGAACACCATTAATATTCACATCATTCTTATTTGGATCAGGATCCACTGACGGCCCGTATTTCAGGGCATCAGCATTATTCTTGGCCTTTACTGCCCTGTTATTAATCGTATTATCAAATGCATCATTGTCGATTACCAGATATGACATCTCTGTGGCAGCAGCCTTTGCAGCAAGATCTATCTCAACCTGTGTCATTCCAAGTTCATCACCGCAAGGTTTCAGATCCCTGAACGCTGAATCACTCCACTTGCTGGTGTCAATACCTGTAATCTCCTCGATGTAGTCGCGCAGCACATCAACAGAAGTGACTGTCTTGTCTCCTATATTCATCAGATATGAGTTAGCCTTCTTAGTGCTCTTTGCAGATGATGTAAAGAATGCTTCAGGCTTCGAACTTCCCTGACGATAGGCCGCGATCATCATATTTATAAACAGCTTTGCTTCATTCTCTGTAGGGTTTATATCGTGTCCAGCTCCAGTATAATAAATATTACCGCAACTAAATAGATAGTAGCTATTGGCTGCATCATTTTTCTTATAATAGGTCTGTCCTGTCTTATTCTCTACAGTAAACCACACCACTATATCATCCGAGTTCATATTGAGCTGATACCACTGACCATGAGTATTTGTCACATCATCATCTCTATTCCAGTTTACCCCGTTCAAATCATACGGATACGAAGTGATAGTACCTCTGTTAAGCTCATTAACCCTTGTGGTGACCGATGAATCATGATTATTCGGAGTAACATAACTATTTCCATCTGCCTTTCTTCCCAGTGGCACATATCTCTTGAGCAGGAAATCAGAATATCCCTGTGTTTCAGGAACCGTAACCACATCAGTGAGATTATCCGGATTATTATCAGGCTTGTATGCAATCGAATAGCCAGCATTCTCAAGCTTCTGGATCTGTTCCCCCGTCAGCTGCTTCTTATACGTAAGGAATCCATTATTTATACCGCCTATCCCCCACTCTGATCGACCTCCAGAACCTATGTCAGAGTCGGTGATACCATATACATCCATCTTGTCTATATACCTAAGAATAGTATCAAACGCAAACGGGCGGCTGGATGCATCTTTGAAGCCACTGTTATTAGGAAAAAATGTGTTAAACCAGTCATCATTTTTATAACCTGTTTTAGTAGACGGTATGTATTTCCTATTTGAATTATCATGAGTAAACAGCACAGACTTACCTTCCTGCGCATACGCCTTAATACGTTTGCAGGCATCCACATTCAGAGTTCCATAATCATCTCCAAATCCAAACAGAAGCATATCATAATCATCCAGATTAATTTTCTGACTGCTTATCTTATGATTGTTTATTTCTTTTAAAAGATTCTGATCATTATCGCGATTAGGATACTGCATCTTATTGAAATCAGATGCTTTTATCGTCACAATATTTACTATATACCGACTTCTGACTGCACTGTTGTTAAGCCATTTACCATACTCCTCAATATGTGTCCCATTGTACCACCCGTTACTACCAGGATCATTATTTCCACTCCATCCATCATCTCCACTTCTATTCTTATAAAGAAGCTGCGCTTTCTCTAAATTATATGTATCGCCGTTCTGATAATCGGAATTCACCTGAAGAATGTTTATTACCTGTTTTTCTATTCCACTGCCATCTGCTTTCAACCTCTGCTTATATGATACTTCATTGAATGAGGCATGCGGCATGATGGAACTATCTGTGTACTCGTCGTTAGGATTCTGTGTGATCACCAGCTTCCAGTTTACTGCTCCGATCATATCGTCTGGCAATGTAACAGCAATAGAATACCCTGGTGCAACAGCTTCATTCAGACCACCCATTATTGTATTCACATGGTTATTATCATCATCCGATGAAGCAACAAAAATATCCTGTGCCTTCTCATCATCAGTGAACAGTCCGTCTCCGTTTGTATCAAACATTATATCTGCCGTATATGTAGTAGAATCCGGTGTTGAATCAGTAGGATTTACTACCTTGAAACTCATTTCAAGAGTCTTTCCAAGATAGTCAGCCTGATTCATTCCTTCTGAATATGCTACCGGACGATCAGGTATATCTGTACCAGGCTTTTTTTCAAAGACTATCTGAGGAGAAGATATATTCAGATACTGCTGCAAAGTCTGGGTATCAGCTGTTACCTCTGTAGCACTCCAGACATTTGCATCGGCAATATTTTTTTCTATAAGAGAATACATCCTTGTATAATGATCTACTTTATGCTTATCAGCGGTCTGGTATGAAAATCCTGACTGAGTGAATGAATAGGTTTCTCTTGTCTGAAAGAGACTCGGTTCTTCTTTTACATTACACCAGTTTGATCCATCACCATTTTTTCCAATCCAGAAAGCCTTACTTACACATCTCTGATTTTCATCCGGTGCAATAGTTCTACCATTAATATGTATTCCTGTAATAGCGCAGAAAAACATACTAGAACCATTAGTCTTGATGTCTGCCGCAGGAACAGTGTATGATGACTGCGTAGCTCCTTCTATTGCCTGCGGTTTATTGTCTACCCATTTATACCACTGATAATCAAAACTGTATAAATCTTCAAGCTGGTTAACGCTTGTATTAACATACAGTCTTCCGCTTATATATTTTTCTTCTGCATCTTGTGAAATCCTGACTGTTGCATTAAAATCAGGCTGAGTCTCCGTCGAAACAAGATTGTCATTTATTATTACCGGATGACCTGAGCTGATAAAAGAATCCAGCTCATTTTTTTTCTTCTTGGTCAGATCATTACCCGAAGATCTATACACCTGCCTGCTATTAGGAGCATTTTTGAAGTCATCATCCATCATACCAGCAGTAACAACATCACCTGAATTATTAAAGACTACCTGATCACCTATATTATAATATACTAGGCCTTCCATGTCTGGATCAACAGTATTTGTCAAAGGAGTCTTTGCTCCTATATATACCAGATCATAATTTTCCGATATGTCCTCAATTTTTCCATTCAGGGTACGTGAGGACATAGTAGTCACATTTATCTTGTCTTTTGTATAAACATTACCAAACCAGTCTCCAAGATTCTGATCTTTTATTTTTCCATTATTATCTGTAATATCAGATGAATCCTCAGGTTCTATATCAAGTATTCTAATGCTTTCCTTTGCCTTTCTGGCAGCAGAGTTCCTATAGCTGATTATGTATCTGATAATCGTAGCTATATTAATATTTTCTCTGATATTCCCAGACAGCCCATCCTTTCTCCTGAGGAAATTCTGATTCGTGACATCTTTATATACTTCATTGAAAGCTGAATTATTGTTCCTGTACTGATTCTCAGGATAATCTGTATTAAGGAAAGATGTCTGCACTCTCTTTCTGTCTCCATATGGTCTGAACGCAAATACACTTCCCTTTACATATCCATAAGGATATCTATCAGCATTGACCTGATTCCAGTTAAGACCAAGAGCATTGATAAATCCGCAATTATAGTTCACAGCAGACAGATCACAGAGCACAGCACCCTTTTGACCTATATATGTCTGAAGTGCATTCTGCAGGTTGACATTGGAATTTACTTTTCCATAGGCACCTTCTTTATAGCCACCTGAAATGACTACAAGTCCATAAGCGGACAGATCCGCTGGCATCTTATCGTATGATACTGTCTTAACACTTATCTTGCTGCTGACGCTAGCTATTCCAGGATCATCCTTATCATAATCAAGCACGTGACGTACAAACCAGTTATTATTCTGATATCCACCTTTATATTTCACTTCTGAATAGGTGACAGAAATATCACTATTACCCGAAAAATCAATACTGTATTTACCAAGTCCCTTACCTGCATATTCCAGATCAGAAATATGAGCCTTGAAATATCCGTTCTCATCTGCTACAAACGGATCACTGCTGTCAATCCTGGCTGCAAAATATCCTGCTTCTGCCAGTGATTCAGGTGTCTCATCAGCAGGAATATCTTTACCAAATTCAGGGAGACCTGTATACTCTTTACAAATATAATATTTTCCGCTATATCTAAATTCCCTGTCTGCGGTAGCAGCATAGTCAAATACCCTTCTGCCATTATCATCATCTGTAAATATAAGCTGATTTGCTATACCTACATTCTTGTCCAGTTTATCATCTACATCAGACTGATTTATAGATGTCCATCCTGATAATTTGTCAATCCTATAGAAAACATAATCATCCTTAGATTCATCGAGAGTCTTCTTTCCTGCATCCCCTGTGCCAAAAAGAACCAGAGGATTATCAAGAGGATTATCAGCTGAAATATTCTGTGCGGAATCACCCTCACCTTTTGCAACTATATCGTAAGAACCAGATGTCGGGGTGAAATCACCTTCATCGGTTCTCTTTACAGTACCCTTAAGCTGAACAGTCTCTTTGTTCTTAAGCGTAAGAGTATTGGCCGAATCCACATCTTCCCACGGATAAAATTCTGTATAAAGATTACTATTCGCAGTAGTGTAAAGTGCTGCCTTGTCTTCGTTGGATGACAGTATTCCTCTCTCTTCAAGCTTCCCCAGATAATCATTGGCCCATGCTTCACGTTCTTCTCTTCCATTCTTCTCCTGAAGACCATCTTCAAACTTATCTGGCTCCTGCCCCTCTATATAATATCCGAATTCACCAGAATATCCATCCTGCACTACTTCAAGAATTCTGAAACTGCCGTCTGCCAGAAGCAGACTGCCTCTTATATTTTCTATACCAGGCAGTGAAGTAGCTGCATTTGCCTTAGTAAATCTGAGATTCTTCCACTCGGCAACTCCCAGTACCATTGCAGCCGCAAGTACAGCTGGAAGAACTCTTCTTGTAATTATTCTTTTTACTGACTTACCTTTCATTTACTTCCTCCGCATTTTCCTTTGTGGAAAAATAATCAACGCTGTCCGTATATAATGTACTTCCTCTAAAATAGATATCATTTTCGGACTTAAATTTCCTGCCTCTTCGTTCAAGCGATATTATCAGATGAAGCCGTCTTACATACTTGACATTCTGCTTTGTTCCTGTCCTGTCTGATTCAGCATCTGCCAGATAAAGTCTCGTAGAAAAGCCACTAACATTTTCACAGAGAGGCTCATAGTCATTGTCTGTAAGAGCATTGAACTTTGAAGCCAATAAATCCAATGTCGTATCTTCTACCTCTGCATAATAAAGTATCTGCTTTACGCTGTCATATTTATACACATGCAGTTTATACTGATTCTTAGCTACATTATTCTGATAGTCGTCACTGTTCTGAATGGAATTGGATGTATTATCATCATATCCTTTATACTCTACAAAACAGATTGGAGCATTACTGCTATCCATTGCCTGTGGGCCTATCACAGCAGCCGAGCTGTCTATAGAATTCTCTGACATCTGCTCAGTCACCTGTTTTGATGCCTGTGACAGACTCACGCTTCTCTGAAGTGATGAATATGAATTCGAAGATGTCACCATAAACTGACCACCTACTATCACTATTATTGACATAATTGCCACAGCAATAACGAGTTCAAGCAGCGTAAATCCCGAATTATTTTCTTTTATTTCTGCCACTTGTCTATTCATAGACTTTCTCCAATTACTTCCTTACCATATCTACTCTACCAGTCAGCCCGGAGGCCGTCACCTGGTAAGTGATACCACCTGCAGTAATCATAATATATCTTTTGCCTGACGATGGTGCTGGTTTTTCCGTATTCGAGATTGGAGAGAACACCCTGCACGCTCCGCTTCCCTTATCAAATGTCACATACAACTTTGTCAGACCTTTATCAGATCCCATACTGCCATCATTGTACTGGACTGTCACTCTACGTGATGATATAGTCTCCGACTCTGCCTTACTTCCATTCACATAAAAGGTTACCGTTAATGTATCTCCCTTATCTATCTCCATATAGGTTCCGTCATTTCCACGTGTCATAGCATACTGCTTTGCCTGAAGCAAGGCATCTCTCATATTTGTTGCTGCCTTCTTCGAAGCCGTCGACTGGATCGGATTGATGGACGCAAGGATTGCTCCCATCAGCACAGCAATGATTGCCACAACAACGACAATCTCCACTAACGTGAATCCCTCGTCAGTCTTTCTTCCAGTTCTCATATGTCACGTCCTTCCATTCTTTGGTCTCGGACGGTTCTGATGACCCACGCGAACCGTTCCACAGATCTGTCTCCTTTAACGCTCTTATACCATGTTCATTCTTTACTATATGACTTATACCAAGCTGAAGAGTTCCGGAACACATTACTATTCCGCCATAATTTCCCTCTATCCTGACGTCTCCATCTACCACGTATACGAGACTCGTATTATTGTATGATCCTTCTGCAGTATATTGAATTCCATTATATGTTCCAGGAGTTCCTCCTATCACAAGATTTCCCCAATAACATCGAACCTGTACATTACCACCGTTCTCACTATCCACAGGATTTTTTTGAGTAGCCTCCGGTACAGTACCAGAATCCTTACGAACACATAGATGACGAAGCTCATTTACATTGATAAATGTATAGAATGGTGTTGTCTTACCAGATGTTCCCGGATTCAGTGTATCAGAAAGATTATTGTAGCGCGTGCTGATCGTATTAGCCTCATCAGCCGTCACACCGCCTCCATCTGCTACATTATACTTACCTTCTGTACCTTCAAGTGTCGTACCATTTGCTCTTATCCTGGCCCCATCCTTATTGAAACCATTAAGGGTAGCATAATTGCTGATGTATGAATTCACCGTCTCACTGTTATTTCTGAAGTAATCCTTGAAATATTCATTGGCATTCTGCTGGTTCCCATTGAAATCAAGGAAATAATATCTCACACACTGATCAGGATTCCCTGGCACATTGTAAGTAAGGGTCTTGATATCTTTCCACTGATCAGTAATCCCATAATCAGATAACTTCTTTGAAAGACCATCTATCTTACTATCAAATTTCTTCTTATCGATTGAATTAAGTGCCTTATCCTTTATCAAATTATCTGCTTCATCAGAATTAGAAGCTATAATCCGCGGATTGGAGTATGTAACATTCGTATCTGTTGTCGATGACCCTGTAAGTGTATTAAACAGACTTTCCGGAAGCAGATATGCCAGCTGTTCCTGACGTGTGGTAATAGATGAACCCATTCCCGAATTTCCTCCACGTGATGATTCCTGAATAAAGCTCTTACCTGCAATCACAAGGCTATCAATACCTGATATATCCAGAGTGCTATTAAAGCCGGCCCCATTCTGTACCTGATTGAAAATAATCGAACTTGACTCCATTGGAGTATTTCCGTTCCCAAATCCAAAGTAAGATCCTTTTAGCGTGGCTGTACCACCTGTCTTGAAATTCAGATCGTTGCGGATATATATGTGAGATCCATTCCCTGATGTCAGTTTTGATCCACCCTTAAGCTCAATATTATTTGCCCAGAGTGTTCCTCCATCTTGGACTTCTACTGTCCCTGGTGAAGCTGAATTACCAGTAAAGACAATATCGCCTGAGCTACGGATTTCACTAGCTCCTCTTCTTGCAGGAGTTATGCTATACTGAATCCTGCCTTTTTCATCCTTTACATCCTCTATAGTGCCATCAGCATTTGTCTTGGTCTGCTTATCTAATGTAACAGTCCTTGTGCGTCCAATCGTGAGCTGTCCATTCTTTGGAACATTAAGGACACCATTATTCAGAACTGCTTTTCCTGCATATGCACTTCCCTCAAAAGTACTTGAATCAAGTCCTCCACCCTTTTCTCCATATCTGTACATCAGAAGTCCCTGGTCTGCTATGATCGTGTAATCCTTAAGCGCATCATTAAATCCAACATATTGCGTACTGATACTGGCACTTGGAATAGAAAGTCTGAAGTCTGTTGTAATCTGTTCCTCATATCCGCCACTCTTATAGATCAGACGTACCCCACGGAGAATGATATTATTATTCTTTGTAATATGAACTCGCCCTATACCATCTTCAGACGGATTGCCATTTACTATTGCCTGTACTGTATAGCTCGTCCCTGCTTTATTTCTGTCTTCGAGATACTTACTGAGAGCATCTACTTTATATCCATCAAATGATTCGATAGTACCATTAAGTCCGGTTTTTATTCCTGTAAAAAGCTGATTCTCAGGCTTGGTAATCTCAGCCATATATGCGTTATTGAAAGTAGTTTTATTCGCCGTATCACTATTGCTGAAACTACTCAGAAGCGTCTTATATCCTTGAGCTACTGCATCTGAATTGATTTCACCAAGACCCTCTTTAATGATTTCCATTCCTGTCTCAGCTGATGTAAAGGTCTTCTCACTTTTTCTCTGACTCGAACGTAACAGCACAGATGTATAGCTGGAGTAGAGAATCGCCACTCCAAGAAGCATTACTACAAACATGATAACAACGACAAGTACCAGAGAGCTTCCTTCGTTATTGATATGAAAAGATAATGAGGCAGTTCTGCCTTTTTTTCTATCGTGCCTATTTTTCGTCATATAATCACACCACCTGTTACCCGCGCTTGATTCCGGTAAGCGTATATCTCGGAGGTATTTCCGCACCACCTGATATATAATAACCGTCTTTCCAACTATATATCTTTCCGTTCCCTGTATCCAATTGCAGGCTGTCATATATCCTGATAGTTACGCTATACACACGCTCCTCGGCCTTTTTATTCACCAGACTGGTAAAACTCTCATCATTGCTTCCATCGAGATACCATCTTTCATCTGGTTCTGTAGATGTAGACCCCCTATTATAGAATGATGTAAGTTTTGTACTGTCAACATCATAGAACTTCCTAAAGTAAAATCTTCCTGATCCCAAATCTGTCTCCATATCTGTCTTCAGCCCCATATTTGTATGAACAAGAAGATTGAAATCTTTATTATCTCTGTGATTTTCCATAAGTCTCACAGTTCCGCCATATGGCTTCGCATCATCACCATTCTGCTTCACAAGATATATATCACCTTCAACATTGTCTATATTATCTATAAAAATATTCTCTTTCTGGCTTGAGTTGCCTTCATAATAAGGCTGGAAGCAGACATAAAAATCTATTGGGTCCTTTCTGACCTTGCCATTATCCGTGTAGATATACCTGATAGCAGGGAATGATTCATCTATAAAGCCGGCCTTTTCTCCATTGTCCAGCCCGGCATCTGTCCCATTCACTGTCTTCTTCGTCGTAACTGTAATTGTATTCTTATCTGAGTTGTAAGTCGGGACTGAATAAAGACGTATTTTGTTTACTGTGGAACCCCCATCCTTGGTTTCTGTCCTATTGTAAGTGATATCGTAGCAGTAACATACTACAGGTTTGACATATGTGGTAGTGTTTCCAGTAGTATCTGTTGTCTTACTAGTTGAGAAATGCACATAGATGGTTCTCTTCCGGTTCAACACATTATCTGTATCCGGATTAATATAGGACTCAACCAGTTTATCAGGATCTGCACTCTTGTCAGTCTGCTGAATAAAGATATTATCAAAAGTCATAGGCTGGGTCAGTTTGGTCTCATTCATATTCTGAATGACAGAACCATCAACCAGATTGCTGATATTTCCATTCTTCGATTCATCTGTAGAATTACCAAGCCCTGCCTGCAACGTTACCGCTGCTGAATACTTCAGAGCGCCATTCCGATAAATATCTGGTAGTGACAGGTGAATTATATCACCATGATTGTCCTTCTTATTTGCTACATCCCAGCTGTTGTTGATGATTTCGCTATCATCAATCAGATTTGAATTCCTGTCTGCGCCGAAGTAGTCGAGTATATTATTGTCATATGCGTACATTATGGCGCCCGGTGTCGATACCGTCAGGTCAAGCTTATTATTCTTCTTGTCATCACCACGAATCCAGGAATACAGATAATCTCCTGGTACCGCCTGTATCTTCTCATACACCATCTGTGCTGCTGCGTTCTGGTCTGCGAGTCTTTTCGACTTCAATACAGACTGAGAAGAGACCACGAATGCTGACATCAGAGGTCCTATGATGATCGCAAGGATTGCGATCGAAATGATCAGTTCAAGGAGGGAAAAGCCCCCGTTACTGCGAACTGAAGAACTATTCAGCTGTCTTACGCTCCTGACCTTCATCATATAGACCTCCACACCTTCATACCTTCCCCGTTATCATCAGCGTTCTCTGGTGCCGAATGGATTTGCCACGCCGGTATCTACCTCAGGTACCTCGTGATCAGTCTCAGGTGCACCATCATACGTAGCATAATAGGAATTCACCGACATCGTAACGCTCAGATTACGGTTCTCGGCATCATAGTCAGCCGTGATCGTATCGAAGCCCTTCAGTGTCTCCTGATCCCTGATATAATCCATGCCATCCTTGAACTGATCATAATCCATCTGCATTGTAAGTGTCAATGGCTTCTTATATACTGTCATATCGACCTGTTTTGATGGATCATCAATAGTATCCTCTGTCACGCTCTTGAACTGCTCTACGACCACAGGATCAGAGAACGATTCCTCTGTCACATTGACACCGAGGTCATTCTCGAAGTTCTTTGAAAAAACTACCTCGTCCTCTGTCAGCACCTCTGAAGGAAGTGTCGGCAGGACTGCACTTATATTTGCCTTGGCAGTCTCTGCGCCCTCGAGGTACTCCTGCTTGTGTGCCTCATACTGTCTCAGCTGGTCGAGCTCAGGCTGAAGCTGTGCTATCTCAGCATCAGCGGCCTCCTTCTTGTCTGTGAAATTCTTATATACCAGAAGGTAGCACAGAAGCAGGATAAGCACTCCTGCAAGTACTATTAATATCTTTATGTCTCTCTTTGAAAGCTTGGTTGTCATCTCTTCTGCTCCTCACTTTCCTACTGCTGAGAACTGCTCGTGCTGCTCGATGAACTACTGCTGCCGGATGAGCTGCTCGATGAACTACTGCTGCCGGATGAGCTGCTCGATGAACTACTGCTGCCGGATGAGCTGCTGCTGGATGAGCTGCTCGTTGAATCTGCAGCTCCCTGCGTCTGTGCAGTTGTATCAATTCCTGCGGCTTCATTGCCTGCCATTGATCCGTCATTCGCGAAGGTGCATGTCACCTCGAAGCTGAGCATCTTCGAGCCTGCCTGGCTCTTCTGCTCAGATACCGACGGAGTGCTCACATCAGTCACCTTGATAGACTGGAAGCTTCTGAATGTATGGATCACATTCGCCACACTGTCGAGATCATCAGCAGTCTGACATGACAGAACCACATTTGTCTGAGAGCATGATGCCGAAAGGAACAGCAGATCCGACGGCATGCTGGACTCTATCTCCTCGAAGAACTTGCGAAGCTGGGCGCTGTTGCCGCCTGCATCGTTCTTGATCACATCGATTCCATCGGAATTCTTCGTGTATATCACATATCTGTCGTATGCTTCCTTTGCCGGCTGGAGTGAAGCCATCTCTGTCTTCATCGCCTCGAGCTCCCTCTGTGAGCTATTGTACTGAAGCACTGCGAAAAGTCCCAGGACTATTCCTATCGCTGCAAATACGACTGCCACTGCTATAGGAGTAGCATAGGAATCATCCTTTCCGCCTGTCCCCTTCCGACCTCTTGCGAGAAGATAAGCCTCCGGGATCAGGTCCACAGGATTTATCACACAGCCTGCAACACTCACGTATGAGGATATATCAGTATTTCCATTTACAAGAGGAGCTACCTCCTGGATATTCTCAATGAATGCCGTATCTATCCCTGAGCTGTCCTGAATGGCCTCACGCAGGAACGGGAGATGCGCACATGGTCCACAGAGTACCACACCGTCCACCGGCTTGTTCTTCGTGGTATGTACATAGTCGCATGCCCTCGTGATCGATGAGACCACTCTCTCCAGCAGCTGCTCGGATACATCCTTTGATATACTCTGCATTCCAGGCTTGGTCAGACGGGTAAACATCTCATAATACGCTGCTTCTCCTCTGCCCTCCTGCTGAAGCACAGGATAGATGAGCTCATCACCACCATATGTAAATGATCTCTGCATCACATACGATCCATTCGACAGGAAGGTGCATTCTATTCTCTCAGGCGCGATATATGCATAGCATACGCTTCCCTGTATAGGTGCTGAAGCAAAGGTCTGCAGAAGCGCATTGTCAGATGAATCCATTATCCTGATATGGACGAGCATCTTCTGCGCAAGACCTACATACGAATTCAGCAGTTCCTTTGGCGCCGCCTTGAGCAGGATCCTGTATCCCGCCGGCTTCTTATTCTGCGGCGCTGCCTGCTTCTTTTCTCCTGCTGCATCCTTATCATTTTCGCCCCTCTTCTGCTTCGACTCCTCTGCTTCATTTCCGAGGATGGAATATGTCAGCTTGTACTGCTTCATATCCACCGGGAAATAATCATCGGCATTGGCATTGATCATCGACTGGATCTGCTTTTCCTTGACCTTCGGGAGAGTGATCTCTCTCGTTGCAATCTTTAATGATGATATGCAGAAATTCACGTCTGATACATTCTTCAGGCCGTGATTCGTAAGCTGTGCCGTAAGAGCCTTGGAATACTCCTCTATATCCGCGATCGTACCATCGCTTACGCTTCCGGTCGGAGTAGGAAACGAGAAATGATCACTTACTACATTGTGCTTGCCCTTCTTTGCCGTCCGGCATACCAGGGTTATACGGTCGCCCGGCTGGATATTGACTGTTAATGCCATTTTTTCTCCTTCTATACTATATCTGCTATCCCAGCGCACTCACATACGCAAAGATGACATCCACTCCAAACAATGCATTGAACGCTATGCCCAATGCCAGATATGGTCCCATCGCAAGCTTTCTGCCTGCGCCGCTGACCTTCATTCTGATGAGATGTACCACAGTGCCAACGATACATCCGAGGAACAGCGACAGTATGATCATCTTCCATCCGAGGAAAAGTCCTGCTGCTGCCATCAGCTTCACATCGCCTCCGCCGATCCCGCGGCCCTTTGTGATCAGAAGAATGATAAGCATCACTCCGCTTACGATCACAAATCCTACGATATGCGTGACGAGTATATGTGCTATCGTAATCCCCTCGCCATCTATCAGCGCATCAACCAGGCTTCTGTAATGCCCGGTCTCATTGCCTCCGATGATAGTTATGAACTTGAGGATCGGATCAACCTCATCTCCCGCGGTCTGATACAGGAAGTCATGTAATGCGCCTTCCCTCACTGACACCGCAGCTATCTCGGAAATGACCTTTATCACTGCAAGGATGAAGATGAAGGCATTCAGTCCGAATGGTATCTCCATCGTCCTCTCATCTATTACTGCTATCACGACAAGTGCCGATAACAACCCTGCCGTGACGATTCCCATTACGGTAAGATCATATCTGTAGTAGCAGAGTCCCCAGAGGGCTCCGTTGACTGCCTCTATGATCGGATACTGGATACTCAGCTTCGCTCCGCAGTATCTGCATTTCCCTCTGAGAAAAAGGAAAGAAAACACCGGAAACATATCGTACCACGCCAGCCTGTGTCCACAGCTCATGCAGTGCGAATGTGACCTCACGAAGTCCTCACCCTTCGGAATCCTGTATATCAGGACGTTCATGAAGCTCCCGACGCACATTCCGAAAAGCACTACTATGATATATCCTATTACTATTTCTGTCATTACTCTTTCCTTTTAGATATTGTCTAGGGCGGAGATCATCGATCCCATCGGGAGAACGATGGCGAACACGATAGATCCTACTATTCCTGCAAGGATCAGTATCATGATAGGCTCCATCAGCGCTACCAGCTGCTCTGTAGCCTCACGCACTTCCTCGTCATAATAGTCTGCTACCTTGTCCAGCATGCCATCTATATTACCGGTATCCTCACCGATGCCTACCATGTGGTGGACAAGCGGAGGGAAGACTCCGTACTCCTTCAGCGGTGTCGCAAGGCTCGAGCCCATTGATACTGCCTCCCTGCACTTATATACTGCATCCTCGAATACGAGATTCTTCATCGTGCCTGCTACGATATTCAGTGCATCGATCATCGGAATACCTGTGGCGAGCAGCGTAGCGAGCGTCCTCGTAAATGAAGCCGTATTCTGCTTTACTGCAAGAGTCTTGCCCGGAAGCTTCAGCCTCAGCTGATCCAGCCTGTAGGCTCCATCCTTATTCGTCCTGATAAGCTTCAGGCTCACTATGATAGCTACTACCACCGACAGTATCACAAACCAGTAGTGCTTCACGAAATCCGAAGCAGCGAGCACGAACACCGTGATCGCCGGCATCTTCGCATCGAGCTCGGAAAGCATATCCGTGAACTGAGGCACCACCTTCACCAGTAGTACTACAATAACTATGAAGGTAACTGACAGAAGGATGATCGGGTAGATCGATGCCTTCTTTACGAGAGCCTTCAGTGCATGCTCCTTCTCGAACTGCTTGCCCATTCTGTCAAATGACTGTGACAGGGCACCGGATTCCTCACCTGCGCGTACCAGAGTAACGAAAATTCTCGAAAACACATCAGGGTGCTCTGCCATTGCATCTGCAAGGGTAGAGCCCTTCTCGATGGCCTTCTTGCAGGATACGATAGCCTCAGTGAGCCTCTTATTAGTAGTCTGCTCGGAGAGCATCTCAAGAGCCGAGATAACCGGCACACCTGCATCCACGATAGATACAAACTGTCGGCAGAACACCGACATATCACGTGGTGACGGCTTGCCTCCGATATTGATATTGACATTTGAATTGAGAGCATTGGCCTCCTCAAGGGAGATGATCGTATTCCCCTGGGACTTCAGTTCTCCGATGGCAAGGTCCCTGTTGTCAGCCTCCATGCTGCCCTTCTGCTGCCTGCCATCCTTTGCTATGACGGTATAATTAAAAGTAGCCAAACCTTTCCTCTTCGCTTTCTATAGCCATTTTCCCTGAAAAGCCTTCCTCACGGAAAGCTCTAACAATATTTTATAGAATTTTAACACGTTTTTCCTGATTTGTTAAGACTTTATTTAAAAAGCTCATTTTTTGGAAACGATTTCATGAGCGGCCCTGTTCTTCACGATGGAATCCGGCGGAATCACGCCCCTGATCATCGACAGCGGATAGATATTGGTATGTGCTCCTATCACACTTCCCGGATTCATGACTGTATTGCATCCGACCTCGGCATAGTCCCCGAGCATTGCACCGATCTTCCGTAATCCGGTCTCTATCTCCTCGCCTGTAGAGAAATCCTTTATCACGACATTAGTCCTGTCGCTCTTGATATTGCTCGTGATGGAGCCTGCGCCCATGTGTGCATGGAATCCGAGGACAGAATCGCCCACATAGTTGTAATGCGGCACCTCGACATTGTCAAAAATGATATCGTTCTTGATCTCGGTCGAATTCCCGACGACACAGTCTGCCCCGATAATGGCATTGCCACGGATAAAGGCCCCCGGTCTCACCTCGGTACCGGGTCCGATGATGCATGGCCCGATGATCGTATTCGTGGCCTCATTTACGAACCTGACAGTCTTCGCGATATAAATATCATCTCCACGGTCTTCATAAATGTCCTTATCGAGAGATGGTCCCGTCTCTCTGATGAAATCGCCGATATGAGGAAGCGCCTCCCACGGATATTCATACTTTTCCAACAAGGGTGACGCTATCGTGTGTGTCAGATCATACATATTCCTAATAGTACAGTTCATTACATATCCTTTCCGCTTCCCGGCCTCTTTTATAAAGATTTAACAAAAATTATACCATATCTTCATGATGTCAACAAGGCATTTTGCGAAAATCAGCGAAAGTCATCTGAGAAGCTGAGCGAACCTCGTCTCCGTCGCATAATCAAGCGTCTCATACCATACCACTACCCTGTCAGGATTCTGCACCTTCATCTCTGTCAGAAGCGACTTCCCTCCATAATACCTGAGATCAATCATTATTATTCTCTTATATGATGAGATAAGGTATGGGACTGCTGAATTCGCAAAGGAATCCTTTATCATGAGGAGTGTCGGCCCGCTCTGGACATCATTATTCGTGATCACTGACAGGCCGTGGTTACCACCCATGTAGACGCTGTACTTGTCCGAGGTAAACATATACTCAGGCTCATACAGGCTCCATGATGCATCAATAGCCCCGAGCCTGCCGTCATAACCGTATTTATTGACAATTGACACCGACGGAAGTCTCGACGGCATTGTCATCCTGTCGTACCTCGCTATGTACAGGGGTGCAGACCTGTAGAGGGTTCCGCGGAAATTGTCCCCGACCGTCACCAGAGAATAATAGTCAATGTCCGGCAGATCAAGTCCTCTCGACCGCTGATAGTCCCTGGCTGCAAGATAGGCTCCCAGGTTGTTGTAATGATGGTCGGTGTAGAAATATTTTTCCTCACCGTCATTCAAAAAGCCCTCCAACGAGACCAGTTTCATCTTCTCGTCTCCCCTGATCTCCTTCCACACATCCTTTCTGATCCTGCTGTCATCAAGATAGGGAGCAAACATCGGAAGCTTCTGTGGCTCGGCAGCGCCACCCGGCGGTATCATGCAGATATCGACCGGCAGTCCCGACTCCTCGGAGAAGCGTCTCAGGATACGTGTATTAAGCGCTATCCTCGATGCATTGTAGTCATTCTCAGTCTCCATCTTGACATAAGTACCATCATTATCAAAGTAGGCACCATTTCTGTCCTGCCTGCCAAAGACTGCATCTATAGTGACAGCAATCCTGATCGACGGTTTCTTGATGAGAGACTGGTCCTTCATGCCCTCCTCCATCTGCTTCTGATAAGAGGCATCTAATACCTTCTCCCATGAAAAGGACGGCAGCGCTGTAAGCCTCCTGTTCTCAATATCGGAGACACGGATTGGCGCATGAGCTACTGACAGCAGGCCTGTCACCCCGACTATCACAAGGAATATCACAATGTAAAAGATATTATTCGAATTCTTCATAAGCTAAAACCTGAAATAGAGGAAGGGGTTGAATCCGGCCGACACCAGTATGATGATCGACAGAACTATAAGTATCAGTGACAGAAGCATCTGCAGATCTGAGACCTCTCCATCACCGCGTCTCTTCGAATGTACCTCCACCCTTGAGAACCATCTGTGTGGAAGGGATGTCGCTCCGAGTATGCCTACTATGATGACAGACGCTGATTCTCTAAGGGTATAGAGTGTAAAGCAGGCTCCCGATGCATGACCTCTGGTGAAATCAAATCCGGCCCTCCAGGATGACGGCGAGAACAGCCGCTGTATGTACATCCATGCCTCTGATATATCTGTATGAGAGAAAAGTATCCAGCCAAGCATCACTAGAAACATAGTGACAAGCGTCCTGATAAAGGACAGCTTCTCCGGCAGCTTCTCCCATACCCGGAGCATGAACATTTTTTCAATGAAAAGAAGTACGAAATAATAGAGTCCCCACAGGACGAAATTCCATGAGGCCCCATGCCAGAGTCCCGTCAGTGACCACACGATGAGGAGATTCAGTATCTGCCTGGCGAGTCCCTTTCTATTGCCTCCGAGAGGAATATACAGATATTCCCTGAACCACGAGCCCAGAGTCATATGCCATCTGCGCCAGAACTCAGTGATACTCCTGCTCTCGTACGGATAGTCGAAGTTCTCCGGGAAATGGAATCCAAACATCCTGCCCAGGCCTATAGCCATATCCGAATACCCCGAGAAATCGAAGTATATCTGGATCGTATATACAACCGCTGACATGAGCACGAGCGGTCCTGTGAGATTATCTGCGTGGACTGCCGTAATACTATTATATATATCACCGGCCTTATTCGCGATGAGCACCTTCTTTGCAAGTCCTATGGAAAAGCGGTAGATCCCGAGCGCGATATCCGATGAATTCTCATGCCTCTCATCGACCTCTGATGCTATATCGCGGTACTTCACTATCGGTCCTGCGATCAGCTGTGGAAAAAGACAGACGTACATGCCGAAGCTGATGATATTCCTCTGGGCAGTGATCTCGCCTCGATACACATCGATGGTATATGACATCGTCTGGAACGTATAAAAGGAAATACCGACAGGAAGCGCGATATTCAGCAGTCCTATAGCCGATCCTGTGAGATGATCGATGCTTGAAATGAAAAAATCCGTGTACTTGAAGAAGCCGAGGATCGACAGATTCCCGACTACTGATATGATAAGTACCGTCTTCATGGCCTTCGGCCGCTCCTGCGACCTGAAGCGCTCTATCAGCCTGCCATTCACATAGTCGAAGACGGTAGAGAAAAGCATGATAAAGATATATACCGGCTCACCCCAGGCATAGAATACCAGGGATGCCATGAACAGAAAGAGATTGCGCAGCTTCCGCGGACATATATAGTAGATGATAAAAACCGCCGGCAGGAAGATGCACAGGAAAACCATGCTCGAAAAAACCATAGATACTCTCCTACTTCAAGGCCGCCTTAAAGGTCTTCTCAAGCTCTGCAGCACCCTTTCCTATGAAAAGGCCTACAGTACCGTTCTGCTGGGTAAGGATATAATTTGAAACCATCTCCACCTGATCAGGCGAGTATTCCTGCATGGTGCCCTCTCTCGTCTTCACATGATCCTTGAGCGAGGACATGAGATCTGCCGTATCATCGTTATCCTTCAGTGATACAATAGCAAACTCAGGAGCCGTACCATCTGCAGAGTATGCATAATAGTACGAGCTCACCCTGTCATAATCGAAGTCACAGAGTGTCGTGAAATTGATATCAGCATCCTTCTCTGATGAATCTATGGTCTTCATCTCAGGAAAGCCTGATGCTGACTCCATGACCTTCTTCCCGACCGACACTGCATCCGCTGCCCTGGAAGAGCCTCCGCAGGCCGACAGACAGCATACGGCAAGCAGGCATATTAAAAAAATTGAACCAATCTTTTTCATATTCTGCCTCCTTATTTCGTGGCGGCACCGACCGTTCCGCCTGTCTGCTGGTCATAGGTATAGTTATATCCTTCATCATTCCCGGCATCGGTAACGGAGATACCAAGCTGGTCATCTGACACCTCTACCCCGAAGGCCTTCATTATCGCCTCTGAAAGCTTTTCCTTCTCCTTCTTCGTAAGCTGGGTTCCTGTATTCTGTGATGAATAATCACTGATAAAGATGCCAAGTATATAGCTGTCATTCTCGCCATTGTACCAGGCACCGCTTATATTCAGCTCTGAGAGTCCGCTGTTCTGAAGAGCCGCATTCAGACCATTGACCACGGCATCGGCCTTCCCCAGATCATCAGCTTTATACCTCTTCTCGAATGAGAAATACAGGCTCTTCCTGTCCGCAGCCTTCTTGTCTATTTCCTTCTTCACCCTCGCGATGACGGAGGTCAGATCCTTCACCTGCTGATTATTCTGGACGGCATAGGTGTACTTCACACCATCGGCTGCTGGAAGAGCCGCTGCATCCCAGTCGTGGCTGGCCTTTGCTGTGGCATCTGTCATATTGAAATTCTGGAATTCTGACTTCCCACCGACATCCGTATATACATCCACATGATACCACTTGCCATCATCAAGCTTCACTAAGTCCCATGAATGATATTCATTGTGGACTATGTGGCAGTCGATGCCGAGCATCTGCATGAACATGCGGAATGTAGTAGCATAGCCTACGCAGACTGCCTGCTTCGATACCAGGACGCCCTGCGGGGTGAAATCCGAACCGCTGGCTGCCGGCAGAGCTACCACAGTCGACTGACCCTGACCTATATTCTCATACATCCATTCATAGACTGCGAGTTCCTTCTGGTAATCGGAATCGCCGTCCTTAATGATCCTCTTTAAAATATCAGATGCCGTCACAAGAGTCTGCTTATCTGTATCGCTCAGGCCGCTGTCATCACCGCTCCTGTATGCATCTGAAATATCCTTCGTCGAACGGATCTCATACTGATCCCCTACCTTGTATCCGTCCTCCTGATAACTGCTCTTCTTCTCTTCTTCCTTCGCCTGTCTCTTCAGCTGGCTCGTGATGAACCTGTTCACCCTTGCTGACTGGCCTACATTATACCCGAGAGAGACGGCTGATACCGCTATCGAAGCAGCAAGCGCAATGCCAAGTATTACTATCGTCCTTTTCTTCATAGCTTTCTTCCTTTGATGCATTACTATAAAAAAGTTTCCTGTAGAACGCACAACACCGCGAAAAACTCAATTTCCGCGGTGTTCCGTTTGAACTCATTATATCACAGACATTACATATCTGCTATTATTTTTTTATTAAGATTCCTTAATATCTGAACATGTTCATATCATTGTCAAGCTCCTTGGCAATATTCTTCAGATCGCCTGAGGATTCCTCGATCTCGTCTGCGATAGTCGTGATAGAGGATACTGATGCAGAAGACTCCTCGGTGCTTGCTGCATTCTCCTGAGCGATTGCCGAGAGTGATGATACAGTCTCTACAACGTTCTTCCTTGCTTCATCCATCTGCTTCATCTTGCCTGAAATGGATGCCACAGCTGAGATGGAATCATCGATTCCGACTGACAGCTCCTCGAATGCGTTCTTCGTACGGTCTACATTATCAGACTGCTGATCGATTATCTCCTTGACTGTATCCATAGTAGCCACAGCCTGGTCAGAATCCTTGATGAGCTCGTCTACGATCTGCTCGATCTGCTTTGCGGAATCTGATGACTGATCCGCAAGCTGCTGGATCTGTGAAGCAACTACTGCGAATCCTCTTCCGGCCTCTCCGGCTCTTGCAGCCTCGATTGAAGCATTGAGTGAAAGGAGGTTCGTCTCATCTGCGATATTAGCGATTATCGAGGTAGCCTCTCTTATCTTTCCGGCGGACTCATTGGTCGTCTTCGTCTGCTCAGCTATCTGATTGATGCTGTTCTTGGTCTTCTCATTGGTATTACCGAGCTCACGCAGAATTGATACTGCTGTCTGGTGAGATTCCTTCATCTTATTAGCGGTCTGATCAAGGCCATCGACCTCTTCATTCGTCTCCTCGATCATATTTCCGATCGTGATGACATTCTCTGAGGCTGTCTGTGTCTGGCTGGCCTGTGAGGTAGCCCCCTGAGCGATCTCATTGACTGCTGTATCGACCTGTGTAGTGGTCTCATTCATATCGGAAGCGTGCTTGTACATGCCATTCGATGAATCGAAAAGCTTGGACGACTGATCCTTGATATTCGATACGACCTCAATGAGTCTCTGCTGGAGATTGAGAATGGCTCTTGCCATGACTCCGAACTCATCCTGTCTGTTAGCCAGCTTCTCGCTGTTCTCATCCCTGCTGAAATCGAGATCTGCCATCTTGTCCACAAACTCTGACAGCTGACCGATAGGTCTCATGCTGCGTGTAAGCAGGGTGATGAGAACGAACAGGCCTGCCACTCCGATCAGGAGTCCGAAAATAAGTGACAGCGTAAGCGCCTTCATTACCGAGCCGGAAACCTCTGAATCATCGGCTGAAATAATAAGGATGAATGATGAATCATTGGAAACATAGTATGATGCGTACTTCTTCTCACCATTGAAATTGTACTGGGTCGTGGTATTCCTCGGCGAAGGAGTCCTGCCCGCCTGAATATCTGCAACAAGTCCCTTGACCACTGAATTCTCTACCGGCTTTCCTACTTTATCTGCCTGAGGATGATAGAGCATGGTGCCTTCACTATTTACCACATAAGCGTAGCTTGATTCGAAGCCCTTGACACCGACACCCTTCAGCTGGTTCGACAGATTGCCGACTGCAAGTACCTTGTCGGCTGACATTCCGTCATCCAGCTCTGCATCGAGCGAATGTCCATAGGCATAAGCCATATCCTGCATATAGTTCTTCGTGATTGATGTGACATTGCTTCTGAATCTGCTGATGATCGACATATTGATCACGACTACGAGTGCTGCGATAACAACGATAGAGGTGATAATGATGTGACCCCGGGTGGACTTCAGGAACGTAACCTTTTCTTTTTCTCTGTTCATTTCATGTCCCTTTCGTATTCATGATAAGTAAAATCTATAGTTTCCATTTTATACTACTTCTAGTGACATTTCAAGTAAAATGGCACAAATTTTACATAAAATATTAAGCTTTGACGGTTCTTACCTTTGTCCCCCTTGATAACGTTCCCTTACTGTCCACGCTGAATGCGCGAAGCTGATAGGTCTTACCCTTAGACAGACCCGTGATATTGAAGGTCTTTGACCTTCCATTTACCTTAACATACTTCGTATCCCAGGCCGTAACGCCCTTCAGCCTGTAGTAGATATAGCAGCCGCTCACCCTGGCCTTCGTCTTTACTGTAAGGCGGAGGGTTCCTCTCTTCACTCTCTTCACTGTAAAGGTGGACGGCTTCACCGGACGGGTGATAGTCACCTCCTGTGGATCAGGAGTCACCGGAGTGATCGTAGGATTGTCTTTATTTTCTTTAGAGGTACTGCTGCTTCCCTGATCATCAGTAGATGTATTATTGTCCGAAGGAGTGTAGCCGGCCAGCTGTGCCGGATCTGACAGATTCACGGCATCTACCGTCGAGGTATGCGCTGTAGTACAGGCCGGACGGATGCCGTAATAGTATGTCAGCGGTGAATGCGCCCACTGCTGGTCCATAGACTGCATCTCATACTCGCTGATGTTGAAGTAATCGTGCGAGGGCCATCTGTTATTATCCCAGGTCACATCGGTGATGTACCAGGTGCCGTTTATCTTTACCTCGTTCCAGGCGTGTGAATCGCTTGTCAGTCCGACATTCTCGATGCCCTGGGAATTCAGCAGAAGTGAAAAAGCCTTCGTGAAGCCTGCACATACTGTATTCTTCATTAAAAATGCCGATGATGCGCTCTGGCTCTCTGTCGTATCCTCATTGTAGCCGGTAGTATTCTGATTGTAGGTGACCGTGGATGCGAGGGTATCATGGAAATACGTCTCCTTCGCAAGATCATTATTATATGCCGATGCACCCTGGATGTAGGTATCTATGGCATCCTTATACTGCCTGGTGTAGCCGGCTCTCACATTGCCATCTGCATATCCGGAATAGATTCCGAGGCTTACTGTACCAGGCTCTGAAATACCCCAGAAATACGACTCGATCGGGTCTGTGTATCCGATGCCGTCATTGTAAAAATAATACTGCGGATTCTCGAAGAAAAAGATGGTGGCCACACTGAATGCCTGCGTGGATGACATATTGGAATAGGTGACTGTATCTGTGTAATATCCGCTGTTCCCATCATTGAGGAAGCGGAGTCCTGCCGATACATTCTGTGTCAGATACTTGTCTGACATTGCCTTCAGCTTGTCATATAGTGCCTTCTCATCAGGGCTGAGCTGGTCATAGAACACATGTCCCGAGAACTGGTCCCAGTATGAATCACCCTTAGTCGAATTCGTGGAGCCCCTGAAGCTGTGCTTCGTACCTGTATCAGCGAATTCCTTAGCCTCTGCATGGATATCACCGACTGAGAGCTCACTGTCGGTCTGCTCCGATGCCCAAGCCGTAGTCGCAAATGTGGTCAGTCCTGTAAGGAACAGCCCTGCCGAAAGTAATAATGCTAATAGCTTTTTTCTCATAATATTTTACCTCGTGCCACAATAATAAGTCGTGCACAATTTATTTTCAAGGTTTCGAAAGAAGTTTCATAATTTGTTCATAGTTCTCGGGCTCATGCGGCCACATACAGTCTATACATGATTTAATCTTTCTTCCATCTTTTGATGTAATCCATGTATATGAACCGGGGCAGTCATCCTTGGGATACAGCGGGCAGTAGCAGAACAGGCAGTTGATATGATCCGAGTCATGGCAGGGATAGAACCGGCAGTCATGATTTTCAAAATACCTGAAGCTATTTCTGTAGCGATCTTCGTCTGGCATGTTCTCTGACTCCTTCCATGAAATGCCTGGCAAACTCCGGACATGACGGGTAGTAGAAATGAGCGAAACTTAAGAAGCTCCATATATCCACATACCCGAGCTCTCTTCTCCTGTCCGAATACGGCTTCTCAGCTATGGCATCATGTCCCACATGGTCCATATCATAATAATGGAATTCATGTCCCTTTATCCTGTGTCCCTCTTTCACGAAATAATGCGCCTTGTCATAGCATGACAGGTAGCCGAAGCGAACGTTTCTGCCCGTATTGTGGCAGTCTTCGCCAAACAGATTCACAAGAGGTCCCCTGCCGCCTATCGACCTGTACAGGTACATGAACCCGCCACACTCTGCAAGCATTGGCAGCGCATTGGTATATGCATCCCTCACAGATTCAGTCATGGACCTGTTGTCTGCAAGCTCATCTGCATAGAGCTCAGGATAACCTCCAGGCAGGATCAGTCCGTCAATATCATCTGGAAGCGCACTGTCATGTATCAGTGAGAAATGAACGATATCTGCTCCCAGATCCTGCAGCATGATTTCATTCTCTCTATAGAAGAAATCAAAGGCCTCATCATTTGCTGACGCTAGTTTCAACTTATGTGATGGCGCTTCAGATCCCATAAAATCAGCATCCGGCATCTCACTGATCTTATATATCATGTCTATGTTGATCCTTTTATCAACAAGTCTCAACAGTGCCTCATCCTGTTTTTTTTCATCGAAATCGTCCGGCTTCAGGAGTCCCAAATGCCTGCTGCCCACTTTTATCTCATCTGTCACAGGGAAATGACCGACCACAGGAATTGCGAATGCCTCTTCTATCTTCTGTGAGAGCACAGGAGCGAATCCATCCGACACCTGGTTCAGAAAAATGCCCTTTATCAGCTTCTGTATATCATTGTTCAGGATTCCTGAAATCACAGCGAGCAGAGTCTGCGCCGCTCCTCTCGCATTGATACAGAGAATCACTGGCATATGAAGTACCCTGGCCATATCATATGATGAACCTTCGGGCAGAAATCCTGTGACTCCATCGAAAAGGCCCATGACACCTTCTGCAACAGCAATTCTGTTCGTCTCAGGAGCATCTTCGAGATCTCTTGCGAATATCTTCCTGGTGGTATCTTCATCAGTGAAGAAGGTATCGAGATTATGTCCCGGGACACCCGTAATCGCAGAATGATACATGGGATCTATATAGTCAGGCCCGCATTTGAACGGGCAGACGCTAAATCCTCTTTCCTTAAGTGCCAGCATGAGTGCACGTGTCACCGTCGTCTTCCCGGCTCCGCTCCTGTCTGCTGCTATCATGAATCCATGCATTACGCATCCTCTTTCCCTGACACACATATCGTATACAGATGTCCCTGGGGCAGGTTCTCTTCCATTCTGTCCGGATCAGCTGTGGCGAATGACTCATTATCCCCGCCGATATCACAGCCGATATGTATTCTCGCATCAATTCCAGTATTTTTGATGATTTGTCCTATTTTAATTACATCCTCACGTCCCGAAAGCAGATAATATGAATTTTTATATTTTCTCACAGTATCTGATACTTCTTCATTATCTATCTGTCTTCCATGATATGACCTTATCACTGCTCTGTCATAAGGAATATGAAAGACCGAAGACATGGCACTGATTGACGAAATCCCCGGTATCACTTCCACCTCATAACCATCTGGCAGACTCTCCCTGCACTTTTCTGCTCCGCTGTAGAATCCTGAATCACCGGAAAAGAGAACAGCCACCCTGTCCTTTTTTTCATCATCAATGATATTCCTGATATAAAGCGGCATATAAGCATTGTACTTCGGGCAATTGTTCTTTTTTACAATATCATATTCCAGCAGGCGCTTTGAACCTATGATCAGGTCTGCCTGTCTGATGGCTTCTGCCGCCTCAAGCGTCAGGGTCTTCTCCCCACAGCCGGCTCCGATTATGGAAATCATACGCTTTTCTTTGTGAGCCGGTGCTGCTGCAAGGGGCTTATCTATAGTTATGACAGGTATACCGGCAGTCTCCGCTGCCCTGATCTTCTCATCATAGCCGCCATTTTTTCCTGAATTCTTCGTCACGAGGATTCCGATATCGTACCGGCGTAGAAGGGCCAGATTTTCCTCATATGTGAACGGACCCTGCTGGGCTATTATATGACTTTTCTCAATGCCGCAGTCATCACAGATGCCGATTGCCTGAGCCGATGGAAGGACCCTGACATACAGTCTGTCTCTCAGGCTGATGAAATCATGCAGTTCCTTGCTCCCTGTAGTCAGGAAAATACTTCCAGCAGCTGATTCAAGTATTTTAACTGCTTCTGCAGTGCTTTTCACATGGGTGACCTTATAGCCGTCATGCGATTCTGCCGGAGTCTGTCTCTCTATCCGCTTATATGGTATTCCGCAGCTGTCACAGGCACGGCGTATATTCTCTGACACCTCTACCGCATACGGATGGGTGGCATCGTAGACCACCTCCGCCCTGGTATCCTGCATGAATCCGGTCATCTGTGAAGCATCCATACGGCCGCTATGGATCGTTATGAACGGATCGGGCGTCATGACTTCCACGCCGTATTCTGTTGCCACACACACCGTCACCGGAATCTCCGCTGCCGCAAATGACTCTGCAAGCAGCCTTCCCTCTGTAGTTCCAGAGAAAATAACTATATTCTTCATATGCTGCCCCTGCGGTAAATACTGATCGTGACACGCTCAGTCTTCATTTTTCCGACTATCTTCTCACCTGTTACCCCGGCCGTAAGGGCTGCCGCACGCTCACAGACATTGTCCACCCCGACCTGCTCCTCCACGAACTGTGACGGGGAGAAATTTCCCTTTACTGCCTTAAGCTCGCCGGCCGTATATGTATGATAAGGCACCTTCAGCACCCCGCAGAGTCCCAGAATTCCTGTCTCATCCTTCTTTACATCTATCGATGATACCGAGCCGATACGCGCCATCGCAAGCCCCTTATTCTTCAGTACGTCCTTGAGAAACGGGAATATCTCATCTATAGGAGTTCCCTTCCTGCAGCCTACACCGACCGCAAGATCCTGTCTGTACAGATACAGGCATCTGTCGCTTACACCGCAGTTCAGGAGCAGATCCTCCCTTGTATATCTGTCAGGAAGCGGCATGTACGGATCAATTCCTGCTATATCAAGCAATGAAAGGAGCCAGCCTCCGTCAACCACATTTATCACCGGTCTCTCATCTTCCTTCACCGGACGCAGGAAATCCCTGCATTCCTCCTGATAGATAAGTGTCTGATCCGCTGACTTCACAGGGATCAGCTCCCCCTTCAGGACCTTCGATGAAACAGTCTTGATCGCTGATGGATTCAGAATCCCGAGTCCGTTCTTTTTTGCAAAAATATCCACAGCGAAGGTATGCCCTACATCCGTCGCCGTGGTAATTACCGGAGTCGCACCGATCTGCACAGCGACACGCTTCGCCAGATCATTGGCCCCGCCTAAGTGTCCTGACAGCAGTGAGATCACAAAGCGTCCGGCCTCATCCATGCATATCACCGCAGGATCACTTGTCTTGTCCCTGATATACGGAGCTATGAGGCGGACAGCAATGCCTGCTGCACCGATGAAGGCGAGGTCAATTTTTTTCTCAAAGGCCTCTCTCAGCGCATCCTCGACCCCACCATTACGTCCATCCACGAGGTCCGTGTATTCTGTTATCTGCGAGGCAAGGTCTGCGGCCTTGTCCGTAAAATAAATGACCCTTACCAAATTTATCTCCTGTACTCTGTAGTAAATGACTGAGATGAAAAAGGGGACGGGTCCCTTTTTCATCTTCTGTACTCTGTTGAAAATGACGGATCGTAGAGGCAGCTCCGGTCAAAGTCTGACTGTGATACCGCATCACCCACTATCACAAGTGCCGTCTTGCTGATCCCGGATTCCTGCCGGGCACTGTCCAGCCCTCCGACAGTCGTCCTTATGATCCTCTGGTCAGGCCAGCTCACACGATATGCAATTGCGGCTGGCGTATCCGATCGGTATCCTCCCTTTAGCAGTGCGTCCTTTAGTTCTGCCGCTCTGCTCACACTCAGATATATGGCCATTGATGAATGAGTCTTTGCCAGAGCTTCGATCGATTCTTCATCAGGAACCGGGGTCCTGCCTTTTGTCCTCGTGAGTATAAGCGTCTGGCTGACTCCCGGCAGCGTATATTCCATTCCCATTTCGGCCGCTGCCGCGAAAGCGGAGGTAACCCCGGGAGTCACATCATAAGGGATATTCTTTTTTTTGAGAAAAGATATCTGCTCTGCTATTGCACCATAGAGCGAAGGATCGCCTGTATGGAGACGGACCACATCCTCTGATGCTGCAAACGATCTCTCAAATACAGCACACACCTCTTCAAGAGTCATTGTGGCACTGTTGTAGACCTCTGCATCCGGCTTCATGAGGTCTGCAAACTCAGGGCTCACGAGCGATCCCGCATATATCAGCACATCAGCCTTCTCTATGAGTCTCATTCCCCGGACCGTGATAAGGTCTGTCGCTCCCGGCCCTGCTCCTACGAAATGTATCATATCGTCGTTCCTATCAGCCCCTGATTTATCGTATAAATCATCAGATCCACATGCAGATCAGGAACCCATCTGCCTATTGTGTCAAGTATCTCACCCTTTATCACTTCCATCACCTGCTCCATATAGCCCTTCGAAGCGAGAAGATCAGCGGCCTCCTCTGTCGTGTTACAGGCATCGAGTGCCTTCAGGTCGTCTACAGTGGCGACTGCATCTGACCTCAGAAGGGCCGATGTCAGTATCTCCATCCGGCAGTCTCCGTATTTCGAATGGGTATTGGAAAAGCCTCCGGCAACCTTGACTATCTTTCCCAGATGACCGACCAGAAGTATATCCCTGAAGCCTTCATCCTCTGCAATTGTAAGGCCGTCCTTAATGAAATTGGAACACTTGACTGCACTATCGAGATCAACTCCATAGTCTCTTAAGAGAAATTCCTGGCCGTAATTGCCGAAGGCCATCACAAGCCGTTTCTCTCCAAGCACTCTCCTCTGATGTATCTCAACTCTTATCGTATCGATTATTGCGTCATCGCTCATGGGCTCGACTATTCCGGAGGTGCCGAGGATTGAGATTCCGCCAATGATCCCGAGCCTTGGATTGAATGTCTTCTCCGCCACTTCTTCGCCACCGTCTGCTTCGATGATGACATTTATAGTACCGTGGAAATCAGCCTTTTCTGCTACTTCCATGACATTCTCCGTGATCATCTCCCGCGGGACATGATTGATTGCGGCATTACCGACAGGCTGATCGAGGCCCGGCTTCGTGACTTGGCCTACGCCCCTGCCGCCGTCTATGACCACCTGTATGTATCCTGAATCCATGTATTTGCAGGTCAGGAAGGCTCTTATGATCATGCCGTCTGTCACATCAGGATCGTCACCGGCGTCTTTTTTTACCTCGACAGAGCCATCTGCATTCAGATGATAGGTCGGACTATAGCGAACTCCACGTGGCGTGATGATTGCAATATCCTTCGGAATGAATCCCAGCAGCAGATGGCAGGCCGCCGCCCTGGAAGCAAATGCGGCACATGATCCTGTCGTGAATCCGCTTCTTGGCTTTTTCATAGCTGGCGGTGCTCCACCCTGTACAGGGCCGCATTCATCAGACAGGCAGCTATATTGCTTCCGCCTTTTCTTCCTTTGTTTACGATATGTGGGATATCACTATTGATGATGAGTTCCTTGGCATAGACCACGTTCACAAAGCCGACAGGTACCCCTATGACAAAATCAGGCACTATCCTGCCTTCATGATACAGCTTGTCAAGTTCTATCAGGGCTGTAGGCGCATTGCCCACACAGTATATCTTTTTCCCTTCGATATGGGATGTCGCATTTACAGATGCTGCTGCGCGGGTTGTCCCCTCTTTTTCGGCTATCTCCTTCACCCTCTCATCTGCCATGAAGCAGTAGGCCTTGCAGCCCACCTTTGCAAGGGCTGTCTTGTTGATCCCGGCGAGCGCCATATTGGTGTCGCAGATAATTGATGCATGTTCTTTCAGCAGATTCTCAAGGATTGTCGTCGCATTTTTTGAAAAAACAAGGGTCTTCGCATACGAGAAATCCGCGCTCGTATGGATGCACCTCTTGATATACGGCTCCTGCTTTTTCTTAAGCACTATGCCCTGCTCTGAAAGCTCCTCCCCGATGATTCGGAAGCTCTCCTTCTCTATCTCCCCCGGCTTCACATAGAGAAAATCATTTTCCATTCACGATCTCCTGTACCGCAGCCAGCAGCTGCATGTTCTTAGGTCTGTCCTTTATCGCGATCCTATAATACCCATCCCCTAATCCATCGAAATCCTTAAGGCTCCTGATGAGAATTCCCTTCTCGAGAAGCTTGTCATAGATTGGCTCATCTGTCTTTATCATGAGAAAATTGGCCTCTCCAGGGAAGACGACCATGCCCATGCCGAGCAGCCCACTCTGCACGAATCCTCTCTCTGTACGGAGGAATGCCCTGCTTCTGATCAGGTAATCTCCCTCATCCATCGCTGCAATCCCGCACTTTTCCGCAAAGATCGATATATTCCACTCACTCTGGTGAGTTGCTATCCTCTCCGTGATCTTCTTCGGTGCACGCAGGTAGCCGAGTCTGACTCCTGGCATCGCATATGACTTCGTGAGTGCCGATACACGGATCACATTGTCAAAGGTACTCTTGAAAAAGAAGTCCTCATAATCATCGTTCATATCGCACAGCGCCATGAAACATTCGTCTATCACGACAAGGACATTTTTTCTCTGGCAGTGCTTCAGAACCTTTTCAAGAAGCGGTATCGGAATTGTACGGCCTGTCGGGTTGTTCGGGGTCGCTATGATGAGCATATCTATCCCTGAATCTATCATGGTCGACACCTCGTCATCCAGGAGATAGCCGTTTTTTTCCTTCAGCGGGTATTCTACAAGCTCTGCGCCTGCTGCCTGGGCTGCGTACTTGTACCCGCCGAATGACGGGGTCACTATGCCGATCTTCTTTGGTCTGTACGTATAGACTATATCGAGGAACAGTTCTGATGCGCCGTTCCCCACCAGAACCTCTTCCGGTTCGCAGACCAGGGTATCTGCGAGCCTGTTTTTCAGCTCTTCCTGACGCGGATCCGGGTACTGCTCCACGAGCTCTGCTGCCTCGCGGGCTGCTTCGAGGATCCTGGGTGGGGCACCTAACGGATTCGTATTCACCGAAAAGTCAAGCCTTATATCTTTATTTCTGTAGACGTCGCCGCCATGGTACTGCATGAATAATTCTCCTATACTTTTGACGGAGATTGTCGGAGCAGGTGGACAGTCCAACGACGCTCGTTCGCTGTTCGTCCTGCCCACCTGCTCCACCAATCTCCTGTTATGATAGTAAGTATAACACAACCACGCACAGAATTTCCATTACAACTGAACATGCGGCGACTATTTTCTGGGTTAAAGATATCAGTCCCTTGTCTATTCTAAGCTCAGAGATGGTGGGGCCGAGGGTGGGGCGGTCTATGAGTTCGCCGCCGTAGTACGCCGGGCCGCCGAGCTGGATGCCGAGGGCTCCTGCCATTGCGGATTCCGGGCTGCCGGCATTGGGACTTGAGGTCTTCATGTGATCACGCTTATATGCATTATATGAGCCGGATGATGACAGCTTTTTAGAAAATGCGCTTACAAGCATAATGAGGAATGCACTGATTCTGGCCGGGATGTAGTTTAATACGTCATCGAGCTTTGCGGCTGCCCGTCCGAATGAATAGTAACGTTCACTTTTATATCCTATCATCGAATCCCCTGTGCTTATGGCCTTGAACGCCATTCCGCCGCACGGACCGAAAATGGCCAGCCAGAAGAGCGGTGAGATTATACCGTCGCTCATATTCTCTGCGAGGGTTTCTATTACTGCCTTTATTATCTCTGTCTTTGTCAGGTTCTGCGTATCCCTGCCGACTACGTATGAGAGTTTTTTCCGTGCGGTAATGATATCACCTGAGTCGATAGCTTTTTTCACAGGAGTTGTCTCTCTTATAAGAGATGCTGTTGACAGGCAGGTACAGGTGAGAAAGGCCTCTGCTGCGACAAACAGGTATCTGCTCACCTGCAGACATATGTAGAGGAGCACTGCCGTCGCCAGTACCGACAGAAGTACTGTAAGCAGTATTGTAAAGATCCCCTGCACATATTCCCGCAGATCTGTTTTTCCTGATTCGAAAGACTTATGCCGGCCTTCTGTCTGCGGTCCGAGAAATGCCCTGTCCAGGGCTGATATCAGCCTGCCCATTATCCTCACCGGATGTATCACAAACCAGTGTGGATCGCCGATTATCAGATCGAGCAGAAAGCCCAGTATGAATCCACATAAATGTAACCTGACCATGCTTCAATCTCATTTAACTAAAAAGACAAGGGAACCGTCCCTCTGTCTTACACATTTACCGTGAAGGTGTAGCCCTCGCCCGGAGCGGCCTCGAAGCTGAAGTAATCCTCATCGGTAAAGGATGAGAGGATTGCCATGATCGTACCGCCATGAGCAACGATCACCGCATCGAACATCTCTGAACCGCGGTCCGCTACCGTGAACTTACTGGAGTCGGATATGGAAATCCTCTTCCCATCGATATGCTCCTTTTCAAGAGTATCTACCACCTTCCCGAATCCGGTAATTGTACGGGCTATGAAGTCCGCACGGTTCTCTCCTCCCGGAATTATGCCTGTACAGCCGCTGTCCACCCAGTAGCGGTAGTCTGCGTCTTCTGCCAGGTCCTTATAATTTTTCCCTTCGAATACTCCGAAGTCCATCTCATTCAGCTCGTCAATTGTGACCCTCTTCGGATACAGACGAGGGTAGACTATCTTTGCCGTTGACTGGCACCGGAGTGCCGGTGAGGCGAAAAGCATGATCGCATTAGGATAGTTTCTCACATTATCCTTCAGGAACTGCGCTCCCTCCGGCGAGAGAGGTTCCTGACTGCGTCTGCCTATGTATCTCTTCTCTGCATTGCCCTTTGTCGCTCCGTGGCGAAGGATCAGTATTCTCAATTTACTCTTCATCAGCCGCTCCAAACCATTCTATGATCTTCGATATCGCATAATCCATGAGACGCGGGTCCGTGAACGGATGGTCCGCATTTTCCACGACCTCATATTCTATGACATTATTATTGCAGAATGTCTCAATATCCTCTACGCTCGTGTACTCATCCTTCGAGCCTGCGATTATCAGCATGCTGTCTGCAAAGTCCAGATAGTCCTTATCAGATACATCATGAGTCTTTAACTCATCAAGGAAATCCTGAGTCATCTTTATCTTTCTTGTGAAACCGCGGGTGATATCCTTGCCCTTGCCAAGCTTCTTCCACTCATCATCTGTGATGCCGTCTGCGAAGTTCTGATACATATGAAGTGCCGGAACCCTGAGCGCTATCCGTGTAAAAGGATTGCCTTTCTCCTGAAGATACAGGAGAGTGATATATCCGCCGAGACTCGTACCATAGGCATAGATTCGCTGTGCGCCCAGGTCATTTTTTGCATGATCAATAACCATCTGGTAATACTCAATGAACTCCGACAGGATCATCCTGTTCCTCGCATCCTCGCCATGACATGGCCAGTCAAAAGTGATCACACCGAAATGCTTATACTTCGCAATGATCCTTTCTGCGAACTTCTTCGTCGCATGATTTTCTTTATTTCCACCGAACCCATATGTCGCTATCACTATGTCTGTGACGTCCTGCGGATTCTTCCCGCAGTAATACAGACATCTGACGCTGTACCCCTCTTTATTTATGTCAAACTTCTTTTCCAAAATACAAATCCTTTCGTACTTGTGTTATACTTCCTTTATTATGATGGAATTTAAAAATTTGTCAATCGGATACAGCCATGTGCCTCTCGTGCATCTGCCTGATATTAGTATAGAAAAGGGCGAGATCATTGGCATTGTGGGGCCTAACGGAAGCGGCAAGTCCACTCTGCTCAGGACCCTGACCTGTTCGCTTCCTATAGTGGATGGTGATGTGAGTCTTCACACAAAGGATGGCAGAGATGTAAGTCTCAAGGAAATCGATCGTGAAACTGCCGCGAAAAACATCGCTGCACTATTCACTGACCGTATAAAGGGAAATGGGCTCAGATGCTCTGACATAGTTGCCGCCGGCAGATATCCATATACCGGCTTTTTCGGAAAATTATCCGGCTCAGACATACAGTTGATTCAGGATTCAATGAATATCACAGACACAACAGATCTCGCTGATAAGAGCTTCGACTCACTCAGTGACGGTCAGAAGCAGCGCGTACTGCTAGCCAGAGCTATATGCCAGGAGCCGGAAATTCTGATCCTTGATGAGCCGACAGCCTTCCTTGATATCAGGTACCAGTATCAGTTGAAGGATATTATAACCAGTCTGAAGAATCAGGGAATAACCATAGTCATGTCCATTCATGAGCTTGAGATTGCCTCTGAGTGCTCGGACCGGCTTATCACTATAAACGAAGAGCATAGAGCAGAAATAAACGCCCCGTCATCACTTAATTACGAAGCCTTCATCAGAAAACTGTTTGGAATAAGATGAAAAAGGGACCCGTCCCCTTTTTCATCCTAAAATAGAATCAATAAAGTCCATATCCAGATTCTCTTCCATCATATCTGCGAGCCGGTCCAGCTCTGCCAGAGTCTCTTCCTTCTGGTTCCGTGTAAAATGAGTCGCAACGGTGACGCCTTTCTGATCCGCCAGATGGTGAATGAGCGTATCTGTGACAACTGCTGTATCGAAAAATCCATGCATGTATGTACCGGCAACCATTTTTTCCTTATTTATAAATCCAGTCAGTGAGCCATCTGACAGTCTGATAAGTGATGTGTGACCTTGTGAAAAAATGCTCTTACCCGCATGAATCTCATAACCACTGACAGGCATATCATTAAAAAGAGTTCCATGAACCTGTTCAGTTGTCTTTTCCCGTTCAAGCTCCGTCGTCATAGGAATAAAGCCAAATCCCGCTTCAGAGCCGCCCTCTTCTACATTATACGGGTCAGACACAGAGTCTCCGAGCATCTGATAGCCGCCGCAGATCCCGATCACAGGGATCTGTGCTTCAATATTTTTAATAATATTATACAGGCCAGATTCCTTTAACCAGCGCAGATCACCAAGAGTATTCTTCGTGCCTGGGACGATCACCATATCAGGATCACCGAACTCCTCCGGCGATTTCACATACCGGACCGATACCTCCGGATACCTCTCTAACGGCAGGAAATCAGTATAATTTGAAATCCGTGGCAGCCGGATGACTGCGATATCTATATCACGGACCTGAGTATTCGCAAGCCTCTCCGAAAGTGAATCTTCCTCTGGCAGATCAAGTCTCAGATACGGCAGAACTCCAGCCACATACTTACCGGTATTCTCTTTTATGATCTGAATCCCGTCATCAAAAAGAGCCGGATCCCCGCGGAATTTATTTACTATCAGTGCTTTTATGAGCTGCTGCTCTTCTGGCTGCAGGAGCTTCACACTTCCATACATCTGTGCAAAAATGCCACCTCTGTCGATATCACCGACCAGAATAACCGGCGCATCAAGTACCTCAGCAAGGCCCATATTTACTATATCATCCTTGCGCAGATTAAGCTCAGCGCATGATCCAGCACCTTCAATAAATATGATGTCATTCTCTGCTTCCAGCTTTTCATAATCAGCTTTTATAACAGGCATGAGGTCCTTTTTTCTCTTATAATATTCAGATGCCGGCAGCGTCTCATGAGCCTCGCCGTCGATGATGACCTGCGAAGCTGTGTCTTTTGTTGGTTTTAGAAGGATCGGGTTCATCTCGACTGCAGGCTCTTTTTTACATGCAAGGGCCTGAAGCGCAGTCGCTGTCCCTATTTCTCCACCATCAGGAGTCACGTATGAATTCAGGGCCATATTCTGCGACTTGAATGGAGCCACGGAGTAGCCTCTTCGTGTATAGATCCGGCAGAACCCCGCCGTGATCAGGCTTTTACCGACGCCGGACATAGTACCGACGATCATCAGATTACGTTTTTTCATAATTGTCATCATACTACATAATGAAAATAACCTCAATGTATGTTATACTTTTAGCCTTGAAAGGAGATTTATATGAGCACATTAAAAGACGGTGACTACAATATCCCGGTGAAGCTGGAGGGCGGTTCCGGGCGCGCTGGTATCGCATCTCCGGCATCTGTTCATGTTGAGAAAAATAAGACTACCGCAGAGATCACCTGGTCATCGGAGCACTACGACTATATGAAGGTCGATGGGAAGAAATACCTGAAGACAAACAAGAGCGGCAATTCTACCTTTGAGATACCGGTGAAGGATATTTCAAAGCCTCTCGATGTGATCGGAGATACGACTGCCATGGGCAGGCCGTATGAGATCGGGTACACGATCACCTTTGATACAGCAAAGGCTGAGAGATCAGGCGGCCCTTCTGCTTCTACAGTCGCAGTTCCTGTAATAATCACCTGCGCAGCTGCTGCAGTGATCGCCTGCATGACCATCAGAAGAAAGACAAAGAAGGCGAAGTCCAATGAATAAAAGGCTTATCGCTCTTCTCACTGCTGCCGTACTGCTCCTCTCAGGATGCTCCATCCTGCCTACATCAGGCACGAAGCAGTTCGTCTACAATGATACCGGGACTGCAGGGAAGAGCAGCATAAATGAAAAAAAGCTTCTGAAAAAGCTTGAATCCAGTGGCTTCATACCTGGCGAGACGCAGCAGAATACAGTTGCCACGCAGTTCTCCATCACCCCTTACAGCAAGTATGGCAGAACCCTGTACCTGCTTGTGATAAATGGAAATGAGAACTATCTGATCTATCCTGATGGCTTCTCGACAGAAGAGATCACCAAAGATTTCGGAGATGACCTGACACTTATTGAGCAGGGAACTAAAAATATCTATCTCGCTGCCACAGCCTGTGGAGCCGATTTCCGTGCGATAAATGCAATTGGAAATATCGCATTCTCAAGTATCAACGCCAAAGACTGGTATGTACAGGAGCTTCGTGACTCTATGAACCGCGGTTCAATAAAATTCGCAGGGAAATATTCTGCTCCAGACTATGAGCTGCTGACCGACAGCAAGGCATCACTAGCCATAGAATCGACCATGATCCTTCATACTCCCGCAGTCAGGGAGAAGCTCATAAAGCTTGGAATCCCGGTTCTCACAGACTATTCCAGCTATGAGTCTTCAGCGGAAGCCCGCATGGAGTGGGTCAAGGTGTACGGCCTCATCACAGGCAAATGGAACCAGGCTGTCAGATTTTTCAATGAAAAATATGATACCATCCGCAAGGTTGATGATATGGAAAAGACAGGTAAGAGCGTCGTATACTTTTCTCTCGATGCAGAAAATAATGCAGTAGTAAGGACCAGCACTGATTACATCCCTGGAATGATCCGTTCTGCAGGCGGAGAATACGCCTTTTCAGGCCTCACCAGTAAGAATAAAGACAGCCACTCTCCTACAGTCAGTATCACCTTCGAAGAGTTCTACAAGACAGCAAATGATGCTGACGTACTGCTTGTAAATACGACCATTGAAGGAGAAATGAAAAGCATTGCCGATCTTGAATCAAAGAATAAGCTGTTTTCTGATTTCAAGGCTGTCCAGAATGGCGATGTCTACGAGACAAGTGCCGATATCTACCAGTCTGTCGATAAGAGCGATGAGATAATCACTGATATGCATCGTATCTTCACAGGTAAGGAACCAGAAAAATATTTCACGAGGCTCAGCTGATGACCCAGAAAAAAGATTTCTCCCGATTCGTGTCTGCCATGATCCTGATGGCTGTACTTCTCATTGCATTTTTCATTCTGACCCTGATGACAGGTTCTGTAAATGTACCGTTCTCAGAAATATTCAGTTCCAGAAATCAGATAGTGCATGAAATCAGACTTCCAAGAGCGCTCCTTTCAATGATCATAGGTGGAGCTCTTTCTGTATCGGGATTCCTGCTCCAGACATATTTCAGGAATCCGATTGCAGGCCCTTTTGTGCTAGGCATCTCATCTGGAGCCAAGATGGCTGTTGCCATCCTGCTGTTCATTTCGGTCACTTTTTTTCATGGAATCTCAAACTTCATGATGATTGTTGCTGCGTTCCTTGGCTCGATGCTTGTGATATTTTTCCTCGTGATCATATCACGCCACATCGAAGGTATGGCAGCACTCCTTATCGCAGGCATCATGACTGGCTACATCTGTAATGCAGTGTGTGATGTGCTAGTCACTTTTTTCTCAGACAATGATATAGTAAATCTGCACAACTGGTCGAAGGGAAGCTTCTCCGGCGCTGACATGTCAAGCGTTGAGATCTCCTTCGTGATCGTGATCATCTGCTGCGTGATCGTACTCTGCCTGTCGAAGCCGATTGAGGCCATCATGCTCTCCGAATCATATGCATTTACAATGGGAGTTAATGTAAAAAAGCTTCGTCTCTTTATCATTATCATCAGCGGTATTCTCTCAGCCACAGCTGCAGCCTTTGCAGGACCTGTGTCATTTGTCGGCGTTGCGGTTCCTTTTCTCTCATCGAAATTACTAAAAAATACAAAGCCTCTCTATGTGATCCCGGTCTGCTTCCTCCTGGGAGCTATGATGTGCCTTGTCTGCGACCTTCTGGCCCGTACCCTCTTCGCTCCGACAGAACTTAATATCAGCACAGTTACCGCAATCATTGGGGCACCGGTAGTCATTTTCATGATAATCACCAATAAACATAATTGAGCGGTGCTAATTCGCAGACGCTATCGCGTCTGCTTCATTCGCGCTATCGCGCTATTGAAATAAGAAGTCGGTCGCC
>OMZG01000009.1 GCA_900315505.1 uncultured Lachnospiraceae bacterium
TGGTACAATCCGGCAGTATCACATTCAGAGCAGATTAGAGTTTTAAATAATCTGCTTTTTTGTTTGCTCTGAATATGATACATGCCTAGATTATTATACGATGTCAGACAGAACGGAATTGGCAGAACTACATACTCACTCCCCCAATTTGCTAATTCCGTCAATGGAATTCTTACTCTCTGCTCTTGCTTTATGCCCATATAGTCATATAGATGCTCTATTGCCAGTATCTGGACATCATCCCCAATATTCCTCATACCAGTTGTATTCATTATCAGATTTCCAAATTTCATGGTTAAACTTCTCCAGAACAATTACTTCTATTATCAGCTTCAATCACACCTGCTATTACGCCTTCTCAATCTTACAGGTATGGTGTTTAAATTCGTCAGATGTATTTTCTATTCCCTTGTCATAGTTGATTCCAACCAACAGAATATTCCCCTTATAATGTTCCAGGCGTTGTGGGTAATTCCTGTCTTTTATCTGATTCACTGCTGTATCAGCATCCTTATTATATTTTAACTCTATGACAAGTGCCGGCTTATAAACGTACTTCGGTGCTGGGATATATGCCATATCTGCATTTGCTGAACACATCAAATACCGGAGTCCAATCATCTGTCTTCGTTGAATCCCTGAATACCTGAAGTATTTCCTTATTGGGGATAAATACTTCACCTGTGTCCTCATCATATCCCAGGTAGCCAAGATGAATCAGCAATGTAAGTACATCATCACGACTGCTAAACGTTGTCATATCATTCTGATATGTAGAAATATTTATCTTTACTCTTCCACCATCCATCAGAAGAGCGACAACATCTTTCAATCCATCAAAATCCATACAGATATAGTCTGCCAATGCGACATATGACTCGGTACTATTCCAGTAATTAGCGACAACTCCATTACGTAATGCTTTCACAACAGATAGCGAACTGTATATGGAGTACTTTTTTGCGTTTAGAGAAAGCCCTCTTTCCTGGTCAAAATAGTTCGGATCAGGTGGGTTTATATCACTTACTATATATCCATCATACCAGTCCTTTATCTCATCATAATTTCTTCCGTACTTATCACATAGTTCTCTGACTTCATCATCCGTAAAACCTGTGTACTGAGCCAACTGCATAAGTGCTATCATGGAATATTCATCGAACATATTAAAAGCTGAATGCTCACCATATTTCTTGATTGGAAGAATACCTGTGATATATGCCAGCGCTACATATGGCTTGTCCTTCAGCCATGAACGGAGAAAATCCAGGTACTTCACCTGACCTTCATTATCATTTTTCCAGATACGAAAAATAGCATCCCATTCATCAACTATAATTACGAACTGGTGTCCGGTCTGATTATAAATATTGTCTATAACTGTGCGAAGATTTATACGCTTATCATATCGTATATCGGGGTATGCCTCCATCAGCTCTGTAGTCACTTCATCTGTCATATAGTCAAGAAAATCATCGACATTATCCGAATCACCAAAAAAAATCAGTAGTGACAATACTTACTACATCAAATTTGTTCAGATATCTGTCCCAGCCATCCACATTTTTTGCCAGCTTCAATGGCTCAAACAATTTCCTGCTATCTGCCTCATGACCATAATATGCAGCTATCATATTGGTAGCCATCGTCTTTCCGAAACGTCTCGGTCTTGACACGCTTACATAGCTCTGATTGGTACCGACAACAGTATTCAGATACCCGATCATCTCGGTCTTATCAACAAATATCTCTGACCGAAGCGCTCTTTCAAAGCCTTCTGTACCAGGGTTCAGATATATTCCCATCACATCATCCTACAGATTCACTTTGAACCAATCAGTTCAATGTAGTTGCCCTCGGGATCTTCAAAGAATCCACAGGACTTCCCATTTGACATTTCATGGATTTCTGTCACTTTTTGTCCACCGTTTTCAATTAATTTCGCTGCCGTATCCTGCACACTGTCTACACCAAATCCCAGATGCATGGTACCTGATTCCCATATTGAGGATACTGATGGTTCTGTCACATGATCGGATGGTAATACTACATGTACGAGTTCAAGCATATCATCTGTTCCGCTCTGTCTTCCCTGATCTGTAATCAGCTTTGATACCATTATCTCTGCGTCTGAATTTCCAAGAAGACCGTTTATGAGATCATCCTTCTGTATCTGATGTGAGCAGATGGTATGCATACCAAATACCTCTTTATAGAAATTCTCCATCAGGTCAAGGTCTGCAACATAAAGTCCTGTATGCCGTAATTGAACCATTATTTAAGTGATGCTCCTCCATCGACTGTCAGCATTGCCCCTGTAATATATTCTGATGTAGCAAGAAAAAGTGCTGCACCGGCAGCATCCTGCGGCTCACCAAGAGTTCCCATCGGTATCTGATCAGGTACCCATGAAAAATCTCTATTATGATAGATAGGTGTGTCAGTAGGCCCGGGAATCAGACAGTTAACCCTGACGTCTGGTGCATAATTAAGAGCACATAGCTGTGAAAACTGAATGGTAGCTGCCTTTGCGGCACCATACAGATACTGGCTTCTACCGGCTATATGCGACTGCAGACCACCTATTGATGCTACATTAATGATATTCCCATGTGACTGTATGAGCATTGGCATAAATGCCTTTGTCATAAAAATCACACTCCCAGTATCTGTATCAAATACTTGCTTATAGTTCTCTGGTGTAATGTCTGCCAGTATGTATGTCTGCCAGATACCGGCACAATTCACTAGAATATCAAGCCTGTCACACTGTAGCTTTACAGCCTTAGCTAACCTGTCTATTTCGTCAGGTTTTGCAACGTCACATTTCAGGAAATTCTTTCCATTATCAACAGCCACCTGCCCGGCATATTTGTTTCTACCAACAACTGTGACACTGGCTCCCTCCTCCTGAAACAGATCAGCAATAGCTTTCCCGATTCCCGAAGTACCACCGGTCACAAGTGCCACTTTACCATCTAGTTTACCCATATCTATTCATCCACTAAATCTATATACATATTGCTCTTCAGTTCTTCCCGCGACAGGAATGGTGCCATGTCCTCGAGTGGCGGGGAAACCAATGTGCCATCCGGGAGCTTCTTTGTCGCCGACTTAGGTTCGAATTTCTGCTCTGTATCGCATATGACTTCGCAGAAGCAGTACGACGTCTCACTGATCATCTGCGGTATTACGGTGTCAAAGTCCTTATTCTCAGAAATTCTATAATACGGAATACCAAAAGCATACATCAGCCTCTCCCAGTCCGGGAATCCGAGATCCCCGCTCTCTGGTCCGACCCCTACGAGACCATCGTGAAAGATATTATTCTGGGTCTGCCTGATCTGATGATAGCCACTGTTATTTATCAGAAAAATATGTATCGGCAGCCGGTTCGTAACAATTGTCTGGAGCTCCTGAAGATTCATCATTATGCTGCCATCACCGGCAATGCAGTTGACTACTTTCCTGTCATTTGCAACACATGCGCCTATGGCAGCAGGCAGCTCATACCCCATTGATGACAGGCCACAGTTCATGATGAATCTCTGTCCGTGTCCTACATGCCATGTCTGACTCCCGACTACACTTGCCGAGCCGTTTGCTACGACAGTGATAGAACCATCAGGAAGTGAGCGGCTCAGATAGTCAATAAAGGCATATACATTTGCTTTGCCTGTCTGCGCCTTCTGCTTTTCTGAGACCACAGGATATTTCTCTTTCCATTCATTGCACTGCTGTATCCACGCTGAAAAATCCTTCTTCTCATATTCAGCATCAAGCATCGCCTGCAGGAAATCTCCTGCATCAGCTACTACAGGCAGATCTATCGCTATAGTCGGCTTCTTAATCTCCTCCGGGTCAATGTCCACGGCCACCTTGTACGCTGCTCTGGCCCAGGTATCCTTGTTGTAACCGACCTGATATATATTCAGCCTGCTGCCAACTGCGATCAGCAGATCACTGTTCTGCACAGCAAAATTACCTGCACGGTCTCCCATTGTACCACCGCGTCCGGCAGTCAGAGGATCATCACTATCCATCAGATCTATACTGTCCCAGCATGTCACAACCGGTATCCGGTATTTCTCCGCAACCTGATGAAGAAGTGACTCCGAACCAGCTATTCTGATACCATTCCCAGCATAGATCACCGGTCTGCTGGCATGGCTTATTTTATCTGCAACAATTCTTACAGCATCCTTCAGGATACTTATATTTTTTTCAGCTTCAGAAGCCTTGTATCCTCTCAGGTCATCAGTTTCAACGAAGGCTCCCTGCACATCAAGCGGGATATCAAGCCAGCATGGGCCCGGTCTGCCACTGATTGCCGTATGATATGCTTTCTCAAGACAGTACCTGATATCAGCAGGATCAGTGATCATTTCTGCATACTTCGTCATTTCTGAAAGTGCTGATACGATATCGAATTCCTGCCCTCCAAGAGTCCGTAAGTGAAGTCCGCTGTTTCTCACAGTGAGCTCAGTCTTTACCTGTCCCGAAAAGACGATCATCGGTATCGAATCCTGATAGGCTCCGGTCACTCCATTCAGTGCATTGATCGTACCGGGACCGCTCGTGACACATACTGCAGCCATATTCCGGTCCACTCTGTAATACGCTTCGGCCGCCATTGCAGATGCCTGCTCATGGTGATTGTATATGCAAGTAAGACCCTGATGATGTCCAAATGAATCATTCAGATGCATTGAGCCGCCACCTACCACGGTAAATACATTGCTGATCCCATGACTCACCAGAAAATCAGCTATATAGTCTGATACCTTCTGCTTCATGCAAGCCTCTTTCTCAGATTGTCAAATAGATAATTGATGGCATCCTCTATTTCATCCCGTGTCACATCATGAACTACATTAAGCTTCATATCATCCTTCATCAGAACTGCGGTGATATTGCTGTCAGTCTGCTTCTTGTCCTTATGAATGGCTGCAATGACCTCATCCATATCCACGTCAATGTGCTTCACGTCAATATGTATTATCTTCCATAGGATTTCTTCGACTCTTAATACCTTATCTTCTGACAGCCATCCTCTCGACAGCGATATGCGGTTAGCCGTGACGGTTCCCATCGCAACAGCCGTTCCATGTGGAATCTCATATTCACTCATCACTTCATAGGCATGGCCGAAGGTATGGGCGAAATTCAGATGCACCCTGATTCCTCTGTCGAATTCATCCTCTTCAATATATTTTTTCTTGAAAGAAAGTGAGTGCCTGACGAATTCATCGATCTTATCTTCTTTTCTCTGAAGAAGTGCATCTATATTATCTTCCATATTCCTGATGCCGGTCTCCCCCTCCATCACATTGAACTTCACTACCTCTCCAAGTCCGCTCTCAAAATCTCTTTCTGAAAGCGTCTGGAAAAATGGTGTGCAGATATGGATCTCATCCGGCGGAAAAAAGGTTCCGAGCAGATTCTTGAATCCCTTATAATTGAGTGATGTCTTCCCGCCGATACAGCTGTCACAGGCAGCAAGAAGCGTGGTCGGGAAAAATGTCCAGTGTATGCCACGGTACAGCACATTTGCCACGAATCCTGTAATATCCTGAATGATTCCGCCTCCAAAGGATACAAGCCTGGCGTTCCTTTTCGCGGGTATCTCCGTCATGATCTCGCATATCCTCAGAGCGGAATCTATCGTCTTATTTTCCTCGGTCGCCTCGAGAATATATCTCTGCTTCTCCGGGATTCTGTCAAACAGCTTCTCGTGATACAGGTCGAAGAGCACCTTATCTATTACAAAAAAGGTATCAGGCTCCGCCTTCAGCGAAAGCACCGGCTCAAAGTCCTGCGATATATTAACAGAATAGTCCTTGGTATGTGAATGTATTATCATTCTTTTTCCTCATAATGTGAGTCAGTCACAAACTCAGCTTTTATCTTATCTGCCATCTCTTTAAAGAAGGTTTTTCCATACTCATTCAGATAATCTGCCTTCTCTTTCAGAAAATCATACTCTTTATCTTCATCATAATAGTTGATGCTGTCAGCCGTATATCCATCAAATCCGGCCAGACTTACCTTTTTCACTCCTGCCTTTACGAGAAGCCTTAACAGCATGCACATGGAGTTGTCCGGGAACTCGGCCTTTTCATCAATCAGTGCACTGTAATTGACCACATAATCGAAGTCTCCGTCTGTTCTCGTGAGATTCGATGAAGCGATCTGCCTTATATCACGATAATCCGACAGCTTCGTTGCAAGCTGTAGATATCTGCTATTGTTCGTGATAAAAATGTAGTCAGGTGTGATCTCATCCGGTATATAATTAATAGAAATTATTACCGGATGATTCTGCCTGATATAGCTGTCTATCCGTGTTTTCTGCTTTACGATATTCGGTGCCGGTCCAAGTACGAGAATACCCTTCCCTCTTAATTCATCTGCAAGACGCTTTATGTCGTAAGTATCATCACATTCTTTTTTCTGGAAGTCGAGATACATCTGCTCTATCATTTCCATATTCTTGGAAAGCTTCTCTTCCTCAGGAATCTTCTGCAGGATCTCATTAATCTCCGTGACCGATAATGTCCGCTTGTTCATCAGATATGAGACATAATTCGGGTGCACCTTATTCGCTGCTGCAATGTAGTAGAACAGCTGATACCCCCACGGCGATCTCTTCTGAATGTCAAGAATACTCGTGACTATTGCCTCCTGCATCTCTGAGACATCATAGTTCTTCCCGAACTTCTCATTCATGCTCATGGCAATGAGCTCCAATGGGGCATTGCCTGCACTTTTTCCCATGCCATAGAGCGAACCGTCTACCAGCACATTCCTGTCGATATCGCTCTCGAGTACAGTCATTGCATTGATATATCCCAACTGGAAATTATTATGAGCGTGGAATCCAAGACATATATCCCTGTCCAGATTCTGATCTATAACCTCCATGATATGCGTAAGCGACTTCGGGTTCAGCAATCCATAGGTATCGACCATTGACAGAGCATACGGATGGATATCATTTGCGAGGCTTACCACCTCGCGAAGCTCATCGTCACTATAGCTGGACACGGATACGAGCTGAGAAAATACCTTGTATCCCTTCGCTATCAGCTGTCTGCAGAACTCCATCGCCGGATGCATCTTATCTTTTTTGAAAATGACCCTGATCCCGTCCAGATACGAATCACTGCAGTCGCTCACATGAGAAATATCGCAGGTACCGTAATCGATCATCCCGACTACCATCGTATTCTTTCTGTCAAGCCGGCCATATATCCTCTGCACGCTGTCCGTATCCGGCATGATACTCCGGTTGATATCAAACGGTCGCCTGTCATCCAGAAAGCCTATCTCGATCACATCGACACCGGACTTCACCACACGCTCGAAAATATTCACAATATTGTCATGACCGAACTCCCAGTCGTTGATATATCCGCCGTCTCTCAACGTGCAGTCAAGGAGAAATCTCTGCCTCATTTCACTGCTTCCTTTATTACTTCCGCCATATAATCTATCATCTCATCCGTCATCCCAGGATATACTCCGACCCAGAAGGTATTATTCATAATGAAGTCTGTATTATCAAGTTTACCTGAGACTCTGTATGCATCTGTACCTCTTATATCGTCGAAACACGGCTGCTTTATTATGTTTCCGCTAAAAAGAAGCCGCGTCTGGATATTGTGATCCTCGATGAATCGCTGCACCTGGTTGCGGTCAAGGCCGCTTTCCGGGCGAACTGAGATCAAGAAACCGAACCATGAAGGATCTGAGAAGCCTGCCGGCTCAGGGAGGATGATACGATCCTGCGCGTCTGAGAGCGCTTCACGCAGGCGCGCCCAGTTGTGCTTTCTCTTATCGATAAATGATGGAAATTTTACAAGCTGTGCCACTCCTATAGCAGCCTGCATCTCTGTGACCTTCAGATTGTAGCCGAAGTGGCTGTAAGTATATTTATGATCATAGCCATGCGGCAGCTCGCCATAGTCTCCGTCGAATCTGTGTCCACATGTATTGTCATGTCCTGACGGGCAGTAGCAGTCACGGCCCCAGTCCCGGTATGAGAGGATCAGACGATGCAGCAGAGGATTGTCCGTATAGACTGCTCCTCCCTCACCCATTGTCATATGATGCGGCGGGTAAAAGGATGAAGTGCCTATATCACCCCAGGTACCTGTGTACTTAGTCACCCCGTCAATCATATACTCAGAGCCCAGTGCATCACAATTGTCCTCAATGAGCCAGAGCTGATGCCTGTCGCAGAAATCCTTCACAGCTCGGATATCAAAGGGGTTCCCCAGCGTATGTGCCAGAAAGACTGCCTTCGTCTTCTCCGGATCATATGCCTCTTCGAGCCTCGTCACATCTATATTGTACTGAGGTATCGTCACATCGACAAATACAGGTACTGCTCCATACTGTATGATCGGGTTGATCGTCGTCGGGAATCCACAGGCAACCGTGATCACCTCATCACCCTTTTTTATCCGGCGTTCTCCAAGCTCTGGAGCAGTCAGCACTGAAAAGGCTATGAGATTGGCGGACGAGCCGGAATTCACGAGATGCACATATTTCACACCGATCCACTCTGCGAACCTCTTCTCGAACTCATCAGCGAACCTGCCTGTCGTAAGCCAGAAGTCAAGCATGGCATCCGTCAGTGCCTGCATCTCCTTCTCATCATAGACACGGCCTGAATACGAGATCCTGTCTCCAGGCCTGAAATCACTATGATCCATCTCCTGTGCCTTGAACTGATGATAATACTGCCCGACCAGATCCTTTATCTCTTCTCTCGCTTCCTGCTCACTGTTCCACATTGAAATATTCCTCTATCTCCCTGTCCATCTCATCCGGGATGCCCTTCGCGTCCGTCAGATATCTTTTTGAAAAAATAACCGTCTTCTCCATGCACTCATCAATATGCCATCTTGGTCTGTATCCAATCACACTCTTGATCTTCGAGCTGTCGAGTTTCAGGAATGATGCCTCATGCGGAGCATCTGTCTCAGCATGTGATTCCCATGAAGCCCGTGGCAGGCCATCACTCAGATCCTGATTCCACTTCTTGCAGAAAAGGCTCACGAGATCTCCAGTCGTCACGCAGTCGCAGTCATCCGGGCCTACGTTGTAGTAATCAGCATACTGCCTGTCCTCCCACTGCTTCTCCGCTATCATCATATATGCGGCAAGCGGCTCCAACACATGCTGATATGGCCTCGTGGAAAAAGGATTCCTGACCTCGATTAAACCATTACCCGATTCCATAGCTCTCACACAGTCAGGTATGATACGGTCAGAGGCGAAATCGCCTCCGCCTATCACATTTCCTGCACGGGCAGTCGAGACTGCAAGTGTATCATCATTCTGAAAAAATGAATTCCTATACGAATGCACCGCCAGCTCTGCACATGACTTCGAATTCGAATACGGATCGAAGCCATCGAGAGGCTCATCCTCCCTATATCCCCAGACCCATTCATTATTCTTATATACCTTGTCTGTTGTGATGATCACAGCTGACCTCACTGAATCCGTCTGCCTGATACATTCGAGCACATTCACCGTCCCCATCACATTCGTCTCATACGTATATACCGGATTCCTGTATGACTCGCGCACTATCGGCTGCGCCGCCAGATGAAAAACAATCTCCGGCCTGAACTCTGTGAATACCCTCTGCAGATGATCGAGGTCTCTGATGTCTCCGCGTACATCCCGTATTCCTGATGTAACATCAGCGATATCATACAGTCCCGGTGCAGTCGGCACACCAAGCGAATATCCGCACACCTCAGCCCCTGCACGAAGCAGTGTACTCGTAAGCCAGGTGCCCTTGAAACCGGTATGCCCGGTCACGAGCACTCTTTTATTTCTATAAAAAGATAACAGTTTGTTCATTCCCATATCTTCCACGGGGCCTTTCCTGATCTCCACAGCTCCTCGAGCTTCTGTTTCTGGAGCAGGGTGTCCATGCACTGCCAGAAGCCGTGATGCCTGTATGACATCAGCTCACCCTCGGACGCCAGCCTCTCCAGAGGCTCCTTCTCGAGCACCGTACTGTCATCCTTCAGATAGGAAAAGATATCCGGCTCGAACACCATATATCCGGCATTTATCGGCTGGCTATCTGCCTTATTCTTCTCACGGAAATGACGGACTGAATTGTCATAAGCAATATCGAGATGTCCCTTCTCTTCTTCGAGGATCACGGATGTAAGAGTCGCTGTCTTCCCGTGCTTCCTATGGAAATCAAGGAGATCAGCGATATTCACATCGCATACACCATCACCATAGGTCAACATAAACGTCTCATCGCCAATGTACTTCTGTACCCGCTTCAGACGGCCACCTGTCATCGTGTCAAGCCCGGTGTCCACGATAGTCACTTTCCACGGCTCCGTCTTCTTGTCATGGACTATCATGTCATTACCCTCTGTGAAGTCAAAGGTGATATCCGATGTGTACAGGTAGTAGTCCGCAAACCACTCCTTTATCATGTGCTGCTTGTACCCTGCACAGATAATGAACTCATTGAATCCGTAGTACGAATACTCCTTCATGATGTGCCAGAGTATCGGCATCCCACCGATCTCTATCATCGGCTTCGGTTTAAAAGTGCTCTCTTCTGAAATTCTCGTGCCGGCACCACCGGCCAGTAATACTACCTTCATGAACTATGTTCCCTCTCCATATTTTGCGTAAGCTTCGCCATAGAAAAGCCTCTGCTTCTCTTTCAACAACTTCTATCACCGTCCGCACCAGACATGACACGCATCATGCGATGACCACGCCGTCACGGACGTTACTTCTATTATATCATAATCCACCACCGCTGTGTTAAATTTCTATGGTTGAAAATCAGCCAGTCTTATGCTATTTTTATGATACTTCTACATAGGAAAATCAATTAACGGGAGGACATCTGATATGAGTCAGAACAGATTTCTTGCAGTAACTGTAATGACATACAGGCATCCACAGGTAGTAGATCATGTACTGTCTGAATGGGAGAAGTATATATCAGACCTTGGATTTGATATATACTACTTTGATTCAAGCCCTGATAATGAGACCGAGCAGATAGTAAGAACTCATCAGGAAAAATGCAGCCATATATACTACAAGCGATTCCCATCCGAATTATCCGTTGAAATCAAATTTCTCACAGCCTTTGACAAGAGCTTTTATGACCACTCATACAGATATATATGGCCCATCAAGGACCGGGCATTTCCAGATGCAGCCCTTATGCTTAATATCTATCAGAGGCTTATCGAAGGATGTGATGTACTGGAAATCACTGCGAAGCATACCTCGGATATATTCAAGCCATACAGATATACTGACACATATACCTCAGCCGGAGAATTCTATAGAGATCTGGCCTGGTGTGCAACCAGCATCGAAAACACCATATACAACGCGGACACAATCCTGCATTCCTTTGACAAAGGCACTATAGTAGACAGATACTTTGTGAATGGACGCAGTTACTTTCCGCATACATTAGCACTTTTTCACTATCTGTCCGAATTGAAGAGGCCTGTTATCTCATGCCTCCGGCGTGGAAAAGGTAGCAACGCCCTGCACTATGACCACAACGCATCGAGCGGCTGGACAAAGACAAATGTCGGTCTGCAGGTTTTCGGATATTACTGGCCACTGATCAACAGATCACTGCCCGAATGCTACAGCGAGTACCGTAGGGATGCCGTCCGTTCTGAGACAAATTTCTACCCGCTGCTTGGCTCAGTAGACGGACTTATCAATCTGAATTTCAATGACCCTTCAAATGCAGAGTATGCTGACAGACTGCTCGAACACTGGTCGGATTATTCAGACGTTCCGTATGAAATAGCTACTGCTTTGAGAAAAGGTGACTTCACAACTGTATATGAGCGGTTCAGAACCGGATTACAGGAGTTGATCTCTCAAAACGAAATACAGGAAGCCTCTGAACTATGCTTCAGGAACAGCTGGATAAGGACATATACAGACTTCTGCAATAATGAAGATAATGCGTCTCTATTTAGTGAGCTCTATGGTTACTGTGCCTCTCATGCAGATGTATGACTACGGTAGAACATATCATTGAATTCTTCGACACGCTTATCCCAGGTATGATCCTGTAGAGCCTTCCTCATTCCACGGTATGCTATTCGTAGTATAGCATCCTCATCCGAAAGAAGTGCCTTAATCCTATCAGGAATTCCCGCAATATCATCATTCGTGAGTCTGAATGTCTCTATATCCACACCCTCACAGAATTCTTCATCGATATATTCTGTCCCCTCTGTAAATGACAGCGCTCCGCACAGCATACTATTTGCGATACGCTCAGTAAATCCTGCCTTATGTCCTGTCATCACGTTAAGGGAGATAAGTGACTTTCTGTAAATATCGGATGTCTCCTCATAATCCACACTTGGATGAATATGCAGATTCGTATAATCACTGAACTCTTCGAATGTATCGCTGAACACATGGAGTTCTATCCCGGCATCCAGAATAGTCCTTACAACCTTCTTTCTCAGATGATGCACTACATCCTTTCCAATAAATGCCCACGACTGTAGAAACTGATCAAACTCCTCATCTGTGAACGGCTCAGATCTGTTGAAATATTTCTGCATAATACCGACATCGGATAGTAATTCTGCGAGTACAACATCCTGTGGCTTGTCATACTCTGCAATCATCCTATCCACATATTCCAGTGCCAGAGGGTAAAGCGTCGGCTGTTGCTGATGTATAATAGCAAGATTCTCATCCAGCCTGTCAGAGCACGTTCCGACAAAGGTCAGCGGATATACAACCATTTCCCGCTTCCTGATCACAAAATCATCATACAAAAGTGAGGATATATCTGATGGATCTGCTGCTGGCGGAAAAAAGAATGCAGTCCTGTGCTGTATATTACGAATATAGGATACATAGTATCTATCCACGCACAGGAATTTCGTCTTCTGTGGCATATCCCTGATATAGCTGCCATACCAGCATGGATTGTCAAAATCCATCCAGTACAGAGGTGTATCCACCAGATCGTGTAGATATCTGCCATCTGTTGTCTTTAGTGTAAATGACGGATTCTGAAAAGCAATCAGACCTCTGAAGGTTCTGCCGGCAATAGAAGCGAAAAACTCTCTTGTCATATCCTTATTCTGTACATATATCACCTGATATCCTGCCTTCTCCAGTGCCTTTCCAAGCTCTATTGAAAACGACTTCAGCGCACCATAGCAGATTTTATCCCCCATATACATAAGATAAGGACTTACTCTCTGTATGAAATCATGGTATGTCTCACTCTGGCCAATCAGCATCTCCTGCAGAAACGGCATCCTCTCCTGTATCTGATCTCCCAGCACAGCAAGAACCGCAGCATCCAGTCTTCCAGCAGACACCAGCTTATCCTTCAACCAGCCGATCAGAAAACACTCACACTGCCATACGGAATCATTATTTCCTGTATAGGCATCACATTTAAGCTGATGGATACCCTTCTTCTCAGATTCACTTAATTCTATTTCCGATAATATACTCTTCAAATCCATGATTTAACTAATTATTTTCTCCAAGATCGGGACAATCTGATCTAATACACCTATATCCTGTGCATCAGTTAGAACTCTTTCCATGCTATGATTTAGTGTGCCCGTCTCAATATACAGCCTCTTATATTTTAACATGAGCATAAGTCTGGCACTCAGGTCGTTCATGGGATTAGTAGAAACTCCTTTACAAGTGTAAGGTGAATAAACCAACTCTCTGTCGGAAAATGCCGCATCACTTCTTTTTGCCAGCCTAATAGCAAAATCATAGTCTTCTAACGCCCTGAAGTGAGTATCAAACCCACCAATCTCATCCATGATATTATGCCTTACCATCAACGTAGGACATCCTACTACATTGTCAACCATCATCTGATGTATAATATTTCCTGCCAAAGACTCTGCAGTCATTCCTATACCTGGAACTATGTAATATCTCCCATCCTCTATGTATTTTCTGAATCTTGAGTAGCAAAAGCCACAATTCTTATTGCTTTTCAGAAGTTCCAACTGCTGCTCAATCTTATCCGGTACATAATAATCATCCGAATCCTCAAATGCTATGTATTCACCTACAGCTTTAAAAATGCCTTTATTCCTTGCACCTGAAGCACCCTTATCTCCATCGTTTAAAATATATCTGATTCTTCGATCCTCTTTAGAAAGCTCATCAACTAGTATTCTGGTATTGTCAGTAGACCGATCATCCACAATCAGAATCTCCAGATTATCATAAGACTGTTCCATAACACTTCTGACCGATTTCTCAAGCACTTTTATTCTATTATACGTAGGAATAATGACGGATACAAGACCTTCTGTGTATGTATTTGTATTCATAATGATGTATAAATAAAGGACTCCAGGTAATAAAACCTGAAGTCCTGTCTCCTGTCACATATAAATCTTGTAAATAGATTACTGAAGGAGTGAAAGAACTCCCTGTGTAGACTGGTTTGCCTGTGCAAGCATCGACTGTCCTGCCTGCTGAAGAATATTATTCTTGCTATAGGTAACCATCTCTTTTGCCATATCTGTATCACGAATACGTGATTCTGCTGATGATGTATTTTCTGATACATTATCAAGATTTGCAATTGTATGCTCAAGTCTGTTCTGAACTGCACCAAGCTTAGCTCTCTGAGTAGATACCTTGTCAATAGCCTTCTGGACTCTGTCCATTACGCCACCAGCCTGGTTGAATCCATCGGCACCCTTTGAGGCACCCACAAGCATGCTTGATGTAAGCTCATCAGAAGTAACAGCATCATATGATGTAGCTTTTCCATCACCTACAAGTCCAAGTCCCTTGGCACTCATCAGCGAGATATCAATCTTGATATTCTGTCCTGAAAGTGAACCAACCTGAAGATTCTTTCCGGTAAATGATCCATCAAGAAGATCCATCGTATTGAACTGTGTAGTCGATGCTACACGATCAATCTCTGATGTCAGCTGATTAAGCTCGAGTTTGATCTGGCTACGATCCTGTGAAGTATTGGTATCATTCGCTGCCTGTGTAGCAAGCTCATTCATACGCTGAAGCATTGAATGAACCTCGTTCAGAGCACCTTCTGCAGTCTGTACTACTGAGATACCATCCTGAGCATTCGTCGAAGCTCTGTCAAGACCACGGATCTGCGATCTCATCTTCTCTGAAATTGCAAGTCCTGCTGCATCATCTGCTGCACGGTTGATCTTGTAACCACTTGAAAGCTTCTCTGTGCTCTTGGCCTGTGCTGTAGTTGTGATACCAAGCATACGATTTGCATTGGCTGCCTGCATATTGTGCTGTACTACCATAATCCATTTCCTCCTTGAATCTCATACACCTTATCCTTGGTGCTGTGTAGTATATTCTTATCCAAAGGCGTTCTTTAGAAGTGCCTTCCTTCTTGCTTACACTCTTTATATCGGAAACGGAGTTTTTTTCTTAACCCCTTATTCTGATTTTTTTCCAGAAAATTTTCTTCATGTCTTTTCTTGAGATCTGAGACCTGAGTGACGGTTCCTTCACTATCTCTTCATCATACGATGACATTATCCTCTTCATATATGCTCGCTTCATTCTGTCGGACTGCACATATACTGTGTCTGCATATACTATCCCAGGTACTGTCACATATGATCTCATCATCTCCTGATCCCTGTCTGTCAATGCGTAGCGATCATCTGTCTCAAATGGTGATATATATGTAAGGCACCTGGTCTTCTTCCGCAGTTCCGATGAAAAATAGTTCATATCAATAAGCTCTGTGGCATTGTATCTGTCATACGGAAACGAAAACACTATCTCATCATACTCATCTGCCGGAATATATGTATTGTGGTAATCCAGTTTCGACAGTTCCTCCGGGAACTTATCATATTCATAGATCTCATCTACCGGATTCCTGTAGAAGTCACAGTCTGCAAACGGTATCGGCATGACCTGCACCTGGGCTTCCTCGGCAGTCAGCTTCTCATAATACCATTCCATGTATTTCCAGTAAGATGCCTTTGGCACAACAAATAACACTCTCTTATTCACTGACGACGCTTTTTCATGCTGCATCTGTCTCTTCAGTTCTGCCATTCCATCAGCATCTATATGATAATATACCGGATCATAGCCTATAGCTCCTATCATCCTATTCATCATGCCATTATAGAATGGATATCCATGTGTCGGAAAATCCCTGTCCGGAATCATATAGTCATCGCCATATACTGCCCTCAGGTCGCCATCAGGATCCGTACAAGCCGGGAGCATCACTCCTTCAAACGGGAGATAAATTGTCTTTTCAAACCACTCTCTTCTGAATGTACCATAGAGTCCCTGAACCCATCCCCATACATGACCTACTCTGCTGCACTTATCATCTCTTCCGTACACACCGAATATGGCTTCTGCCAGTCTGAAACTCTGCAGTTCTATACTCTCCCTGTCGTTATAATGATATCCTATCTTCTCTTCTATCCCCTTTTTAACTAACACAGCCGCCTCATTTGACGGATCATTAAGCCCATCCTTCAGACATATCGCTGTCCCGACAAGATTGCACAGATCGCGGTATATCTCCTCTTCATCCGGGTCATCAGGGATATAGTCTAGCGGAAAAATATCTAGTCCCGTAGGAAACGGACAATCACAGTTATTCTTTAGAAAATCCTCATTCAGGCATACACCGTTGAAATTGATCACCCTTGTCAGTATATCCCAGTTATTTATATTAGCATTATGATATGTAACGCACTCATATCCATCTGGGAATTCATCATTCATCACCGCCTGGAAGCGGATATAATCATCCCGCAACATCACTACATCAATATCATCATCCCACGGTATATATCCCTTATGCCGAACTGCCCCCAATAATGTTCCTGAATCAATGAACCAGTGAATCTCATGCTTTCGACACACTTCTGCGAATACATCCACAGTCACCTGAAGAGTGGATGCCCACATACGCTTCATAGTACCATCCACATAAAATCCTTCTCTTATCTCCGGTCTGAAATATTCTCTGTCAAAATGCATATTTACCTCGTATTCTTCTCTAAATGAAAAGAGCCACCAGGCGGTATGACCTGGCGGTTCTTTAATCTCAGATATTTCAGTAAACGGATTACTGAAGGAGTGAAAGTACTCCCTGATTGCTCTGGTTCGCCTGAGCAAGCATTGACTGTCCAGCCTGAGCGAGGATGTTGTTCTTGCTGTAGGTAACCATCTCTTTTGCCATATCTGTATCTCTGATACGAGACTCTGCTGACTGCGTATTCTCTGATACATTGTCCAGATTTGCGATAGTGTGCTCAAGTCTGTTCTGAACTGCACCAAGCTTAGCTCTCTGAGTAGATACCTTATCGATAGCGTCCTGAACCTTTTTCATTACGCCACCAGCCTGGTTGTATCCATCGGCACCCTTTGAGGCACCCACAAGCATGTTTGATGTAAGCTGATCAGCAGTAACAGCATCATATGATGTAACTTTTCCATTACCTACAAGTCCAAGTCCCTTGGCACTCATAAGTGAGATATCAAGCTTGATATTCTGACCTGAAAGTGAACCAACCTGAAGGTTCTTGCCTGTGAATGTTCCATCAAGAAGATTCATTGTGTTGAACTGTGTAGTAGATGCTACACGGTCGATCTCTGATGTCAGCTGATTAAGCTCGAGCTTGATCTGGCTACGATCCTGTGATGTGTTGGTGTCGTTGGCTGCCTGTGTAGCAAGCTCATTCATACGCTGAAGCATTGAGTGAACTTCGTTCAGGGCACCCTCGGCTGTCTGTACTACAGAGATACCATCCTGAGCGTTTGTTGATGCTCTGTCAAGTCCTCTGATCTGGCTTCTCATCTTCTCTGAGATAGCGAGTCCTGCTGCATCATCTGCAGCTCTGTTGATTCTGTAGCCGCTTGAAAGCTTCTCTGTGCTCTTTGCCTGTGCGCTGGTTGTGATACCAAGCATACGATTTGAGTTAGCGGCCTGCATGTTGTGCTGTACTACCATAATTCATTTCCTCCTTGAATTTCCTGCACCATCCTTGGTGCCGTGTAGTATTTATTTAGAGAAAGGATCCCATACCAGATTGCCTTTCTTTGTTTACACTTACTATATCGGACCCTCTGTTTTTTTATTAACCCCTTTTCTCAACTTTTTTCAAAAATATCTCAAGGTGCTTCGAAAGCCCCTCTATTCCAGTTTCTTTCCCCTGCTATGCAAAAAGGATGTGAAGGAATATATCCCTCACATCCTGTGATATCAGTTCGTGCTGTCAAGAAACTGGGCATCATAACCGCTGCCGTTCATTGACTTGTAATATGTGGACACCGCACTCTGGCTCTTGCGGATCTTCTGGGCCTGCTTGCGGACTCCGGCGAATTTCTGCTGAGCCAGGAGGTAATTTTCCTTTTCCTGCTTCTCGACCTGAGTCGTGAGATCTGTGATCTGCCTCACGAGATCCTTCATCCGTGCTATCTCATCACGGTATTTCGGCTTCTGATTCTCCAGGAGTGGCTTCACCTTCTCGAAAATGGCCGAAAAGCCATTATCCAGAGTCGATATATCTGTGATCCACTTGTCCTTATTGTCTATTGTCGCCTGAAATTCATCCGGTGTCGCATTCGGATCCGACAGAACCCTGCTCTGTATCTCGTTCTCATTTGAGATCAGATTCAGCAGCTCCACCTTCTTCTCCAGGGATTCCCGGAGAATCTTCACATAGGCTTCATCCTGCATTACGGATCAACTCACTTTCTGTCCGTTATTTGTCACTCTCATGACTTCCTTCCAGGTATCACGCATCTGATTGATGGCATCCTTTGCCTGTTCAAGTATCTCATTGTCCTTTCGCATATTTGCCCACAGAAGTCTGTCCCTGATGTACTTATATACATTGTCAAAATCTTCTGCCACTGCATACTTATGATTCAGGGTGCTCTGGAGCTCCTCTATGACATTAGATGCCTTCTGGATATTCGTATTGGCCTTTTCTATCTCACCCTTCTCTATGGCATCATGTGCGATATTCACGAACTTGATAGCACCATCATAGAGCATCAGCGTGAGCTCTGCCGGGGACGCTGTCATCACCTGGCTATTCCTGTATTCTGCGTATGGATTTCTAAGCATAACATCTTCTCCTGATCTAACTATTTACCTCTATCATCTAAGCGAATTCGTCAGAGAACTCGTGCTGCTCTGAAGCTTCGAGAGCGTAGACTCCATTTTGGAGAACTTCGTATAATAGCTCTCTTCCATTGTAGACAGTCTGTCTTCCCACTGCTTGATAAGAGATGTGTAGCTTGAATACTCTGATGCCATCTCCTTATCATTATAGATGGTATATGCTGACTTCAGTGATGTCCTCTTCATCTTCTTGTCCAGATTCGTATAGAGGTCATTTGTCAGCTTCTGCATGAAATCGATTACTGAATCAGGATCCTCTGTAAGTGCTGTCATCAGCTTGTCTGAATTCGATGCTACAGATTCATCATCCTCATCACCATCTATATGATACTCATACTGTCTGTTCGTTGCTGCATTCAGGATGCCCTTTGTCTTGATACCGAATGTAGCGAGGCTGTACTTCTTTCCATTGATCTCATAAGAACCCAGCATGGTATTCGTGATCGTGTTCATGATGCTGTTGAGCGTTGAATCATTTCTTAGGAGCCCTGACTTTGCCTTCTTCTCCCACTTCTCTACTTCTGTATCACTCATGGATGACTTCTGATCATCAGTCAGAGGGTCATACCCTTTGGAGCTCTCAGCATTGAAATTGTCAGTCAGCTCATTGATGACATCATTGTAGGTAGAGAAGAAGTTCTTGATCTTGTCATACAGACCCTGTGTATCTGTCGCTACAGTGACATTTGTAGAGCCCTCTGACAGTGCCTGGATAGAAAGACCATTCACTGAGAAATTATTCGAATCCTGCGTATAGGAAACTCCACCAACTGTAATCTTTGCAGCCTTTCCATCATTCTTAATAGCTGCCTTGCCGGATGATACTTTACCCATAGCTTCATTCATCTGTGCCTGCTCAGCAAAAGCAGTCTTTACAGTCTCAACAAATTCATCAAGTTTAGAATTATATGTTGTCTTGTCTGTTGATGTATCCTTAGTATAAGCATCTGCCAAATCCTTTACTACGGCATTATCAGACAACTCCTTCTGAACTGTTGTGAGATTTTCGTTTGCTGTATTACGTGCCTTGGTAATCTCCGATACGGCTGAATCGACCTTTCCGTCTTTTGCATAAGCCTTCTGTACCAGATCTACTATAGCAGCTGTATCACCATCTGCTACTGTCTTACCTGATGACTTTGCGTCATCCTCATACCCTTTTGCAAGGATGTAATTGGACTTGATGCTCATCACCTTGTCGATGATTTCAGAGTCTGTGACATCTGCATTGTCAGCCTTCATTACTGCTGAAACCGAAGCATATGCCTTTGAGCTCTTCACATAGTCTGTAAAGTTCTTTGCATCCGGTGCAGTCGTGTTGGCTGTATCTGCAACATATTCATACTCATCTGTCGAACCGTCTTTCAGCTGCTTCTTGTACCAGCTGTAGACTGTCTTGCCATCCTCGGTGGATTTCTTTATATACTTAGCGTCATCACCTTCGCCAAAGACATAGATATCATTCGTGGAATCGTATTTGTATTCATCCGTACCAACGAATATGCTTGAACTGTTGACATTGAGGCTTTCCAGGTCTGATGCGGCTGTAGAATCAGATATATCAATACCGTACTTATCTAAATCAGTATGTAACTGCCCATATACATTTGCATAATTCAGTCCCTTGGTAAGGGCTGCCATCTGATCCTTATATGTCGTCTCGGCTGTCACATTCTGGGCATAAGCCTTTACGGCACTGTCAATATTAGTCTTAAGAGTAGCAACTGCATCATCCGTCAGTCCGCCATTCTCATTAAGGGTGATACCAGTAAGCAAAATGCCATATTTCTTTGTAGCCGCTTCCGCTTTTACCGCCTTGCCATCACTGTCCTTTGAGGAACTTATCAGATTCAGCTTTGAAAGAACATCAATCCCGTTCGTATCTCCTGTGAAATCGAAGTTTCCTGCCTCGCCACTCTTCTTTGCACTTATATATATCCTTTTGTTCGTATCATCAAAATTTGCATTTAGTCCGGCAACAGACTGGAGGTCGCTCACGAACTTATTGATCGTGGTGCTGCTTGTAACATCAATATCCTTGCCATTTACACTGATCTTCGTAGCTCCATCTGTATATCCCAGTTCTCCAAGAGTAGTCGATCCCGTGACTCCCGAACCGAACTGTCCGCTTGTGAGATTGGCGGTTGTAGCCACACTATCCACAGTTACTTTCTGTGATCCGGTAAATGCCTTTCCATTCGATGTGATGTTCGCAACCGATGTATTTGAAGAAGTAGCCTTCTGCATCCTCCAGTTCGCAGAGAATCTCATAGAATCAAGAGATGTGTAGAGACTATATACCTTCTTATTGATATCCTTCCAGGCATCCCGCTTCCAGGATACCTTGGTCTGCTGCTGCTTATACTTATCTACCTTTGACTTATATCCGGATGTAAGGGCTGTGACGATCGACTCTGTGTCCAGTCCTGATGTGAGTCCGGTCATTCTGATTGGGCTTGACATATGCTTTCCTCCTAATTATGAAAAAATGACTGCTGTCACTTTACTTCTTCTCATCTACCATGAGTCCGGCTAGCTCCCAGACCTTTGCGATCATGTCAAGAGTCTCCTCTGGTGGATACTCCCTGATGACCTTCTTCGTCTCCTTGTCTACGATCTTGATAGTGACACGGTTCGTCTTGTCATGAATACCGAAAATAGCTTCTGTACCATTGGCCTTCTTATTAATCTCAGAGACTGCCTTTCTGATCTGCTCATTCTGCTTCTCATCACGCTTCTGGTCAAATTCTGACAATGTCTGTGATGCCTGCTGCAACGCTTCATTCGTCTGCACCGGTGTGCCCTGCACTGCTGCGGAATTGATATTCTCAGTAGCTTCAGTTCTCTCTGTATCTGTCTTCTCCGTACTGTTCACGTCCTGTGATACCGCACCTGTAGCGTAACTTCCCTGTTTCGCATATCCTGAAGAGCTTATCGAAATACCCATAAACTGCCACCTCCGTGTGTTCATATATGGTTCATAATCATAGTCTCATTAGACTTCAATATCTATATCGGCTCCCCACAAAAAAATACAACCCACCGCCGCGGATGAATTGTATTTTTTTAGAAACATTTATATTTCATCTATCAGAGTTATGATCTGCTTTATCGGCATCAGATCCCTGTCCACCTCATGTGCACGATGATTTCTCAGGATACTCTTCGCAGTATTCTGCATTGCCGGAAACGCTGCCCGGATGAGCTGATTTGCATATATGACTATGTTCACTCCATGTGCCGCAAGCTCCGCTTCTGTAATCGTATTGTATGTACTTGGAACTACCACAATAGGTGTCTTCTGATCTGCATCGCGGAATCTGTCACAGAACTCCAGAATCTCGGCGGGATCCTTCTTTCTGCTATGTATCATGATTCCATCAGCTCCTGCATTCACATAGGCCTTCGCACGTGTCAGTGCATCTTCTATACCCTTCTCAAGAATCAGACTCTCGATACGGGCAATGATCATGAAATCATCTGAAAGCTGAGCTTCCTTCCCTGCCAATATCTTGTCGCAGAAGTTCTCTATCGTATCCTGTGTCTGCTTTACCTCCGTACCGAAAAGACTGTTCTTCTTCAGTCCTGTCTTATCCTCAATAATGACTGCGGATACTCCGAGTCTCTCCAATGAACGCACAGTATAAACGAAATGCTCACTGAGTCCGCCTGTATCTCCGTCGAAAATGATAGGCTTTGTCGTGACCTCTGTCACATCCTCTACTGTACGAAGGCGGCTTGTGATATCGACCAGCTCTATGTCCGGCTTGCCTCTGTCCGTACTGTCGCAGAGGCTTGAGATCCACATCGCATCAAACTGGTCTATGCCTCCGTCATTCGATACGACAACAGTCTTCTCCGCAATAAGTCCTGTAAGTCCACTGTGTACTTCACACACCTTCACTATCGGTGTCAGGCCGAGTAGCCTCCTGAGCCTCGCTCTGCGAAGTTCAGGCATTGCAAGCCTTTCCCTGGCTCTTTTATCTGCCTTCGCTATCGCATCACTATGCGTGTATGGAATCTCCACTAGTTTTCCGCCATACTTCTTAGTCACGTCGAGGATATTTTTCCTGATGGCCTGCATTGCCTCATCACTCCAGTTGTCCCCGTGTACTATGAAGTCAGGCTGAAGCTTCTGCACGACATCATCATAGAATATCCTGTCCTGCACGATGACATCCTTCACACCCGGGATTTCCCTACACATCCTGACTCTTTCCTCAGTCGTCTTCAGAGGGAATCGGTTATACCGTATCATCTGCTCGTCAGAAAGGACACCAACCGTGACTTCTCCGAGCTTACTCGCTTCATTTATTATATTCAGATGTCCTTCATGAATCGTATCTGTACAAAAACAGGTATAAACCTTTTTCATTATGTCAGCCTCCTTCACGAGCGCTTATACATATATACATTAAATACAAAACGGTTATTCCAGTACCCCTTTACATCTGAATGTACAAACTTGACATCAAGCCCATGTCTGTCTGCAAAATTCATAAAGAAGCTTTTATCATAAAAAGTCTTTCCGAGGTCTTTATACCTGTCATCATAATCAGGTATCAGCTTCCGTCTGTACTCTGTAAACTCTTCTTTTTTATTTATGTCATGTACATCAATAATTCCTATTGAATATTCAGACTTGGATACCATTTTCTCCAGCACATTTTCAGCATACTTCATATCTGGAAAATATGAAAATACCGAATTAGCGAAGCAGCACGTATATTGTTTTGAAGAATCAATGTCCAACGCCTCACCAACATACAGTTCATCTGCCATAGAAAGGATTCTATGCGCTTCGCCTATCAATGGTTCCGAATAGTCTACCCCCCCACATCGTTCAAGTGATGGCTGATATTTTTCAAAGAAATACAGATTTGCTCCAGCACCACATCCCACTTCAAAGGCACTTCTGATGTCAATACATCTGCCTATTCTCCCGTTCCATGAAAGTTCATTCTTCATTTCAAGAAACTGGTCTCTGAATGACTCAAACGTCATCCCCTCATCAGTAATATCAAATCCATCGTATTTCTTAAGTGCAAGTACCGTCTGCTCTATATCATTTGCATCCAGCCTGCCTTCATGATCCGTATCTCTCTTATTCCAGATTTCTTTCCATTTGCTCATCTATCACTCCTTGTACTGCACTGGTGTCTTGATATTATAGTATTCAAGTGCTTCACTGAAAGCTTTCCAGAAATTCTCGATATCCTGCTCATCTATTGCTCCCAGAGCGCACAGGCGGAACGTACCCTGTCCCTGCATCTTGCCAGGATATATTGTGAACCCTCTCTTATAGCAGTAGTCATGCACTTTTTCAAAATCCCAGTTGTCATCGTCAGGATAGCATATTGCTGATACCAGGCCAGACTGCACATCCCTGCCAAGTGCCTCCCTGAATCCAAGTTCATCAATGCCCTTTCGAATCGCCTTCATGATTCTCTGATGCCGTTCCCATTTTGCTTTCTCTCCCTCTTCAAAATATTCCTTCAGTCCCTGCCTGGCTGCATATATTGTCTGCACCGGCGGTGTAAAATGCATCTCACCAGTTTTCTCAAAGAAATCATACTGCATATACAGATTACAGTAATATGATCTCTTAGGAAAATGTGCTGACTGTTCGATTATTTCTCTTCTTCCGACTATAAATGACAGTCCTGTCATAGCCTGAATTCCCTTCTGTGCTGAAGCCATACAGAAATCTATATTGTCCTCATACACATTGATCGGTATCATAGCATATGCACTTGTTGTATCTGATACCAGGAATTTCCCATATTTATGTGCAAGAGCTCCTATTTCCCTTACCGGATTCAGAAGCCCGGTACCCGTCTCATGATATGTGACATACACATATCCGATATCAGGATTCTCCTTCAGTGTCTTCTCAATCAGATTCAGATCTGGCTGTGTAGTCAATGGCTGCTTAAGGTCAATTACAGGCATTCCATAGTAATGGCACACATCTACCGCCCTCTGGGAGTATGATCCATTGTTTATCACAAGTGCCTTTTTTCCCTCATCAAGGAGTGAATTCAATGCCACATCTATGCATATGGTTCCTGATCCACAGAACAGCACCGCCGTATATTCATCTGTATCTCCATGTACTATACGCACAAGGTCATCTCTCATCGGTTTCATTATGCCCTGGAATTCTTTTTCTCTCGGACATATATCCGGCACGACCTGTGCGTATTTTACTGTATCTGTCGTCGTAGACGGTCCCGGATTCAGCAGGACATTTCTCTTAACCTTATCTCTCATCTGTCACTCCTATGTATTTCTCGAAATCAGGGTCAAAAGCTCTGAGTTCTTCTACCGAATCAAGCTCCACTATCTGATCATCTCTGACCGGATGAACACAGAGGTTGAGTCTGTCCAGGTTCCTGTCTACTATTTCATCCCAGAACAGCTGCTCATTTCCAGGAACTTCGTATGCTTTTCTTACCTCGTCCGCAATCAGCGCTGCATCATCAGCCTGAAAATAGCTGATCCCGCACATATTATATCTATCTGTCCCCACCTTCCCTACACGGATGATCCTGCCATTCTGATCCTGATCAAACACCCAGTCATCTGAATATCCCTTTATAAATTTTCCAAAATAGCATGACTGTGTAAGCTCTGCCTGAAATATGGTTTCATCTGACACATACAGATCGGCCTCACAGATAAAGCAGTTATCATACCCCATTATATCTGATACGGCATATATTGATGAAATATTATTTCTTGTCTTATAATCGGGATTCTCTACAATGCTGAGATTATCATACTTCTTCCTGAGATATCCGAATTCTTCAGCGAGATATCCTGTCACTATATAGATTTGTGACATGCCTCTTTTCTCCAGCCCCTTTATGACTGTCTCTATCATTGGCATTCCATGAACCCTGATCAGCGGCTTGGGAATATTATCAGTCAGCGGACGCATCCTGCTCCCAAGCCCGGCCGCCATTATGATAGCTATCTCACTCATGCTTTCTAATCCTTCTCTGTCACGAACTCATGTGTATCAATCTTCTAATGACTTCAACACTAATACATATCACCGCCTGAGATACTCCATGAAGTTCTCCTTATTCTCCATCGCTGTAGTAGTTGGCCGTCCGAGGTCTGCACGTGCTCCTATAGAACTCATGACTTCAATAAGTGTAAGTGCATCTGTCTCTTTTGCCTTCTGCAAAGCTATATCCAGATCCTCAGGTGTCTCAACACGTACCGCTTCATCGTATCCGCAGTCCTTTGCAATATCTGCAATATTTATATCGGCAAGCACCGTCGGTTCTCCACCCACCGTCTCATAGCTTCCGTTATTTATCACGATATGCACGAGATTCTTCGGATGGCAGTCCGCTATCACAGGCATGGCTCCCATATGCATAAGTACCGCACCATCACCATCTATGCACCAGACTTTTCTGTCTGGCTGGAATTCTGCGACTCCTAAGGCTATTGATGAGCAGTGCCCCATTGAGCCTACTGTCAGGAAATCATACTGATGTCCCTGGCCTGCTGCCTCTCGTGTCTCGAACAGTTCCCTGCTTGCCTTGCCCGTAGTAGAAATCACAGGGTCATCACCTGTATATTTCACTATATGCTGTATGATTTCTTCGCGTTTCATTGTGTAGTCATTTCTGAATTCACAGGTGCCGTCATAGGACAGAGCTCCTTTTCGAATGACAAAAGCTACATCCTTGCCATTATCAAGCAGCTTCCTGTATTCCTGCATCTTAAGTTCCAGTTCCGCAGGTGTAGTATCTGCTGAAACCACAGTATTTGCAATATCAAGCTCATCAAGTAGTGAGCACGTGATCTGCCCCTGATAGATATGCTGCGGTTCATCATGTACCCCGGGCTCGCCTCGCCAGCCTACTACGAAGATGACCGGAATTCCATATACTTTGTCATTCAGAAGTGAAGCTGCAGGATTTACTATATTTCCCTCGCCAGAATTCTGCATGTACACTACCGGTACTTTTCCTGTTGCCAGATGATAGCCTGCTGCAAGCGCCGCACAGTTTCCCTCATTAGCTGCCATCACATGATGCTTCGGGTCTACTCCGTATGTATTGAACAGATAATAGCAGAACGCCTTAAGCAGTGAATCCGGAACACCTGTGTAAAAATCAGCTCCTAATATTTTCACAAAATCCTGTACTTTCATATAGCACCTTCAAATAATAAAACGAATCCTAAGACATACATGGGTAAGCTCTATTCTTTATCTTTTCAACTGCTGAATTACATGATAAAATATATGCACCATCAAACCTCTGTGAAAGGAGGTGATTACAATGGACTCAGTCCTGAGCTCTATGGTAGATACTGACCAGTTCCGGGGCACCTCACCGGATAGATTAGGGAGAACCCCCTGACAGTCGCCACTGCCAGGGGGTTCGTTTTGATTACATTGAACCTAGTCCTACTCTCGATTCGATTATGATTATATCACCATATTAGAATTTGTCAAATACTGTTGTCGTTACGACATGCCACGCTGGAATATCCTGATAATCCTGTCTCTTACCGGGTCTGTCATCCAGGCATCATAGCAGTACACCACATGACCAGGAAAGTCTGAAAGCAGATTCTCATCATCTACTATCACATAATCAGTCAGATAATCATATAATATACCAATAATAAAAGCCCCACCACTTATGTAATGGAGCTTTGATAAAAATTATAGTCATCTTTTACAACAGGTCCTTCAGCCCGTCCATTGTCGTGGAGTTCATGGCCTCCTCGTTTTCCTTCTGGATCTGGTCGAAGACCTCCTTGCGGTAGATCGGGACCTTCTTCGGAGCGGAAATGCCGAGCTTGACGTGGTCGCCCTTGACCTCCATGATCGTGACTTCGATATTGCCGTTGATGATTATGGACTCATCCTTTTTTCTTGTAAGTGCGAGCATATGTCAGGCCTCCTTTCCGGCCTTGCGGCTCTTGAGGACTTCATAGACAGGCTCCTTGACCGAGACATCATCCTCTACCATGAGCTGTACGCCCTTCAGGGTGTCGGTATTGATGACGAACGGTCCCTTGAGATTGACTGTCATCTTCGTGATATCCTGTGGGACGGTGATCGTCACAAGCACGTATGTGTTCGTCGGTGTAAGGTCTCCGATGTCCTCGAGGAGATCATCATTGATCGTCGGATTATAATCCGGGAAGATGTCATTCGGCATCACGACCGGCATTGCGAACTGAGGCTCATCCATTGACTGCAGATACATGAGTGATCTGCTCTTCTGGTCCTCATCCTTGTCATATATCAAAGTGAACTTTGTGAGATCCGGGAAACCGATGATTCCATCCGGGAATTCTATGATCTTGTCATCGGCGATGTCAATCTCGCCAAATAGTCTGGTGTTTACTTTCATAACCTGTTCCTTTCTTTGAGGTCAGTCGTATTGAGTCCATATTTTTCTCCTGGAACTATGAACTCTGAACTTCGAACTCAGATATAGTTCAGCAGTGACTGCTGACCCAGCTTGCCTGCTGCGATCAGTGACGACTGGTACGCTGTATAGGACTGCGTGTAGTTGATCAGGATCTCTGAGAGGTCAAGATTGTCATTCTCGCTCTGCAGCTGCTTCACTGTCTGATCCTGGTCGTCCATTCGTAACTTCGTGAGTGAGAGCTCATCGCCCTTGCAGCCAAGCTTCGTCACTGCGCTATTTGCCTTGTCCAGGTACTTGTCTACATTTCCATGAACGCTGTCGAGCAGCTTGCCCATATTGTCATTGTAAAAGTCGTACTCTCTCTGTGCCGACTCCAGCCACTTATTCAGATTCTGCTGCGAATCTGCATTCTGATACGATGAATCCGAAAGCATTGCCTTGATCTTCGATACCTTGGTAGCTGCATTCTGCGTGTTCGTGATCGCAGCTGTCAGGTCGTTGATATCCTGAAGGATACTCGAATCGAAGCATTCATTCGCCTGGAGATTCACTGCCAGCTGCTGGTTCATCGACACTGTATAGTTGATATCATAACTGATATCGCTTCTTCTGTAAACCTGTCTGTTTTTGACGTCTGTATTGTCCACACAGTCGTAGTAGTACTCTGGCTTCAGCTCGCCTGCCATGAAACCGTTCTTGTCATAATTGACACTTACTGTTGCCTTCTTTGATGCCATGTCGCCTGCTGCATTTTTCCCGAAGACAAGGTCGCCTGTATTCTTAATCAGGACTACTGCATCATCTGGGACGTACTTCGTCTTCTTAAGATCATCGGGTGTTGCATTCTTACTCGACCAGTCAGCCCAGTCATCCTCATTGGCAAATACGAGTACCTGCTTTGGCTGCTGAGAGCCACTGGCAAGAGTAGTTGTCACTCCCTTTGCCGTGGTTTTTGTAATTGTGGTTGATCCATGTGTATTTGGATCAGTAGAATTCGTATATGTGTAGCTTACCGTTGTCGACTTTACATCAGTCTGTGACTTTTGTCCTGTGGCATCTACTGCTGATTCATCAGAATATACAGTCCTTGTGTCCTGCAGCTCCTTGGTCCTGTCATATGATACCAGCGGCGGAACCTTTGTCTTATCATACTCGTCCTTGTTCTTGCTGTCATAGAATCTGACTTCATTGCTTACCGTCGTTCCATCCGATGTAGTATAGGAAAAGGTCACGCTATCCACATTCGTGATGTCATCATAATTCAGACGAAGCCTCTTGTACTCTGACTCCTGAATATTCAGGTCATCATTCTGAAGTCCTGGCTTGCCGTAGTTATTGACCTCTTCATAATTTGCCGGCGCTGTCACCTTGTGATTGTAATATCTGAAGTTCGTCAGGTCATCATACGACAGCTCCTGCGTGATATTGTACTTTGAATTCACATCATCCGAAGTGAAGCAGAGGTTCTTATCCGTCCTGTATCCGGTGAAGACTGTACGTCCGGCACAGTCTGCATTTCCCTCAGAGAAAATTGCTTCCTGCAGCTGCTTCAGTTCCTGAAGGATTGATTTACGGTCGTTCTCATTATTGATGTCATTTGCGCCCTGGTTCGTAAGCTCTTTGAGACGGGTAATGCAGCTGACTGTATTATTGAGAGCTGACTCAGTGATGTCCATCCATGACTCTGCATCCGTGATATTCTTGTTCAGGTACTGGTCTACCTTCGACAGCTGTGTCTGGAGACGGAGCGACCTTACTGCTATTACAGGATCATCCGACGGACGGCTGATCTTCTTCTGGGTCGTCATCTGCGTGTCGCCAGCATCTACGGCCACCTTATTGCCATTGATATTGACCCTGGCATTGTTCATTATCATGTTATTAGTGATTCTCATACGCTTACACTCCTGTGTTAAGGATCAGCTGATCGTACATCTCAGTCAGGGTGGAAATGACCTTTGCTGACAGATTGTATGCCTGCTGATATTTCATCAGATTCAGTGCTTCCTCGTCCTCGTCCACTCCCGATACAGACTGCCTCTGCTTGTCGACCGCCTGCTGTATCGTCTTGTAGTTCTCTGTGAAGGTGTTGCACTCCTGGGTATCTACGGACACATCCGCATATATTCTCTCCAGGAACTTGTCAGCCGTGCCGCCACGGTACATCTTCACGCCGCTCTGTAGCTTCTTCATCTCATTCATCAGGTCGTATGCATCCTGTCCGAGATTCAGATTCTCATCATAGGCCTTATTGATCGTTGTCGACAGCTTGTTCGGATCTCTCTCCACTGCTGATGCTATGGAAAAATTATCAGCTGTCAGGCGATAGTATGTATCATCCGTATCTCTGATGACGCCGCCGTAGTAGGTGACCTTTCCTGTGTCCTTATCATAGATCAGTCCATCTGCATGTGTGGTCTCGCGGGCTGCATTGACCTTCTGGATCGGATTACCATTAGTATCTGTCTTTATCAGATACGGATTGTTTTTTACCACATCATAATCAGCATTCGCATCATAATTCGGATTTGTCTTCTTCACCGGTACCAGAACCGGATTCCCGAGCTTGTCAACGATCACCTCATTTTTGGAATTCTTCTTTTCTTCGGTCTTTATGCTGCCATCAGGATTCGTATCGTACTCGTACTCATATACAGGTATTCGTGACTTCACGTCATTCCCATCAGCATCCTTCGTGGTCTGAAGTCTGTAACCGTATTCGTCTACCTCATTTCCATTGGCATCCCTATATGTAACAGTGCCTCCTGTAGCAGCATTTACCGTATGAATAGGGAGATCCCCCTTCTCATACTCATAGTACTCACTGTCTATATAGGTCTTGTCAGTCCCATCGCCCTCCAGCTGGAAATTGCCCTCACGGTTCATTGACTTATCATTTGCGACGAAAAGCGCCTGTCCCACATCTCCATTGGCATCCTGGCCCATTTTCTCTATCTTGTTGAAGGCTCTCGACAGGCTCCTGACAAAGGTATTCATCTGCTTCTGGTAATACGGAATTCCCTTGAAGTCGATCGATGTACCGACTGTCATTGTATTGCCGGCTATATGACCTACCTGAGAAGACGGGATCTTGTCCTCAAGCTCGAAGATAACACTAATGACCTTGCCTGTATCATCGGTCTGCGCCGTGAAGCCACTGTAGTTGTATGAATGATTATTTACCCATACTGTGCCGTTTGCCGGAAGTGAAAGTTCATCAGCAGCCATTCCACCCGACGGAAGAGTCATCTTAATGAAGGTATTCGTCGTATTCTTCAGGTTCTGGACCAGATTGCCATACGGATCTCTTACCAGCTGACCGGCCTTTGTCGCATCATTTGTGAATATATTTCCTGATGCAGGATCCTCTGTACCATCTGCCTGGGCCGTTGTATTGTTGCCGAGCGTATATGTCTGCGGGTAGAAAAGCTCTGCCGTTCCGCTCATATTCTCGAGGTCATTTCCATCACGGATCTCGAAGAGTCCGCGAAGGATTCCTCTCTGGGTGTTGCCCCAGATCGGGAAGGACGTGCCGTCCTTTTTCCATACCACATCATATAGGCCTTCTACATCAGACTGATTGTAGCGGTTGTCCCTGGTCTGCACTGTCAGGGCATTGTAGCTGTCACCATCTACCAGCAGCTGTCCATTTACCTTTATTGAAAAATAGGTAGCTCCGTTCCAGACCTCCTCTACATTCTTATTCTTCGCATGCTCTCTTACGGAACGGGCATCCTTTACCTTCACCTCATCCGTATCCACAGAGATGATCTCCGAGAGCTCATCGATCAGCTTCTCCCTCTCGTCACGGAGCTCATTGGCTGTAGGACGTCCATATCCTGTCTCGACTACATTTATCTTGCTATTGATCACGGAGATCTTCTGTGCTATTGAATTGATCCTGTCCACATAGGTCTTGATATCATCATTGACAGAGGTCTGCATATTCGCCAGATTATTCGAGGTCTGGTTGAAATACGAGGTCAGCTGCTTAGCTGTGCTGATGAAATTCGTCCTGTATGTGGTATCTCCCGAATTCGACTTCAGCGAGTCGAGAGAATTGAACATCTTCGCAAAGACCGTCGAGAAGCCCGGATTTGATGCTGAGTCAGTGAAGTACTGCTCGATCTGATCCATGTAGTATTTCTTCTCTGAAGCATAGCCGTAGTCAGACTGATTCTCCCAGTACTTCTGATTGTAATACTGGTCTCTCTCACGTGTCACCGAGTCCGTCGATACACCGGTGCTGACGCTTCCGTATCTCGTATAGGCACGAAGCGATGATGATTCTGAGACATTTACTACCTGCCTGGAATAGCCCTTTGTGTCCGCATTCGACACGTTATTCGCTGTTGTATTAATATTTGCGCTTGCTGCATTGAGCCCCGATCCGGCCACGTGCAGTCCGAAAAATGTAGAAGACATTATTTTCTCCTTTTCGTCAAAGAAGTCACTGCATAGAGTTCAAAAGTACATCGATCATCTGCGTGATTACATTCACATATCTGCTCGAAGCATTGTAGGCATTCTGATACTTGATCATATTTGTCAGCTCCTCATCGGCATTGACACCTATGACCTGCTGTCTGCTCGACTCTATTGAGCTTGCCGTTGCCCCTATGGTCTCAGAATTCGTCTTGAATGTATTGCCCTTATTGTCGAGCTCATCGATCATCTTCGTATAGAAGTTCTCGAAATTCGTAGGTGTATTGTCTATGGCATTCAGCTGGTAGGTACTCTTTTCCCAGACATCATATATCTTCTCTGAGACATCCTGAGCTATGTCATCATTCTTATGCCTATGAGGAATGTACTGTGGATTCTCTACGAGATCGTGATTCACCTCGATCTCGCCAAGGGTGTACATGGTATCTGTATCGTCCTTGTTCTCCTCATTGTAAAGGTAGAGTGTCTTCGAATACTTACCTGAGCCATCTGGCTTTACTGTGACATTGCCATCAGCATCCATGTCGTAACTGACTGTGAATGAGGAATATCTGCTCAGTGATCTTCTGCTGTACAGCTCTCTGGGAGGCAGCTCCTTGTCCGATCCATATATAGCATTGTCCTCATCAAGGACTCTGGTATTATCATTTATCTCAAATACATGCGCCTTCTGATTCTCATCAAGAGCTGTGATCTGCTGATATGTAGTGACCTGCTTATTGGTCGCAGGATCAGTAGTCGTAGTCGAAGGATATGCTTCTCTGAATGCCCTTATCAGCTTAGTGTACTCTGTGTCATTAGCCGTCTGCGTGGCACTGAGATCTCCGATTGACCTGATCGGTGACAAATAATCATTCACTCCTGTCATCATCTCATGCATCATCAGATCGAACTCTGCCTGCTCATTCATCATGACTGAATTCGACAGACCATGAATCGTGGTCACATGGCCGTCTGCATCTGTGTCATAATAGTAGCCTTCCTTGTATCTGTATATATCTCCGCTCGAATACACATACTTGAACGGATCACTGTCTGACGGATGCGTACCCATTACATCCTTATATGTAGCACGCTTGTCACCTCTGGAGATGAGAAGCGCCTTGACCTCGCCCACATCCTGGTCATTGTTCGTATTCGTGAGTGCTGTATTGAAGACCTTGACGTAATCATTCTTCGATGCATTCGACAGATACGGCCAGTACGGGGTCTTGAAGCCCGTAGACTTGTCGGTCAGCATCCCGATCTCGAATACCCTGTCCTCACGGACGAAGTCCATTCCCTCGAGCTTCACTGTGACTACGCCATTCACATCCTCGGAATAGCTGATATCCGCAAGCTTTGAAAGCTCATCAAGTGCCACATCACGCTGGTCACGGGAATCCATTGCTGTCTCGACTCCGCCGGACTCTGTCTGTGCGATCTTGATATTCAGCTTGTGGATAGTACGTCCGAGCTCATTTATCTTATCAACATCATCCGATATCTTCTGATTGATATTGTCCTGATAGTCACTCATGCCCTCATATACGCCCTTTGCACGGCTCACGAAAAGCTCTGACTTCTGGACCACGAGTGTATCTACCTCATCCGCATCCGGTGTCTTCGCAAACTCATTGAACGCCTCACGGAGTCCTGTGATAGAATCTGAGAACTGTGCTCCGACTCCCTCACTAAGCAGAGTCTCGATCTCTGTCGATGCGTCATACTGGGCCTGGTAGAACTGCTTCCTGCCGGTCTCCGTCCTGTATGCCATATCGAGGAACTGGTCTCTCTTGTGGATTACATCTCCGATATCGACTCCGAGTCCGCTCCACTGATTGGAAATATCTGCCTTGCTGAACTTATTGTAATCGGCATCCGCGAAGAATGTCCTCTGACGGACATAGCCAGTGGTGTCGATATTTGACAGGTTGTTCGCTACGACATTCAGGGCATTCTGATTGTTCCTGATGCCGCTAGCTCCTATGTATAAACTTCCGAATCCGTTTGCCATATCTGTACCTTACTGTTTTAGATCAAATCCGCCGCTTGGGAGGACATCGCCTGTATTGTATGCGTTCTTATTGTAATTCGCCGTCTGCGGAGCCTTCTTCATCTCCTCGAGAAGCGTCATATCAAACTGCGTCAGCTCTATCGCGTGATTCAGGAGAAGCTGTACCTGATCATTGAGATCATGCTCACGCTGTGCGCTCCTGACGAGCTCGTCCTTCGCTGCATCCAGTGCCTTCTGCTCATCCGGCTGATCACCTAGCAGCTCTATCACCTGTGTCACTGTGAGTATCGCGCCGTCATGTCCGAGGACTACGGACATATTCTTCAGATTCTCGATCCTCCGGTTCTGAAGATTCTTGAGATCCGAGGCTATATCATTCTCCTGATCCGTGATCTGCGTCAGGAGATCTAAGTCCCTGTTCACTATTGCCTTCCGCTTCCTCTGGGAAAGCTCATACAGAGCATCGTAGCCCTTTTTCTCCTCCTGCATTATACCAAGCAGCTCGCCTGCAAGACTTGCCATAAAAAACTCCTATTAAAGCAATGAGCGGACTATCCTGCGCTATTCGCAAGACAATCCGCCCATTATGGAACAGTCCTCCTGTTCCTTGTGCCGTCCCGTCCCTGGAACAAGGGTGAACTATGTAAGCATCCTCGAGCCTACCAGTAACCTCCGTGTCGCCGGACGGGCTAGAAAAGAAAAAAACAAAATAGTTCCGTCTCCACGAAACTCACTAATCAGAATGATAATCCGTTGTACTTCGACAGCAGAACATCTGCAAAGTCTCCCGGATCCACCGTAACATCACCGCTGTACTTCTTCTTCATTGCAGCTACGAGATCCTCTCTCGTATCAGGTGCCTCTGCGACTGCCTTCTTCGCAACCTGGAAATCCTTGCCTGCAGAAGAGATGTCTACCTCGTCCTGTCCGTTAGCCCTCTTTGTAGCCCTGGAACCGGAAGGCTTCCTGGTCTGATATACCTGTGTTATAGCATTATAAGCACTGATCCTCATACAGGACACTCCTTTCCGTTAATTATCATTTATCATGTTTTATTTTTGTTTTCACTCTTAGTATCGGAAATGCATTCGGAATTCTTAACACCTTTTTAGAAAAACTTTTGTTTACAAATAAATACATCTATTATATACTTTCAGATGAAAAAGGGGACGGGTCCCTTTTTCATCTTTCTGAAAGGACGTATTATGGCTTACAAAGCAGCAATATTCGATATGGATGGAACTATCCTCAATACTATTGATGACCTGACCCAAGCTCTGAACTATGCTATGGAACAGGGCGGTCATGAGCATGACTTCGATGCGAAGGACGTCGCTGCCTTCTTCGGAAGCGGCGTATATGTAGCGATCAAGCGCGCTCTCTCTGTGGAAAATGGTTTCCCTTATGAAAAATTGGATCAGATCGGGACTCCTGAAGAGCCGGATGGCTGTTTCAGGAATGAAGCTGAGATTGAGCGCATTTCAAAAATCTACAAGCCCTACTATGATTCGCACTGCGATATAAAGACAGGGCCGTATGCAGGAATTCCCGAGGTACTCAGGGAACTACGGGAATGTGGCATAAAAACAGCTGTAGTATCAAACAAGCCTGATCCGGCTGTGCAGACCCTGGTGAATGATAAATTCAATGGTATGTTTGATTTTGCTCTCGGAGAGAAGGATGGAATACGCAGAAAGCCGGCTCCTGACATGGTAAATGAATGTCTCAGAGTGCTTCAGATGCCGCGCTCCGAATGCGTATATATAGGTGATTCTGAAGTAGACTTCCAGACCGGAAAGAACTCGGGAATGGATGTGATAAGCGTCGACTGGGGGTTCAGGCCACGGGAGTATCTCGAAAATCTCCCAGCAGAGAAAATAGTATCTACATCGGTAGAACTTCTCAGAGCTATATGTAAATAGTTCATAAGGGAATGTCGGCTGACATATCCCATCTGAGTAAATAAAGTGCACCACCTGTACCTGGTACAAGTGGTGCTCTTTTTAATTCTGACTTAAATCGTGATTTCCTGCCATGAACTCTACATACTTGCCTGTGCCTATAGCTACGCAGGTCATCGGGTCCTCGGCTGTCATGGTATTGATGCCGGTACGCTCCTCCATGAGCTCCTCGAGTCCGCGGAGAAGTGAGCCGCCTCCCGTGAGGATGATTCCTCTGTCTGCGACATCGGCTGCAAGCTCCGGCGGTGTCTTCTCGAGAACCGAGTGAACAGCCTCTACTATCTGGGCTGTCGGCTCGCGAAGCGCCTCCTCAGTCTCCTCTGATGTGACCTCAATGGTCTTCGGAAGTCCCGTCACGAGATTACGTCCCCTGACATCCATAGTCTCCGGTGTGGAGAGCGGATAGCAGGTTCCGATATTTATCTTCATATCCTCTGCGGTTCTCTCACCGATCAGGAGATTGTGCTTCTTTCTCATGTATCTGACGAGTGCCTCGTCGAAATTGTCTCCGGCGATCTTGATAGAGGTGGAAACTACCGATCCACCAAGAGAGATGACAGCTATATCTGAGGTACCACCTCCGATATCCACGATCATATTTCCACATGGTCTGCTGATATCGATTCCGGCTCCGATTGCTGCTGCGATAGGCTCCTCAATGATAAAGACCTCACGGGCTCCTGCAGAATATGCTGCATCCTCTACTGCACGCTTCTCAACTTCTGTGACTCCCGATGGTACGCATACCGAGATACGTGGCTTGCGGTAACTCCTCTTGCCAAGTGCCTTCTGGATGAAGTACTTTATCATCTTCTCTGTGACTGTATAGTCTGAGATAACTCCCTGCCTCAGCGGTCTGACTGCTACTATATTCCCCGGAGTACGGCCGAGCATGAGACGGGCTTCTTCTCCGATTGCCTTTATCTTATTCGTGTCACGGTCAAATGCTACGACCGATGGTTCCTTCAGCACTACTCCCTTACCCTTGAGATATACAAGTATGCTCGCTGTTCCTAAATCTATTCCAATATCTGTGGCAGCCATTATTGGTGCTCCTTCCGAAAATTATTTATAGTCATACATCAGATATTATAAAATCATTGGATGATTTTTTCAAGTATTTTCTGTAGTGGCCAGGGGCCAGTGTTAGCTCCTATCCCCTAACACCTTCTTCAGATACTGGCCTGTATAGCTCTTCTTCACCTTACAGATCTCTTCAGGCGTTCCCCGGGCTATTACAGTACCGCCTCCATCGCCGCCCTCAGGGCCCAGGTCGATGATATAGTCTGCTGTCTTTATCACATCGAGATTGTGCTCGATCACGACAACGGTATTGCCGCTGTCAGACAGCTCACGGAGAATCCTTACCAGCTTATTCACATCCTCGAAATGAAGTCCGGTCGTCGGCTCATCAAGCACATAGATAGTCTTTCCGGTACCTCGTCTCGACAGCTCCGTTGCAAGCTTTATCCTCTGGGCTTCTCCGCCCGAGAGCTCTGTCGATGGCTGACCCAGCTTGATATATCCGAGTCCGACATCCATCAGGGTCTTTATCTTTCTATAGACAGACGGAACCGGTTCAAAAAATTTAACTGCTTCCTCGACCGTCATATTGAGCACATCATAGATTGACTTGCCCTTATACTTCACTTCGAGCGTCTCACGGTTGTATCTCTGTCCATGGCAGACCTCACATGGCACATACACGTCTGGCAGGAAATGCATCTCTATCTTCTTGATTCCGTCTCCGCCGCAGGCCTCACATCGTCCGCCCTTTACATTGAAAGAAAATCTGCCCTTTGTGTACCCTCTGGCCTTGGCATCCGGTGTCGATGCGAAAAGATCCCTGATCAGGTCAAAGACTCCTGTATAGGTAGCCGGGTTCGATCTCGGTGTACGGCCGATCGGCGACTGGTCGATATCTATAATCTTGTCAAGCTGCTTCGTGCCTTCGATCCCATCACAGTCTCCTGGAATGGTTCTCGCACGATTCAGGTCACGGGCAAGGGTCTTGTACAGTATCTCATTGATCAGTGATGATTTTCCTGAGCCTGATACTCCTGTGACTACTGTCATGATGCCAAGCGGGATTTCCACATCTATATTCTTCAGATTATGCTCTCTCGCGCCTTTTATTGTGATGTGGCCTGTCGGCTTTCTTCTGACATCAGGTACTGGAATTTTTTTCTTGCCAGACAGATACTGTCCGGTGAGTGAATCAGGGCAGGCTTCGACCTCTTCAGGAGTGCCTGCTGCCACTATCTCACCGCCATGGTCGCCGGCTCCAGGTCCGATGTCCACAAGGAAATCAGCGGCTCTCATCGTATCCTCGTCATGTTCTACGACGATCAGCGTATTGCCGAGATTGCGGAGACCCTTTAATGACGCAAGAAGCTTGTCATTATCTCTCTGATGCAGTCCGATTGACGGCTCATCAAGGATATAGACGACTCCCACGAGTCCGGAACCGATCTGCGTTGCGAGCCTGATTCTCTGTGCCTCGCCGCCCGACAGAGTTGCAGTTGCACGGGAAAGGGAGAGATAATCAAGCCCTACATCATCGAGGAACTTCACTCTTGCCTTTATCTCTCGAAGCACAAGTCTGCCGATCTTCAACTGCTGGTCAGTCAGCTGCATATTATCAAGGAACGGACGAAGGTCCTTCACGGACATCGTCGTCATCTCATATATATTCTTATCAGCTACCGTTACAGCAAGTGCATCTGGCTTCAGCCTCTGTCCGTGGCATACAGGGCACGGCGTGATCTGCATGAATTCCTCGAACTGAGCCTTGGCAGTGTCCGATTTTGTCTCACGGTATCTGCGTTTCGTATTCTCGAGCAGTCCCTCAAACTGCACATCATAGACTCCTGTAGACCAGCGTCCTGAATAGTGTACCTTTACTACTTTATCAAAGCCATTGATGAACATGTCGCGGATCTTTTTCGGCAGCTTCTTGTATGGTGTATCGAGAGAAAATCCATACTCCTTCGACAGTGCCTCGAGAAGCGCATGCGAGTAGCTCTTCGGGTCCTTGGAATTCTGCCAGCCGATGACCTGCACGCAGCCTTCATTGAATGACAGATTCTGGTCAGGGATCATGAGCCGCTCATCGAACTCCATCTTGTATCCCAGGCCATAGCACTCAGGACATGCTCCGAACGGATTGTTGAATGAAAAGCTTCTTGGCTCGATCTCATCAATTGATATGCCGCAGTACGGGCATGAATAGCTCTCCGAAAATCTCATCGGCTTCCCGCCAATCACATCTATGATCACGAGTCCGCCTGACAGCTTCAGCGCATTTTCAATTGAGCCCGTAAGCCTTGCATCGATTCCGTCCCTTATCACGAGACGATCGACTACTATCTCTATATTATGCTTCTGATTCTTATTGAGCTTTATATCTTCCGACAGATCATAGAGATTGCCATCGACGATCACGCGGACGTAGCCGTTCTTTCTGGCTCTTTCGAAAAGTTTTTCCTGGGCGCCTTTACGGCCTCTGACTACTGGGGAGAGCACCTGAAACTTCGTTTTCTCCGGGAGTTTCCTGATCTGATCACACATCTGGTCTACCGTCTGCTTGTAGATCGGTCTGCCGCAGTTCGGACAGTGCGGAATTCCGCAACGCGCATACAGGAGTCTCAGGTAGTCATAGATCTCTGTGACTGTTCCGACTGTTGATCTCGGGTTATGGTTTGTCGATTTCTGGTCAATTGAAATAGCTGGCGGAAGGCCCTCAATCTTGTCTACGTCCGGCTTTTCCATCTGGCCGAGGAACTGTCTCGCATAGCTCGACAGCGACTCCATGTATCGTCTCTGGCCTTCTGCGAAAATAGTATCGAAGGCCAGTGAACTTTTTCCAGATCCAGAGAGTCCCGTGAATACAGTGAACGAATCACGTGGGATATCGAGGTCTATATTTTTCAGATTATGTACTTTAGCTCCCCGGATCTTTATATATTTCTGTGGTGTGAGTGATTCACTTGATTCCTTCATATATACCTCACTTGATTTTTTTGCTAATGATGGTATTTAACATATTCTTGAGTTCTATCATTCTGTCACGATATTCTGCTGCGGCCTCGAAATTCAGGTCTGTTGCAGCCTTCTGCATCTTGTCACGGATCCTGCCTATGTACTTCTTCAGCTCGTCAACTGACATCTCCTCAGGCTGCCTCTCCATATCCTTCTCTTCGGCAGCGACCTGCTTCGATACTGCGATCACATCCTGGACTGCCTTCTGGATAGTCTTCGGAGTGATGTGATGCTTCTCGTTATATGCCTGCTGGATTTTCCTACGACGCTCTGTCTCATCGATTGCCTTCTGCATCGACTCTGTAATCGTGTCGGCATACATGATGACATGACCATGGTCATTACGCGCAGCACGGCCAATTGTCTGAATCAGAGATGTCTCATTACGCAGGAATCCTTCTTTATCAGCATCGAGAATTGCGACCAGAGTGATCTCCGGGATATCCAGTCCCTCACGGAGGAGGTTGATCCCTACGAGCACATCGAATACATCGAGTCGCAGATCACGGATGATCTCTGCACGTTCGAGCGTATCAATATCCGAATGCAGATATTTCACTCTGACACCGAGCTCTGCGAGATAGTCAGTCAGATCCTCTGCCATCCTCTTGGTAAGAGTCGTGACAAGCACCTTATTATGCTGATCTGCTTCTTTCTTGATCTCAGAATACAGATCATCGATCTGACCCTCTGTAGGTCTCACATCAATTGACGGATCAAGAAGTCCGGTAGGTCTGATGACCTGCTCAGCTCTCAGCAGCTCATGCTCTTCTTCATACTTGCCCGGCGTAGCAGATACGAACAGGAGCTGATCATTTTTCTGCTCCCATTCATGAAAGTTGAGAGGCCTGTTGTCAAGAGCGCTCGGCAGCCTGAAGCCATAGTCTACAAGCGTGGTCTTTCTGGCCTTGTCGCCATTATACATTCCGCCAATCTGTGGAACGGTGATATGGCTCTCGTCGATAATCGTCAGGAAATCATTTCCAAAATAGTCGATCAGACACTTTGGCGGTTCGCCAGGCTTCGCACCTGTCAGATGCCTCGAATAGTTCTCAATGCCTGAGCAGAATCCCGTCTCACGGAGCATCTCTATATCGAAATTCGTCCTCTCTGCAATTCTCTGTGCTTCGAGGAGCTTGTCATGAGCCTTGAAAAAAGCGACTCTTTCCTTCAGTTCTTCTTCAATTGTCTCGCAGGCATGCTCTATTTTTTCCTTAGGAACTACATAGTGCGATGCCGGGAAAACAGCACAGTGGGACAGTTCACACTGCACCTTGCCGGTCAATGGATCAGTCTGCACTATACGGTCGATCTCATCGCCGAACCACTCAATCCTGTAGGCGTAGTCTGTAGTATTCGCTGGGATCACCTCGAGTGTATCGCCCCTGACACGGAAGGTGCCACGTTTGAAATCCATGTCATTTCTCAGATATTGCATGTCGACCAGTTCCCTGATGACACAATCACGGTCCTTGTCCTGACCAGGCCTTAAGGAAACCATCATATTTTCATAATCATCAGGACTTCCGATACCATATATGCACGAAACGGAAGCGACGATTATGACGTCCTTTCTCTCGGAAAGAGCGGCAGTTGCAGACAGACGGAGCTTGTCGATCTCATCATTTACCGCAGAGTCCTTCGCGATATATGTATCCGACTGAGGCACGTATGCCTCAGGCTGATAGTAATCATAGTATGAGACAAAATACTCTACAGCGTTCTCTGGAAAAAATTCCTTCATCTCGCTGTAGAGCTGTCCCGCAAGTGTCTTGTTGTGGCTCATGATAAGCGTAGGCTTGTTGAGTGCCGCAATGACATTTGCCATTGTAAAGGTCTTACCGGAACCAGTGACTCCGAGGAGAGTCTCGAACTGATTACCTTCTCTGAAACCATCGACAAGCTCCTTTATTGCTTCTGGCTGGTCACCGGTAGGAGAGTATTTAGAGTGTAGTTTGAATAGTTTATCCATGTTTGCTATGAGTTATAAGTTTTTAGTTATGAGTTATAAGTTCTTAGTTCTTAGTTCTTAGCTCTTAACTTAAAACTCAGAACTCAGAACTACTTCAGTTCTTTCAGCGTCTGTACCAGTTCCACATCATCCGCCGTCACCTTCATATTAGTCGTGACCGGTTCTTCACCTGGCTTCGTGACTGTGAGTTCAATTACAGAACCCTCAGGCACTCCATTCTGTCCAAAGACCGATGAAAAATACGATACTACCTTTGGGTGGTTCTGATTGAATTTGTCTAAAATACCCTTAATTTTAAAAATAGATCCTGGATTCATGTTTAGCTCCTTTTTTCAAGTTCTTAGTTCTGAGTTATGAGTTCTTAGCTCAGTACTTCAGACTTTGAACTCTGAACTTTGAACTCAAAACTTTCTCAATCCTCCGACTTCATCAGATACAGCCACCGTCCGACCGCACAGCTGATGACGATCACATATCCAATCACTGACAGATAGTCAGGCAGTTCGTCAAAGACAAGTGCGCCCCAGATTGATGCGAAGATGACCTGCGAATAGTCAAACACAGAAATATTTTTTGCTGGCGCATACTTGTACGCTGCCGTCACCGTGAACTGTCCGCCTGCTGCCGCAAGCCCTGCAAGTATCAGGAACAGCCACTGCAACGCGCTCATCGGATGGAAATCAGCTATCATAGACGGCAGACACAGACAGCATGTAAAAATCGAGAAGAATGCCACAATGACTGGTCCTCTCTCGCCCTGCTGACCCAGCTTTCTCACGAAGGTATATGCAATACCTGCTCCGAGTCCTCCTAGCAGTCCTGCAAGCGCGTAGAGTGATGTGATATTCGCTGATGGCTTTATTATAAAAACAGCACCCACAAATGCGATTATAACTGCAATCCAGTCAGCCTTCTTCGGTATCTCCTTAAGAATAAATATTGATGCAATGATCGCAAAGAACGGAGACATCTTGTTCAGGATATTCGCATCTGCAAGCCCGATCCTGTCAATCGCATAGAAATTGAGAATCATTCCGAGTCCACCCGAAATGGACCTGGCAAAAAGTCCAGGCAGCGAGCCCTTCTTAATATGGAATTTCTCGTCTGTTCTGGCAAGAGCGATGATAGCAATTACTGCTGCGAATGCGTTTCTGAAGAAGCATTTCTGCATCGTAGGTATGTCACCCGACAGCCTCACGAACAGCGTCATCAGCGAAAAAAAGAACGAGTCGGCAATTACCAGGCTTATTCCTATCGCATGTTTATGTCTTGTACTTAATTCACTCATAGTTTATTATTATAACATACTATGCAAGCTTTCGTCAGGAGGATATATCAATCATATGTTTCTAATAGCTGGTCTCGGGAATCCGGGCACGAAATATGAGCACACAAGACACAATGCAGGCTTCGATACAATAGACGCACTGGCAGAAAAATATGGAATAGAAATAAAAAAATCAGAGCGCAAGGCTCTGTCGGGACAGGGAGTAATAAATGGAGAAAAAGTAATTCTCATAAAGCCACAGACATTTATGAATCTGAGTGGTGAATCGGTCGGAGACTTCGTGAATTTTTACAAGCTCGATCCGGAGACTCAGCTCATTGTCTTCTCAGATGATGTGACTCTCGAGGCCGGCAATATAAGAATAAGAAAAAAAGGCTCTGCCGGCGGACATAATGGCCTTAAGAATATAATAGAGCATGTAGGGACTGATAAGTTTGTCCGCATACGCCTTGGAGTAGGCATTTTCAAAAGCGGCGACATGGCAGACTTCGTTCTGAGCAGACTGCCGCAGGAAGACCAGCAATTTTTCGATGAAGCCAGAAAAAGAGCCTGCAAGGCAGCCGAACTGATCCTCGCAGGCGATGTAAATGAAGCAATGAATGAATTCAATGCTAAAATCCGTTAGAGTCCTATTCTATTATTGTTCTCTACAACAATCCTGATCTGGTCTTCACCGACGTAGCTCGTATCAGAAAGAAGAGTCTCATTGCTCTCGACAATGCAGTTCTCAACATGTACATTGTCTCCGATATATGCACCGTTCAGAACGATCGAGTTCCTGATCACTGTATTATTTCCAATGAAGACATTCTTGAAGATCACTGAATGATCCACCACACTGTTGATGATAGTTCCGGAACCGATCAGTGAATCGTGAACCTGAGCCCCGTCATTGAACTTGGCTGGAGGGAGATCCTGTGCCTTGGAGTATATCTTCGGCTCAGAACCGAAGAAGAAGCTCCTTACCTCCGGCTTCAGGAAATCCATATTGGTCCTGAAATATGAATCAACGGATGCGATATTGCTCCAGTATGTATCGAGCATATATCCGTATATCTTCTTCATGCCGGTGTATCTGATCAGGATATCCGTAACGAAATTGTATCTGCCCTCGGCATTGCACTGCTCGAGAAGCTCTATGAGCTTTCTGCGACGGATGACATAGGTACCTGTAGATACGATATTGGAATGAGCGATCATCGGCTTCTCTTCGAATTCGCTGATGAGGCCGTCCGGATCTATCTTCACTGTACCGAATCTGCTGATATCGTCCCACTCCGGAGCCTTCGTGCAGACCACTGTGATATCTGCCTGCTTCTGGATGTGGAAATCAAGGATCGGAGCCATGTCCATCTTGCAGATGCAGTCACCGCTTGTGATCACGACATACGGCTCGTGTCTCTTTTTCAGAAAATCTATATTCTGCCACATGGCATCAGCAGTGCCTCTGTACCACCAGCTATTGTCAGCAGTGACCGTCGGTGTAAAGAGGAACAGTCCGCCCTGCTTGCGGCCGAAATTCCACCACTTCGATGAATTCAGATGCTCATTGAGTGAACGGGCATTGTACTGTGAAAGCACAGCCACCGTCTGGATACTTGAATTCGTCATATTCGACAGAGCGAAGTCGATGGCTCTGTAGCTGCAGCCAACCGGCATTGCTGAGATTGCTCTCTTGTCTGATAAGCTCTTCATACGGGTGGAATTACCACCAGCCAGAATTATTCCTAATGCCTTCATGCCTGATCACCTGCCTTTATCAGATATCCACCGCTCGGAAGCGCTCCATCCGGATAATCATCCTCTTCTGTCACGCCCCTGATCGCGGTATTCTTCCCAATAGTAACATTTGCAGGGATCACGGAATTGTCTCCGATGACTGCCAGACCGAAGCTGTAGATCTTCGGATTCAGCTTGCTCTCTGCTTCTTCGCCGACACCGATCTTCGCATTCTCACCGATCACACAGTTCTCTGCGATGATCGACTTCTCGATATAAGCGCCCTTCCGGATGACCGTGTCCTTCATGATAATTGAATCCCTGACCACGGCTCCTTCTTCTACAACTACCCCTGCTGAAAGCACTGATCCATGAACCTCACCATTGATATTGTCCCCGGCACCAATGATTGCCTTTCCCACTGTGGCATCCGGTCCTATATACTGTGGTTCAATCTTGTCCTGCTTCGTGTAGATCTTCCAGAACTCCTCATAGAGATTGAACTCAGGGATCAGATCGATGAGCTCCATATTTGACTGCCAGTACGAACCCAGAGTACCGACATCCTTCCAGTATCCATTGAACTCATACGCAAAGATCCTCTTGCCATTGCTATGGCAGTACGGAATGATGTGCTTACCGAAATCGCAGTTGCTCTGATCCTTCAGCGCAAGCAGAGCCTGCTTCAGAACCGGCCATGAGAATATGTAGATACCCATTGATGCGAGATTGCTCTTCGGGTGCTCAGGCTTCTCCTGGAACTCCGTGATCCTCTTGTTTTCGTCAGCGATGACAACCCCGAATCGACTCGCTTCCTCGATAGGAACAGGAATAACTGCCAGTGTGACATCTGCCTGATTCTGCTTGTGGAAATCAAGCATTGCCTCATAATCCATCTTGTAAATATGATCTCCGGAAAGTATCAGCACGTACTCTGGATTGTAAGCCTCCATATACTTCATATTCTGATAAATAGCATTTGCTGTTCCGGAATACCATTCTGAATTGTCGCTTCTCTCATACGGGGGAAGAACTGTGACACCGCCATTATTACGATCCAGGTCCCACGGTGTTCCGATACCGATATGGGTATTGAGTGCGAGCGGCTGATACTGTGTCAGCACACCTACCGTATCGATTCCTGAATTGATGCAGTTGCTCAGAGGGAAATCAATGATCCTGTACTTCCCGCCGAATGCTACTGCCGGCTTGGCAACGTCCGATGTCAGAACACCAAGCCTGCTGCCCTGACCTCCTGCCAGGAGCATGGCTATCATTTCTTTACTGCTCATCTAAAAACCACCTCTCATATATCCCCCATCGCCATCGCAGATCCCCCGATCCCCTTATCGTGAAGCGAGTTGGGAATATTTACCAAAAGTTTTTTCTGTCGCTTTTAAAATTATAGCATATTGCACAATAAAGTCCACCCTTTTTTATCAGTTTTTTGTTATTTTTTAAAAAAATCCCATTTTAAATTTAAAAACATGTAAAAATATCATATGCCAGAATCAGAATCGGCAATATTATTAAAAAATTGTGGGCAATTAATGATTTTTTTGGCATTTTTTATCATTGTAATGTTTTTTCTCCGTGATATAATAGTAGGGTTAATGCCATTATCAAATTTTGGAGGTTAAAAATGATTCAGACAAGAGAAGATATCAGAAACGTCGCCATTATCGCCCATGTCGATCACGGCAAGACGACACTTGTGGACCAGCTTCTCAGACAGAGCGGTGTCTTCCGAGAGAATCAGGAAGTACAGGACCGTGTCATGGATTCCGGCGCCATTGAGCGTGAGCGAGGCATCACAATCCTGTCCAAGAATACAGCAGTCAAGTACAAAGGTGTAAAGATAAATATCGTTGACACCCCGGGACATGCAGATTTCGGTGGTGAGGTTGAGCGTATCCTGAAGATGGTTGACGGAGTTGTACTCCTCGTCGACGCATTCGAGGGAGTAATGCCACAGACCAAGTTCGTTCTCATGAAGGCCCTTGGCCTCAATCTACCGGTCATCGTATGTATCAACAAGATCGACCGTCCTGGTGCAAGACCTGCAGAGGTAGTTGATGAGACTCTCGAGCTCTTCATGGATCTCGATGCTACTGATGAGCAGCTGGACGCTCCATTCATCTATGCTTCTGCAAGGGATGGATATGCGATCAAGGAGCTCGGTGATGAAAAGAAGGATATGACTCCTCTTTTCGATGCGATACTGAAGTACATCCCGGCTCCTACCGGTGATCCTGATGCGAATACCCAGGTTCTTATTTCTACCATTGATTACAATGATTATGTCGGTCGTATCGGTATCGGAAAGGTGTCAAACGGCAGCATCAAGCTGAACCAGAACGCAGTCGTTGTCAACCATCACGATCCTGATAAGAAGGAAAGCGTCCGTATCTCGAAGCTTTATGAGTTTGAGGGGCTGAATAAGGTCGATGTGGAGGAAGCAAAGGTTGGATCCATCGTAGCTATTTCAGGAATCGCTGATCTGCATATCGGTGATACTATCTGCGGTACTGATAGTGATCCTGTTGCTATTCCTTTCCAGAAGATCTCAGAGCCTACGATCGCAATGAATTTCATTGTAAATGACAGTCCTTTTGCCGGTACGGAAGGAAAATATGTGACCAGCCGTCATATCAGAGACAGGCTGTACAGAGAGCTGAATACCGATGTATCTCTTCGTGTAGAGGATACCGACAGTCCTGATACCTTCAAGGTCTCAGGCCGTGGTGAGCTTCATCTGTCTGTGCTTATCGAGGAGATGAGACGTGAGGGATATGAGTTCGCAGTAAGTAAGGCCGAGGTTCTTTATCACACCGATGAGAACGGCAAGAAACTCGAGCCTATGGAAAGAGCTTATGTGGATGTGCCTGATGAATTCCAGGGTGTAGTAATCGAAAAGCTCTCCGCCAGAAAAGGTGAGTTGCAGAATATGCGTCCTATCACTGGTGGATATACCCGTCTTGAGTTCGTCATTCCTGCTCGTGGAATGATCGGATACAGAGGCGATTTCATGACTGATACCAAGGGTAATGGTATCATCAATACCGTATTTGAAGGATATGCTCCTTACAAGGGAGATATTGCTTACAGAAAGCAGGGGTCTCTTATTGCATTCGAGGCAGGCGAGTCCGTGACATACGGCCTCTTTGCTGCCCAGGATCGTGGTACCCTCTTCATCGGACCTGGTGAGAAGGTTTACTCAGGTATGGTCATCGGTGCTTCAAACCGTGCAGAGGACATCGAGATCAATGTCTGCAAGAAAAAGCATCTGACTAATACCCGTACCTCATCATCTGATGAGGCCCTGACTCTGGTTCCTCCTAAGCGTCTCTCACTCGAGCAGGCCCTTGACTTCATTGAGACTGACGAGCTGCTTGAGGTGACGCCTGAGCATCTGCGTATCAGAAAGAAAATTCTTGATCCGCTGCAGCGTAAGAGATTCAACATTCGTAAACAGCAGGGATAATACTACTGTTTGTATGCTCATTAACCAGAAGATCCTCATCCGTAGGATCTTCTTTTTTTTCGCCGCAGATGTCGAAGCCGCAGCAGTTCTTTACTACAGAAATCACTTTCAGAATATCATCAAGTGTGTATGGTCCCTGGCTCCAGTCTGTGCGTGCATAGTCCTCGTTCATGATGTCCTTATCAAGAGAAATATAATAGTTCTCGTCATGACTGCTGATATAATCAGCTGCTTCATCAAGTGCCAGTGATATGGCTTTCTCTGGCAAGGGCTGTTCCTCTTCTATGAGCTTGCGATCCACTCCTGCCATTATCACATGGTTCAGATTCGGGATTGTCTCACAGGCCTCTCTGACCCATCCTCCGCAGGATGTGATGTCTCCAAATACCGGTGTCTTAGTATCCGGATGATTATCCAGAAGCAACAGTGTGAATGGCTCCTTTATTTTCCTCATGAAAAAAAGTGACATGTAATGATAATTGCCTGAATCTATGAATCTGACCAGCGGTATCCCAGGCATCGCATCAATTCTCCTCTGAATCTCTGCCCCGGCCGCATCATCCAGATAGCAGTTTGTTCCGTGAATGTCCGTCAGATCGACTGCCGGCTCTTTTCCGTCATACACGCCGCTCAGATTGAAATATATAAAATTCACTAATTTTCTTGAATTATCTCTCATTTTTTTGTACAATATAGCCAAAGTTACTTTAAGTTTTACCAGAAAGGGGGTAACTTATGTATCCAATAATTACAATCAGCCGTGAATTCGGCAGTGGCGGCCATTCCATAGGTGAGAAGGTCGCAAAGGAACTCAATGTCCCGTTCCTGGATGGGGAAATCGTCACTAAGACCGCAGAAGAGAGCGGCTATGCGAAAGAGCTCATAGAGGAGCAGGGTGAAGACACGAGTGTTGCGAATAAATGGTTTGATATCTCAGCTGCCAGTGCCATGTATTTCCAGAGTCCTCAGGATGAGATCTTTCTCGCTCAGAGAAAAGTGATCCTCGATGCCGCAAAAAAAGGACCTTGCGTCATTGTCGGCCGCTGCAGCGACTATATACTCAAGAACGCCGAGATTCCATGTCTCAATGTCCTGATCCATGCTGATATGCCGCACAGAATCACAAGAGTTCTCGAGAGATATGGCGATATCACCAATGTGGATGTCCGCAAGCGTATCCAGAAGAAGGACAAGCAGCGCCGCACCTACTACCGCTACTATACTGACCAGCAGTGGGGCGCATATACGAACTACGATCTGGCCCTTGATTCAGGAGTTCTCGGAGAGGATACCTGCGTACACCTGATCTGCGAGCTGGCAGAGAAAATGTCCAAAGAAAACCAGTAATCAGAGCAGAAAGAAGCCACACAAGTTGTGTGGCTTTTTAAGCTCGTCTATCCAATTTTTTTACTTCACTCTCCCAGAAGTCAACAGCATTTTCCATCCAGTGCTCCGCATTCGTATGCTTACCAATGCCTACGCCATGCGGCAGCCCGAAGAACTTGTCATACTTATACGGCACACCATTCTCATCAAGCGCTTTTGCCAGCACATCAGTATGCGCTGCCATTGGCACAAGCACATCATTGCCGCCTGCGAACATATAGACCGGCGGATAGTCAGGCGTGATCCATCTCTGGACGCAGAGTGAATCTCTTTTTTTCTTACTGAAATGGCCCTTTGGCCCGAACATGTATATATTTCCACGCTCTGAGAGCCAGATTCCCATCAGTGCTACCCAGATATTCCAGTAGGGGTGCTGCATCCAGTGATTCACATTGGTCCACGGATATCCCATGATAAGACAGCCTGGCTTCATGGCATTATACTTCTCATATCCCCAGGCCCTCGTGCCGAAGATTCCCGCGAGATTGCCTCCTGCAGAAAATCCTACAACAGCATATCCATTCATATCCACATTGAACTGGTCTGCTCTTGCGGAGATAAAGCGTACAGCCGCTGCAAGGTCATGCATCGGTGCATGAGACGAGCAGTCAAGTCCTGCCCTGTACTCAAGTACAAAGGCTGTATAGCCCATCTCATTGAGCTTCGCTGCTACCGGGTAGCCCTCCTTCGTGGCACACAGATGAACATACCCTCCACCAGGGCATACTATCACGCATCTTGTCCTTTTTCCCGAATCATTAGGGAAAACTGAAAGCCGGACCGCTCCTCTTTTCTTTTTCTCAGCAATCTCCTCCATCGAATATACGGGATACTGTCTGAACCTGCCCTGATCCTTCAGCCGCTCCATTCGCGTAAGTCCACGCTTCTTGTCGCATGCGATATTTCCGATCACATACATGCGGATGACAGAATACACCGTGAGTAAAAATGTGAATACCAGATAAATCTCTATTATATCGATAATGACTTCACGCATAGTCCTAATACCTTTTGTACGGCATCTTAATGAAACGCATCTTTTCCTCGGCAGTCAGCTCCTTGTCAGGTTCCGTATCAATCTTTACCCCCTTCAGCTTAAGCTTTGCCTTGCAGCGGCTACAGTAGCGGCCGGTATTGATCGGCTGGCCGCAGATCTCACAGAACAGTCCGCTGGTACCATCATTCTTGAAATAAAGCCTCTCTTCATGAATCCATCTGTACAGCTTCCTGACAGGAATACCTGTATCAAGTGATGTCTGCTGTACGCTCGAATGCTCATGGGTAGACAGGTATTCCCTTACCTTGTCAAACTCCTCCTGATCCCGTTGCCTGCACTGCGGGCACACATCAGGCCCGAAGCCCGGATACGAAAATACCCTGCCGCAGACCTTGCAGTAATGCAGGTCTCTGATCTCCATGCTCTCCCTGTATAATCTCCGCCTGTCTGAATCATAATCTGTCAAACTGTTACCTGCCATAGGGCGTCACCTTCCCTCCTTCAGGGCCTCACATGTAATGCACATGTGCCTAAGGATACGCCAGACAGGGCATCTCAGCCCTTCAGTCCACGTGCCTGTCGGTCCATATCCTCTACTACTATATCGTAAATCTCTCCAAGCGAAGCACAGTATTCAAGCACCTTCCATGGCTCATTGGTATGATAATGAATCTTGATCAGATCCTCATCACCTACTGCAAGAAGACAGTCTCCCTTGAAATTCTTCACAAAGTAATCATTGATCTCATCCTCATCGAGATCCTCACCATCGATAAGAAGCTGTGTGTCATAACGGTACTGTAACATAAAATCCTCCTGATAAATCTTTGAACCGCTTCCCATAAATGTATCTCATTCGATACATCTCAATTATAACTTATTAATAAGGTTTCTTCAATAAATTTCATAAAAAAGAACCCGATCTTCAAATCGGGTTCTGAACAGCTCCCCGTGCAAGGTCCCTGTTCCTGTATGAAATCATGATGCGCTTATTCAAAAATCACTGAAGCAGCTGTAGAGCCAGATTCGGCAGCTCATTTGCCTGTGAAAGAGCTGAGGTACCTGCCTGCTGCAGGACATTGTCCTTCGTGAATTCCACCATCTCTGTTGCCATATCCGTATCCCTCAGCTTCGAGATCGCGGAGTTCATGTTCTCACTCTCATTATCCAGATTGGAGATCGTATTACCGAGTCTGTTGGAAAGAGCGCCTATCCTGGCACGGTTCTCATTGACCTTTGAGATTGCTGAATCAAGACGGGCTATTGCAAGGTCGGGGCCGCCTGTCTTTGTCACATCAAGGTCATCAATATACAGACTCTTAGTATCCATTGCATCTATACGCGCTGCCATCTGCTGCCGGGTATTCGCGCCCACCTGCAGATCCATAGGACCTATATCGGTTACTTCGATTTTTATCCTCCTGTTAGATGCGCCTGCTGTCCCATCATTAGGTTTAATAGTACTCGTTTCTCCAGTTGTCTCACTGGCCTTGTCCAGAACAAAGCTCATTTCAAAGCCGTTATTGTCTGTCACGGTTATTTTTCTGCCGTCTACAGATGATGTAGCTGTAGATGAAAATGAGCCCTTCAGTTTCACCTTGGCATTCTCTCCATGATCAGGATTCATACTGTTGTCCTTTAGTCCAAAATAATCTGCAGCCTCCTTGGATTTAGCATCATTGCTATCAACTGAAATACTGATCTTTGCTCCTTCTCCCCAGGCTGTTCCAAGTACCTGTTCGTGCTCATCATTATAAGATCCTGACTTAAGAGTGATCTTTCCTGTCGAATCCTTCTCAGCAGAAACATTGCCATACTCGCACTGTTTCCTGAGCTCTTCATATGCTTCATCGGCAGTCATTGTGCTCTTAAGCTCTACTTTTCGCCCATTAACTGTAAATGAACCATCAGGTACATCTCCTGAAGGAGTTTTACCATCAACATGTGCTCTTTCCGCTGCATGCGTCAGTTCTATCTCATATGTACCTGCTGAAACAGAATCAGACACCTGAAGTCTCGACACATCATCTGCGTATGCCTTTCTGTCGAGAGTACCGTCAAGCAGATTCTTCGTATTGAACTCTGTAGTGGAAGAAATGCGGTCAACCTCGCTCCTGAGATTCGTCATCTCGAGCTGGATAGCCTCTTTATCTGAATCTGTATTCGTATCATTTGCTGCCTGAACAGCAAGCTCGCGCATTCTCTGCAAGATGCTCGTTGTCTCGCTGATGGCCCCGTCTGCTGTATTAAGAAGTGATACTCCATCCTGTGAGTTCTGGCTTGCACGGTCAAGTCCTCTGATCTGCGCACGCATCTTATTAGAAATTGCCATCCCGGAAGGATTGTCCTTTGCGTGGGTGAGCTTGTAGCCTGATGAAAGCCTCTCCATTGATACTGAAAGTGAATTCTCGTTGCGGAGTAAGTGCTTGTTTGCGATAACCGCTGATATATTATTATTGATCTTCATATAATCACCTTTCGTGGTAATTATAACCCGAAGCTCCTCCGTGGGCTTCTGTTATCTTTTCAAAAAAGTGAATTCCTTTTCACATTACACTTTTATTATCGGCCCCAGAAGCAAAAACTTTAATGAAAAGATGAAAAATGGACCCGTCCCCTTTTTCATCTTAAGGGTTGCCGCGGCTTTTTAAAAGGAGTAAAATGTAGGAAGGCCAAAAACATCTGATAGACTGGAGAAAAAATGAAGTATCTGAATACCATCAAGCCCGGCGAGCAGGTTCGGGAAACGTATATGGCAAAGGAAGTCAAGACTGCCGTGACGAAGAATGACAAGGAGTACTGGAACGTGACTCTTCAGGATAAGTCCGGCACGGTAAATGCTAAGGTCTGGGATCCGTCATCACCGGGCATTGAGGAATTTTCCTCGCTTGACTATATCAATATAGTTGCTGATTCACAGGAATACAAGGGACAGCTGCAGCTCATCATCAGGCAGGCATCAAAGGTGAGCCCGAAGGGCATCAATACCGCGGACTACCTGCCATGCTCAGAGTATGATATAGATGAGATGTACTCAGAACTCATGAATCTCATGGACTCGGTGAAGACCTGGTACTATCATGATCTGCTGATGTCATTTTTCGGCGATGAAAGGTTCAAGAAATCATTCTGTCGCAGCTCGGCTGCGAAGTCAGTCCATCACAATTTCGTTGGCGGACTCCTGGAGCACACGCTTTCGGTCGCCCGCGTATGCAATTTCTTTGCGAAGCATTACACCTTCCTGGACCGCGATCTGCTGGTGACTGCAGCTATCTGTCATGATATCGGGAAAATATACGAGTTCTCACCTTTCCCGGAGAATGACTACACTGACCAGGGAAATCTCCTGGGCCATATAGTCATCGGTACAATGATGGTCAGAGATCACATGAATCAGATTGAGGGATTACCGCAGTCAAAGAAGGATGAACTCGAGCACTGCATACTCGCTCATCACGGCGAGCTCGAATTCGGTTCACCAAAAAAGCCTGCCATCTGTGAGGCAATGGCACTGTCATTTGCAGACAATGTCGATGCCAAGATGCAGACGATGAAGCAGGCCATCTATGACTCCCCGAATACCAAGGATATGTGGAAGGGATATAATAAGTTCCTTGAGACTAATCTGAGGGCTACTACGCCTGAGGAGGACTGATCTATTTCCTTACAAGCAGAGAACAGGTCTCTATATGCATGGTCTCAGGGAACTGATCGACCGGCGTATATTTTTTCAACTCATACAATCCCCCTGAGCAGAGGATCTTCAGATCTCTCGCGAGAGTTGCCGGATCACAACTCACATATACAATCTTTGAAGGAGCGACAGAAAGGATGGTGTCAAGCACCTCCTTCTCCGCTCCTTTTCTTGGTGGATCAAGAACTATCACATCTGCCGGACGCCCCTGTGCGACAAGCTTGGGAAGCACATCTTCAGTACGCCCGGTATAGAAATTCGTATTGGAAAAGCCATTGAGCCTGGCATTTCTCACAGCATCCTTTACCGCATCAGGAACCACTTCGACGCCTGTCACATGTCCTGCCTTCCTCGCAAGAAAAAGTGATATCGTTCCAATGCCCGAATACAGATCATATACATTCTCGTTCCCCTTCAGATCTGCATATTCCAGCGCTCTGGAATAAAGTCTCTCCATCTGTACAGGGTTCACCTGGAAGAACGACTTTGCAGAGATATCGAAAGATATGTCACCTACCCGGTCAGTGATCGTCGGTTCTCCCCAGATGCATTCTGTGCGCTCTCCAAGGATGGCATTTCCTTTATTTTTATTGATATTGATACAGATACTCGTAATATCAGGACATGCAACAGTCAGTCTGTCGACCAGATTGTCAGCCGCAGGAATCGACCGTCCATTGATCACGAGACAGACCATGACCTGACCAGTATGGACTCCATGGCGGATCAGAATATGCCTGACAAGCCCCTTTCCAGTCGTCTCATCATACGAATTGATCCTGTTCTCATACATCCATGATTTCACAGCATGAGTGATCTCTTCATTGTCAGGAGATCCGATCATGCATCCCGTCTTCCCGTCAGGTTCCACTATGCGGTGTGAATGCCTGGCATAGAAGCCGGTGACAATTTTCCCGTCAGAGCGCTCTCCAACAGGTATCTGTGCCTTGTTCCTGTAGTGAAGAGGATCATCCATACCGATGATGGGCTCCTTTATTTTTTCAATAAAGGCTCTGTCAAAGCCGCCGATACGCACGAGGTCGTCTTCTACCAGCGCATCCTTCATGCGAAGCTGTGCTATGTATGAATAGTTCATAAGACTGCATCCGCCGCACCTGCCTGATACCGGACAGACCGACTCCACCCTGTCCGGAGACGGCTGTACTATCTCAAGTACCCTGGCATATCCATACGTCTTCTTAAGCTTCGTCACAGACGCCCTCACTGTATCTCCCGGAAGTGCGCCGTTGATAAAAAAGGTCTGACCCTCGAAATGACCGATTCCTTCGCCATCCCTGCCCAGACCTGTGATCTCTATTTCAAAAACATCATTCTTTTTCATAAAAATATTTTAGCGGTTTTCGCAGCGCACTGCAACGCCTTGTCGAAAAAACGCGATTGCGATATAATTGCTGTATGTTTTGCATTCAGACAGATACCCGCTATATAGAGCAGGTCCGTAATTCCATAAGAGACAATGTGCTCATCGACGGCGAGGAGGTCTTCATGCCTGTCACTGAGCGCATGAGAAAAATAGACGGCAAATGGCAGAGAGTTCTGGTCCCGATGTTTTTCGGATATCTGTTCATCACCTCCGACCATCCCGACGAGCTGTACGTCAGGCTCCACAGCATGCTCGGAAGAACCATTTTCAAATATGTGAAGCTGATCCGCGACGATGAATATATCATCCCTCTGTCAAAGGAGGATGAGAGGATCGTCACCGAGCTCTCTGACGAGAACCATATCATCAAGGCCTCTATGGGATATATCAAGGGCGACAGGCTCTATGTCACTGACGGTCCTCTGCACGGACACGAGGGTGAGGTCGTAAGGATAGACCGTCATAAGCGTATTGCGATCCTCGCCATGAATTTCCTCGGTGAAAAGAGAAATATCACCATTGGCCTCGAGGTAGTCCGCAAGGAGAAGTAAACTGTCTGAATTTTTCATCTTTCCCATGGGAATCGGTAGCAGCGGACATTCGTCCACATCTGCGATATCCGTCGGTTGGCCTCATCTGAGAAGCATTTCATGACAGCACATCTTGCAAGCACATCCTCTGTAGGGTACTGTGCATACAGCTGTCTCTTCAGCTGAGCCCTGTCAGTCCTGAGTACATGCGACCCGGGTCTGTCATCAAACAGATAGCTCACATCATAATCCACCGCGTCATCGTCATCAGATCCATAGGTATATTCCAGATATTCAAATACAGTATCATCATCTCCGCCGGTAATAGCCGAGGTATAGCCGATATAATACATATTCCTGACCACCGAGTCAGGTTTTGAGATGTAATTGATAAAGGCCTCGGCCGCCTGCTTTTTATCCTTATCTCCATTGATGCCGTTCTTCAGCATGACCCAGCCGTCGAACCAGAGATTGCTTCCTTCCTCAGGCACTGCATAGCACAGGTCAAGTCCGTCCTCCTCTGCCTGATCCATGGAAAAGACTCCGTCACCCGACCACTGTAGTGAAGCATCAGCCTTTCGTGTCACGAGATCCTGCTTCGCGGTATCGGTCTCCATTGAATATGCATTTTCCCTCATATCGGTAATGATATCCTGCACCTTATCTACCGTTGTCTGAGAGGTATCATTAAGGATTGTCGCATAGTCAGGATCAGCAGCTGCGAGTTCCTTTTCCTTTTCGATGGCAAGACCTGCAAAATATGTATCTCTGACAGAATCCTTGATCGTGATGCGCTTTCTGTACTTTCTGTTCAGATAGATCCCGTACGAGGACGCATCCTCATCACTTACCACAGCCGGATTATAGACCGTGCCAAGCGTACCCCACATATAGCCTGCTGCATAATCGGTAAGTGGCTCTGAGCCCTCTGTAAGTGCCTCCATCCGCCTGTAAATGTACGGAGAGATGCCCTTTGCATAATAATTATACCTATGATCAGTATCATAGAATTCACGCGACAGCGGCTCCAGCTTCTTTTCTCTCATCAGCTTCATGATCATGTACTCGGATGGACAGACAAGATCGAATGAATTGCCCAGGGTCATCTGATTGTAGAGATCCTCATTCGTGCCATAGGTGGAATACAGCACCCGTACCCTCTTACCGTACTTCTCCTGATACCACTTTTCATAATCGCTCACCAGCGAATCTACTCCACGTATCTTCTGCCCGTCCGCGAGCTCTATGGTCTCATCGGCATACCAGCCACCCTCATCTATATATTCCTCTGAATTGGCTATACGGAGTGTGATCACATCATCTGAGACCGGAGCAGTCTCATCGGTAGCGCCGCAGCCTGCCAGGGCCAGTGTCGCTGCTATGAATAAAGCAATCAGTCTTTTCATTCAGCCTCCTCCTTACCCTTTGCATTCGCGATCACTACCACTGCTATTGCTATAAAAAATATCAGTGCTGACAGCGCCCAGAGGGCCGTCTTGATCTCTGTCTGGGCGCCCTTGGTGGCATTTACTGTATATGTCGATATAGTGTCGAATACTGCCGGCTTCGTGTATGTCGTGACAAAATAATCGTCCATCGATAGTGTGACCGCCGTAAAAAATCCCGAGCCTATGGATGGTGCAAGCTTTCTCAGCACTACCTTGAAGATAGCCTCGCGCGGGCTGCAGTACAGGTCGAGTGCTGCCTCATACATATCCGGATCCATCTGCGAGAGAGCCGGCATCACCTGCAGATATACGAACGGTGTGCAGAGTGCCATCTGTCCTGCCACAAGAGGAATGTAGGTATCCTTATTTACCCCGAGCACTACTACGAGCAGAATGCACATTGAGAAGCCTGTCACAACATCGGCATTCACCACGGGGATCTGATTCATCAGCTCGATTACCATTCTGCTTTTTCTCCTGCTGTAAAAGGCACCTATGGCCCCGAAGGTCCCCAGGATGGTAGATAAGATCCCGACTACCAGTGCAAGCACCAGTGTGCCGATGATCATCCCCCGCAGGTCCGGTGTCAGGAAAAGGGTACGAAAATTTTTCAATGAAAAATGTCCCCTCTGTCCAATCATTGATGCACTCGTGAAGCTATACACAGTAAGAAGCACTATCGGCAGATACAGAAAGCAGTACACTATTACAAGCCATATTACCGGTGCTGTTCTTTTCCTTTTCATCTGGCGGCTCCCTTCTTCTCAAGCATCGAGAACAGTACAATGATAAGCAGCAGTATCGCCGAGATCATCGATCCGTTATGCCAGTCATACGCATTGAAATAGCTCCCGATCAGGCTTCCCATGATATAGGTGGAATTGTAGAGCATATCAAGCACGACATAATTCGTCATTGCCGGAAGAAAGACCATCGTGATACCGCTCATGATACCCGGCTTCGACAGCGGCAGTATCACAGAGAAAAAAAGGCTGCGCCTGTCTGCTCCGAGATCCCTTCCGGCTTCGATCAGGGACACATCCATTTCATCGAGCACATTAAAAAGCGGCAGTATCATGAATGGCAGGAAATCATACACCTGTCCTATGATCGTATTGAGAAACGGATGATAGGCGAGATTCCCCTCTATTGCATCCAGCACCTCTTTAAGTGCAGTCACTCTGAGTGTAAAGTTGATCCACATCGGTACTATCGCCATGAGCAGAAGGATATTTTTCCTTCTGAAGCCGCTGCGTGCAAGTGCCATTGCCGTAGGATATGCTATCAGCAGACAGATGACTGTTGTCACAAGCGCCACGAACAGGCTATATACGAGTGTTGCTATCGTCCTTGAGCTTCTGAAAAATCCCAGGAAATTCTGAAATGTAAAACGGCCGCTGCCATCTGTAAATGCGAATACGAACACCACAGCAAGTGGCAGGAGTACAAAAATGACCAGAAACACCACATACGGAATTCCCAGCATACTTCTCTTGAATTTCATACCTTATACCTTCAACCTGAACCGGTCAGGTGCCACCACGACGCTCACTCTGTCACCCATATTCCAGAGCCAGTCATCATCTACATAGTATTCCTCATCATTGTCTCCACGGACTATGTATGTATAGTGATCACCGATATAGATGATCGTGTCTATATTTCCTCTGGTAAATCCTGCCTCTTCATCATCCGACAGATCCGCATCTGAAGGCTCGAATGAAATCGTCACCTTATCCCCTGGTCTGAACGTACGCTCATCAGCTGGGAACGCCAGAGTAAAGTAGGTGAAATCCACGCTTCCATCATCTGACACCACTCCTTCAAATACATTCGTATCCATATCGTGTGGCATCAGATGTATAGAGTCACGAGGAAAGTTAATTCCGATCTGGCTGCCCACCTCTTCGTGCCTTCTGTAATGAGCAGTGACTTCATATTTGCCAAACTCTGCTGTAATCTCGTGATATGCTCCCTTGTAGATATCACCTGTGACAGTAGCCGTGATTGCCGCATCATTCGGATCGGTGATCTCCACATTCTCAGGTCTGATGACCGCTTCAATCCTCGTCCCTGCCGGAAGCTCGGTATTTGTCTTGAATGTAGTCCCTGCAAATCTTGCACGTCTCTTGTCAGTCACGACTCCGGCAAAAATATTACTCGTCCCGATGAAGTCCGCTACGAAAATATTTGCCGGCCTGTCATAGATCTCCTCAGGCGCACCCTCCTGCTGGATCACACCATTTGCCATTACCACGATCCGGTCAGACAGATTCATGGCCTCCTCCTGGTCATGAGTCACATAGATAAACGTCATGCCGAGATTGTCATGCATATTCCTGATCTCTGCCTGCATTTCAAGACGCATCTTGTGATCAAGCGCCGACAGCGGTTCATCAAGCAGAAGTATCTCAGGTTCGTTCACGATCGCTCTTGCTACCGCCACACGCTGCTGCTGACCTCCGGACAGTGAATCAATGCCTCTTTTCTCAAAGCCCTCCAGATCGACGACAGTCAGGGCATGCCTGACCTTCTGACGGATAAGGTCCTTATCCATTTTCTTCTGTCTGAGTCCGAATGCTATGTTGTCATATATATTGAGAAATGGGAAAAGAGCATATTTCTGAAAGACTGTATTTATCGGTCTCTCATTCGGAGGGAGCTGTCCTATGTCCTGTCCATGCAGCAGGATTTCTCCTGAATCCGGCAGATCGAAGCCTCCTATCATACGAAGCGTGGTGGTCTTGCCACAGCCGGAGGGGCCTAAGAATGTCACTAGCTCTCCCCTGCGTATTGACAGATTCATATTCTCTATGACATTGATCCCCGGAACATAGCTCTTTGTCACTGATCTGAGCTCGAGTATGTTTTCATCCATGATACTTCTCCTTATTTCAAAAAAGACTGCAAGTGACAAGCACTCGCAGCCTCAATGTTGCTATAATCGTATTTACTTATACAAGCTCAAGTACAACCTCAAGAGCGCCGTCACCCTTACGCTGGCCGATCTTGATGATACGGGTATATCCACCGTTTCTTCCGGCGTACTTAGGACCATATTCATCAAAGAGCTTTGCTACAAGGTCTACCTTCTTTGTCTCAGACTTCTTGTCGCCCTTATCTGTCACATCATAGAGAACCTTCATGATCTGACGACGTGCATGAAGACGTGAAGGATTGTCCTTCTTGATCTTCTTCTCCTCGGTCACATACTCTGTAACCTTCTTGCCGTCCTTGACGGTCTTGACTCTGTGACCCTCGGCATCCTTCTTTGGTACCTTTGCCTGAACAGTCACCTCTTCGAAGTTGTCCTTCTCCTTGACTGCGAGAGCAATAAGCCCCTCTGCGATCTTTGCTACTTCCTTGGCCTTGGCCTCTGTAGTAACGATACGTCCGTGCCAGATAAGCTGTGTCACCTGGTTGCGGAGAAGTGCCTTACGCTGTGAGCTTGTTCTGCTTAATTTGCGATATCTTGTTGCCATCTTCTAACCTCCTGTGGCTGTCGGAATCCCGCTCTTATGGTCTTACGGACTCCGTAGTATTTATGGGCGGCCTGCATCCACCTGTCCGGCTTTACGACGCAGACTTAATAACTTTACTCTTCTGACTGACGAAGACTCAGATGAAGCTCATCAAGCTTTGCCATGATCTCATCAAGAGACTTGCGTCCGAGATTCCTTACCTTCTGGAGCTGATCCGGAGTCATATCCTGCAGCTGCTTTACTGTAGAGATATTTGCTCTCTTAAGACAGTTGAATGAACGTACTGTCAGCTCGAGATCCTCAATAGGCATATCCTCGCTTACCTGCGGACCTGCTGATGAACTGTCATCGCCAATTACGCTGGCATCCTTACCTACCTCTGAAAGATTGATGAACAGAGCAAGGTGCTCAGACATTACCTTTGCGGCATAGGATACTGCAGCATCTGGTCTGATAGCGCCATTTGTCCATACCTCGAGTGTCAGCTTGTCATAGTCAGTCACCTGACCTACACGGGTATTCTCTACCTTCATATTGACCCTCTCGATAGGCGTATAGATGGAATCTATTGCTATCACACCGATTGGCGTATCTTCCTTCTTGTTCTTGTCTGAGCTGACCCATCCTCTTCCGGATGTGATCATCAGATCCATTCCAAGCTTCCCGCCATTCAGATGTGCGATCTCGAGATCAGGGTTGATGACCTCGATGTCATCACCAAAGCTTATATCTGATGCGTGTACAGTTCCTTCTCCCTCGAAATCAAGTCTTGCAGTACGGTAATCTGCAATGAGCTCAGATGAACTGAGTGCGATCTGCTTGACATTGAGAACTATCTCCGTGACATCCTCTTTTACGCCAGGGATTGATGAGAACTCATGAAGCACACCATCTATCTTTATCTGGCTGACTGCGGTTCCTGGAAGTGATGCAAGCATGATCCTTCTGAGTGAATTCCCCAGAGTAGTTCCATATCCTCGCTCCAGCGGCTCCACAACGAATCTTCCATACTTATTGTCTTCACTGATTTCTTCAACCGTGATCTTAGGTTTTTCAAATTCGAACAATTTGTGTCCTCCGTATTAGTTGATTCCTGTAGTAGTGAACTTTCAACTTACTTAGAATACAGCTCGACAATAAGCATTTCATTTACAGGAACATCGATCTGACTCCTGTCTGGAAGCTCTTTAATCGTACCTGTGCTCTTGTCAGCATCATAGTCGATCCACTCAGGTATTGCAACGCCATTGGTAGCATCTGCAATATCCTTGAATCTCTGCATTGATGCTGCTCCCTCTCTGAGAGAGATAACATCTCCAGCCTTCACCTGATATGAAGGAATATTTACCTTCTTGCCATTGACAAGAATGAACTTGTGACCAACAATCTGACGTGCTTCGCGACGGGTTCTTGCAAGACCCATACGGAATACGACATTATCAAGGCGGCTCTCGAGCATACGCATAAGGTTCTCACCTGTCATGCCCTTCATATTGGCTGCCTTCTCATAATAATTTCTGAACGGCTTCTCAAGTACGCCGTAAATGAACTTTGCCTTCTGCTTCTCTCTGAGCTGCAGCTTGTACTCGGTCGGCTTACGTCCCTGGTGAAGAGGCTTACGCTTGCTCTTCTTGTGTACGCCCAGCTGTTCTGGCTCTAATCCTAATGATCTGCATCTCTTGAGAACTGGTGTCTTATTAACTGCCATCTGTACTGTACCTTCCTTTCAATCAGACTCTTCTGCGCTTTGGTGGACGGCATCCATTATGAGGAACCGGTGTAACGTCACGGATTGATACTACATCGATGCCACAAGCTGCGATAGCACGGATAGCTGCTTCTCTGCCTGATCCTGGTCCTTTTACGAATACGTCTACGTTCTTGAGGCCGTGTGGAAGGGCTGCCTTTGCTGCGGTCTCTGCTGCTACCTGTGCAGCATAAGGGGTTGACTTTCTTGAGCCTCTGAAACCAAGTCCGCCTGCTGAAGCCCAGCTTAATGCGTTGCCCTGTGCATCTGTAATAGTAACGATTGTGTTATTGAAAGATGCCTGAATATGTACCTGGCCATGCTCAACGTTTTTTCTTTCACGTCTCTTTGAAGACTTCTTTACTGCTTTAGCCATTATATTTACCTTTCTATTTGTCAGAATTCTGAGAAGAAATTACTTCTTCTTATTTGCTACAGTTCTCTTTGGTCCCTTGCGTGTACGCGCATTGGTCTTGGTCTTCTGGCCACGGACAGGAAGTCCCTTTCTGTGACGGATCCCTCTGTAGCAGCCTATCTCCTGAAGACGCTTGATATTGAGTGCTGTGTCACGACGGAGATCTCCTTCTACAAGAATTCCCTCCTCATCGATAACGTCTGAAATCTTCTTGACATCATCATCTGTGAGATCCTTAACTCTGATATCAGGATCAACTCCGGCCTTCTCGAGAAGGTTGTCAGCTGTAACTCTGCCAATACCATAGATATAGGTAAGTCCGATCTCGATTCTCTTTTCTCTCGGTAAATCTACACCTGCGATTCGAGCCATGTGTATTTACTCCTTCTAATTCTAATCTTATTTTCCTTGTAACTGTCAAACGACATCGACCCCGCCTTCTGCGGAATCAGGCTCCCTCGGTATGCATGTGGGAGCGATGCTTGTGTCAGTGATGAGTTCTTAGTTCTAAGGCTTTAGTTATCAGCTCATGACTGGCCATTTGAATGTATTTATGTTATAGAAAGCAGGTCTTCCCATAAAGCTCTGAGCTCAGAACTCCGGACTATCTGCTTCTATCAGCCGCCATAGAATACATTAAGAGATAAGGTGCATCAGCCCTGTCTCTGCTTGTGCTTAGGGTTCTCGCAGATAATGCGGATCTTACCCTTCCTCTTGATGACCTTGCACTTCTCGCACATAGGCTTAACTGAGGATCTGACCTTCATATTGACGACTCCTTTCTGTAAAATTAATAGTTGTAAGTTCTTAGTTTGGAAAAACTTCAACTTACCTATCGCTTTATATCTGGGCATACTAAGCCCATAAAAAAAGCGACCGTGTAATATTATACACGCTCGCTTATAGATATTCAACATTATAATATGTATTTTTAGAAATACATATCCAGGCTCACTTATCTCTCCAGATTATCCTGCCCTTTGACAGATCATACGGACTCATCTCAATAGTGACTTTGTCTCCTGGAAGAATACGGATGTAGTTCATCCGGAGCTTTCCGCTTATATGAGCAAGTATCTGGTGTCCGTTCTCGAGCTCTACGGAAAACATCGCATTAGGAAGCTTTTCTATTACTCTGCCTTCTACTTCTATAACATCTGCTTTTGACATTCATTACTCCTTGGTCTATATACCTGGTCTGTTATGAGTCATGAGTTATGAGTCACAGAATCATTGTAGATCCTGATAACACGTTTTACCCATAAATCCCTGTAATCATTTTCCTCTTTGGATATATCAAGCACTTCTTCAGGAAAATTCTTTATCAGCTGTATATGCTTCTGGTTCTTCCTCTTCGGAGAAAGTACAGAACGGTTCGTACCATTTGCAAGAATATAATTCTGGCCCTCCTCTCGAAGTATCACATACACCTGACCCTTATCATGACCCGCCAGAGAGCGTCCCATAAGCAGTGTCATTTCAGCCGAGCACCTTTACTATCTCAGAGAACACATCATCTAGTGACTGTGTACCGTCAACTGAATGAAGAATTCCTGCCTTCCTGTAATAATCGATCAGAGGCTGTGTCTGATCATGATATACGGTCAGTCTCTTCTGTACCGTCTCAGGCTTGTCATCATCACGGATGGTAAGCTTGCCGCCGCAATGATCGCACACACCCTCTGCCTTCGGTGGAGCACTCACAATATGATATGTAGCTCCGCAGTTCACGCATGCACGGCGTCCGCCCATGCGCTTCACGATATTGTCGTCCGGAACCTCGATATCAATAGCGAAGTCCATCGTCTCATTATCCTTCTGAAGTGCTGCATCAAGTGCCTCTGCCTGAGGTATCGTACGAGGGAAGCCATCGAGCACGAATCCATTGGCACAGTCATCCTGATGAATCCTGTCAACTACGAGATCACAGGTAAGTTCATCCGGTACGAGTGCACCCTTGTCCATGTACTCCTTGGCCTTCTTACCTAATTCTGTACCGTTCTTGATATTTGCACGGAAAATGTCTCCCGTGCTGATGTGCGGGATGCCGTATTTCTCAGCGATCTTGATCGCCTGAGTTCCCTTTCCTGCACCCGGAGCACCAAGCATGATTATTTTCATAGTTTATAATCCTCCTTGTTTAGTTCAGAGTTTAGAGTTAATAGTTATTAGTTATTAGTTCTAAGTTCTAAGTTTTTAGTTCTAAGTTCATAGGTATAAATTATTGTTACTAAAAACTATTAACTTATAACTTACTACCCTGAACTCAGAACTCTTAACTTGTAACTTATAACTTATTACTCTGAACTCAGAACTTTTAACTTGTAACTTATAACTCAGAACTCAGAACTCTTAGTCACTTAAGAAGCCCTTGTAGTTTCTAACCATCATAGCACCCTCGATCTGCTTGAGTGTCTCGACTACTACGCCGACTACGATGATGATCGATGTACCACCGAATGATACGTTGGCGCTTGTGAGGCCATTCAGGATGATCGGGATCAGAGATACGATCGTCAGACCGATAGCTCCGATGAAGATCACGCTGTTGAGCACTGACTGTAGATAATCACTAGTAGGCTTTCCAGGTCTGATACCTGGTACAAAGCCGCCGCTCTTCTTCATATTGTCTGCGATTTCAAGCGGATTGAAGGTAATAGAGGTATAGAAATATGCAAATGCTATAAGCAGAAGCACATATACAGCCGCACCTATCGTATAAAACCAGTTTGACGGTGTGAACCAGTGGCTCTCTGAAAGCATATTGAGAATAGTATATCCTACGCCCTTACCACTGCTCTTTCCTGCAAGTGCTGCAATGATGACAGGTGTCTGCATCAGTGACTGTGCAAAAATGACAGGGATAACACCGCCTGTATTCACCTTGAGTGGGATGAACGAGCTATTGGCTCCTGAATAGGAATTCCTGCCATTAGAAGCAAGCTTTCTTGAATACTGGACAGGTATGCGTCTCTCTGCACACTGAAGGATGACTACAAGAACCACGATACCGATGATGATCGCTGCGATGATAACTCCGATCAGGATACCTCTTGCAATCGTCTGTCCCTTGATGAACTGATTGAAGAGAGTCGTAACATCCTGCGGAAGTCTTGATACGATATTGATCACAAGTACGATCGAGATACCGTTTCCAACTCCCTTACGAGTGATCTCCTCACCGATCCACATAAGTGCTGATGCACCGGCTGTAAGTGCAGCTACGAGCATCAGCACATACCAGAATGTAAAGTGTGACAGGTATCCGCTGCGTCCGAATCCAACTGCCAGCGCAACGGCCTCCATTACTGACAGACCGATCGTCACATATCTGGTGATACGATTTAATTTCTTTCTTCCATCCTCGCCGTCTCTCTGCATTTCCTCAAGCTTCGGGAATGAGATTGTCAGAAGCTGTATGATAATAGAAGATGTAATGTATGGTGTGATACTCAGAGCAAACACTGACATCTGCTCGAAGGAACCACCTGTAATTGCATTGAAGAAATTCAGGGAATCTCCTACATTTCCAAACAGCTGGTTGAACGCATTCTCACTTACACCCGGAACCGGGAGCTGTGATCCAATTCGTACAACTATAAGCATCAGGAATGTGAAGAAGAGTCTCTTTCTGATCTCCTTGATCTTGAATGCATTACGAATAGTGCGAAACATCAGATCACCTCTGCTTTTCCACCTAAGGCTTCAATCTTTTCCTTAGCGCTCTTTGAATATGCATTTACCTTGACGTCAAGCTTCTTTGTGAGTTCGCCGTTGCCAAGGATCTTGACTCCGTCAGCAGCCTTGCTGATAGCGCCGCTCTCAAGGAGCTTATCTACCGTGACCTCATCTCCATCATTGAACTTGTTCTCAAGTACTGAGAGATTGATCGCAACGAATTCTTTTGTATTCACGTTCTTGAAACCGCGCTTTGGAAGACGACGGAATAAAGGCATCTGGCCACCTTCGAATCCAAGTCTTACGCCGCCGCCTGAACGGGCCTTCTGACCCTTCTGGCCCTTACCAGCAGTCTTGCCATTTCCTGAACCATGTCCGCGTCCTTTTCTGAAGTTGTTGCTCTGCTTTGATCCTTCAGCTGGTTTTAAGCTGGATAAATCCATTCTGGCACCTCCTTATTCTAAAATTCAGATCTCTTCTACCTTAACTAAATGTGCTACCCTGCGAACTGCACCCTTTGTGGCATCAGTATTAGGAAGCTCATTTGACTGTCCTACCTTGTGGAGGCCGAGAGCCTCAACAATCCTCTTGTTCTTCGGAACAGCTCCGATAGGGGATTTAACGAGTGTTACTTTTACCTTATCTGCCATTTTATCCTCCTAATTTATGCCAGAACCTCTTCAACGGTCTTGCCGCGAAGCTTTGCTACCTCTTCAGGGGACTTAAGCTGGCTTAATGCATCTATAGTTGCAAGTACAACGTTCTGCTTGTTGGAAGATCCGAGTGACTTGGTACGGATATTCTGGATACCTGCGAGCTCGCAGACACTACGTGCCGGACCTCCGGCGATGATTCCTGTACCTTCCGGAGCCTTCTTGAGAAGAATTGTTGCACCTGTGTGCTTTCCGATTATATCATGAGAGATACTGTGATTCTCGTCAAGCGCAACTGTTACCATTGCCTTTTCAGCTGCTTCCTTACCCTTTCTGATAGCTTCAGGAATCTCGGCTGCTTTTCCAAGGCCTGCACCGACGCGGCCATTATGATCGCCTATCACTACGAGAGCAGTGAAACGCATGTTACGGCCACCCTTTACTACCTTGGTAACTCGCTTGATTGAGACTACATTATCGTCGAATTCATTTTCAGCGCGTTCATCATTATTACGTCTCATCTAATGCTTCCTCCTTAAAAATCCAGTCCGGCTTCTCTGGCTGCATCTGCGAGTGCCTTTACCTTGCCGGCGTAAATGTATCCGCCTCTGTCGAAGACTACTTCCTTGATCCCGGCATCTACTGCCTTCTTGCCGATTACTGAACCAAGCTTCTCAGCTGCTGCTACATCATTAGTCTTCTTGAGATCAGCGTTTACTTCCTTGTCAAGTGTGGAAGCTGATACTAAAGTCTTGCCAACTTCATCATTGATGATCTGTACATACATATGATTGTTGCTGCGGAACACAGACATACGCGGTCTTGCGGCTGTACCGGAAAGAGTGTGGCGAAGTCTTCTGTGCTTGGTTTCACGAACTAATGCTCTTGATTTCTTGCTTACCATGATCTTGCCTCCTTTACTTATTTCTTACCGGTCTTACCGACTTTACGACGGATAACCTCATCAGCATACTTGATACCCTTGCCCTTATATGGCTCAGGTCTCTTCTTATCTCTGATCTCGGCTGCGTACTGTCCGACCTTTTCTTTATCTATACCCTTGATAGTGATATTATTTCCGTCGAGAACTGACTCAACCCCATCCGGGTCTGTCATCTCAACCGGGTGTGAGAATCCAAGGTGAAGAGTTAATGTCTTGCCCTTTTTCTCTGCTCTGAAACCAACTCCGTTGATCTCAAGCTTTTTCTCAAACCCTTCAGTAACTCCAAGTACCATATTCTGGATAAGGCTTCTTGTGAGTCCGTGAAGAGACTTCATCTTCTTTAAATCATTTGGTCTTGAAACGGTAACGCAAGAGCCCTCTACCTTGATTGTCATCTCCTGTGGAAGAGTCTTCTCAAGTGTACCCTTTGGACCTTTTACCGTCACATGATTATTTTCTGCAACATCTACAGTAACTCCTGCAGGTATTGCGATTGGCATTCTTCCTATACGTGACATGCCCGTACCTCCTACGTGATTGCTTGTATAGTTGCGAGTTGCGAGTTGTGAGTCGTGAGCGCCCTCTGACAGTTCATATATCATTTCGCCAAAGAGAACTCATAACTCATAACTCATAACTCATAACTTACCTAGTTACCAGACAAATGCGAGTACTTCGCCGCCGACCTGCTCCTTGCGGGCCTGCTTGTCTGTTATGATTCCTTTGTTTGTTGAAAGGATTGCGATTCCGAGTCCACCGAGAACCTGTGGAATTTCATCCTTTGGTGCATAAATACGAAGACCAGGCTTGCTGATTCTTCTGAGACCTGAGATGATACGGTCCTTCTTGCTTCCTGTGTACTTCATGGTAACACGGATATCCTTGAAAGTCCCGTTATCTACAAGCTCGTACTTCTCGATATATCCCTCATCTACAAGGATGTCAGCAATTGCGACCTTGATCTTGGAAGCAGGGATGTCTACTGTATCATGTTTCGCAGTATTAGCATTACGGATTCTCGTAAGCATATCTGCGATAGGATCTGTCATTGTCATGATATGTTTTCCTCCTAAAAATTGTCTGCGTTCTGAGTTACCATGATGCTTTTCTTACGCCAGGGATCTCTCCCTTGTAAGCAAGCTCTCTGAAGCAGACTCTGCAGATGCCGTACTTACGAAGTACAGAGTGCGGACGGCCGCAGATCCTGCAGCGTGTATATGCTCTCGTAGAGTACTTAGGCTTACGCTGCTGTTTAACCTTCATTGATGTCTTAGCCATTTTTTCCTCCTGATTACTTAGCGAACGGCATTCCGAACAGACGGAGAAGCTCTCTTGCTTCCTCATCGGTCTTTGCTGTTGTAACAAAAATGATGTCCATTCCTCTGACCTTGTCGACCTGATCGTACTCGATCTCAGGGAAAATGATCTGCTCCTTGATACCAAGAGCGTAGTTTCCTCTGCCGTCAAAGGAGTCAGGATTAACTCCACGGAAGTCACGTACACGTGGAAGTGCAAGGCTTACAAGTCTGTCAAGGAAATCATACATCTTGTCACCACGAAGTGTGGTCTTGCATCCGATTCCCATTCCTTCACGGATCTTGAAGTTTGCGACTGAATTTTTGGCTCTGGTGATCACTGCATGCTGACCTGTGATAGCCTCCATATCAGCTACTGCTGAATCAAGAAGCTTCTGGTTTTCTTTTGCTTCACCAACACCCATATTGACTACGATCTTAACCAGCTTCGGAACCTCCATCGGGTTCTTGTAGCCGAACTTCTCTGTCATTGCGGAAGCAATCGTATTCTTGTATTCATCCTTTAATCTGCTCACGATTCAACCTCCTTAGTCAATATTCTCTCCGGTAGCCTTTGCGTAACGGACCTTCTTGTCTCCATCCATCTTAAAGCCTACACGGGTTGTCTTGCCATTTACGAGGAGCATAACATTTGAAATAGCGATCGGAGCTTCCTGCTCAACGATTCCGCCCTGCTGATTGCTCATATCAGGCTTCATATGCTTCTTTACCATGTGAACACCTTCAATGGTGATTCTCTGTTTCTTAGGATCTACAGCGATGACCTTGCCTTCAGCGCCCTTATCAGCACCGGCAATTACACGGACTGTGTCACCCTTTCTAATCTTAAGTGATGCCATCGGTTTCCTCCTTAAAGTGTCTCCGGAGCAAGGGAAACGATCTTCATGAACTGCTTATCACGAAGCTCTCTTGCTACTGGTCCAAATATACGGGTTCCTCTCGGAGTCTTGTCATCTTTGATGATCACGGCTGCATTGTCATCGAACTTGATGTATGAACCATCCTTACGATGAACGCCTTTTACGGTACGTACTATAACAGCCTTAACGACGTCGCCCTTCTTGACAACTCCGCCGGGTGTTGCATCTTTGACAGAAGCAACTACTATATCTCCGATACTGGCATATCTCCTGGTTGATCCGCCCATGACACGGATTGTGAGGAGCTCCTTGGCACCGGTATTGTCGGCAACCTTTAATCTGGTTTCCTGCTGTACCATAATGATTCCTCTCTTTCTTTACTTAGCACGCTCAATGATCTCAACGAGTCTCCATCTCTTGTCCTTGGACAGAGGTCTGGTCTCCATTACACGGACCGTATCGCCCTCGTGAGCTTCATTATTTTCGTCATGAGCCTTGAGCTTGTATGTTCTCTTTACGATCTTGCCGTAGAGCGGGTGTCTGACATTGTCTCTGACTGCGACAGTAATGGTCTTGTCCATCTTGTCTGAGACCACAACACCGGTACGGGTCTTTCTTAGATTTCTCTCTTCCATCTGGTTATCCTTTCACAATTCAAGTTCTGATTACTGATTGTTGATCTGTGTCAGAACGGTCTGAATGCGGGCGATGTTGTGACGCACCTCTTTGATCCTGCTTGTATTGTCAAGCTGATTAGTCGCATTCTGGAATCTTAAATTGAAAAGCTCTTTCTTTGCATCTACAAGCTTTGCTGAAAGCTCATCGGCAGACTGCCCTTTTAACTCTTCAAGAAAATCCTTAGTTTTCATTAGCTTCACCGCCTTCTAAACCTTCACGTGCGACGATCTTGCATCTGCATGGAAGCTTATGCCCGGCAAGTCGCAGTGCTTCTTTTGCTACGTCTTCTGGTACACCTGTAATCTCGAAAAGAACTCTTCCTGGCTTAACAACTGCTACCCAGTAATCAAGAGCACCTTTTCCTGAACCCATTCGGGTCTCAGCCGGCTTTGCTGTAACCGGGTGATCCGGGAAAACCTTGATGAATACTTTTCCGCCACGTTTTACATATCTGGTCATTGCTACACGGGCTGCCTCAAGCTGATTGCTCTTGATCCAGCATGGGTCAAGGCTTACAAGACCATAATCACCCTGTGTGACCTTATTGCCACGTAAAGCTTTTCCTGCGAGAGATCCGCGGAACTGCTTACGATGCTTTACTCTCTTCGGCATTAACATATCAGTTTCTACCTCCTTCTTCGGCGGTCTTCTTCCTGGATGGAAGAACCTCACCCTTGTAGATCCAGACCTTTACGCCGACCTTACCATAAGTGGTGTCAGCCTCTGCAAATCCATAGTCGATATCTGCACGCATTGTCTGAAGTGGGATTGTTCCCTCGTTGTATGACTCTGATCTGGCGATATCTGCTCCGCCAAGGCGTCCTGAGCAGGTAGTCTTGATACCCTGGATACCTGACTTCATTGCTCTTGAGATGCAGCTCTTCATTGCACGACGGAAGGCTACACGGCCCTCAAGCTGCTGTGCGATGTTCTCTGCTACGAGCTGTGCATCCTTGTCCGGACGCTTTACTTCCTTGACATCTACTACAAGCTTCTTGTCTGTGAGCTTCTGAAGCTGCTTCTTGACTGCTTCGATCTCAGCTCCGCCCTTACCGATCACGATACCCGGCTTTGCTGTATATACTACAACCTTTACTCTGTCTGAGGCTCTCTCGATATCAATCTTTGATACGCCTGCTGAGTAAAGCTTCTTCTTGAGGAATTCACGGATCTTGTGATCCTCAACAAGGTAATCAGCGAAATCTTTGCCCTCGGCATACCACTTGGAATCCCAGTCATCGATAACGCCGACTCTTAACCCATGCGGATTAACTTTCTGTCCCATTGTATTCCTCCTTAATTCTTCTCATCCAGTACGATGGTGATGTGACTCATTCTCTTCTCGATCCTGTAAGCACGACCCTGTGCTCTTGGCTGGATTCTCTTCATTGTAGGTCCCTTGTTTGCGTAGCACTCTGCTACATAAAGGTCCTGTTTTCTGAGTCCGTTATTATTCTCTGCATTAGCGATTGCTGAACGCAGAAGCTTCTCGATTACGCTGGATGCGTATCTTGGATTATACATTACGATTGCAAGAGCCGTATCTACATCCTTACCACGGATAGCATCAAGTACGAAGCAAGCCTTGGTTACTGACATTCTTGCATAAGAAAGCTTTGCAGATGGTCTTGTATCTTTCTGTTCATTTCTCTCACGCTTGATCTGGGTTCTATGTCCCTTAGCCATGATTGAAATCCTCCTTTCGTCTTATTACTTTACGCCTGTCTTCTTCTCGTCCTTGCCGTGGCCCCTGTATGTACGGGTAGCTACGAACTCGCCGAGCTTATGGCCTACCATATCCTCTGTAACATATACCGGGACATGCTTTCTGCCATCATGGACAGCTATCGTATGTCCTACGAATGAAGGGAAGATCGTGGAACGGCGGGACCAGGTCTTGATGACTGACTTATCTCCGGATGCGTTCATAGCATCGATCTTCTTTAGTAAACTCTCATCGGCAAATGGTCCTTTTTTCAGTGAACGTGCCATAAATTCCTCCTTACTTTAATCCCTTACCGTTTCTTCTTCTTACAATAAGCTTGTTGGAAGCCTTGTGCTTATTTCTGGTCTTGAGACCGAGAGCCGGCTTACCCCAAGGTGTAGAAGGACCCGGACGTCCAACTGGTGCCTTGCCTTCACCACCACCATGTGGATGGTCGTTAGGGTTCATGACAGAACCACGGACTGTAGGTCTGATTCCCATGTTTCTCTTGCGTCCTGCTTTACCGATCTTGACAAGTGAATGATCACCATTGCCAAGGATACCGATTGTAGCACGGCACTCAAGAAGAACAAGTCTCATCTCGCCTGAAGGAAGACGAAGTGTTGCGTACTTTCCTTCCTTAGCCATGAGCTGTGCTGCATTTCCTGCTGCACGAACCATCTGGCCACCCTTTCCAGGATAAAGCTCGATGTTGTGTACCATGGTACCGATCGGGATATTTGCAAGCGGAAGGCAGTTTCCTACGCGGACCTCTGCATTCTCGCCGCTCATAACGGTCATGCCGTCTGTAAGTCCCTGTGGTGCAAGGATATATGACTTTGTTCCATCTGCATAGCAGATAAGAGCGATATTTGCTGTACGGTTCGGATCGTACTCGATTCCGATAACCTTTGCAGGAATATCATCTTTTCTTCTCTTGAAATCGATGATCCTGTACTTCTGACGATTTCCGCCGCCGTGATGTCTTACGGTAATCTTACCCTGATTATTACGGCCGGCATTCTTTTTCTTTGTATCCAGTAATGACTTCTCTGGTGTCTTCTTCGTAATCTCGTTGAAGTCAGAGCCTGTCATATTTCTTCTGGAAGGTGTATATGGGTTGTATGACTTAATGCCCATTTTTTCTCCTTTCGGTTGTTTTATTTTCACTCTTTACTGAGTATATTACAGGGGTTAGGGACTAGGGGTTAGGGCATTCCCTATATCCTGAACCCTATCCCCTTTTTAAAGACCTGAGAATAACTCGATATCCTTCGAATCCTCTGTCAGCTTTACGATTGCTTTCTTCGTAGCTGCTGTCTTTCCTGTAGTCATTCCACGACGCTTGTTCTTGCCATGAGTATTGATCGTATGAACGCTCTCTACCTTGGTACCGTCGAACATCTTCTCAACCGCATCCTTGATCTGGAACTTGTTAGCGTCCGGATGAACTAAGAAGGTGTACTTTCTGTCAGCCATGCCTGCCATTGACTTCTCTGTAACGACCGGCTTGATGATGACATCGTAATAATTAACTGTTGCCATTATGCGTATGCCTCCTCAATCTTCTTTGCTGAGTCCTTTGTGAGGATCACTGTGCCGTACTTCAGGGCATCATATACGCTGATTGCTCCGGTCTGTGTGGTCTTCACTGTCGGGATGTTCTTTGCTGAAGCATATACTACATCGTCCTTCTCAGGAAGAATGACATATGCCTTATCAACTCCGAGATTGCTCATGATCTCTGCGAATCTCTTTGTCTTGATCTCATCGAGCTTAAGCTCATCAAGAACTACGAGCTGATTCTCATTTACCTTATCTGAAAGCACTGACTTAAGAGCTCCTGCCTTCTCCTTCTTATTCATCTTGAATGAATAATCTCTTGGAACCGGCGCGAATACCATTCCGCCGCCTGTCCACTGTGGAGCACGGGTTGAACCCTGTCTTGCATGTCCTGTACCCTTCTGTCTCCACGGCTTTCTTCCGCCTCCGGAAACCTCGGAACGGGTCTTGGCTTTCTGTGTTCCCTGGCGCTTATTGGCAAGCTGATTAACTACTGCCATATGTACCAGATGCTCATTGACTTCTACTCCGAATACGGCATCTGAAAGGTCGATCGTTCCGACTTCCTTACCGTCAACATTCTTTACGGTTACTGTAGCCATCCTTGTGTTCCTCCTTTCCTTATGCCTTTACTGATTCCTTGATCGTAACGAGTGACTGCTTCGGTCCCGGAACTGAACCCTTTACAAGGATCAGGTTCTGGTCTGCATCGACTCTTACTACCTCAAGGTTCTGTGTTGTGATCTTAACTGAACCCATATGTCCAGGCATTCCCTTGCCCTTGAATACTCTTGAAGGAGTAGAGCAGGAACCGTTTGAACCCTGATGACGATGGAACTTTGAACCATGAGCCATAGGTCCTCTGTGCTGGCCAAGTCTCTTGACTGCACCCTGGAAGCCTTTACCCTTTGATGTAGCGGTAACGTCTACCTTGTCACCTGCTGCAAAGATATCAGCCTTTATTTCCTGAGCTAACTGGTAGTCACCGCAGTTGTCAAATCTGAACTCTCTGACATAACGCATCGGACCAACGCCAGCCTTGTCGAAGTGTCCCTTCTCTGCCTTGTTGACACCATGACGATGAGCTACGCTCTTCTTGCCATTGGCATCCTTTGATACTACCTTTTCTTTCTTGTCTGTGAAGGCAACCTGTACAGCCTCATAACCGTCATTCTCAACGGTCTTGATCTGGGTAACCTTGCACGGTCCTGCGAGTAATACGGTAACCGGGATAAGGTCTCCGTTCTCGCTGAAGATCTGGGTCATTCCGACCTTTGTAGCTAAAATAGCTTTCTTCATTGAATAATTCCTTTCTACAGCGGAGCATTTGAAAGTTCTAAGTTATAACTATGAACTTTAAACTTTGAACTATCATATGTTCATACTAGATTAATAGTTGCTATCAAAATTCCAAACTGCTGATCACTTGTTCTTCATTTTGATATCGATATATACACCTGCCGGCATCTCAAGACGTGAAAGTGAATCCACGATCTTCTGTGTCGGTGTCAGGATATCGATCAGTCTCTTGTGTGTTCTCTGCTCAAACTGCTCTCTTGAGTCCTTGTACTTGTGGACTGCACGAAGAATTGTAACTACTTCCTTCTTGGTAGGAAGAGGTACCGGTCCTGAAACCTGGGCACCATTCTTCTTTACAGTGTCGATGATCTTCTTGGCTGATGAATCCACGAGCTCGTGGTCATAAGCCTTCAGGGTGATTCTCATTACCTGTGTTGCCATAAAAAAAGCCGCCTCCTATATCGGACTTAAATAACAAGTCGGACAAGTGGTGACTGTACACATTGCCGGGTGTGTCCTACACTCAGGAACTCCCGTCCGCACAAAGCGCGGTCTGTTAAACTGTACAGTGACTTGTCGCCAGTTTCCTAACTTGACATTCGCTCCACGGAAAACCTGCCATCGGCTCTTACGAATGTGCCTGAGCACTTAGCTTTGGCAGCAACCTCACGCTTCATAGCTATCATGTCACAGCAAGAGATATTTTACACGGTATCGCTTGAGATTGCAAGAGGATTTATGTATTTTATCAAAAACAAATGCAGTCTGTGTTCGCAGGGTGGTCTTTTCCCTCGTTCTGCACAATCAGGCAATAAAATATTTTTTCTAAAGAAAAAAAATAAGGACTTCAGCTATATACTGAAATCCTTCAGGAGCTCCCCGAGTAGGGCTCGAACCTACAACAACTCGGTTAACAGCCGAGTGCTCTACCATTGAGCTATCGAGGAATATAAACAAAAAGCAGATACGCTTCAAAACTTCATACAGTATCTTCCGAAACCATTGATCAAGCCTTCGATCTATTAGTGACAGTCAGCTGAACACCTTGCGGTGCTTACACCCCTGCCCTATCTACCTTGTACTCTTCAAGGGATCTTATGTGC
>OMZG01000029.1 GCA_900315505.1 uncultured Lachnospiraceae bacterium
AGTCTTGATCCATATCCAATATTAAAAGGCTGTAAAAATACAGCTTGTTTACTATGCCCTTTTTTAGTTTTCCTTAAGCGCTACTTTGTTTCAAACTTTACTTCACTATTTGCCAGAAAATGTTATAATGAAAACCGGTTTCAGAAAACATAAAATCACAGGAGGATATATATGATAGTCACAGACACAGTCAGGTACCTGGGCGCAGATGATCCGGATCTCGACCTGTTCGAGAGCCAGTATCCGGTGCCGAACGGAGTTACTTACAATTCCTATCTTATAGAAGACGAGAAGATCGCCGTCATGGATACTGTTGACCGGCGCAGGAGCAAGGAGTGGAGAGCTTCCCTTAAAGACGCTCTTGCCGGCAGAACCCCTGCCTACCTTATAATACAGCATCTTGAGCCTGACCACTCCGCCAATATCGGGTGGATCGCCGACGAGTACCCTGATATGAAGCTTGTCGGTTCCGCCAGGACAAAAGCCATGCTGCCGCAGTTTTTCGATAAAGACTACACAGACAGGTTCATCGCCGTAAAAGAGGGCGAAGAGCTGTCTCTCGGCAGCCATACCCTGAAGTTCTTCATGGCTCCTATGGTCCACTGGCCGGAAGTCATGGTAACATACGAGGAGAGCGAGAAGACTCTTTTCTCAGCTGACGGCTTCGGCACCTTCGGAACGATAAAGCAGTACGAAGACGGTCACTTCGGTGATTCCGTCGATAAAGCTCACGGCTTCTGGATCTGCGAGGCCCGCCGCTATTATTCTAACATCGTCGGCAAATACGGTGCCCCTGTTCAGGCTCTGCTGAAAAAGGCATCTCTGCTTGACATAGACCGCATCGCCCCTCTGCACGGCCCTGTCCTTTCCATGGACCTGGACTACTACATAGACAAATATCAGCACTGGAGCACCTACACTCCGGAGGACAGCGGCATACTCATCGCCTACGCTTCTATCCATGGCAATACGAAGGCTGCCATGGAGCAGTTCGCCAGAGAACTCACCGCAAGAGGCGAGAAGGTCTTAAGATGCGATCTGACCAGGGAGCATGTCTCATACGCAGTGGAGAACGCTTTCCGCTATGACAGGATGATCCTTGCGGCCTGCACCTACGACGGGAACCTCTTTCCTCCTATGGAGGACTTCCTCTATCATCTCCAGTGCAAGGCTTTCAAGAACCGTAAGGTCGGTCTCGTAGAGAACGGTTCATGGGGTCCTCTCGCCGCTTCGAAGATGAAGGAATACACAGACCGCATGGGACTTACCTTAGTCGACCCCGTCGTAACCATAAAGACCATGAGAAAACCGTCAGACGACGCCGCTTTCAAAGCTCTCGCTGACGCAATCTGCCAGTGACGTCCTTATGGCAGTAATTTTAAGTCAAAAGGCGCAGATGGATATCCACCTGTGCCTTTTTTCTATATAAAAAAGCCCCGCATCTGCGGAGCCTTCCAGATCCCGGAATGGATCAGAGATCTAATAAGTCACGCTGCAGAAGCCACGCGAAGGCCTTTGCTGTACGAAGATCCGAATCCCTGAAATGATTGCCCGGATTCCATTCGAGAGTGCAGCAGACATTCTGTGACTTGAGCAGCTGCTCCGCGCTCCTTATCCTGTTACCTACAGAAGACATGACAGGATTCCTGGTGCGCTCCTCTTTGTCCCCGAGACTCAGGTATACCTTAGGGCACTTTATCTGTGAGGCTTTCATGTATTCCTCAAATCCCGGGAACCACACCGATGGAGACGCGGCAGCCACTCCCGCGAAGACGTCACTCTGATATGAAGCCCACAGAGCGAAAAGTCCGGCGAGCGAATACCCGCCGATATAATATGACCTGGAAGGGTCTGTGCAGTACCCTAAGATCTCATCAAGAGTCTTTGCGGCTTTGCCAGCGAAGCCGTTTTTGCCGAAGACTGCCGGTGCCTTCCAAGGTGAGAGTTCGCGGTTCCAGTCACTTACTTCAAAGGCCAGGAGCCCGAACTCCCTGTCAGTAAGCTGCTTTATCAAAGCCACCTCACTGTCCATCACCTCAAGGTCGTGTTCGTCGACAGGCTGCAGAAGCAAAGTGCTGGAATCAGTATTTTCGTATTCGAGTATCTTCATCGGATTTTCCCAGCTTTCTTAGATCCACCTGTCCGTTCACTTCTCTTTCTACCGCGTCCATGGCAAAGGACAGAGCATATAATACTCCTGTATATTCAAGCTGCATGATCGGCTCCTTTCAAAGGGATGCTTCGTAGATCGTTTCTTTGGTTGTTTTTTATTCTATCACTTTTCGTCATACTGCAACAGTATCTGAATCAGATAAAAATTTCTATAAAGTCTGCATTCATGAGAGTTTTATGGTAAAATACCCTCATAGTGTTACATAATATATTTTTCAATAAGGAGGTTGCGATGAACATAAAAAAAGTTGTTGTTGCCGGAGGCGGAGTACTTGGAAGTCAGATTGCTTTTCAGTGTGCATACTGCGGATTTGATGTGACTATATGGTTAAGAAGCCAGGGAAGCATAGGGCGCACCCAGCCGAAACTTGACAAGGTGCATGCCGCCTACATTGAAGCCATAGAGGGTATGGCTCGTGGCACAGGCGCCTGGTGCGCGGGGATCTCAGATACTGATGATTTTGATAAAGATGCCTGCCTTAAGAAGGTTGAGGCTGCTTACAGCGGCATAAAGCTCGAGCTCGATATGAAAAAAGCCGTAGGCGACGCCGATCTCGTCATCGAGTCGATGGCCGAGGAGGAGACCGCGAAGATTGATTTTTACAAGAAGATCGCTCCACTCCTTCCGGAGAAGACTATCCTTGTTACGAACTCTTCTACCCTGCTCCCAAGCACCTTCGCGAAGTACACGGGAAGACCGGAAAAGTATCTTGCGCTTCATTTCGCGAATTCAATCTGGAAGAACAACACTGCGGAGGTCATGTCTTCAGGACTGACAGACAGGAAGTATTTTGACGAGGTCATAAGCTTTGCGAACGGTATCCGCATGATCGCCCTCCCTGTGGAGAAGGAGAAGAGCGGCTATCTTCTGAACTCGATGCTCGTACCTTTCCTGCTCTCGGGGCTCGACCTCTATGCGAACGGAGTCTCAGATCCGAAGAGCATAGACCTTGCATGGAAGCACGGGACCGGCTCTCCGAAGGGACCTTTCGAGATCTTCGATACCGTAGGCCTCACCACCGCGATGAACATAGTCGAGCAGTACCAGAAGGTACCGGGGCTTTTTACCCCGCTCCTCCGCAAGATGATGCTGCCGTATAACTTCAAGGGCATGAAGGCCATTCTCCAGAAATACATCGACGAGGGAAAGCTCGGCATAGCCAGCGGCGAAGGCTTCTACAAGTGGAACTGAGAAGAGTCCTGTCCCTGTCTTAAGAAGTCACGGTATATCCTCAGATCGCCGCTCAGCTCCGGATGAAAGGCAAGCGCCGTCTGGTTCTTATAGCGGACAGCTGTGATATGTCCGTCCACTTCCGAGAGGACCTCTACACCGTCTGAGACATTTGTGACAAAAGGCGCCCTGATATATGTCTGCGGCACTTTTCCAAGCCCGTCATATTCAGCTTCTGTAAAAAAGCTGCCGAGCTGCCTGCCGTATGCGTTGCGCCTCACTGTCACCGGCAGAGTAGCAAAATATTGTCTGTCGTCATTCTCTATGGACTCAGCGAGAAGAATCATACCCGCACAGGTGGCAAGGACTGGAAGTCCATGCTGTATCCTGTCTTTTAACGCATCGAACATGCCGAGTTCTCTTAACAGCTTCCCCTGGACGGTGCTCTCGCCGCCCGGCAGGATGAGTGCGTCAAAATCTCTGTCAAGGTCGGCGCGCTCTCTCAGTTCTATATGGTTTATGCCCAGTTCATCAAGCTTCTGCTCGTGCTCAGCAAAGGCTCCCTGAACAGCAAGTACTGCAGCAGTCATCACTTGCCCCTTTCTGCCATAAGGAGCTTTATCTCTTCCTCGTTGATCCCGACCATAGCTTCTCCCAGGTCTTCGGAGAGCTCTGCTATCATATCAGGATCCTGATAGTTTGTAACTGCTTTTACTATGGCAGCCGCGCGCTTGGCCGGGTTCCCGGACTTGAATATTCCGGAGCCCACGAAAACACCCTCTGCTCCTAGCTGCATCATAAGAGCCGCGTCTGCAGGAGTAGCCACGCCTCCTGCCGCGAAGTTGACCACAGGGAGCTTCCCGTTCACATGCACGTATTCCACAAGGTCGTACGGCACCTGAAGTTCCTTCGCTGCTTCATAGAGCTCGTCCCCGCGCAGGCTGACGAGTCTCGAGATCCCGCTGTTCACTTTTCTCATATGACTTACAGCCTGTACTACATCCCCTGTTCCCGGTTCTCCCTTGGTTCTTATCATAGAAGCGCCCTCTGCTATCCTCCTTAAGGCTTCGCCAAGGTCCTTCGCTCCACATACAAACGGGACTTTGAATCTGGTCTTGTCGATATGGTAGACATCGTCAGCCGGAGAGAGAACTTCACTCTCATCGATATAGTCGATATCTATCGCTTCGAGTATCTGCGCCTCGACAAAATGCCCTATTCTGCACTTGGCCATAACCGGGACAGATACAGCCTCCTGGATGCCCTTTATCATCTTAGGGTCACTCATCCTGGCCACTCCGCCCGCTGCCCTTATATCAGCCGGTATCCTCTCAAGAGCCATTACAGCGCAGGCTCCCGCATCCTCTGCTATCTTCGCCTGTTCCGGTGTGGTGACGTCCATTATCACGCCGCCCTTTAACATCTGCGCAAGATTTTTGTTCAGTTCGTATCTGTTGTTTTCTTTATTCCAAGCCATAAGTTCTTCCTGTTCTCAATTATCTTCCAACATGTTTCTCACCGGTGTTGAAATAAATGATATCTCATAACTTGAATATATAAAATATCCAGTTTTATACTTTTTTATATGACCAGATAAAAGTCGCACTACCCGGCGGATTTTCCTGTATGAAGCGCGATTTTCCGCAGTCATTTTTTCCTGTCTTCTCCAGAATTTTCTTTTCGCAGTGATATCCTGCTGCTGATCATAAAAACTGCAGCCGCAAGAACACCGATTTCAACAAGCGGCGGATAGAATACCACACCGGCAATAAAGCCACAAGCCTTTATCAACAGGTCGGTCTTCAGATTTTTCTCGGCGCTGGCAATGTATCTGCAGGCTCCGCTGCCGGCGTTGTCCTTATTCAGGCTCGTATACAGCCAATACAGATGTGCAGTTGTGAGGATAACGACAAGTCCGTATGCGCCCTGGATCGTCCGTTTCTGACTCCAGTCGACGAGGAGGCTGGTGATATACGGAATGAATGAAGCCCAGAAAAGCAGTGTAATGCTGATCCAGACTGTCTTCTGCGACACCTTTTCTATCCTGTCCCAGGCAATATGGAGTGCCGTCCACATACTGCCGAGCCAGAAAAAGCTGATAGTATAAGCAGCAAACGCATGCCACAGACTTAAGAATGCTGCTATCGTAGGTTCCTTCGGCTTTGCCAGCTCAAGAACCAGGATAGTCATGATAATAGCCAGGATCGCGTCCATAAAAGCACCGAGCCTGTCTTTGTTAAAAAACAGCTTCTTCATTCTTTTTCTGTACTCCTTTTTTAATATTCTGAATTTCAGTGATGCCATGAAACACCCGATGTCATGACCGGAGCGAAAGAGATCGTGGAGATCAAGCTTCAGCCTGATGAAGAGGAAGCTCTCATGAATTCTGCGCACGTACTGCAGTCTTTCTATAAAGAGCTTCAGTAAACTGCTGCTCTGTCTTTTATCTCTTCTGCAGTTTGTCTCTGATGGCGCCAAGTACGTCCACTTTTTCAGCTTTTCCTGTAAAAATATCGCGGACGGCCGGGAAGTGCTTTTGCATCATAAGCACCGCAAGGATCACAGCGATCGCCCCGGCCTCCGTTCCCTCACAGACAAACGCAAAAGGGATGAAGCATAAAGCGATGACTGCAGCCCCGAGTCCCAGATACTGGGTCGCAAATACCACAAGCATCCCTGCGATCATCGACAGAAGGCCCTGAAGCGGCATGCACAGGAAGTACCCTGCACACGATGTGGCCACGCCTTTCCCGCCGCGAAAGCGCTGCCAGACAGGATAATTGTGCCCGAGCGTTGTTCCGAGCGCCGCATAGTACACGATGATGTGCCCTTCGCTGTGAAAAATAAGCATGGAGACCAATACTGCGATCACTGTTTTTGCCAGATCTCCGGCCAGAACTATTATCCCCGGCACAAACCCCAGATGCGCCATAACATTAGCCATTCCGGGATTGCCTGTAGTCCCGAGCTCACTGCACGGTTTCCCTGTCAGCCTGCGCGTAACTATCTCCGCAGTCAGTACGCATCCGCACGCATATCCGATCATCATACTTATTATTCGTGGATATATCATTTCTCTCTTATACCTCCAGTAACAGTCGTGTCAATTTTGAAAAATAATGCGAAAAGACAATTCTCTCACAATTATTAATTTTGTACGTTACTATTCAACAGATTTTTTCATCATTCTCCTCGAACGTACCAGATTCCGACAGGTCGTAAAATAAAAAGCCCTGTGGCTTACAGCCACAGGGCGGACATTGGTATCATCAGATCTGGAAATAGTCCACCGTCTTCTTGAGATTCTCTGCAAGCTGCTTCAGTGATACTGCAGCTTCGTTGATCACTGCGAAGGTGCTTGCCAGCTCCTCCATAGAGGCATTAGTCTCTTCGGTAGATGCCGCATTCTCCTGCGAAATAGCTGAGAGGTCTGATATGATGTCGGTAAGCGAGGTCTTGGAGCTGCTGAGCCCTTCCACTCTGCCTGCGATGACTTCCACAGAGTCGGCCACGCTCTTTACCTTATCGATCATGATATTCATCTCATCCTTGGTAGTAGAGAGCTTCTCTTCCTGAATGTTAAAGCTGTCAGTGAGCCTGCCCATATTCGCAACAGATGACTCTGAATCAGCCAGAAGCTTCTCTACTATCGAGGAGATCTCATCTGCTGAGTTCTTACTCTGATCAGCAAGATCTCTGATCTCATCTGCAACTACGGCAAAGCCTCTTCCTGCCTCTCCGGCTCTTGCAGCTTCGATGGAAGCGTTCAGCGAGAGAAGGTTCGTCTGGTTGGCGATATCTGTAATAGCATCCGAGAATCTGGCAATATCCTGAACTGACTCGTTCGTGGAATTAATCGTATTACCGATCTCGTTAACCGAGTCAGTAACATTCTCAGACTGTCTGGTAAGCAGGTTAATGGCTTCCACTGTCTTGTCACAGCTGTCTCTCATCTCAGAGGCATATTCCTTAAGCTGTGTCACATTCTCAGAGATCTGGTCGATGTCAGAATCCATACTGGATGTATCGTTAGAAGCATTCTGTACGGAATCAGCCTGATCGGTAGCTCCCTTCGCGATATCGTTCACTGCCGACGACACCTGGTTGGAAGCCTGGCTGGCCTGATCTGACGAAGTGGAAAGGTTCATGCTGGAATCAGACAGTTCTGCTGTCATCTTCTTGGTATCACGCACAACCTCCCCCAGCTTCTCATCGAGCAGCTTGACGCTTCTGGAAATAGTTCCCAGTTCATCGTTCCTCTCAAGCATCTTCTGATCGTGCTTGATATCCAGCTTTCCGGATGCAAGCACCTGGATATCTTCGGCAACATCCGTCAGGGACTTCGATACTTTTCTCGATACGATCGTTCCGATAACTGCAGATACTGCAAAGAATACTACAGCAAGAACAATCATGAAAGCCATCGCTCTGTCAATCTCTGACTCTGCCAGGTCCGAGTCTTCAGCGGCCATGACAAATCCGACGTTATTACCGTCATCATCCTTCAGCACCCGGTAATAAGAGCAGTAAGTCCTGCCCTCGAGTTTCATGCTCTTCTCATAATGATAGCCGTCCTTCTCGATTATAGCGGCAACAGATTCCGGGATCTCGTTTGTGGAGCGGATACTGTTATCATCCCTTTTAACCATAGTAGACAGCACCGTCTTCCTTCCCAGGATCACAGAATAGTCGTATGAAGTCTCCCTCTTTGCCTCATCCATAATCTGCAGATATTCAGTAGTTACATCAGTGGATCCCTTGGTAACTCTTCCGTCACTTCCAGCAGCCCACGCGCCGTCATATTCATTTGACAGCATGCGTCCAAGCATGTACGATGATGATGCAAGTGAATTCCTGGTGTCAGTATAATATCTCGATCTGAGAGTAAGTACAGACATAACTGTCAGCAGTGCTGATATAACAAGTATACCTGCGATTGCTACCAGGACTATGGTCTGAATCAGTCTTCTCTGTTTCTTCTTAGGCGCTCCCATATTACCGTTCCTTCCTGTTAACTGTAACAATATCAATCTTTTTTAGATTAGCTCGTCCACTTGTTTTTGTCAATAAAAAAAATTTTTTTAGGTGCATGATCAACATATAGTCTGACTTATTACAGCACTGTTCCATGCAGATTCCCCTCAGAATCAGCCTGCTTCAGTATCCGAGCTCCTCGCCGACGAGGACAACTTTGATCCTGCCTGCTGTAAGCGACGCTCTGGTCACTACAAACTGGCAGCAGATGGTGTGGTCAAGACAGTTCATGCACTGGCCGGTCTTTACACACGGTGTATCACAGTTCAGGCGGATCGTATTCGCAGGCGAGGCTTCGTTGCGCACACGTCTGATCCCATCCTCGACGTTCGGCACAACCTTGTTCATCCCGGCTATGACTATGACCTGTTCCGGTCCATAGATCAGGTAGCTGACCCTGTTCCCGCGGCCGTCGATATTGATAAGCTCGCCGTCTACAGTGATTGCGTTCGTACTCATTAGAAAAGAATCGGCATTGATCTGTCTGCTCTTCAGTTCCTTCTGCGCCTCAGGATCAGGACCGTATTTTTCCCGGACTATAAGCTCCTGGCCGCTGTCACTTATCATCTGCTTCAGATCAGTGTTGTCGATTGTCATTGAGCCACCATAGGCCACAGTCCGTCCGGTCCGGTCCGATCCGTCCATCCCTCTGGATATAAGTTCCACAACCTTCTTTTTCGCGCTGTCGATATCAGGGCAGTAATAACCCTCCATATGCCTCGCTGACAGCTTGCGGATGATGTTCTCCGCCTGCCTCTGATAAAAAAACTTCTTGCTTGCATCTGCCTCCATAGCACGTACCTCCATATTGTTGGCCAATTAAATTCGTTTTGACACTTTTGCATCTCTATGATACAAATAATGTACCATGTATGATTTCAATTAACAAGTACGCAAATTTTATTTACCAAGTAAGATATTTGTACTATGGAGGATTTAACTGATGACCTTTGAAGAATTTCAAAATTACATATGAATCTATCTTATACAAGTCCCTGAATAACATTTGATAACATATAGTTCTCCTTTGAATGGACTATATCATATATTGTTAGGTAAATCAAACGTTACAAGCTATGATCGATAAGAATTCTCCCGTACTTATTCATCTCTTTTTCTATTCTCTTGTAGTCTGGTACGTATTCAGCCACATGAGCCCAGAACCTGGCAGAATGATTGAGCTCCAGATAATGACAGAGTTCATGATAGATCACGTATCTGGCGCACTCTTCTGGTACATATAGTAGTAGCACATTAAATGTCATCTTACCTGCAGTAGGTCTGCATGATCCCCAGCGGCTTTTCATTTTACGGATTGTGACACCTGTCACGAAGATTGGATGATCGTTATTGAATTTCTTATATGCATCCCAGAATATATTCTGAAAAGCTATCTGCGTAGTCACTATTGGAAGTCCATTGTAAATGCTGCCGGCTTCGAACGGTTTCCCGGCAACAATATCATCCCCATACTGCTTTATAGTCCAGTCAGGGACGTCTTTCATTTTTTCATGAACGAAATCTTCCCATCTCTCGTGTGCTTCGTCCGACTGCTTTTTCCCCTGACTAAGGGTAGCTGCATTTTTTCTTATTAGCTCCTCTATATATGCCTTTGATACACCATACGGGGCCGATACGACGAGCATTCCGTCTTCATTTATCTTCATCCTGATCGACTTCATACCGCGACGGTGGATCAGGGAATAATCGATCTTCTGATCATCTATTTCAATATACATTGCAATTCTCCTGTGGATTTTATATAATAACAAATATTACAATTTTCACAAAAGGAAAGTCATATGTTTTTTATTTTACCGGGATTTGACATCATCCTATGGGTCTATCTGATCGCAGCTCTCGGTCCTGCCATCTATCTGATGGGCTACATATACAATCAGGATGAGATTGAGAAAGAACCAGGCTGGCTATTATGGCGATGCATCGGAATGGGAGTGCTTGCAGCGCTCTTCGCTATAGTACTTGAGATGATAGGTGACGAAGTGCTTGATCTGTCTCCTATCAGGCAGGAATCAGTTATCGGAGTGATGCTTAGTGCATATCTGGTTGTTGCCGTAGTCGAAGAAGGAATGAAGTATCTCCTGATGGGTAAGGCTACATGGAACAACCCGAATTTTAACTGCCGTTTCGATGGAATTGTGTATGCGGCCTTCACTTCACTCGGATTTGCAGCATTTGAAAATGTAGGCTATGTATTCAGATACGGTATGGGAACAGCCCTTACAAGAGCATTCACATCCATTCCGGGACACCTCGGATTCTCGGTGCTCTTTGGATGCTTCTACGGACGTGCCAGGCTCGCAGCCAATGAAGGAAGAAAAGGAAAAGCAGCCTTTGAGCTGATATTTGGATACATTCTCGCAGTATTCCTCCACGGAACCTATGATACCTGTGCGATGATCCAGAGTGGCAAGTCGACACTCATCTTCGTTGCAATAATAATAGTCCTCTACATCATCGTATTCAGGCTCGTGAAGCATGAATCAAGAACCGACAGATTTATCTGAAGTCTCTTCACCCTCAGTATGAATCCATTTATATCCACCATGGCTCGTGTCAAATGACTTGACATAGAGCCATTTTCTTATGGCAAAAATACCTGCTATAGCAGCTACTCCGAGAATCAGCTCAACACCGTTTCCGCCATCTAGCACCATGTGCCTCAATATGGAGAACAGCAGAACATCAAGAGCACTGCTTAGTGTATGTCTGATAAGCATCCTGATAAACTCAATTCCAATCACGAGATTAAATGCATGCTCCAGGAATACATGGAAGGTATAATCATTTATTTATTTTCTCCTTTTTTACGTACCGGCATTGGCAGTTCTGCCAGGACTATTGCCGCAAACATCAGCACGCATCCGAATGCTTCTCTGGCTGATGGAATCTCATGCAGGATAAAAATCCCGCCGATTACTGAAAATACACTTTCCATGCACATCGCCAGTGATGCGACAGCAGGATTCAGTCCCTTCTGGCCTATAGCCTGAAGCGAATATCCGACAGCACTAGACATGATTCCAGCATACAATAGAGCTGGCATCGCCCTGTATATGTCTGTCAATGTCGGCTGCTCAAATATCAGCATGAGCACGGTCGCCATGATCGCTTCTACTACAAACTGCACGAATGTAAGCTTCACAGCACCAACTCTTTTTACAAAATGAGACACAGTAAGTATCTGCCCTGCAAAAAGCATTGCGCAGATGAATGTCAGTATATCTCCTTCTGACAAGCCTGCAAATCCATCCTTCATACAGAGAAAATACAGTCCAGTCACACAGAGCACAACACTGATCCAGAGCTTCCATGGCTGCTTTTTCCTGAACATGATAAGTGAAAAGATCGGTACGAATATCACATATAATGCTGTGATGAATCCACTCTTTGCAGCAGTCGTATACGCAATTCCGATCTGCTGCAGGCCGCTTGCCAGACACAGAAATATTCCACCGCATACACCTGCAGTAATATCAGTTTTTCTACTCTCTTTTGTATGTCCTTTTCCACGCTCAATTATAAGAACTGCAGGAAGCATCACAATGACCGACAGCCAGCTTCTTATCGCAAGGAATGACCAGCCGCTTAAGTATCTCGCTCCGATGCTCTGAAATGGAAATGCCATGCCCCAGACAAAGGCAGCAAGGAGAAGCAGTAATGTATGAATAAATTCCTGAAATAACCTGTTACTTTTCATAATCATACAGTATTCTAACCGATTCAATGGTTTTTATCAACACCCCGGCATGTCATTGTATCCTTATCTGACCTCATAATACTCAGTTCGTCATTGTATCCATATCCGAGCGATCCTCTCCCTTCACCTCTACAACGACCTTATTCGGCAGGCAGGTAATAGACTCTCCATCCTTCGACTTCCTACCCTGCTTCACACAGATCTGGTCAGGACAGTCAGCCTTCTTCATATACACCTGTCCTTCCTTGATGCATACCACATTAGTGACCTTACCAATCTTATCTTTTATCCTGATCTCTCTATCCTCACTCAGTGGATAGAGGCCAGTCTCTTTACCATTATGTTTTATCACAACAATATTCCCTGTTTTCCTATTCGAATAAAATATTACTGCAAAAATAACCAGTACCGCCAGAACTATAAGGATTATAATAATACCTTTTTTACTTATATATTCATTTGATTTCATCTTATACACCATATACTCGTTAAATGCTTAACGAACTCAAAACTTCTAAGTCGCAACCCGCTACTCAGAACTTCATCCTGACCAGTCTGCTATGCACTGCCGCACTTATGGAACCTATAATGAGTCCGGTAATGATTCCTGCAATTATAAGCACCGGCAGATAAAATACTATATTATAATTCGTCACAAGGATTGCTGCTGCTATAAGCTGTCCGGCATTATGAGATACAGCACCGATTACAGAAAGCGGGATCATTTTTACCTTCTTCGACCTGAAGCATAAATACATGATGACAAAGCTCAGGATTCCACCCGCATACGAATAGATAAGTGACATAGCGTTACCGAAGAGAAACCCGGACATGAGGATGCGAAGCATTGATATAAGAAAGGCCTGTGCAGGTGAAAAGATATACATGAGGATCACTGTCACCATATTCGCCAGACCAAGCTTCATGCCTGGCACTCCAAAATTTATGGGGATAAGCGTCTCTACATAGCTTAATATCATTGCAAGTGCAAGAAACACGCCCAGGGACGCTATCCTGGATGATCTCTTCATCGACTGATTCTTCATAAACTTCCTTTTCGGTGACAGAAGATGAAAAAGGGACCCGTCCCCTTTTTCATCTAAATAAAAAAGCCTGTGAGTTACATCACAGACTAATCAGAGAAACAGAGGCAGAAGGACTTGAACCCTCGACATTTGGTTTTGGAGACCAACGTTCTACCAACTGAACTATACCTCTCTATATACAACAAATTCCCAATAATTCTACATTATTGGGGAGTCATTGTCAATACTTAAAAGTACCTTCAAAACTTCATACAGAACCAAGTTACAAGTATGCTTTCTAATGAGCTTTCGCCCCACTTCTAAATTCGCACTTCGCTTTGCTCGTGCTCATTAAGAGTGGTGCATGCCTCGCACGTAAGACGCTGCTTCGCTTTCGCTCGCACCGTCTAAGTGCTCATGGCTAGATCAAGCCTTCGATCTATTAGTGACAGTCAGCTGAACACCTTGCGGTGCTTACACCCCTGCCCTATCTACCTTGTACTCTTCAAGGGATCTTATGTGC